>NZ_FPBG01000010.1:0-62297 GCF_900116505.1 Pseudomonas sp. NFPP25 | reverse complement strand
ATCGAGATGATCGAGTCGCCACCCAGTTCGAAGAAGTTGTCGGTGACGCCCACCTGCTCAAGCTTCAGCACATCGGCCCAGATCGCCGCGATCTGTTGTTCCAGCGGGTTCTGCGGCGCGACGTAGGTCTGCTGCATCAGCTGCGCATCGACTTTCGGCAGCGACTTGCGGTCCAGCTTGCCGTTCGGTGTCAGCGGCAGTGCTTCGAGGAACAGCAGGTAGGTCGGCACCATGTAGTCCGGCAGGCTCTCGCGCAGGCGCGCCTTGATGCTCTCGCGCAACTGCGCCTGGCGCTCGTTGCTCGACGCCACCTCGGCGTCCACCGGCACGATGTAGCCCACCAGCTGCTGGCCGCTCGGCCCTGGCTGGGCGATCACCGCCACTTCCAGTACCGGGTCCTGCTCCAGCAGGCGCGCTTCGATCTCGCCCAGCTCGATACGGAAGCCCCGCACCTTCACCTGATGGTCGACACGGCCCACATATTCCACCAAGCCATCGGTGCGATAGCGGGTCAGATCGCCGCTGCGGTACAGCCGGGCCCCGGTGGTGCTGTAGGGGTCAGGAATAAAGCGTTCCGCTGTCAGCCCAGGTCGATCCAGGTAACCCCGGGCCACGCCCAGGCCGCCCAGGTACAGCTCGCCGGCCACGCCAACCGGCAACAGGTTGAGGTTGGCATCGGCCACATAAGCGCTGCGATTGCCGACGATATTGCCGATGGGCGCGTAGGCCGCGTCGCACGGATCGCCCGCCTTGGCCTTCCAGATCAATGGCGTAACCACGGTTTCAGTCGGGCCGTAGCCGTTGAAGATGTACTTGGGCCGCAGCACTCGCCAGGCCAAGTCGTAACTGGCCTGCGGCACTGCATCGCCACCAAAGCAGTAGACCCGCACCGCCGGCGGGTTGCCGTCGCGCTCGGCGTGTACCGCCAGTTGTTGCAGGTACACCGGCGGGAACACACCGACGGTGACGCCATAGCGATGCATCTGTTCGTAGGTGAATTCCGGCGACCACAAACTATCGTCGCGAATCAGCACGCTGGCCCCGTAGATCAGCGGGTGCATCCAGCCTTCGTGGGAGCCGTCGAAGGCGAAGGACATGAAGTGCAACTCGCAATCCGCCGGGCTCATTTCATAGCGCTCGCCGGTGGCCAGGCTGTGCATGGCCAGCGGGCCGTGGGACACCGCCACGCCCTTGGGCAAGCCGGTGGACCCAGAGGTGTAGATCACATAGGCGAGGTTTTCCTCGGCCAGATCCACCTGCGGGGTGGTGGCGGGGTAGGCGGCAAAATCTGCGGCGCGTTCGACGGTGAGGGTCGGCAGGCCCTCGGGGATCGGCAAGCGATCCAGCAGGTGGCTCTGGGTCAGCAGCAGCCACGCGCCGCTGTCTTGCATCATGTAGCGCAGGCGGTCCTGGGGGTACTCGATATCCAGCGGCACATAAACCCCACCGGCCTTGAGCACGGCCAGGAAGGCCACCATGATTTCCGCGCAGCGCGGCATGGCGATGGCCACCCGCACTTCCGGGCCAACGCCCAGTTCGATCAACTTGTGCGCCAGCTGGTTGGCTTGAGTATCCAGCTCGCGATAGCTCAAGCGCTGCTCGGCGAAAAACACCGCCGGGGCGTCCGGCGCCTTGGCCGCCTGATCGGCAAACAGCTGGTGGACAAAACGATGGGTCGGGTAGACCACATCGGTGTGGTCCCACTCCTGGCGAATGCGCCGCTGCTCGTCCTGGCCCAGCATCGGCAGCTCGCCCAGGGCTTGCTGCGGTTCAAGCATGCCTTGCAGCAGATTGCGCCAGTGATCGGCAAGGCTCTGGACGGTGGAGACCTCGAACAATTCGCCGGCATAGATGAACGAAGCGTTGATCCCGGCGTCGGTCTCCAGGGTTTCCAGGGTCAGGTCAAATTGCGCGGTACCGCCCTGCAGGACCATTTCCTCGGCTTGCAGGCCCGGCAGGCTGGTGCCGTCGGTGCTTTCCCCGGCAATGCTCAGGTGGTTGTACATCACCTGGAACAACGGGTTCTGGTCCAGCGCACGCTGGGGCTTGAGGGCATCCACCAGACGATCGAACGGCAGGTCCTGATGGGCCTGGGCGGCCAGGGCCGTGGCCTTGACCTGACGCAGCAACTGCCCCACCGGCAGGCTCGGCGCCAGTTCGACGCGCATCACCAGGGTGTTGACGAAGAAGCCCATCACCCCTTCCATTTCCTGGTGGCGGCGATTACTCACCGGCACCCCGATGCGGATATCCGGCTGATCGGAGTAACGGTGCAGCAGCAACGCGAACGACCCCAGGAACAGCTGGAACAGGGTCATGTCATGTTCCCGCGCCACTCGCCGCAGCCCTTGCTCCAGGTCCGCCGGCAGGCGCAGGCCCAGGCGTTCCTGGCGGTGGGAGACCAGCGCCTGGCGTGGATGATCCAGAGGCAGCTCCAGAACCGGATGCTCCAGCCCCAGTTGCTGGCGCCAGTAATCCAGCTGGCGCTGTTGCTCGCCCTGCTCCAGCCAGCTGCGATGCCAGTTGGCGTAGTCGGCGTACTGCACGCTCAACGGCTCGAACTGCGGTGCCTGCCCCTGGATCAAGCCGCGGTACAGCGCGACGAATTCCCGGGCCAGCACACTCATGGAGGCGCCATCGGAAATGATGTGGTGCAAGGTCACCACCAGCAGGTAATCGCGCTCGGCGATCTGCAGCACCCGGGCCCGGCAAAGGGGCCCGCGCTCCAGATCGAACAGTTGCTGGGTCTCCTCCAGGGCGCGGGCCTGGACGGCTTCGCGGGGCAGGCCCGGCGTCAATCGCTCCCAGGCCACGCTGATCGCGCCCTGTGCATGCACCACCTGGCACAGGCGTTCCTGATGCTGGGTGAAGGTGGTGCGGAACGCTTCATGGCGCTGGGCCAGGGCATCGAAGGCCTGCTGCAAGGCAGCCTGGTCCAGTTCCCCCTGCAAACGGACCACGATCGGCGTGTGGTAGGCGGTGCTCTGCGGATGCATCTGCCAGAACAGCCATTGCCGCTGCTGGGCATGGGAGGCCGGCAAGGGCCCATCACGCTCCAGCACCTCGATCTGCGGCAGTGCCGCGGCGCCCGCGCAGGCCTGTACCTGTTCGACGAATTCGTCCAGGCGCGAGGTTTCGAACAGCACCCGCAGCGGCACGTCCGCCCCCAGCAGGCGACGCACCCGGGACATGATCTGGGTCGCCAGCAATGAATGGCCCCCCAGGGCGAAGAAGTTGTCGCCCAGGCCCACCCGCTCGACCTTGAGCACCGCCTGCCAGATCGCCGCGATGCCCTGCTGCAGCTCGCTGACCGGGGCCACAAAGGCTTCCACCGGCGCCTGCTGCTGCAATGGCGGCAGGGCCCGCAGGTCGAGCTTGCCGTTGGGGGTCAAGGGCATGCCGGCCAACGCCAGGAAATGCATGGGCAGCATGTAGTCGGGCAAGGCCACCGCCAGTTGCCGGCGGATCTCCTGCCACGCCGCCTCCGGTTCCTGAGCCTTGGCCAGTACCACATAGGCCGCCACTTGCGACTCGCCCGCCACACTGACCACCTGTGCCACGGCGTCTTCGACCTGGGGCAACTGCTTGAGGGCCGCGGTGATTTCCCCCAGCTCGATACGGTAACCGCGGATCTTCACCTGATGGTCGATGCGGCCCAGGTAGTCGATAACCCCGCCGTCCAGATAGCGCGCCAGGTCACCGGTGCGGTACAGGCGCTGCCCGTCGCCGCTGAAGGGGTCCGGCACAAAGCGCTCGGCGGTCAAGGCCGCGCGCTGGTGGTAACCCCGCGCCAGGCCGGCGCCACCCAGGTACAGCTCGGCCGGAGTGCCGGGCGCCACCGGTTGCAAGGATGCATCCAGCACCCGCGCACGGACGTTGGCCAGCGGCAGGCCCAGGGGCACCACCGCCCGCTCGGCCGCCAGCGTGGCGGCGGCCATGGTCAGGGCGCCGACCGTGGTTTCCGTGGGGCCGTAGTGGTTGAACACCGCGCACTCCGGTGCCAGGGTCGCGATCCTGCGGACCAGAGCCGCCGGGCAGGCCTCGCCGCCCAGCACCAGGCACTGGCGCGGCAGGGAACGGGCCGGTTCTTCGCCACTCATCAGCGCCTGCAAATGCGACGGGACGATCTTCAATACATCAATCTGGTGGGTGTGCAGGTAGGCGCCGAAGGCGTCGGCGTCCAACCCGGTATCCAGGTCGATCACGTGCAGGCAACTGCCGGAGCACAAGGCGCCGAACAGCGTGGTGTGACCAAGATCCGCGGCGATGGTCGAGACCACGGCCATAGTGCGCGCAGTCCCCAGCGGCAGGCGCTGGATGATCGCCTGCACATAGTTGGCCAGGGCTCCGTGGGTGATGCTCACGCCTTTGGCGGCACCGGTGGAGCCGGAGGTGTAGATCGAATAGGCCAGGTTCCCGACAGCCATCCCGGGCAAGGCTGCCAGCGGATCGCTGTCCGGCGCCCAGGCCTGTGCCTGATCCAGCAACAGCACCTCGACCCGGGCCGCCACCGGCAGCCGCGGCTGCACCGCCGTCTCGCTCAGCAGCAGGCGTACGCCGCTGTCTTCAAGCATGTAGCTCAAGCGCTGTTCGGGGTATTGCGGGTCCAGGGGCACATAGGCACCGCCGGCCTTGAGCACCGCCAACAGGCCCAGCACCATCTCCAGGGAACGCTCCACAGCGATACCCACCGGCACTTCCGGCCCCACGCCACGCGCCACCAGCGCTGCGGCCAGACGGCTGGCACGCAGGTCCAGCTCGCGGTAGCTCAGGCACTGCCCGGCGAATACCAGGGCCGGTGCTTCGGGCTGCGTGGCGACCTGGCGGGCAAAGAGTTCGAGCACCGATTCGGCGCTGAACACCTCTTCTGCGCCAGCCCCCTGGGCCAGGAAGCCCCGGTGCTGCTGGGCACTGAGCAGCGGCAGTTCGGCAAGCGCCGACTGCGGCTCGCGCACCATCGCCCACAACAGGTTCTGCCAGTGGCCGGCCATGCGCTCGATGGTCTGCGCTTCGAACAACTGGCAGTCGTAGGTGAAGGCGGCCTGCAACTGGCCACCGCGTTCGAAAGTGTCCAGGGTCAAGTCGAACTGCACCGTGCGCTCGTTGCGCGGCAAGGCCTGCACTTGCAGCCCGGAGCGGCTGTGCAAGGTGGTCAGTTCGGTGACCTGGGGCTGGTGGTTGTACAGCACCTGGAACAGCGGGCTGTGGCTCAGGCTGCGCTCCAGGTGCAGGGCTTCCACCAGGCGCTCGAAGGGCAGGTCCTGATGGGCCTGGGCGCTCAGGGTAGTCTCGCGGATATCGGCCAGCAGTTGCTGCACTGTCAATTGCGGGCTCAGTTCGGTACGCAGTACCTGGGTGTTGACGAAGAAACCGATCAGCCCCTCGGCTTCCTGGCGCGTGCGGTTGGCGATGGGCACGCCGACCCGGATGTCCTGCTGGCCGCTGTAGCGCGATAGCAGCAGCTTGAAGCCGGCCAACAGCACGGCAAACAGGGTCACCCCCTGCTGGCGCGCCAAGGCGCCCAGTTGCTGGGCCAGGGGTTGTTCCAGGGCAAAATCCAGGCGGCGCCCCTGGCGGCTGGAATGGGCCGGCCGCGGATGGTCGGTGGGCAGTTTCAGCGGCGGATGCTCGTCACCCAGCTTGGCGCGCCAGTAGTCCAGTTGCCGCTCCTGCTCCCCTGCCTCCAGCCAGCTGCGCTGCCACAGGGCGTAGTCGCGGTACTGGATCGGCAGCGCCGGGACGTTCGGCACCTCACCCTGGAGCAGGCTGTCGTAGGCGTGCAGGAACTCTTCGATCAAGACCCCCATCGACCAGCCATCCGCGACGATATGGTGCAGGGTCAGCAGCATCACGTGCTCCTGCTCGCCCAGGCCCAGTACGCAGACCCGCAGCAAAGGCCCCTGTTGCAGATCGAAGGGCCGGCGCGCTTCGGCGTCGGCCAGCTGTTGCACCCTGGTTTCGCGCTGCGCCGGGTCGAGGTCGCAGAGCTCCCGATAATCGATGTCGACCCGCGCCTCCTGGATCACCTGCCGAGGCTCATCGTCCTCCAGGGCAAAGACCGTGCGCAGGCTCTCATGCCGCTCCAGCAGCCAGTCGAAGGCCTGCGCCAGCACTGCCCGGTCCAGCGGCCCGCTCAGGCGGACCGCGTTGGGCAGGTTGTAGGCCGCGCTCTGCGGATCCAGCTGCCAGAGAAACCACATGCGCTGCTGCGCATAGGACAGGGCCTGGCGATCAGGCACCGCAACCCCCGCCGGAATCGGCAGCAGAGAGAAGTCGACGCCTTCCTTGTCCAGAGCCTTCAAGAACAACCGGCGCTTTTCCAGCGGCAGTTCAATGAATCTGCGGGCGAGCTTCAAGGAGTCTTCTGCATTCATCGGGAGTCATCCGTACTTACTTGTTGGGTATCGAGCATTGGCTCGGTCATCCCTACGGAACGGATGAAGGCCGGGGAAAATTAACCCCGCACAGCGCCAGAACAACCCGCTTGCGGGCCCCTCAGGGTGATTGGGCAGGCGCCGCCGGCAGTAAATCACCCCGCTCATCCTTCGTTCCTTCCTTATCCTCCCCTTGCAGCAGGTACCCGCCCATGTCCTCCGCTCAATCGCTGACCGGCCTCCTCACCCAAGGCTTGCGCAAACTGACCGGCATCGACCGGTCCAGGCCAAAGGGCTACCGGGTAATCAACGTCGAGCTCAAGCAGCGCATCCACCTCAGCCCGTCCATGGCCCGCCTGGTGTTTACCGGCGAGGACATCGCCCAAGCGCGCACCCTGGCACCGGACCAGCGCATCAAGCTGCTGTTTCCCGGGGCCGATGGCACGCCCTCGCAACTGCCGGTGGAAGGCGACTGGCAGGCGGCCCGGCGCAAGCTGCCGGCCGAGCAGCAACCGCCGATGCGCACCTACACCATTCGCGCCCTGCGCCTGCAGCCTGCGCAAATGGATGTGGATTTCGTCCTGCACGGGGTCAACGGCCCGGCCTCCGCCTGGGCCACCCATGCCCGGCCCGGCGACCGCCTGCAGATGGTGGTGCCGAACAAGGCCTACAGCGGCGACCCCGGTGGTTATGAATGGCTGCCGCCGGCGGGGATCCGCAAGGTGCTGTTGATGGGCGATGAAACCGCGCTGCCGGCGATTGCCGGCATTCTGGAAGAACTGCAGGGTTATCCGGACCATCCGGATGTGCAGGCGTTTATCGAAGTGCCCTATGAAAGCGATTGCATCGACCTGCGCTGCCACCCGCTGGCGCGGATCAACTGGTTGCCCCGGGACCTGCTGGGCGCACGCCATGGCGAAACCCTGATCCATGCCGCCCGGGAGCTGGCCGAACTGCCGCCGGCCAACAGCCAGCGCCGGCCGATCAAGGTTTCCGAACGCAACGACGAACAGCGCCTCTGGGAAACCGCCCAACCGGCGGACAACGATTTCTACGCCTGGGTGGCCGGCGAGTCGGCCACGGTAATGAACATTCGCCGCCACCTGATCAACGAGCGCGGCCAGGAGCGTCGCAACCTGACCCTGATGGGCTACTGGCGCCTGGGCAGCTCCCTGGGTTGAGCCCCACCAACCGCCCCACCCTCTTCCCTGTAGCCGCTGCCGAGCCCGCGAAGCTGCGCAAAGGCCCGCCGGGCCTTGCTTGGCGATCGCCAGCCGAACCCCTGGCGAACCCGGGATTTTTGCCTCCCTGCGGGCCGTGCGCAGCCTGCGCCAGCGGCTACAGCAAGCAGGTGTGTAGCCGCTAGGAAACCGCGGCTACCGGTTGCAGGTGGCGGCGGCGATGCACCTCCAGATGGCCCTTGAGCAGGCTCAGCACCTTGGCCTCGTGCTCGTGGATGAAGAAGTGCCCGCCCGCCAGCATGTCCACCGAAAAACTGCCGTGGGTTTCCTTGCTCCAGCCGATCAGTTGCTCGGTGGTGGCGCGATCCGTCTTGCCGCCCAGCACATGCACCGGGCAATTGAGCAGTGGCCGTTGCACCGGGCGAAAGCGCCCGCACAAGAGAAAGTCGGCCCGCAGGATCGGCAAGGTCAGGCTCATCAGTTCCTGGTTGGCCAGCACTTCTTCACTGGTGCCGTTGAGGGTGCGCAACTGTTCGATCAGTTGCTCATCGGTCTTGGGCTCGGCAAACCCCCGGTCGTATTCGGTGCGCAGGGTCGGCGCAGCAGTGCCCGAGGCAAACAGCGCCACCGGCTCCGGGCACCCCAGGGCGCGCAGGGCATGGGCCAGTTCGCAGGCCAGCAAGGCGCCCAGGCTGTGGCCGAACAGGGCGTAAGGGGTGCGCAGCGTGCCCCGGATTTCCAGGGCAAGCTGCCGCGCCAGCTCGCGCATGTCGGTGTGCAGCGGCTCGGCATAACGGGCGCCACGCCCGGGCAGCTC
Source organism: Pseudomonas sp. NFPP25 (assembly GCF_900116505.1). NCBI lineage: Bacteria > Pseudomonadati > Pseudomonadota > Gammaproteobacteria > Pseudomonadales > Pseudomonadaceae > Pseudomonas > Pseudomonas sp. NFPP25. Next base: position 53,925 of record NZ_FPBG01000010.1, on the reverse strand, counting down.
CAGCGGTTGCAGGTGCAGCCACTGCGGCAGCTTGCGGCGCCAGCGGCTGTAGACCATGGCGCTGGCGCCGGAATACGGCAGGCACAGCAGGTTCAACTGAGTCACGGTTATTCCCTCGACGGATGGACGCTAAAGAAACGCAGCACGAGGGGAACAAATTAGTCCACCGATCACCTCAGCGCATGCGCCGATAGCTCTGCAACGCCGCCCCCAGTACCACCGCGCCGCCCGCCAGGGCCAGCCAGAAGCCGCTGCGGGCGCCGAACTGGTCCACCAGCGCTCCGGACCCCGCGGCCCCCAGGGCCACGCCGATGCTCAGGCCGGTGACCAGCCAGGTCAGGCCCTCGGTGAGCTTGGCCGGCGGCACGCTGCGTTCCACCAGGGCCATCGCGACGATCAGAGTCGGCGAGAAAAACAGCCCGGCAACGAACACCGCCAGGGACAGGCCGAGGATGTTGCTCGCCAGCAGCAGCGGCAAGGTGGTCAGCGCCGTGGCGATACCGCCGTACATGAACAGCCGGGGCAAGGGCGTGGCCAGTTTCAGGGCGCCAAAGGCGATGCCCGCCAGGCATGAGCCGATGGCGTACACCGAGAGCACGATGCTCGCCGCCGCCGGCTGCCCCTGTTGCTGGGCGAAAGCCACGCTGACCACGTCCACCACCCCGACGATGGTGCCCATGGCGGTCATCAGCAACAGCAGCAGGCGGATTTCCACCGAGCGAATGATCGAGCCAGCGTGCCCTTCCTCGTGAGGATGGACCGGCGGCTCGGTGCTCTTCTGCATGACGAACACACTGACCCCCAGCACCAGCATCAGCAGCGCCGCCAGGGGCCCGGCTTCGGGAAACAGACCGACGCTGAGGCCCACCGACAAGGGCGGGCCGACAATGAAGCAGACCTCATCGAGCACCGACTCCAGGGCATAGGCGGTCTGCAGCTGCGGCTGGCCGCGGTACAGCTCGGTCCAGCGGGCACGGACCATGGCCGACATGCTGGGCATGCAGCCGGCCAGGGCGGCGCAGAGGAACAGGGTCCAATGCGGGGCCTGCAAGCGGGTGCACAGCAGCAGGGCCAGCAGCGCCCCGCCCCCCAGGCCGGCGGCCAGGGGCAATATCCGGCTCTGGCCGTAACGGTCCACCAGGCGCGATACCTGGGGCGCGCAGAACGCCGTGGCCAAGGCGAACGTCGCCGCCACCGAGCCGGCCAGGGCGTACCCGCCGTGCAGTTGAGCCAGCATGGTGATCAGGCCGATGCCGGTCATGGAGATCGGCATGCGCGCGATCATCCCGGCCAGCACAAAGGCCCGGCTGCCGGGGGCCTTGAACAGTTCGCGGTAGGGGTTTGCCATTTACAACGACTCCTTGGGGGGCTGCAACTTGCCACAAAGGGCAGGCACAGTAGAAACACATACGCCTCGTATGTTAAAAATCATGTAAACATACGCCTCGTATGTCAACCCGCCATTTGTTGGAGAACTGTGTCCATGAGCAGCCGCCCACGCGCCGCGATGATCGAGCAAACCCGCGCCAGGCTGATTGCCAGCGCGCGCCAGGCCTTTGCCCGCCTGGGCTACGCCAAGACCTCGATGGACGACCTGACCGCCGAAGCCGGGCTGACCCGGGGCGCGCTGTATCACCACTTCGGTGACAAGCAGGGGTTGCTGGCGGCGGTGGTGGAGCAGATCGACAGTGAAATGGATGAGCGCCTGGAGGCCATTTCCGCAGCGGCCAGTGATCCCTGGCAAGGCTTTGCCCAGCGCTGCCGGGCCTACCTGGAAATGGCCCAGGAAGCCGAGATCCGCCGCATCGTCCTGCAGGATGCCCGGGCCGTGCTGGGGCAACGGCAGCCAGCCGAGGAACACTGCATCGACTCCCTCAGCCGCCGCCTGCAAGCGCTGGTCGAAGCCGGGCTGATCACGCCCGCGCCGAGCCAGGCCCTGGCGCGCCTGATCAACGGCAGCCTGGTGGACGCGGCGCTGTGGATCGCCGCCGCCGAGCAGCCCGGGCAACGCCTGCAACAAGCCCTGCAAGCGCTTGAGCTGCTACTGCGCGGGCTGCAACCACCGCGCTGAACTGAACTCCTGAACCGCGTCCGGGGTCAGCACAACAGGGGCCACTGATGCGTTGCGTGTCGCCTGGGCGCATCAGCCCCGGCCTTCGACAGCGGCGACAGGAGTGCAGTGCATGCAGATATCCCTCGACCAGCAGGTAGCCCTGGTCACTGGCGCCAGCTCCGGCATTGGCGCCGCCACCGCAATCGCCCTGGCGGCGGCCGGTGCCAGCGTGGTGCTCAACTACAACTCCCAGGCCGCGCCGGCCGAGCAGTTGGCCGCGCGGATCAATGCCGAAGGCGGCCGGGCCATTGCCATTGGCGCCGATGTGGCCGATGAGGCCCAGGTCGAGGCGCTGTTCGCCCAGGCCATCGAGGCCTTTGGTTTTCTCGACATCCTGGTGGCCAATTCCGGCCTGCAAAAGGATGGGCCGGCCGCCAGCCTGAGCCTGGACGACTGGAACCGGGTGATTGGCGTCAATCTCACCGGGCAGTTCCTCTGTGCTCGCGCGGCGCTGAACATCTTCCAGCGCCAGGGGGTACGCGCCGGGGTGTCCAAGGCGGCGGGCAAGATCATCCACATGAGTTCGGTGCACCAGTTGATTCCCTGGGCCGGGCACGTGAATTACGCGGCTTCCAAGGGCGGCGTGGACATGCTGATGCGCACCCTGGCCCAGGAAGTCAGCCAGCAGCGGATCCGCATCAATGGCATCGCCCCGGGGGCGATCCGCACCGCCATCAACCGCACCGCCACCGAGGGCGCGGCAGAGCAGGAACTGCTCAAGCTGATTCCCTACGGCCGGGTCGGCGACCCCGAGGATGTGGCCAATGCCGCGCTATGGCTGGCCTCGGACGCCTCCGACTATGTGGTCGGCAGCACCCTGTTCATCGACGGCGGCATGAGCCTCTATCCGGAGTTTCGCGGCAATGGCTGACCAGCATCCCACGGCACAACGCCCCATCGACGCCCACGGCATCATCGGCGACATGCGCAGCGCCGCCCTGGTCGACGACCAGGGCAGCATCGATTTCTTCTGCTGGCCGGAGTTCGACAGCCCGAGCATCTTCTGCTCGCTGCTGGACTCCCCCGCCGCCGGGATCTTCGAACTGGCACCGGTGCTGGCCGACGCCCGGCGCCAGCAGATCTACCTGCCCGACAGCAACGTCCTGCAGACCCGCTGGCTGGGAACCGAGGCGGTGGTGGAAGTCACCGACCTGCTGACCATCGACGACGACCCCGAGCAGCTGCCGCTGCTGATCCGCCGGGTACGGGTGGTCAGCGGCCAGGCCACCCTGCGCCTGCACTGCGCGCCGCGCCTGGACTATGGGCGGGCCGCCACCGGGGCACGACAGGAAGGCGACTCGGTGTGCTTCGAAGCCCCCGGGCAGCCCGGGCTGCGCCTGCTGGGCGACCAGCCGCTTTACCTTGAACGGGACTCGGCCCGGGCCGAGTTCGTGCTGCAACAGGGCCAGGGCGCCGAATTCATCCTCGGTGGCGTCGACGATCTGCGGGTGCGGCACGGCGATAGCGAGCTGCACCTTACGCGCACCCTGAAGTTCTGGCGCGACTGGATCGGCCAGTCCAACTACCGCGGCCGCTGGCGCGAGATGGTCAACCGTTCGGCCCTGGCGCTGAAACTGCTGACCTCCAGGCGCCATGGCGCGATCCTCGCGGCGGCCACCTTCGGCCTGCCGGAAAGCCCCGGCGGCGAACGCAACTGGGACTACCGCTACACCTGGGTACGCGACGCCTCGTTCACCGTCTACGCCTTCATGCGCCTGGGTTTCGTCGAGGAGGCCAACGCCTACATGGGCTGGCTGCGGGGCCGGGTCAGCGACTGCCATGGGCAACCGATGAAGCTCAATATCCTGTACGGCATCGACGGCCGCCAGGAGTTGCCGGAGACCGAGCTTGGTCACCTCTCCGGGCACGGCGGTGCGCAACCGGTGCGCATCGGCAACCAGGCCTACGACCAGGTGCAGCTGGATATCTTCGGCGAGCTGCTGGATGCGGTGTACCTGGTGAACAAGTACGGCGAGGCCATCTCCCACGAAGGCTGGAAACACACGGTACAGGTGGTGGACCAGGTCTGTGACAGCTGGCAGAGCAAGGATGTGGGCATCTGGGAGATGCGCGGCGAGCAGCACCACTTCCTGCACTCGCGGCTGATGTGCTGGGTGGCGGTGGACCGCGCCATCCGCCTGGCCTCCAAGCGTTCGCTGCCGGCCCCCTTCGCCCGCTGGGACCAGACCCGGCAAGCCATCTACGACGATATCTGGAGCCGGTTCTGGAACCAGAAGCACGGGCATTTCGTCCAGCACATCGGCAGTACCGCCCTGGACGGTTCGATGCTGCTGATGCCCCTGGTGCGCTTTGTCAGCGCCAAGGACCCGCGCTGGCTGGCGACCCTGGATGCCATCGAAAAGAGCCTGGTGCGTGACGGCATGGTCTACCGCTACCGCAATGACGACAGCCAGATCGACGGCCTGGCCGGCACCGAAGGCGCCTTCGCCGCCTGTTCGTTCTGGTACGTCGAATGCCTGGCCCGGGCCGGGCGCCTGGAGCAGGCGCACCTGGAGTTCGAGCAACTGCTGCGCTATGCCAACCCCCTGGGCCTGTACGCCGAGGAGTTCGACAGCCACGGCCGTCACCTGGGCAACACGCCCCAGGCCCTGACGCACCTGGCGCTGATCAGCGCGGCAAGTTTTCTCGACCGGCGCTTGAGTGGCGACAAGAGCGTCTGGCAACCTTGATCCCGGCCCCGGTGCTGAGACCGGGGCGCTTTTCCCTTGGTGCCCGACAGAAATGGAACTCGCCCCATGCCCGACTCGCCGATCATCGCCGTGATGATCCATGCCGCCGACTGGCGTGCCGCCACCCATTGGTACGCCCAGGCCTTTCCCCAGGCCCGCCGGGTGCTGCACGAGCCGGATGATTTCGGCCATTTGCAGCTCGCGGGCCTGTCCCTGGAAATCGTCCCCTGCGACGCCAAGGTCGGCCAGGGGCCGGCGGGCACGGTGGTGTACTGGCAGGTCGCCGATCTGCCCGGCCAGGTGCAGCGCCTGACCGGGCTGGGTGGGCGCCTGTATCGCGGGCCCATGGTCATTGAAGGCGGCGACTCGATCTGCCAGGTGCAGGACCCCTGGGGCAACTGCATCGGCCTGCGCCAGCCGGCCCGTTTGGGGCAGGCGTCATGAACCAGGTGCTGCTGATCATCGACGTGCAACCCTGCTTCAACCCTCCGCAGTGGCTGGTGGACGGCATCAACCACCTGCTCGGGCGCATGCCCTCGGTGGCCACGGTGGAGCGCCATGATGAAAGCCGCACGCCCTTCGCCCGGCAACTGGGCTGGCAGCCGGCGGTGGATGACCAGAGCCTGGTGGCCGCCGACAAGGTCTTCATCAAGCACGGCTACGGGCCGACGACGGAGATTCTCGAGCACCTCAAAAGCCTCGCCCCCGAGCGTGTGCTGGTGTGCGGTATCCAGACCGACACCTGCGTGCTGGCCGCAGGTTTTGCCCTGTTCGATGCCGGCTTGCAGCCGACCCTGCTCACCGACCTGACCGTGGGTTCGTCCCTGGACCGCAGCGGCGGCCTGGGCATCGACCTGTGGCGGCATCACTTCAAGCACCTGGCCCGCAGCGACGAACTCTAGGGGCCGGCTTGCGGGCCCCTTCGCTGGCAAGCCAGCGCATACAGCCCTCAGGTGGCGGCGCCGTTGCGTAGGAGCCGGCTTGCCGGCGAAGGCGATCTTGCGGGCCACACAGCGCTAGAGTCCGCATTCGCGCTCCCTCACCAGGCCCCTCATGAGCTTCACCGTCGGCCTGCGCTGCTACGTGCACATCAAGGGCCCCGAACCATAGGGCCTCAGTTCCCTGGAAGACATCCGCCGGCTGCTGGCGCGACGCCCACGGCTGCATGCCGCTGCGGCTTGAGGACAGCACGCAAGTTTTGCGCTAGCTTTTCCCGGCCCACCGGATCCGGAGTCGTCATGCCCAGCCCAGCCTCCCTGCACCAGGTCAGCACCCCCAACCTGCATATCGCCTATGAGCAACATGGCCCGCGCAACGGCGAGCCGGTGATCCTGCTCCACGGGTTTCCCTACGACGTACGGGCCTACGACGAGATCGCCCCGCCCCTGGCCGAGCGCGGCTATCGGGTCATCGTTCCCTACCTGCGGGGTTACGGCCCGACGCGCTTTGCCAGCGAACAGGTGATGCGCTCCGGGCAGCAGGCGGCCCTGGCCCGGGACCTGCTGGAGCTGATGGACGCCCTGCACCTGCCCCAGGCCACCCTCGCCGGCTACGACTGGGGTGGGCGCGCCGCGTGCATCGTTGCGGCGCTGTGGCCGCAGCGGGTCAAGGGCCTGATGAGCGCCGACGGCTACAACATCCAGGACATTCCCCGGGCCATCGAGCCCCGGGCGCCGGAGACCGAGCTGCGGCTGTGGTACCAGTACTACTTCAATACCCAGCGCGGGGTGGACGGCCTGACGGCCAACCGCCGGGAATTCTGCGAGCTGTTGTGGCGCCTGTGGTCGCCAACCTGGAAACAAGGGCCCGGGCTCTATGGCCTGAGCGCGCCCTCCTTCGACAACCCGGACTTCGTCGCGGTGGTGATCCATTCCTACCGTCATCGCTTCGGCTACGTACCCGGCGACCCCAGCCTGGAAAGCATCGAGCAGGCGTTGCAGGCACAACCGCCCATCCAGGTGCCGACCATCGCCCTGTGCGGCGCTGACGACGGCGTCGGCCCGGCCACCGAGCCGGATCCCGATGTCGGCCTGTTCAGTGGGCCCTATCAGCGGCGGATCCTCCCGGGGATCGGCCACAACCTGCCCCAGGAAGCGCCGCAAGCCACCCTCGACGCGCTGCTGGAATTGCTCGGCAAGCCCTGAGATGGGCACCGGCGCACGCCATGGGGCGGAAAAAATCGGTACACTTCGCGGCCTCGATCCCCCCACAGGACATGGAATGTTATCCGTCGCCGCTTCTCCCCGACCCGGCCTGCGCCGGGCCCTGGTGCTCTGGCTGTATGCCGTCGGCGCCGGCCACCTGTTGGCCGGGCTGCTGCTGACCTGGGCCGGCCACAGTGGCCTGTTCAACGATTACCTTGCGGGCATCGAACAGGCCTTCTGGGGCGCTGCCGCGCCGGCACCGGCCCGGGCCCAGCAGATCTGGTGGCTGGGGCTGTTCGGCGCCACCCTGCAAAGCTATTCGCTGTTCCTGCTGGGGCTGGTGCACCTGGGCAACCGCCTGCGGGCCCCTGCCGCCTGGGCCTGGCTGATGGCCGGGATTGTGCTGTGGGCGCCCCAGGACATGTGGCTGTCCTGGCAGATGAACATGACCGCCCACCTGTGGATCGACAGCTTCGCCCTGCTGGTGCTGCTGCCGCCGTTACTGTGGCTGCAGCGCCACGACCGCCGTACCTCTCGTCTTCCCTCGTAAAAGGACTTCACCATCGTGGCTGATTTGCCAATCCTGCAGTGGGCTATCGCCCTGTTGCTCGCCCAGGGCGTGCTCGGCGCCCTGGATACTCTCTACCATCACGAACTCACCGTGGCCCTGCCGCAGCGTCACAGCGCCCGCAAGGAGCTCAGCATCCATGCCCTGCGCTCGTGCTTCTACGGCGTGCTGTTCATGGGCATCGCCCACCTGGCGTTCCAGGGCATCTGGGCCCTGGTGATCGCCCTGCTGTTCGCCCTGGAAATCGGCCTGACCCTGTGGGACTTCGTGGTCGAGGATCGCAGCCGCAAGCTGCCGGCCATCGAACGCATCATGCACACCGTGCTGGCGATCAACGCCGGGGCCTTCTTCGCCCTGTACGGCCTGCAACTGCTGGAATGGTCACGCCTGCCCAGTGCCTTGAATCCCATCGACCTGGGCTGGCAGGGCTGGGCCCTGAGCCTGTTCGCCGTGGGCGTCACCGCCTCGGGCATCCGCGACGGCCTGGCGGCGCTGCGCCTGCAACGCCAGGGCCAGGGCGCCAACCCCTTTGCCGGTGGCAGCGGCAAGCGGGTGCTGGTCACCGGTGGCACCGGTTTTATCGGCGAGACCCTGGTCAACCAACTGCTGGATGCCGGGCACACGGTCAGCGTGCTGGCCCGGGACCCGCTGCGCGCCGCCTACCTGTTCGACGGTCGCGCCCGTTGCCTGCGCTCGCTGAGCAAGCTGGGCCACGGCGAAGCCTTCGACGTGATCATCAACCTGGCCGGTGCCCCGGTGGCCGGGCCGCGCTGGTCGGCCAAGCGCCAGGCGCAACTGCTGGCCAGCCGGGTCGGCACCACCGAAGCCCTGCTCAACTGGCTGCAACACGCCCAGCACAAGCCGGAGCTGTGGATCCAGGCTTCGGCCATCGGCTTCTATGGCGTGCGCGACGCCAGCCAGAGCCTGGATGAAAACGCCGAGCGCGGCGAAGGCTTCATGGCCGACCTGTGCGCGCGCTGGGAATCCTCCGCCGAACCGGCCACCCGCTTCGGCGTGCGCCAGGTGGTGCTGCGCCTGGGGATCGTCTTCGGTCCCGGCGGCGCCCTGAAGCCATTGCTGATGCCCTTCCATTTCGGCTTTGGCGGACGCATGGGCGATGGCCGGCAGATCATGAGCTGGGTGCACCGCGACGACGTGTTGCAGGTGATGGCCCGGGCCATGAACGACCCGTCCCTGTCCGGCACCTACAACATGGTGGCGCCGGAAGCGGTGAGCCAGGGCACCTTCGCCACTACTGTCGGCAAGGTGCTCAAGCGCCCGGTGTGGCTGCACGTGCCGGCTGCGCCGGTACGGGCCCTGGCCGGGGAGATGGCCGAGCTGTTCTTCGATGGCCAGAAGGTAGTGCCGGCGCGCCTGCTGCAGGCCGGCTACCGCTTCCGTTACCCGACCCTGGACGCCGCCCTGCGCGACCTGACCTGAGCTGAGGAATGCCCATGAGCAAGCCCCTGTTGTACCTGCTGGCGGGCAATGGCAGCGCCGCCGACTGGTGGGACGATGCCCTGCCGCACTTCCAGCGCTATCAGGTGCAGGCCCTGGAGCTGCCGGGGTTTGGCGACAACCCGCTGCCGCCCTGCCAGGACCTGGGTGAATACGCCGAGGCCCTGCTGGGCATGACCGAGCCGGGCCAGGGGATTGTCGCGGTGGGGGTCAGCGCGCTGATCGTGCTGCACGCCTTGCAGCGCCGCCCGGGGCACTTCTGCCGCAGTGTGCTGTTGTCGCCGGTGGGGGCCTTTCTCTGGCAACGGCGCTTGCCGGCGCTGATGTCGCCGCTGCCCGCGCGCTTGCTGATTCACGGTTTGCTCAGCCATAAACCGACGTGGTTTGCCGGCAAGTTCTCGCGCCAGCCGTGGAGCCAGGAGCAGTACCGGCGCATGGGCGCCGGCTATGGTCGGTGCCGGGCCTTCGTACCGCTGTGGGAGCAACTGCGGGCCGATACCGCGCTGCCGCTGCTGGAGTGGATCAAGGACCCGGTGCAACTGGTCTGGGGCGACCAGGACCGGCTGCTGGGGATTGCCCAGGCCGCAGCCTGGTCGGCCATCCTGGCCCGGGCCGACCTGCGGGTCAGCCTGCGGCCGGGCTGGGGCCATTACCCCTGGATCGACCACCCCGCCGAGTTCGTCGCCTGGCTGGAATCCGCCGACAACGGCTTCGTCGCCCACACCAAGGGCGGCCGCCTGCGCCTGGCGGAGCTGGCCGGCCAGCCGGTGCCCAGCGCCCTGTCCCTGGACAGCGCCAGCGACCCGCAGCTGCCGGCCCTGCTCGCCAGCCAGCCTGCGGCGCTGTGGGCGGTGCGTTCCTCCAGCTACGGCGAGGACCAGGCCGACTCGGCCAATGCCGGCTTGAGCACCACTTACCTGCGGGTGCCCAGCGAGCAAGTGCCCGGGCGCATCGGCGAACTGCGCGATGCCGGGGTCGAGGAAGTGGTGGTGCAGCGCTTTATCCAGCCGACCCTGTCGGGGATCGCCTTCGTCCGTCACCTGGCGGTGGAACTGGAGTGGGTCGAGGGCCATCTGGAAAGCCTTGCCGACGGTCAGGTCAGCCCGCAGCGGGCGATCCTTTCACGCCTGGGCGCAGCCTGGGAAAGCGGCCATTTCGCCACCACCCGGGGCCTGAGCGCCTGCGCCCTGTGGGACTTCCTGCAAGGGGTGCTCAAGACCTTCCACTACGTGCCCGGTGATGTGGAATGGGCCTGGGACGGCCAGCAACTGTGGCTGCTACAGTACCGCCCCATCAGCGACTACGGCTGGCGCCGGCACCTGACCGCGGCCAATATCGCCGAGATCCTGCCACCGCAACCCAGCCGTTTCGTCGAGTACGGCCAGCGCCGGGCGGCGGCGAGCATTCCGGCGATCATGGCGCGCTGGGACGCCCGTGTACTGCAGGACAACGAGCCCTTCACCGCAGTGTTCGGCGGTGCTTCCTATATCAACAATGACCTGTTCCTGGCGCGGCTGGCCGACTGGGGCCTGCCCTCCTCCAGCTATGCCGGCGAGGTGGGCGGCGCCACCCCGCAGCTGCCCTTGCGGCCCCTGCGCCTGTTGCGCTCGCTGCCACGGTTCCTGCGCATGCAGCACATCGCCCGCGGCCACCTGCTGAGCCTGGAACCGGGCCTGCGGCGCTTCGACCGGGAACTGGCGCAGTTGCGCGCCGCCGGGGCCGACGGCCAGCAACTGGCAGACTGGTTCAGCCGCTTCTATGTGTTCGTGGTGCAGGGCAACCTGTGCATCGCCACCGCCCTGGCCAGCAGTGGCGGCGCGCTGCTGGGGCGTCCGCCCACCGCCTACGACAACCTGGACAACAGCCCCCATCGCCTGCCCTGGGAAACCGACCCAGGCACCCCGCGCCCGCAGTGCGCCGAGTTGCCGTTGCAAGCCTTCCCGCACTGGAGCCCAGCCATCACCCTGGCCCACCGCCTGGGCTTGCCGGGCATGCGCGGCTATTACCTGCAAGTGCGCGAGTGGTACCGGGACAACCTGATGCGGATCTTCTTCCGCCTGCACCACGCCGTGCCCGAGGCTGATCGCGGCTACTGGTTCGCCCCCCATGAGCAGGTGCGCAACCGTGGCGGCAGCTTCTGGCAGGACGGCCGCGAAGGCAGCGAGCAGGCGGCGGGGTTCATGATCTACCCGGGCCAGGTCCAGGGCGTGCTGGGGGTCGACATTCTGCTGGAGGACACCCTCGACCCCGGGCGCCATGCCCACTATCAGCAGGCCCGGGCAGTGATCGCACGCATGGGCGGGCGCCTGTCCCACGGTTCGACCCTGTTGCGCGAACTGCGCAAGCCCTCGGCGGTACTGCCCCAGGTAGACCCGGCCTGGATCGGCCGCGAAGTGCTGTATGCCGACGGCCAACTGAGCCTGGTAGAAGGCTGAAACCCGCGCTCAGGGCTGCGCAATGCTGGCGAAGCGTTCGCGGTAGGCCTGGGGCGTCACGCCCAGGGCCCGCAGCACGCTGCGACGCAGGGTTTCCTCGCTACCGAAACCGCACTGGGCGGCGATGCGCTTGATCGGCAGGGTGCTGTCGGCCAGCAGGCGCCGGGCGCTTTCCACACGGATCAGTTCAATGGCCCGGGCTGGGGTCTGGCCGGTGTCGGCGCGATAGTGACGGACGAAACTGCGCTCGCTCATTCCCGCCTGCTCGGCCAGCACCGGCACCGTCAGTTCGCGGTCCAGGTGCTCGGCGATCCAGGCGTGCAGCCGGTCGAAACGCCCACCCTGGTTCTGCAGCGACAGGGTTACGCTGAACTGCGACTGGCCCCCCGGGCGCTTGAGAAACACCACCAGTTGCCGCGCCACTTCCAGTGCCACTGCGCGCCCCAGGTCGGCCTCCACCAGGGCCAGGGCCAGGTCGATGCCGGCGGTGACCCCGGCCGAGGTCCACACCGGGCCATCGTTGATGAAGATCGGATTGGCCTCCACCTGCAGTTGCGGATACTGCTCGGCCAACTGCTCGCAGCGGGTCCAGTGGGTGACCACCCGGCGCCCGTCCAGCCAGCCGCTGGCGGCCAGCAGAAAGGCCCCGGTGCAGACCGACGCCACCCGCCGTGACGCCGCAGCCCGGGCCGCCACCCAGGCCACCAGTTCAGGATCACGGGCCGCCCCGTAGACGCCCCAGCCACCGGCAACGATCAGGGTGTCGCAGGGCTCTTGCGGCAGCGGCAGCGGCTCGGCCAGCAGCGCCAGCCCCGAGGAGCTCAGGGTCGCCCCGCCCGGGCTGGCAATCACCCGCGGGTTGTAGGGCAAAGGCAGGCCCAGGCCGCGGGCCCGGTCATTGGCCGAGGCGAACACCTGCAGCGGCCCGCTGACATCCAGCAACTGGGCATTGGCAAAGGCCAGGACAAACACGTTTTTCGGCGCAGTGGGCATGGTTGGCGTAAATCGAGGGCTGGTTGGCGTATGCGCCAAATCCTAGAGCGCTAGAGTCAAGCCGTCCACTTCATCGACACAAGGAACAGGCAATGGCAGTGCAGATAGGTTTTTTGTTGTTCCCCGAGGTCCAGCAACTGGATCTGACCGGCCCCCACGACGTACTGGCCTCGCTGCCGGATGTGCAGGTGCACCTGATCTGGAAGGAGCCGGGGCCGGTGGTGGCCAGCTCGGGGCTGGTGCTGCAGGCCACCACAAGCTTCGCCGACTGCCCGCCGCTGGATGTGATCTGCATCCCCGGCGGTACCGGGGTCGGGGCGCTGATGGAAGACCCGCAGGCCCTGGCGTTCATCCGCCAGCAGGCCGCCCGGGCGCGCTACGTGACCTCGGTGTGCACCGGCTCCCTGGTGCTCGGCGCCGCGGGCCTGCTCCAGGGCAAGCGCGCCACCACCCACTGGGCCTACCACGAACTGCTGGCGCCACTGGGGGCGATACCGGTGCATGAGCGGGTGGTGCGTGACGGCAACCTGCTGACCGGCGGCGGTATCACCGCCGGCATCGACTTCGCCCTGACCCTGGCCGCCGAACTGTTCGACGCCGCCACCGCGCAGCGGGTACAGCTGCAACTGGAGTACGCCCCGGCGCCACCGTTCAATGCCGGCAGCCCGGACACGGCCCCCGCCAGCGTGGTGCAGCAGGCCCGCCAACGCGCCGCGGATTCGCTGCACAAGCGCCGGGAAATCACCCTGCGCGCGGCCGCGCGGCTGGCAGCCGGCTGAGCCTTCAGGCACGGCGTACCGGGCCCTGGCGGGCATTGCCCAACAACTGGGTGATGGCGCCATCGCCATAGGTGCGCTCGACCCTGGAAATCACCACCTGATAACCGGCGTACCAGCGCCGGTACTGGCGCTTGGCTTCGATGTGCCTGGGGTGGCTGGCAAAGGCCTGGATCGAGGCTTCGTCCTCCCAGTAATAGCTGGCGTTGATCAGCCCCTGGTCGGCGCTGGTCCAGGATTGGGCGCCGACGAAGCCCGGCAGGCTGATGGCAATTTCGTCGATCAGCGCACTGAGGCGGTGGAACTCCTCGTCGCGCTGGCCCGGCTGGTAGATAAAGGCGGCGATGTACATGGTCAAACTCCATTGGCTGATGAATCAGAGCGGACGCGCCAGCAGCGCCAGGCGCAGGGCCAGGGCCAGCAGCACCGCCGCCAGCAGCCAGGATTGCCAGCGGGCCAGCCGCGAATCGCTGCCGGGCAAGCCACGGCGCAAGGCCGCGCCGAAGATCCCCAGGCTGGTATGGAAGACCCCGCTGACCAGGGTCAGCAGCAAGCCCAGGACCACCAGTTGCACAGCGATGCTGCCGTGCTCGGGGCGCACGAACTGCGGCAGGAACACCATGAAGAACAGCAGCGCCTTGGGGTTCAGCAGGCTGTTGCACAGGGCCCGGACAAACACCGTGGCCAGCGGCACCCGGGGTGTATCGGCAAGGTCCAGGCCCCCCCGCTGGCCCAGGGCCTTCCAGGCCAGCCACAACAGGTAGGCAACCCCGGCATAGCGGATCAGGTCGAACGCCGGCGGCCAGCTGGCCACCACGGCGGTGACGCCCGTGGCCGTGAGCAGGGTCAGGCCGATATCCGCTGCGCCGATCCCCAGCCCCGATGCCACCCCACCGCGCCAGCCATAGGCTGCGCCGTGGCTGATGACAAAGGCCATGTTGGGTCCCGGCGACAGCAGCAACAGCAGCACGGCGCCGAGGAAGATCGACAGGGTGGAAAGGTCCGGCATGTGAGCGCTCCTGCGCAAAAGCCGCTAGATTAGGACGCCTGCCTGATACAAACAAAAAAGTGTTCTAGATACATGAGGTGGCCGAGCATGCGCCGTACCCGTTACAAAACCATCGTCGATCACTTCGCCCAGCGCATCCGCGCCGGCCAGCTGTGCCCAGGCACTCAGCTACCGACGGTGCGGGCGCTGATGGCCAGCGAGCAGGTGGCGCTGGCCACGGCGCTGCGGGTGTATCACGAGCTGGAAGCCATCGGCCTGGTGGTGGGCGAGCCCGGGCGCGGTACCTTTGTCCGCGACACCAGCCTGCCCCGGGGCATGGGCCTGGAACAGCACCCGGCCAGCGCCGCCTCGGTGGACCTGGCGTTCAACTACCCGTCCCTGCCCGGCCAGGCGGAAAGCCTGCGCGAGGGGCTGCGGGCGATAGCCGCCTCCGGCGACCTGGATGCCCTGCTGCATTCCGCGCCCCAGGGCGGCCGCCCCCATGAACGCCAGACCGCGGCGCGGCACCTGCGCAACCGCGAGATCCGCGTCGCCGCCGAGCAGGTGCTGATCGTCAACGGCGCCCAGCAGGGGCTGGCGGTGAGCCTGCTGGCGCTACTCCAGCCCGGGGACATCCTGGCAGTGGACGCCCTGACCTACCCCGGCCTCAAGACCCTGGCCCAGGTCCTTCGCCTGGACCTCGAAGCGCTGCCCCAGCACAACGGCCAGATGGACCTCGACGCCCTGCAGGCCCTGTGCCGCCGGCGCCCGGTGCGGGCGCTGTACTGCATGCCGACCCTGCACAACCCCCTGGGCACGGTGATGCCCCTGGCCGAACGCCGGCGCCTGGCGCAACTGGCCCGCGAGCATGAGCTGCTGCTGATCGAGGACGGCGCCTACGCCTTCCTCGCCGAACCGGCCCCGCCGCCGCTGCAGACCCTGGCCCCGGAGCGAACGCTGTATATTTCCGGGCTGTCGAAAAGCGTCGCCTCGGGCTTGCGCCTGGGGTTTATCGTCGCGCCCCTGGAGATGATCCCGGCCCTGGAACGGGCGATCCGCGTGTCCACCTGGAGCACCCCGTCGCTGACCGTGACCCTGGGCTGCCGCTGGATCGAGTCGGGGCTGGTGGACAGCCTGGAAGAACAGAAGCGCAACGATGCCCGCAGCCGCCAGCAACTGGCCCGGAGGGTGCTCAAGGGCTGCGATTACCAGGCCTATGGCTCATCGTATTTTCTCTGGCTGAAACTGCCGGAAGGACGGCGGGCCGATGCCGTGGTGGCGGCCCTGGAACATCAGGGGGTAACGGTGACCTCGGCCGAGCCCTTCGCTACCACCGCCCATGTGCCCCAGGCGTTGCGCCTGGCCCTGGGCTCCATCGGCCTGCCGCTGCTGGAGCAGGCTCTGGAAAAGGTCCGCAACGAAATCACTCGTTGACCACACCTGCAGGAGCCGGCTTGCCGGCGAAGAGCGCCCGCTCACCGGCGTCAATGGCCGGGGGCATCATCCGTGGCCGGCGGCGCCGCACCCACTACAACGATCTGCCGCAACCACGGCCATTTGCACAGAAGCCCGCGCTTAGCGTCAGGCTGAAAAGAACCTGCCACGTTCATGTTCCGCTGCGTGAAGTATCAAAGCGGCCACCGCACCCAGGCTGCAGGCACGAAATGCCGGACGAAAAAAAACCCGCCGAAGCGGGTTTTTTCCAAGACCATCATGACTTCCTGTCTGCAGCATCCGTGCTAATGGTCGACCTTCCCTGATCCTGAGCGCTTCCTGCGCTGCAGTTGTGGGAAAGAAGATTAAACACAAAGCCCGGTGCGCAGAAGGCGCATTGAATTACAGCGCGTGTAGGAAATTCGCTATACCGCACTTACGCAAACCCCTAGTTCACCCCTCCAGTGCCTGGGCGGCCAAAGCCGCGAGCTTGAGCTGGTGCTGCGCCCCGGGCTGATGATCGTCCTGGAGAAACCAGGCAGCGGACAAACCACTGAAGGCCAGCACCCACTGCACCAGCCGGCGCGGCTCCAGCTGCGCCGCCCGGGCAATCACCTGCACCTGGCGGGCAAAGCGCACAGGGTCGGTGGCGCTGGGCAGGTCCGGGTTGCAGATCAGGTTGGCGAAATCGAAGGTGCGCTCGCCATGGACCCGCTTGGGGTCGATCACCCGCCAGCCGCGCTCGGCGAAGTCCAGCACATTGTCGTGGTGTATATCGCCATGCAGCACCACCGGTTCCCGGGGCGTGGCCAACAGGTGCTCGGCTTCGGCCAGGCAGCGCAGGAACAACCCGCCCTGCTGCGGCGCCGCCTCGCGCAGGTCGGCAAACCAGCGATCCAGCGACACCAGCGGCGGCCGCGGTTGTGCCCGTGGCCGGTGCAACTGTTGCAGGGTGGCGCAGACGATATGGCTGACCTCATCGTGCTGGCCCGCCAGGGCCATGCGCATCAGCGAACCCTTGCCCATGGCGCGCTCCATCAGCAGGGCATCGCCTTGCTGGGCATGAACCCGCGCCGCCCCCTCCCCGGCCCACCAGGCCATCAGCCGGTTGCCGGCCTGCTCGTGTTCATCCAGGGCAATCTTCAACATGGCCGGCGCACCGTCTTGCAGACGCACCGGCAACAGGCGGCTGCCCGGGGTGACGATGGGATCGCCATCGGGCGTCAGGCGCCAGCGTTTCATATAGGTTGCAAACACAGAAGTAGCTCCCAGTAGTAAGCAGCAAGTTTCAAGCTACCGGATATGATTCGCAACTTATCGCTTGAGGCGGCCACTGACGACAGCAACCCAGCCCCTGCTATTGCGCGCCTTTCCTCCCGGTTGGATGAAGTTCTGCCTTACATCCAGCGCCTCCCCCCAAAATGCATGAACAAACCCGAGTCTGAAGTTGATCTAGCGCTCTACTCTCCTCCCTGTACACAAAGCTCCAGCCCCTGTGTTAGGGTGCTCCGGCAAAAAATACTATCGGACCATCAAACTGCTCGCAGCACCCTGCTTACTCTTGCGATCGGCACACTTGAAAAGTAAGGAGTCAAACACTTTATGGAATGGATTCTAAGCAACAAGGAGTGGTTTTTGAGTGGTATTGGGATTGCGATACCCTTGGCGTTCATCACCCTGTTCTTCCAAAAAAAAAATCAGGCAAAGCAGGTCCAGAATCAACGCAGCGGCAACAACAGCAACAACCTGCAAGCAGGCCGAGACATAACCACCGGCAAGAAGAACAGCAAAAAATAACTCAGACCCAGCAGTCCGGAGCTGGCAGCTATAACAATCAGGCTGGCAGAGACCTGACCATCAACCACATCGATTTGCCGCCCGAACTTCTTCAACAGTTCAATCACGCACTCAACAACATAAGAAATTCCGCAGACAGTGAGAAAAAGAACATTCTCCTGCTTCTTGAGCGCCAGGAATTCAGTAAGGCCGAAGCAGCACTGGACGCTTTGCTGACGGAGAGAAAGTCTTCATATGCTCAGGAGCTACTGGAAATTGCGGAGCTATATCTGCCGTTGAACAAAGAAAAGTCCAAGCTTTGTTATGAACAGGCTGCGCAGGCAGGACAGGACAATCCCGAACTGTTGAACAAGTATGCAATCTACTTGATGAATACAGGCAAGCTTGACGAAGCCCACACGGTATTCGACTTGTTGCTCGCAATGAGTCACTGCGACGACAAGGTCAGGGAGCTCGCCCTCGGCAATCGTGGCGTGCTTTATAAAAACCAGGGGAAATGGCAAGAGGCCATTAGCTATTTGCGTCAGGCCCAAGTGCTGTCCATCCGTAACAACAATAAAATCATTGAAACGTCGAACTTGAACAATCTGGGCGCCTGCTTCAACCACATGGGTGAGCTGGGGGAGGCCGACTCCTGCCTTCGACTGGCGCTGGAGAAGATCGAAAACCTGTTGGACCAACCGCAAACCGACCCCGCCCTTGCCAAGCTGAAGTCCATACAAGCCAACGCCTTGAGCAACCTGTCCATAAACAAGAAAAAGCTCTTCTTGCAAAGCGCTAGGAGTGCATACCTGGACGAAGCCGAACAGCTCCTCAAACGCGCCATAGACATTAATCAGTCCAGCGGCAACAAGTCGTTTCTTATCCGCCACCATGGCAACCTGGCCAACATCTACAAGCTGCAAGAACAGTATGAAAAAATGCACAGACACTTGGAAAAAGCCCGCGTGCTTTCCATCAGCCATGGCACCTTGAAAGATAAATTGACGGTACAGGTCAACCTGGCCGAGGCCTACCACAAAGAACACAAGCATCAGCAAGCTTTGCAAACTTACGAAAACTGCTTTGCCAACGAAAAAATCTTAGAGTTTCGCCAGTTGACGGCAACAGCGCTGTCAGGACTGGCCGATGTCCACAGGGCTCTGGATGAAGAACCGCAAGCCAACCACTGTGCGGCACAAGCAAGTGCCCTGTTCGCGGAGCTTGGCTTCAGCAGCGAAGTAGAGCGCATACGCAAGGATTTCCCTATGTCCCGGCCGTGAGGACCTTGCCCAGGTCCTCAAGGCCAAGGCCTTCGTTCTACAGCAATGCCGGGATGAGCGCTTCAACCCTGCTGCAGGTAGTTCTCGATATTGCTCATCTGCTCGTCCCAGCCCCGGCTGTTCATGCGAAAGGCCTTGAGCCGGCGCTCGGCGGGAATGCCGTCGAAGCCCGACTCGGTGACCCGCAGCAAGGTACCACCGGCGTGCTCTTCAAGTTCGAACCGGACCAGGGTGCTGGGCTCTGCCGAATAGTCCTGAGCGGGATCGATGGCGTAGGGGTGCCAGCGG
Source organism: Pseudomonas sp. NFPP25 (assembly GCF_900116505.1). Taxonomy (NCBI): domain Bacteria; kingdom Pseudomonadati; phylum Pseudomonadota; class Gammaproteobacteria; order Pseudomonadales; family Pseudomonadaceae; genus Pseudomonas; species Pseudomonas sp. NFPP25. Next base: position 34,979 of record NZ_FPBG01000010.1, on the reverse strand, counting down.
AAGGAGAACAGCTCCTGGGGCAGCATCTGCTCCACCAGGACATCCCAGGTCAGGTGCTCATAGCCTGGGTAAGTCACCGCGCCCCGGGCCCGCTGGCCGGGTATGAACTGCTGGCCGGCCAGGGCCACGCCAAACCAGCGGCCGAAGCGTTCGGCCTCGCTCAGCGCCTGCCAGACCTGGGCCGGGTCGGCCTTGAGCAGGATCTTGCGTTCGATGCGATCTGAAGAATTCATGGGCCACCTCCAGTGATGAACACTAGACGTCTCTGAATCGAGCGCAACCTTTATCTGGCCGAAGGACCCACTGATTACCCAGAACGAAAAATGCTACTGTCGCCGGCGCCAATACCTCTGCAAAGGACCTGCCATGCCCCTCACCCTCACCGACCGCTACCGTGGCAGCCTGCTGGGCCTGGCCTGTGGCGATGCCCTGGGCACCAGTGTGGAATTCAAGCCACGGGGCAGTTTCCCCCCGGTCACCGATCTCTTGGGCGGCGGCCCGTTCAACCTCAAGGCCGGACAGTGGACCGACGACACCTCCATGGCCCTGTGCCTGGGGGAAAGCCTGTTGCGCAAGGACGGTTTCGACCCCGCCGACCAGATGGGCCGCTACCTCAACTGGTGGCAATGGGGCTACCTGAGCGCCACCGGCGAATGCTTCGATATCGGCATGACGGTGCGCCAGGCCCTGGCCGACTATCAGGAACACGGCCAGCCCTTGGCGGGCTCCAGCGACCCGCAGACCGCCGGCAATGGCTCGCTGATGCGCCTGGCGCCGGTGGTGCTGTTCCATTACCCCGACCTGGCCCAGGTCCGCGAGTTTGCCGGGGCCAGTTCGCGTACCACCCACGGCGCCGCCGAAGCCATCGAATGCTGCCAGCTGTTGGCCGGGCTGATCGCCAAGGCCCTGGACGGTGCCAGCAAGCAGCAACTGCAACGGCTCGACGCCCAGGGCTTTCGCGAGAGCAAGGTCGCGGCCCTGGCCCAGGGCAATTACCTGGATAAAACCCGCGACCAGATTCGCGGCAACGGCTATTGCGTCGACTCCCTGGAGGCCGCGCTCTGGTGCTTCCAGCACAGCGACAGCTATGCCGAAGCAGTGCTGGCCGCCGCCAACCTGGGGGACGACGCCGACACCACCGCCGCCATCGTCGGCCAGTTGGCCGGAGCTTTCTACGGGGCCCAGGGCATACCGCCGCACTGGCTGGCCAAGCTGCACATGGGCGAGGAGATCCAGGCCATGGCCGACGACCTGCTGGCCGCCGCCCGGCGTCGCGCGCCTGCCCGGCCGCTGCATGGCAGTTGCCTGTGCAAGGCGGTGCAATACCGGGTCGAGCGCCTGGACATGCCCATCGGCCACTGCCATTGCCAGACCTGCCGCAAGGCCCACGCCGCGGCCTTTGCCTCGACCGCCGGAGTCATGCGCGAACACTTCCAGTGGACCCAGGGCCAGGAACGCCTGAGCACCTACGAATCGTCCCCGGGCAAGCTGCGGCACTTCTGCTCGGTCTGCGGTTCTCACCTGCTGGCGGAGCGCCCGGGGCAGCCCCACGTGATCCTGCGGGTGGCGACCCTGGACGATGATCCGGGGCAGACGCCACAGGTGCATATCTGGACCTCCCACGATGTGCCCTGGCTGGCCGACGAAGCGCTGCAACGCTGGCCCGAGTGGCAACCCAGCCGCGGCTAGACTGTTTCTTCCTCATTGACCGATTGCGAGACTTTCCATGCGTCCGATCCTGTTGCTGGCCCTTGCGCCGCTGCTGCTGCTTGCTCCACTGGCCCAGGCCTATGAGTGCAACAACACCACCCAGACCGATATGAGCCTGTGCGCCAACTTCCAGCACAAGGCCGCGGACAAGGAGCTGAACGCCCTTTACCAACAGATCAACCAGCGCCTGAAAGACCAGCCACACAGCAAAAAGCTGCTGGTCAGCGCCCAGCGCGCCTGGGTGGCGTTCCGCGATGCCGAGTGCAGTTTTTCCACCTCGGGCGTGGAAGGTGGCAGCCTGTATCCGGTGGCCTACAGCAACTGCATCACGGCCTTGACCAAGACCCGCGTGGAGAGTTTCAAACAGTACCTGCAGTGCAAGGAAGGCGACTTGAGCTGCCCGGTCCCCGCACGGTAGGAGCGGGCTTGCCCGCGAAGGCGTCGGCGAGGGCCCTGCACGGCTTGCCGGCCTGTTCGCCGGCAAGCCGGCTCCTACAGGAGCCGGTGGCTGGCGGCGGGGTCAGCGGACGAAGATCTGCGCCGTGGTGATGGCCATGTCGCCGCCCGGCAGGGTGATCTTGCCGATCTGCTTCATGCTCTGCACATCGAAGATCGCCACGTCGTTGAAGGTCCCCGCCAGGTAGATCTTGGTCCCGGCCCGGTTGAACGAGATGCAGTAGTAGGAGTGTTCCAGGGTCGCGGCCTGGAGCAGTTTCTTCTGCTTGATGTCGTACTTGGCCAGGCGGTTGAGCACGCCGAACATCAGGTTGGGGTCCGTGGGCGAGCGCATGCCGCTGAAGTAGATCTCGGTCAGCGGGCCGAAGTCGGTGGTCTCGGTCTTGCCGGTTGCGAGATCGACGCTGAACAGCCCGTACAGCGGCTCGGCGGTAGCCGGGTCCTGCTTCTTGTCCTTGAACTTCGCCGCGGTGTAGAGCAGCGAAAAGTCATGGCGGAAGGTCTGCTGGTTCCACACGTAGAGCACGTCCGGCGCGCTGTAGTTGGGGCGTTTCCAGTGGCGGCTGGGGATCAGCACCTCGAACTTGCCGGTCTTGACGTCGACCTTGTACAGGTCCGGCCCGGCCACATACAGGGTGCCGTCGTCGCCGCTCTGCATGATGGTCAGCTGGCGCGGCGCGGGGAAACTGCGCAGCGGCTTGGCGTCGAGCCCGGCATCGGTGGCGTAGACATCCAGCCGCGGCTCCTTGACCTCATAGCGGTCATTGAGCAACAGGGTCGGGTTGGCCACGGTGTACAGCTCCTTGCCGTCGTGACTGACGGTGAAGGCGAACATCGAGCGCGCCTTCTCCCCCGGATGCTGGGTGATGCTGGCGTGGAACACCTGCTTGCAGCTGTCGAGCTCGACGCCGTAGACATCCGCATAGTGGTTGTTCAGCACGTAGGCGATCTTGCGGTCCGGCGACAGTTGCACGGTGCCGGGGCCGAAGGCGTCGGGCATCTTGCAGGTCTTGTACAGGCTGTCGGTGGCCAGATCGAGAACGTGCAGGTTGTTCGGGTAATTGGTGGTCACCATGTACTCGTGACCGCTGTTGAGGGCCAGGCCCTCGTCGGCCAGGGCGGTGAAAGAACAGGCGCTGAGAACCGCGCCGGCGGCCAGGCCGCACACTGTGATAGCTCGCATGCTGGAATCCTTGTGCTGTCCGGTTACTTGTCTTTGGGGAAGACGGTGCCGAGGTTGCGCCAGTTGTCGTTGGAGGCCTGGGCGTCCTTGTTCCAGTCGGGGTAGGTGCTCATCATGTCCGGCACCTGGGCCGGCCACCAGCAAGGGTCGGAGCAGCCGTAGAGGTCGGCCTCCATCGGTTGGCACAGCGACGAGACGCCGCCAAAGGCATCGATTTCCCAGCCCGGGTCGGTGGTCGAGGCGCAGCCGGCCACGGAGTTCATCGCCAGCACTTCTTCGATACGGTCCTGGGCCGCGGCCTCGGTCAGTTTCTGAGCTTTGTTGTTGATCGGCTTGAGATGTTTCATGTCAGTGAGCCTTGCGCGGAGTGATGTAGCTGCTGATGAACGCAGGGTTGTGCGCCATGATCCGGCTGTAGACTTCGATGCCGAAATCCACCCAGTCACGCATCAGTTCGCAATAGTGATAAGTCGGATGCGCCGGGTCGCCGTAGCGGGCATAGCTCTCGTGGTAGCAGCCGCCGGAACACAGGTTGCGGATGCGGCAGCTGTCGCAGCCGGTGTTGGTGCGGTCCAGGCGCTGGGACAGGAAGTCATTGAGCTCCATCTGCTTGACCCCACCGTCATGCACATTGCCGAAGGTCGGCAGGGATGAGCCGGTGAAGCGGTGGCACAGGTTCAGCTCGCCCTTGTGGTCCACCGCCAGCATCTTCAGTCCGGCGCCGCAGGGCAGCGCCTTCTTGTGGCCCTCGTGGATATCGGTGATCAGCTGGTGCAGGTTGGAGAAGCCGATATTGCGGTGCTCCAGTGCCGCCGCCAGGTAACGCCGGCCCAGGCGCTTCATGCTGGCGAAGACTTCGATCAACTCCTCGCTGCTGAGGTTGAAGCTGCTGATGTCCCCCGAGGTCACCGGGGCGAACCCCACTTCGGCGAACCCCAGCTCGTTGAACAGGTGATCCCAGATGGTCTCAAGGTCGGTGACCCCGGTGGTCAGGGTCACCCGCGCCCCCACCGGCCGGCTGTCGTAGCGTTCCAGAAGCATCTTCGCCTTGCGCCGCACCACGTCATAGGTGCCTTGCCCGCCCACGGTGATGCGGTTGCGGTCGTGCACGGTCTTGGGCCCGTCGATGCTCACCGAAAGCCCGAAGCGGTGGGCGTTGAGGTAGTCCACCACCTCTTCGGTGAGCAGGGTGGCGTTGGTGGTCATGACGAACTCGACGAACTTGCCGGCCGCGGCAAAGCGCTGTTCGCAGTAGTCCACCATGGCCTCGATCAGCGGCCGGTTGCTCAAGGGTTCGCCGCCGAAGAACACCACGGTGTAGCGCTCCTCGTCCGGGGACTCCTGGAGCAGCATTTCCACCGAGGCAATGGCCGTGTCCAGGCCCATCTTCTTGCCCGCCGAGGGCTTGTCCAGGTCTTCCTTGTAGCAGTAGGTGCAGCTCAGGTTGCAGCCGGTATTGACGTTGAGCACCACGGTATTGATCGCCGTGCGTTCGACCCGTTTGACGCCGATTTCCGGGGTCAGGGGCGAGCCGTCGCTGACCAGTTCCAGGGCCATCAGCTCACGCAGGGTGTCGCTGACGTCGGCACCGTCATAGGCGCCGGCCAGACGCTGGATCAAGTCTTCCGGGGTACAGCCCGGGCCGCGCAGCGCATCGATGATGCTGCCGGTCAAGGCATCGCTGGCAAACAGCGAACTGCTGGGGATATGGAACAGCATGCGGTTGGCGTCCACCTGCACTTCATGCAGGTTGCGCTCCACCAGATTCAGAATTGCGCCCATTACAACCTCCTGTGCCTGCCCCGCGTTCGGGGCCTGCGGTCATTGCCTGAAAGTGTCTGTCGGTATCGCTCGACGCCCCTCAGGGAATGGGTGGATTGTTCCAGCGTTGCACGGTGACGATCAGCTGGCCTTCACCGGTCAGGGCCTTGCCCCCCTCCTCCACCGCAGCGATCACCTTGAGGTTGCCGGCGTTGTTGGTGGACATCTTGCGCAGCGGGTTGGGCCCGGCATCCCCTGGGGTGAACACGCCACTGTCAGCCTGCATGCTGCCGGCGTACTTGACGTCTTCATCCTTGGCCGCCTGGGCGTCGAAGGCCTCGACCTTCCACTGCGCCGGCATCACGCCGATGCGGTAGGCCTTGCCGTCGGCCCCCTTGCCCCAGGCTTCGGCATCGAAGCGGCCCTGGACCTTGGGCGTCGAACCGCCGCCGTCACCGATCCGCGCCACGGCAAATGCCGGCACCACCTTGACCTCGGCGATGCGCTGGTACACCGCCAGCGTCGCGCCCTTGAGGCTGCCGACGCTGACTTCCCGCAGTCCCGGCTGGGCGCTGGCCGCCGCCTTGAGCCTGACGCGGATGCGTTCGGGGCTCTGCTCCAGCACCTGCACGACCTCCACCCCTTTGCCGAAGCTCGGAGTGCCCGCAAGGCCCGCGCCCACCAGGGTCACCTCGGCCTCCTCACCGGCCTTCAGGTAACCCGGCTGCACCGCCAGCAACCGCTGGCTGCCTTGCCGGGCGGCGATGAAGTCCAGGCCGCGCTCGTCGTGCTCGGCCTCGAACATCCGCCCTTGCAGTGCATTGCCCTGTGCCGCCAGCACCTGGCGCATGACCACGCCATCCACGGTGACATTGCCGCGCCATTCATAGCCGTTGTAGAGGATCGCGCTGCCCTCGCCATTGAACGGGCTGCCATCGGCGTACTGGCCCTTGACGCTGAGCTTGAACTGATCGCCTTCCCCGGCGCTGACGCTCATCACCCCGGCCAGTTCACCCTTGCCCGGCAGGTGGCCGCTGAAGCTCCAGTCCCCCGCCAGCGCCGCCGCTTGCGGGCGGGCCTGTTGCCAGGCTGTCCAGGCGGGATTGTCGAGGGGATAACGCTGGGCCAGCAGCGGCACCATTTCCTTGAGGGCGGTGGGCAGCCATTCCCGGTCCCGGGACAGCGCCTGGTACTCCAGGGATGGCCATTGCCCAAGGTGGAAATTCACCAGCCGCTCCCATTCCTGGGCCGGCCGGCGTTGCAGGGCGATCCGCGCGCCGGAGTGGCAGCGGGCGCACATCTGGGTGGTCTGTTCGTCGAAATGCTCGACAGTGTTCAGCCGTCGCTCCAGGGCGTAGCGCACGCCGTCGGTCTCGCTGGGCGCCAGGCCCTGGGTATCGGCCAGGTACTTGACCAGGGTGCGGCGGTCGTCATCGCTGATTTGCAGCCCGTGCATGGTCTGCATGCGGGCAATGCTCATCAGCCAGCCTTCCGGGGTCTTGCGCTGGTGGCTGATGCGGCTCAGGGCTTCCCCGGCCTCGGGGGTGTGGCAACCCTGGCAGGTTTCCTTGAGGATGCTCTGCGCATCCCGAGCGGCAAAACTCGAAGGGGCATGCAAGGCGGTACAGGTGGCAATGGCCAGCAGGCTGGCACTGAGCCTCAGGCGCAGTCTTCTCTTCATCAACGTCAAACCTCCCACGGTGCTTTCTTATTTTTAGCGAGTCGTTTTTATGGTTTCTGCCATGCCCGGCACGCCCGGTCATGGAGGCAAGAGAAACGTCTGCTGATATGCAATACACGGAGCGTGCCAGCTTATAAAAGAACCCGGAATCAACGACTTGGGCGAAGACGCCGGTCCCTGGCGGGCTTGCGGGTGTTACCCGACGTTCAATTTCGAGACAAACGTCTCAGTCTGAGACAGCGATTAGCCAGCGCCAGAACAGCTCTCAAGGCCGGCGACGAGGCTGTACCGCTGGTTTTCTTTGCAATTGGATCTTGCATTTATCCGGCGGCGCCGCAGAATCACCCCCGCTTTGCCTGCCCCGTCCCATGGGGTGTGCCGCACCTCCCCTCTTACAAGGAACCTGAAGTTCATGGATAGAAGCGCCTGTGCCCGTCTCGGCTCGCTGATCCTCTCGTTGTCTGCCCTGACCCTGGTCGGATGCAAGGAAGAAACCAGTCCCAAGACTGCAGCCGTCGCTGCGGCCCCCGCTCCGGCGGCCATGGTCATGCCGATCTGCGCCAATGGCGAATGCGCGGTGCTGGACCAGGACGGCAAGGTGCTGGTCAGCGCCGACAACGACTACGACGCCGTGGTTGCCCTGCCCCTGGACAAGACCTTCCTGTTCGCCAAGGACGGTACCTGGAACCTCAGCAGCGCCGATGGCAAGCAGACCCTCAAGGCCGCCTTCACCGATGACCTGCGGCTGCTGACCCCGGGCTACTTCGGCTTCGGCCAGGACGGCAAGCTGGGCATCATCGACCAGAGCGGCAAACAGATTCAGCCACCGCGCTTCGACGATCTGTACGTGGGCGGCAACGACGACTTCATCGTCTACGAGATCGGCGGCAAGCGCGGCATTCTCAGTGCCAAGGGCGAGGTGGTGACCGAAGCCCTGTATGACAGCAGCATGGTCCGCGATGACTTCGCCAAGCGCGGCTGGTGGATGATCGCCGAACGCGGCAACGACAAGTGGGCGCTGAACCTCAAGACCGGCGAGCAGAAGAAGATCGACTTCGACAGCATCGACTACTTTGCCAACCAGCATCTGGTGGTCAGCACCGAACAGGGCAAGGCCCTGGCCGATGCCCAGGCCCAGTTGATCAGCGCCGCCACCTACAACTGGATGGGCGAACCGGGTGACGGCCTGGTGGCCTTCCGGGAAAAATACGACAGCCCCTGCGGCTACATGGATTTCCAGGGCAAGACCGTGATCCAGGCCAAGTTCGGCACCTGCCAGGTATTCGGCAAGCAGGGCGCGCTGGTCACCGCCAAGAACGCCGACGGCAGCTCCGGCAAGGCCGGGCTGATCGACCGCCAGGGCCAATGGAAGGTGCAGCCGGTCTACGACTCGGCGGACCCGGCCGGCTTCAGCCCCCTGGGAATGTTCCGGCAGGTACCGGGGCTGAACCAGGTCGCGGTGCTGCAGAACGTGTTCAGCGCCACCTTCGGTATCTTCGATGTGGACAAGGGCGTCGAGCTGTTCAAGCCCACCTACGCCCAGATCGGCGCGATCAATGCCGACCTGTTCGTCTTCAGCACCGCCAACAGCCCGACCAAGCAGGCCACCCTGTTCGGCCAGGCCACCCAGGTGCGTACCGTGGGCCTGATGGACGCCAGCGGCAAGGTGCTGCTGGAGCCGGGCCAGTACGTCGACATCCGCCTGGACAACAGCGGCCACTACCTGCTGGCCACCGACGACACCTCGGCCCTGGCCACCTCGGCGCTGTACGACCTCAAGGGCAAGCGGCTGATCCCCGGTAAGTGGCAGGAACTGGTGGTGGACGAAACCCGCGGCGCCATCTTCGGCTATGCCGTGGAAGGCATGGGCGACGATCAGTCCCGCAGCCTCAAGGCCCTGTATCGCCTGGACGGCACTCCGAGCTTCCAGGTCAGCCAGGTCGATTGCGGCGCCGAACAGGTGCACGACGGCCATGACCAGGTGCTGTGGCCGGCCACCCCCCAGGACTACTGCCCGCAGCCTGACGAAGTGGAAGACCAGGGCGAAGGCGACAACGCACAGGGCTGAGGCCCCGAGCGAACCGGTCACGGTTGGGATCAAGCCTGCTAGGATGCGGGCTTGATCGATTCAGCCAACCGGCCCGGATGGGGCCCGACAGGAACTGTCCCATGCTCAATGCTCTGCTCTTCGACCTTGATGGCACCCTGACCGACACCGACGCCCTGCACCTGCAGGCCCTGCAGCAGCTGCTGCTGGAAGAGGATGGCCGGACCTTCACCCAGGAAGAATTCGAAGCCCATGTCAGCGGCCAGGCCAATGCCAACATGTGCCGCTACCTGTTCCCCGAGCGCAGCGTGGCGGAACATGAAGCCTTTGCCGAGCGCAAGGAAGTGCGCTTTCGCCAACTCTCCCCGCAACTGATGCCCATGCCCGGCCTGCTGCGCCTGCTGGATTTTGCCCAGGAGCACGGCATCGGCGTGTGCGTGGTCACCAACGCGCCCCGGGCCAATGCCGAGCACATGCTCGAGGTGCTGGGCCTGCGGCAGCGCTTCCAGACGGTGCTGGTGGCCGAGGAGTTGCCTGGGGCCAAGCCCGATCCCCTGCCCTACTTGAGCGGCCTGGAATGCCTGCAGGCCACCGCCGACCAGGCCCTGGCCTTCGAAGACTCGGTACCCGGGCTGACAGCCGCGGTAAAAGCCGGGATCTGCACGTTCGGCCTGGCCACCAGCCAGCGCCCGCAAACCCTGCTGGATGCCGGCGCCCACCGCGTGATCAACGACTTCGACGACCCGCAACTGTGGGCCGAGATCCGGCGCCGGCTCGATCTGCCCTGAAGGGAATGGGATGAGGATATTGGCCAGGCCAAGCAGGAAGGAAACAGCCAGGCAGAAAGAAACGGCAGGAGGGAAAAAGGTGCTCGCCCATCACTTCGGCAGTGGCATCCAGACCGAAGTACCCCCTTTGGCTGGGCGAGCAGGAGGGAATATACGCGGGCTCCAGGGGCAGTAATATCGGACATATCCGAAAACACCCTACGACTTGGGCAAAGATGCTGGAGGTTTATCCCTGCACGACTTTTTTTTCACGGTGCTTTCACCTCGCCGCCCCTATATTGCCAATCACTCCTTAACGAATCCCATTTGGCCCGCGCTACAGCGGGCTTTTTTTTGCCCGGGCTCCAGCGGCCGGCCCCTGGGGCGCCGACTGCTGGTGCGGGTCACTCAGGGAGCCGCCCGCTCCGCAAGCGATGCCTGGGTGGGGACGAATGCCGGCGCCTGCTCGGGATAAAACCGCGCCGCGGCATTGATCACGGCCTGCACCGAGGCGGTGACGATATTGGCGTGACAGCCGGCGCCAAAACGTGACCCGGCAACGCCCGGCCACACCGCTTCGACAATTGCCAGCGCCTGCGCATCGGCCCCCGCCCCCAGGTTGCGCTCTTCAAAACTGTCGATGCGCAGCGGCAAGCCCAGGGCGGCCAGGGCGGCCAGGGCCGCCGCGACAGGTCCGTTGCCCACGCCATGCAAGCACGCCTCCTGGTTCCCGGGGGTGGCGACCCGCAGCTCGATCCCCTGCCCCTCGGGGGCATCGAACAACCGATGAGCGAGATACCGCAGGCCGGCCGTGCCCTCTGCGCACGCCAGATAGGTGCGCTGGAACACCTCCCATAAAGCGTCGCTGCTCAACTCGGCGTCACTGGCATCAGCCAGCTTCTGCACAATGGCGCTGAACTCGATCTGCATGCGCCGGGGCATGACGATGCCGTGGTCACGCTGCAGCAGGAAAGCGATCCCGCCTTTGCCGGACTGGCTGTTGACCCGCACGATGCTGTCGTAGGTCCGCCCCAGGTCCTGCGGATCGATGGGCAGGTAGGGCACCTCCCAGAAACCGTCAGCCGCCTGGGCGGCAAAGCCCTTGGCGATGGCGTCCTGGTGCGAGCCGGAAAAGGCGGTGAACACCAGGTCGCCGACATAGGGATGGCGCGGATGGATCGGTAGCGCCGTGCATTCCTCGGCAACCCGGGCCACTGCCGCGATATCGGAGAAGTCCAGCCCGGGGCTGATGCCCTGGGTATAGAGATTCAGGGCCAGGGTCACCAGATCCAGGTTGCCACTGCGCTCGCCATTGCCGAACAGGCAGCCCTCCACCCGCTGGGCGCCCGCCAGCAACGCCTGTTCGGCACAGGCCACGCCGGTGCCCCGGTCGTTGTGCGGGTGCACTGACAGCATGACCTGGTCGCGGCGCTCCAGGCGCTTGTGCATCCATTCGATCTGGTCGGCAAAGACGTTGGCGGTGGCCACCTCGACGGTGGTCGGCAGGTTGATGATGATCGGGCGCCCCGGGCCGGCGTCCCAGGTACGGATCGCGGTGTTACACATGCGCAGGGACACCTCGAGCTCCGCCATGCAGAAGGTTTCGGGGGAATACTGCAACACCCATTCGGTTTCCGGGTGCTGGTCGGTCAACTCGCGCAACAGCCTGACATGGCGCTCTACCAGGGCCTCGACCTCATCCACCGAAAGCCCGAACACCACGCGCCGCCAGACCGGGGCGATGGCGTTGTACAGGTGGACGATGACCCGGCGCGCACCCTGCACACTGCGTACGGTTTCGCGGATCAGGTCCTCGCGCAGTTGGGTCATCACCATGGGCGTGACATCGGCGGGAATCCGCTGCTGTTCCACAAGCTCGCGGACCACCTCGAAATCGGTGCGCGAGGCGGCGGGGAATCCCACTTCGATTTCCTTGAAGCCCAGGCGCACCAGTTCCTCGAACAGGCGCAGCTTGCGCTCGCGGTTCATCGGCTCGAACAGCGCCTGGTTGCCATCGCGCAGGTCGGTGGACAGCCAGATCGGAGCCTGGGTGATGGTACGTGACGGCCACTGGCGCGAGGCCAGGTCCACGGGAGCAAAGGCACGGTATTTGGTATGGGGATGGGCGAGCATACTGACCTCGAAAGCACAATGGAGAACGCGATGGATCTCCCCTGCTTTCATCATGGAAAGCGCTTCGAGGCCGGAGTCTGGGGGAGATCAGCCTGGGTGCCAGGTTCCTGGCAGCACCGGCAGACCCCGGCCGTAAGGCAGGGGTAGCGCTAGTAGCAGGGTCAGGAACAGGGGGTTCATGGGCGGTTGCAACCGTCGGCGGGCAAGGAGTGATCTGTAGTCTAGGTAGCGATATTCTGAATGTAATGCGCTAAACGCCCTTTGATTATCGCAAAATGGACATTTTCACCTATGATAAGCGCCCCCTGATCCCTTCCAGGACGGAGGCGCTGCGCTGCATGTCCGATCTGCTTGTTGTCTCGTCCATCGACTGCCTGTCCATGCCGGTTACCAGCATCGCCGTGGATTACCCCAACGGCCATGAAATACCTGCCCACAGCCATCCACGCTCGCAGTTGGCCTATGCCATCGAGGGCGTGCTGGTGATCGACACCGAGTCCGGCCGCTGGGTGGTGCCGCCCAGCCGCGGGGTGTGGTTGCAGGCCGGCGTCGAGCACCGGGTACGCATGCGCGGCGCGGTGCGCATGCGCAGCCTGTTCATCAATGTCGATGCCATTGCCGGCCTGCCCGAGCATGACTGCGTGATCGAGGTCTCGCCGTTGCTGCGTGAGCTGATCCTGGCCGCCGCCCAGGTCGGCACGCACTATTCGCCGGACAGCCGCGACGGCCGCCTGATGCGCCTGATCCTCGATGAGATGCGCTCGCTGCCGGTGCTGCCGTTCAGCCTGCCCTGGCCCCATGAGCCGCGCATGCTGCGGGTGTGCCAGGCGCTGGCGGACGATCCTTCGGACAACCGCACCGCCGAACAATGGGGCGACTGCCTGGCCATGAGCGCCAAGACCTTCCATCGCCAGTTCCAACGCCACACCGGCATCACCTTTGGCCGTTGGCGCCAGCAGGCGCGGTTGCTGATGTCCCTGGAGTGCCTGGCCGAGGGCATGCCGGTGGTGCAAGTGGCGCTGCAGCACGGCTACGACAGCCAGAGCGCCTTCGCCGCCGCCTTCAAGCGCCAGTTCGGCACGCCGCCTTCGGAGTTCTACCGCTGAGGGCTCAGGCCCGGCGCAGCAGCACACCGGCCACCACGCACAACAGCATGGCCAGCCCCGCCAGCAAGAAGGCATCGCTGTAGGCCAGCAGCAGGGCGTCGCGGTGCAGCACCTTGTCCACCATGCCCAGGGCTTGCTGGCGCAGGGGCGCCAGCGCCGCCGAATGCAGGGCCGTTGCGTACTCTACCGGTGCCTGGGCCAGCAGGCGCACCAGTTCCACCAGGCGCTCCTGGGTGGCCTGGGCGAACAGGCTGACGGATTCGCCAATGCGCTGGGCGTGGAGTTTCTCGCGCTCCACCACGATCTGGCTGGACAGCGCGATACCGATGGCCCCGCCGACGTTACGCACCATGGAGAACAGTCCGGAGGCCGAGCCCACCTGGTCCTTTTCCAGCCCCTGGATCGCCATCACCCCCAGCGCCACCACCACCAGCGACTGGCCGATACCACGCACCACCAGCGAGGGCACGATGACGTTCACCGAGGCATCGGGGTTGAGGTGGATGTTCATCAGGCAGCCGATGCCAGTGATGGCGAACCCGGCAATGATGATGGTGCGGGCGCTGGTCCAGCGCATCAGCCGCGGGGTGGCGAACGACATGACGAACTGGATCAGGCCGTAGGGAATCATCATCAGGCCGATCTGCCGGGCGTTGTAGCCGTGGATCTGGGCAAAGTAGTTGGGCACCAGGAACACCACGCCGAACACCACCGCACCGAAGGTGAATTGCATCAGGCTGGCAATGCCGAAGTTGTAGCGCCCCAAGAGGCGCAGGTTGATCAACGGCTGCTCGCGACGCAGTTCGATGGCCACGAAGGCCAGCAGGCCGACCGTGGCCAGGATCGCGCAATGGCTGATGAAGCTTGAGGCGAACCAGTCGTAACGGCCACCCTCCTCCAGCATGATCTGCAACGCCGAGAGGCCCACGGCCATGCTGGCGATGCCGCCCCAGTCACCCTGGCGCAACTTTGCCAGGACCATGGGCTGGGGCCGCACCGACCAGCCGATGGCCGCCAGCAGCAACAGCCCCGGCGGCACTTGCAGGTAGAAGATCCAGCGCCACGAATAGGCATCGGTGAGCCAGCCGCCCAGGGACGGTCCCGCGGCCTGGGCGACATTGTTGGCCACGGCGAACAGGGCCATGCCCATGGGATGCCGGGCCGCCGGCAGCTCGGTGACAATCAGCTGGAACGACAGGGGAATCAGCACCCCGCCAAAGGCCCCTTGCAGCACCCGGGCGAAGATCAGGCTGTGGATGTTCGGCGCCAGGGAACAGGCGATCGAAAACAGCACGAAACCGGCGGTGCCGACCATCAGCACCCGGCGCATGGAAAACACCGAAACCAGCCAGCCGGTCATGGGAATGATGATGATCTCCGCCACCAGGTAGGCGGTGGTGATCCACGACCCCTCCTCGAAAGTCGCCCCCAGGGAACCACGCACGTCCGGCAGGGAAGCGTTGGTCACGTGCACGTTCATCCCGGCCATGAAGCAGCCCACCACGCTGCCCAGCACCGCCACCCAGGTGCGCAGGGAGATTGCCTGTGCGGCGGCCTCGCCGGTGCCTTCCGATACGGCCTGGGCACTAGTCATGACGGGTGTCCACGGTCACCACCACCGACATCCCGGGGCGCAGCTGCGCCTGTCGCGGCTGCCCCGGATCGAGGCGGATGCGCACCGGCATGCGCTGCACGATCTTGGTGAAGTTGCCGGTGGCGTTGTCCGCCGGCAGCAGGGCGAATTCGGCGCCGGAAGCCGGGGCGAAACTCTCCACCCGTCCCTCCAGTACATGGCCACCCAGGGCGTCGACCTCGACCCGCGCCGCTTGCCCGGGCCGCATGCCGTCGACCTGGGTTTCCTTGTAGTTGGCCACCACATAGGCGTCCTCAGGCACCACCGCCAACAGCGGCGCACCGACTTCGACGTACTGCCCCAGGCGCAGGCGCCGCTGGCCGGCGATACCGTCCACCGGGCTGCGGATCAAGGTGCGAGCCAGATCGATGCGGGCCAGTTGCCGCTGGGCCGTGACCCGGGCCACGCCCGCTTCGAGCTTGTCCAGTTGCGCCCGGGCGCTTTGCTGTTCGGTATCGAGCACCTGTACCTGTTGGCGCCGCGCGGCCAGGCTGGCGCGGGCCGCGCCCAGGGCGGCATCGGCCTGACGGGCCAGGGCGGCGGCGTTTTCCAGTTGCTGCACGCTGCTGACTTGCTGGCTGGCCAGGTGCTGCTGCCGCCGCCCTTCCTGGCCGGCCCGTTGTGCCTCGGCCTCGGCGGCGCCGACCCGGGCCTGGGCTTCGGCGATCAGGCTCTGCTGCTGTTGCTGGCGGGCGGCCAGATTGGCCAGCCGCGCCTGCCCGGCACGCTGTTCGGCCTGGGCCTCGCGCAGCGCCGCTTCCGCCTGTTCGACCCGGGCCCGGTAGTCGCTGTCGTCGATCCGCGCCAGCAGGTCGCCAGCCTTGAGCGGCTGGTTGTCCCGGACCTCGACCGCCACCAGGTAGCCGGCGACCCGGGGCGCGATGGTGACGATGTCCGAGCGCAGGTAGGCATCGTCGGTCTCCACCAGGAAACGCCCGTTGAACCACCAGCGCAGGCCCCAGGCCAGAATCAGCAGCAACACCAGCGCCAGCCCGGCATAACCGAGTAAGCGACGGCGGGTGACGGCTTGCGCCGGGAAAGCGGGAACAGGGGTCTGGGTCATTGCAAAGGCTCGTTGGGGGTTCGCGGGAAAGAGTTGGCCGCAGCCCGGCTCGGCTGCGGCAGGACAATCGGCGGCGCGCTGCGCCAGCCGCCGCCCAGGGCCTTGAACACCAGCACCTGGGTATCGATGACGGCGGCATCGGCCTGCGCTGCCGCGGCCCGGGTACGTACATCGGTGCGCTGGGCATCGAGGTAATCCAGGGCCGTGGAGGCACCGGCGGCCCTGGCTAGCCCGGCCAGGCGCAAGGCCTGGTGGTCACGTTCGGCTGCCAGGTGCAGGGCTTGCTGGCGCTGCAACGCGGCCTGGTAGTCGCTCAGGGCCTGTTGCTGCTCCTTCAGGGCCGCCAGGATGCTGCGGTCGAAATCCGCCAGCGCCGCGCTTTCTCCGGCGCTGGCCTGGGCGATGCGGGCGCGGGCGGCATTGAGGTTGGGCAAGCTCCAGGACAACAGCGGCCCCAGTTGCCAGACCGACGCGTCGCGGTCATCGAAACCTGCGGGGTGGTGCGCCGACGTGAAGACCCCGGCCCCCAGGCTGACCCTTGGATAGAGGTCGGCCCGGGCCACGCCGATGCGCGCCGTGGCCGCCGCCAGCCGGCGCTCGGCCTGGCTCACGTCGGGACGCCGACGCAGCATGGCCAGGGCATCGCTCTGGGGCATGGGCGAACCCAGGCGCGGGGCCTGGTGACAAGCCTTGGCCGCCGCCGGTGCATCGCCCGGGGGGCGCCCCAGCAAGACGGCCAGTTCGGCCAGGGCCCGCTGCCGCCCGGCCTGCAACGGCGGCAGGCTGGCCTGCACTTGACCCACCAGGCCTTCGGCCCGCACCACATCCAGGGTCACTGCGGCGCCGGCCTGATACAACATGGCACTCAGGGCCCGGCCCTGCTCCACCAGCGCCAGGGACTCGCCCGCCACCTGCAGGCGCTGGCCATAGCTGCAGGCCTGCAACCAGGCACGGGTGGTTTCCGCGGCCACCACCACCCGCAGGCCATCTTCGGCGGCCCGGGCCGCCTCGGCATCGGCCCGGGCGGCATCGGCCAGGCCGTGCAGGCGGCCGAACAGGTCGGCCTCCCACTGCACATCCAGGCCGACCCCATAGCGGCTGCCGGTGCGGATGTGCTGGCTGTCCTGCAAGGCGGCTTCCAGCTGGTCGTCGGCGGTACTGCCGTAGCCGGCGCGGGCCGTCACCTGGGTGGAAGGCTGGCGCAGGGTATCGGTTTCGCGCAGCAGCGCCCGGGCCTGAAGCAGGTTGGCCGCAGCCATCCGCAAGTCGCGGTTCTGGCTCAGGGCTTCCTGTACCGCGGCATTGAGCCCAGGGTCACGGTAGAGCTGCCACCACTGGTCGAGCCCCTGCTCGGCCATTGCGTCCGGGTGGCTCACGGGCAGGGGCACAGTGCTGCCGGGCGGCCGTTCCGGCCCCAGGGTGCAACCGGCCAACAGGGCGCACAGGGCCCATGCAGGCCTCGGGTAAATGGGCATGGGAAGTACTCACGGATTCGAAGCGCCTACTTTAGAAAGGCCAGCTGGCGACCGTCTAACGAGAACTTCTTTTCGATTATCGCGAAATGGTCAACCTTGATCCCAAGCGCGGCCCTTCCGGCCTGGGCCCACAGCTCCAGGCTGTCGGCCAGCTGAACGAACTCACACTGGCCCTGCTGGCGCCAGTGGCCATGGATACAATTTGAAACACCCCCTACCCAGCCGATCGGATCGCCATGACCGAAGACTTCGATGTGCCCAGCCCCCACGAAAAGCACCTGGAACACGTGAGCGAACAAGCCCACGCGCGCAGTGACCGCTTCGCCAGCAAGATCGCGGTGATGACGGCGATCATGGCCACCCTGGGAGCGCTCCTGAGCTATCAGGCCGGCTCCTCGGAAAGCCTGGCGGCGATGGACAAGAACAATGCCGCGATGAAAAAGACCGAAGCCGCCAACCAGTGGAGCTACTACCAGGCCAAGTCCAGCCGGCAGAACCTGGCGGAGCTGGCGACCCACATTCCCGGAGTCGATGCCGCGCACTACGGCATCGAAGCCCAGCGCTACCAGAAGGAAAAGGAAGCGGTGCGCCTCAAGGCCGAGGCCCTGGAAGCCGAGGCCCGGGACTGGGACGAGCAATCGGAAGCCGCGCTGCACCAGCACCATCGCTGGGCCCAGGCGATGATGGCGATCCAGATCGCCATTTCGATGGCGGCCATCACCCTGCTGACCCGCAAGGAATGGCTGAAGAAGCTCGCCTACGGCGCGGCCGGCGGCAGCGTGCTACTGGGCACCCTGGCCTGGCTGCACATCTAGAGCCCCCTGCCGGCCCCCGGAACCTGCCAGCCGATGCGTCTCTTGAATCTCACCGGGCAGTCGCAGTTTGCGAAAAACTGCCGCCGCGCAAGCCCCGGTACTGCGCCCCAGGCCCCGCCATAGCGGGGCCGCGGCGCCTGGGTGGAACTGGCACAGCCATTGCGAAAGCCCCTGCCTCACCTACAACAAGAGGCTTCGCCATGGCTATTGCCCCACTGCTCGCCGCTACCACGGCCTTTATCCAGCGCGCCCCGCGCATGCTGATCGGTGCCCACTGGACCGAGGCCGGCGACGGCCAGACCATGCCCCTGCGCAACCCCGCCACCGGCGAACAGCTGTGCCTGGTGCCCCGGGCCACGGTGGACGATGTCGATCGCGCAGTGCTCGCCGCACGCCAGGCCTTCGACGATTCGCCCTGGACCCGCACCCGCCCCCGGGAGCGGCAGAACCTGCTGTGGAAACTCGCCGACCTGATGCAGCGCGACGCCGAACTGCTGGCCCAGCTGGAATGCCTGAACAACGGCAAGAGCGCCGCCGTGGCCCAGGCCATGGACGTGCAACTGTCCATCGATTTCTTGCGCTACATGGCCGGCTGGGCGACCAAGATCGAGGGTTCAAGCGTCGAGGTCTCGCTGCCCCTGATGCCTGACGATCAGTTCCACAGTTTTATCCGCCGCGAAGCCGTGGGCGTGGTCGGCGCCATCGTCGCCTGGAACTTCCCGCTGCTGCTGGCCTGCTGGAAACTCGGCCCGGCCCTGGCCACCGGTTGCACCCTGGTGCTCAAGCCCGCCGATGAAACTCCGCTCAGCGCCCTGAAACTCGCCGAACTGGTGCAGGAAGCCGGCTACCCCGACGGCGTGTTCAACGTAGTCACCGGCACCGGCATCACCGCCGGCAGCGCCCTGACCCGCAACCCTCTGGTGGACAAGCTGACCTTCACCGGCTCCACCGCCGTGGGCAAGGAAATCGGCAAGATCGCCATGGACTCCATGACCCGGGTAACCCTGGAACTGGGGGGCAAGTCGCCAACCATCGTCATGGCCGACGCCGATCTGGCCAGCGCCGCGGCCGGGGCTGCCAGCGCGATCTTCTTCAACCAGGGCCAGGTCTGCTGCGCCGGCTCCCGGCTGTATGTGCAGCGCAAGCATTTCGACAAGGTGGTAGCCGACATCGCCGGCATCGCCAATGCCATGAAGCTGGGCAATGGCCTGGACACCAGCGTCGAGATGGGCCCGCTGATTTCCGCGCGCCAGCAGGAGCGGGTCTATCGCTACATCGAGATGGGCCGCGAAAGCGGCGCCACCATCGCCTGCGGCGGCGAACAGTTCGGCCCGGGGTATTTCGTCAAGCCGACGGTGATAGTGGATGTGGACCAGAGGCATTCGCTGGTGCAGGAAGAGATCTTCGGCCCGGTGCTGGTGGCCATTCCTTTCGACGATGAGGCCGACGCCCTGCGCATGGCCAACGACAGCCCCTACGGCCTGGGCGCGAGCATCTGGTCCAACGACCTGGCGGCGGTGCACCGGATGATTCCGCGGATCAAGTCCGGTTCGGTGTGGGTCAACTGCCACAGTGCCCTGGACCCGGCACTGCCGTTTGGCGGCTACAAGATGTCCGGGCTTGGTCGGGAAATGGGGCACGCGGCCATCGAGCACTACACCGAGTTGAAATCAGTGCTGATCAAGCTCTGATCCGCCCCGCGCCAACCGCCCCACCCGGGGCGCCGGAGGTGGTCCGGCGCCCCCCGACGACCGTCCTGTTCGCCGTGCAAAGCGCTGCTACGCTCAGCCCGAGCCGGCTGGCCACCTCGTTTGAAGAGCCTGGGCTCATCCCCCCACAACGCCTCATCACCACCGAAAACCCGAGGAAAGCATCATGGGATCAAATGGAAATGATCACGATTACATCCAGTGCGGCTGCCACAACCCCGTCTGGGAAGCCTTGAAAGACACCCTCGACCCCGCCAGCTATATCGCCAGCCACCCCAACGCGGCACAGGGCCCGGCCAGGGACGCGAACGGCGAGTCCCTGGTGTTTCATGACGGCATCATCTACCCCTTGCGCGACGGCAACATGGATGAGCGGGTCGAAGCTCTGGGCATCCATGCCGGCGACGTGGTCGCCGCGGGCACCCTGGCCGCCGTCGAAGCCCGCATGCAGGCCCTGGGCATCGACTACAAGAAGCAGTCGCTGCACGGCAAGACCCTGCTGCCCGGCCTGGTCGAACCCCACGCCCACATCGTGCAGAGCTGCGCCATGGATGGCTGGCTGAACCTGGGCGCCATCGAGCCCGACGACGGCGATAGCCAGCAGGCGCCAGAGAAAAACAGCCAGCGCCTGCGGCCGCTCTATACCTGGGGCTGGCTGAAGGAAACCATCCAGAACAACCTCCCCGATGACAGCACGAGCTGGGTCCTCGGGCACCTGGTCGATCCGGCGCTGATGCCGTTCAAGGTGGTGCCGGGCGGCCTGAACCAACTCATTACCCTGCAATGTGGCGACACGCCCGAAGAGGGCTACCTGGACACCATCGAGGCCAAGCGGCCGATGCTGCTGATCAGTGCCTCCATGCACACCGCCTACATGAACACGGCGGCTCGGGATCTGGTGCATGAAAGAACCGGGGTCATGGTGGAGAACGGCGTGCTGCAGGAAACCCAGATAGTGGCCGGGATCCTGTCGATTCCCGCCAGGCAGAAGCTTGCAATGCTGAAGATCTTCGAGCGCCTGGACACCTTCTTCGCCACCGCGGCCAGTCGCGGGATCACCCTGCTGTACGACGCGATGATGGACCCCTTGTCGAAGCTGGTATTGAACGCCTACTTCCTGTCCCACCCCAGAACGCTGCGGATCGGCTACGCCGCCGCCTGCAACAACTCGCTCGAAGCCCTCAAGCTGCTGCCGGACTATCGGCCGGCCACGCGGGAAGAGGCCAGGCACATGTATCAGGGCTCGATCAAGGTGATCTCGGACGGGTCCAACCAGGGGTTGACCGGCTATCAGGTCGCGCCCTACTGCTGCGAGACCGCCCGCCCGGTGGGCAACTTCAATCTGTGCGACGAGGGCGAGGACACCCCGAAAACACTCCCGGTCAAATACCAGGAATTTATCCACGCGGCGGTGAAAAAAGGCTGGCCGCTGATGATCCATGCCAACGGCGACCAGGCCATCGAATTCACTCTGCAGGCCTATGACCTGGCCCTGCAGGGCCAGAGCGGCCTGGACAAGCGCCATCGCATCGAACACTGCTCGCTGCTGAGCAAAAGCACCCTGGAAACCATGCAGCGCCTGGGCCTGTCGCCGAGCTTTTTGATTGGCCATGTCGGCTACTGGGGCTACGCCTTCGATAAAGCCATTTTCGAAAAGAAGGCACACAACATGCTCGACCTCTGCAAGTCGGCCCTGGACCACGAACTGCGGATTTCCCTGCACAGCGACTATTCGGTGACCCCACTGGGGCCCCTGCGTTCGATGGAGCAGGCGGTGACCCGCAAGATGGAAGGCATCCGCAATCATGACAACCAGTTCGTCCATGACCCGCGCCTGCAACCCATCCTCAATGAGGGCCAGTGCCTGACCCGCAAGCAGGCGCTGAAAGCCATCACCTACGACGCTGCCTGGCAGTGCCATGCCGAGGCCTGGACCGGCTCCCTGCAGGACCAGAACTTCGCCGACTTCGTGATCCTCAAGCAGGACCCACTGGACGAGAAGTTCCCGGCCACCCGGATTCGCGACATCAAGGTCTGCGAAACCTGGAAAGGCGGCCAGCGGGTGTACCTCAACCCCCGTAGCTGACCGCGGCCAGTGCAAGCCCGGGGGCTGCGCCAGCTCCCGGTGCCCCCTGTAGGAGCCGGCTTGCCGGCGAAAAGGACCGTGGGTTCACTCCGGTGGATGGCCGCTGCGCGGTTCGCGAGCAAGCTCGCTCCTACGATCCCCGTTCAGGGGCGGTAGCCTTGGGCCAGCAACCAGCTGCGTATCAGCCGATTCTGGTCCGGGCTCAGCTGCGCCAGGGCCTGGGCCGCCCCCTGGCTGCGCAAACGGCGCAACAGCGGCGCCAGTTCCACGCCCTGTACATGCCAGATGCCCAGGGGCTGGTCCGGGGTGATCACCACTTCGGCTTCATCCACCAGGCCGTCGCGCAGCACCGGGGCGCGCTCGATGCGCAAGGCCGAAAAGTCCACGGCAATGTGCGCCGGCTGGCAATCCGGCCACTGCCGGCGGGCCTGCCAGAACGGCTGCTCGGGCCAGCGTTGCTCGTCGGCGTAGAAGTCCCGGCCGATGCGCGCAAAACGCAGGAACAACTGTTCCACCCGCTGCCCGTGAAAACGCTGCGCCAGCGCTGCACGTTGCGGCTGCTGCAGCAAGGTGTTGATCACCGCCGGGGCCTGCAACGCCGAGGACAGGGATTGGAAAATGCCGTTGCCGGATAAAGGGTCCACGGCCATGGCCGCATCGCCGACCCGCAGCCAGTTCGCGCCACAGGCCTGGGGGTTGAGGATCGCCGTGCTGCTGCGGGCATGCAGGTGCAATTGCTGCTCCTGGCCACCGGCAAAGAATTCCCGGGCCATGGCCGAGCCCAGGCGGCGCTGGCGACAGTACTCCAGCAACTGCGCCTTGCCCGGCAGCCCGGCGCTCTCCACATCCAGGGTCAGCTGCCAGTAGCACTGGCCGTCCTCGCGCCGGGCCATCCAGGCCCAGCCGTCCTCCAGGCTGTGCACCGCGCTGGCGGCGCTGCCGCCAGGGCCCTGCCAGCGGTTGAGCAGGCTGACGGTTTCCGGGCCGCGCAGGCCCTTGCCGCCCCCCTGGCGCAAGGCTTTGTCCAGCACCGGCGCCTGCCGGCCACGGGCCTCCACCAGGAACTCGCCGCGCACCTCGCCCTGCCCTTGCACCTGGACCCGATGCCCGGCCTCGCTGGACTGCACCCCCAGCACCCGGCCCTCGATCAGCTTGACCTGCGCTTCGCGCAAGGCCTCCCGCAGGCCGCGGTCGAAGGCCGGGCGATCCAGCAGGTATTCGATGTTCTGCGCATGTTCTGCACCGTTCCATGCCACCCGCCGCTGGGACGGTTGCAGGGCCTGGGCCAGCGCCTGTTCCAGGCCGGCACCGCGCAAGGCTTCAAGCACCCGCAGCGAGACCCCTTCCAGGGCCGGAAAGCGTCGCCAGTCGCTGACCAGGGTCACCGGGTAGCCGAGGCGGCGCAGCCCCAGGGCCACTGCGGCCCCGGCCGGCCCCGCGCCGAGGATCAGGATGGTGTGCATGGCTGTTGCCGGCGTTCCGGCCCCTGGTAGTGGGCGTTGTCCTGCAGCCACTGCCGGACCTGTGCCTTGTCGGCTTGCGGCTGGGCACCCAGGTAGGCCGCGATATGCCCGCTCAGGGCCGCGCACCCCAGGCTGGCGCCGGATTGCCCCGCGCTGCTGCCGTGCACGCAGGCGGCGAAATCAGCCTGGGCGGTGTTCAGCCATGACCACTGCTGCGCGCTGCATCGCGCATCGCCGGTGACGCGCAGCACCCCGGGGTAACTGGCCGGAAACACCGCCTCGCCCTGGGCCGGGCTGGATGCGCACAACAGCACCCCGCGGGCCTCGGCCGCGGCACAGGCCTGGCGCAGCAGGTCGCGATCCTGGCGCAGGCCCAGGCTCAGGTTGATCAGGCGCACGTCCTGCGCAAGCAACCAGTGCAGCGCGGCGCTGACTTGCGCGGCGCTGGTGACTGCGCGCCGGTCGAACACCTGGGCCACATAAACCTGCGCCGTCGGCGCGCGCTGGCCGATGGCCTCGATGATCGCGCTGCCATGGCCCAGGGCGTCTTCCTGCAAGGGGCCCTGGCCTATCCCTTCGGGCTGCAGGAAGAAGCGTCGTCCGCCCGCCACCCGCTGATGGGCGGCATGGCCGCTGTCGATCACGCCGATGCGCAGCTCAGGCTTCATGGGCCACCTCCAGCGCATGCAGTACGCCATCGCGCAATTCGAAGCGCAGTTCGGCATCGGCTAGGGTCGAGGGTCGGTGGCTGATGAGGATCCGCGTGCGCCCGGCGAACAGGTGGTCGATGGCCTCGATCACCTCGCGCTCGGTGGCCTCGTCCACCGCCGAAGTGGCTTCGTCCAGCACCAGGATCATCGGGTCCTGGAGCAATGCGCGGGCGATGGCGATGCGTTGTTTCTGGCCGCCGGACAATTGCTGGCCGCGCTCCCCCAGGGGGCTGTCCAGGCCTTCGGGCAGGGACTCGATCAGCCCTTGCAACTGCGCCAGCCGCGCCACTTCGGCCACGGCTTCGCGGCTGGCATCGGGCACGCTGTAGGCCAGGTTGTCCGCCAGGCTGCCGCGAAACAGCACGATATCCTGGCTGACCACCGCCACCCGCCGGCGCAACTGCGCCAGGTCCAGCTGACGCAGATCGACGCCGCCCAGCAGCACCTGCCCGGACTGGGGGTCGTGGTGGCGCTGCAAGAGGTCGATGAGCGTGCTTTTGCCTGCGCCCGAGGTGCCGCTGAGGGCCACTTTGCGACCGTAGGGAATACGCGCCTCGATGCCCTGCAGGGTCGAGCCGCGGCCCGGGTGGCAAAAGTGCACTGCGTGAAAATGCAGCTCGCCCTGCTCCGGCACCGGCAGCGGCGCCTCGGGGTTGCTGATGCCCGGTTCCTCGCCACGCAGCTCCATGACCCGGCCGAGGCTCACGGTCATGCGCTGGATTGCCACATACAGGCCCAACAGGCTCTGCACCGGGCCCACCGCCATGCCCAGGTAGGTGGAAAAGGCAATCAGCGCCCCCAGTTGCCAGGTGCCCTGTACCACCCAGTAGCCGCCGATCAGGAAGGCGCAGGCCCGGGACAACGAGGTCAGGGTACCGGGCACCGCCTGGGTGAAGAACTCGGTGACTTGCAGTTTCAGCAGCTGTTGCAGGTAGCCCTGGCCAAGGCCATCCAGGCGCCGGGCCTCGCGCTGCTGCTGGCCGGCGCTCTGGATGAACTTCATCACCGGCAGGGTTTCCACCATGAACGAGGACATGTCCGCCGAACGCTCGCGCAACTGGCGCACATCGCGCTCCACCTTGCGCCGCATCCAGCGCAGCCAGAGCACATCCAGGGGAATCAGCACCAGGGCCAGCAGCGACAGTTGCCAGGACAGGGTCAGGAGCATGGCCAGCGCCACCACCAGGCCGATCACGCTGGACACGGCGGAGAACAATGAGTCCACGGCAAAGCGCTGGATCTCCGCCACATCGCCATCCAGGCGCGACATCAGGTCGCCGATCCGCCGCTGGCCGTAGAAGCTCGGCGACAGGCGCTGCAGATGCCGATAGAGGTCGTCGCGCAGGGCGAACAGGATGCGCCCGGACAGCCGCGTATGCAGGTAGCGGTTGACCCCGGAGAGCACGGTGCCCAGCAGCCCGGCGCCGATCATCAGCGCGGCGATCAGCACCAGCCGCGGGAAGTCCCGGGCCAGCAGGCCGTCGTCGATCAGCAGCTTGGTCAGCCAGGGCTGCACCAGCACCAGCAGGGAAGCGCACACCGACAGCCCCAGCAGGCCGCCGATGGCCAGCCGGTGGGGCCGCACGAAACTGTAGAGCCAGCCCAGGGCGGCACTCAGGGCCTGGGGGTCGCGGCTGTCCACCAGCCGGGTGATCAGGCGCCGCATCAGGCGCGCAACTGTTTGAGCTTGCGGTACAGGGTCGCGCGGCTGATGCCCAGAGCGTCCGCTGCCGCCGAGACATTACCCTGGTGGTTGTCCAGGGCACTGCGGATCAGCTCCAGCTCGTTCTCGCGGATGCTCCCGGTCTGCGGTCGGGCACTGGCATTGAGGTCATCGAGCATGCTGTCGGGCAGGTGCTCCAGGCCGATGTGGCACTCACCGTCTTCGCGCAGGGCCAGGGCTGTGCGCAGGACCATCTCCAGCTGGCGGATATTGCCCGGCCAGTGGTAGTCCGCCAGCAGCCGACGCAGCTCATCGCTAAGGCTCACCTGGGCGCCACCGAGCTTGGCCAGCAAGCTGTCCACCAGGGGCTGCAGGTCTTCGCGTTCGCGCAGGGCCGGCAACAGCACACTGATGCCGTTGACCCGGTAAAACAGGTCTTCGCGAAAAGCCTTGTCCTGCACCTGCTGCTTGAGGTCGCGGTGGGTGGCGCAGATCAGGGCGATGTCGATGTCCTGTTCTTCGCCGGCCCCCAGGGGCGCCACCTTGCGGTCCTGCAGCACGCGCAGCAGGCGGGCTTGCAGGGCCAGGGGCATGTCGCCGATCTCATCGAGGAACAGGGTGCCGCCGTGGGCCTGTTGCAGGCGCCCGATCATGCCGCCACGACGCGAGCCGGTGAAGGCGCCTTCGCGATAGCCGAACAGTTCCGACTCGATCAGGCCTTCGGGGATCGCCGCGCAGTTGACCGCGACAAAGGGTTTCTCGGCGCGGCTGCCGGCGCGGTGCAGGGCCCGGGCCAGGACTTCCTTGCCGGTGCCGGTTTCGCCCAGTAGCAACACCGGCAGGTCATTGGCCAGGCCCTGACGGGCCATGCGCAAGGTGCGGGCGTAGCGGCTGTTGCCCCCGGCCAGGGCTTCCAGGTCCTGGGGCATGGCTGCGGCTTTCGGAGCGCTGCGTTGCGCGCGGTGCAGGTTGAGCGCTGGCTGCGGCGCCCGCAGGGCCTTGTAGAACAGCTCGCCCTTGGCGGTTTGCAGGCTGCCCACGGCGCCCTGTTGCAGGCGTGCGAGCAGTTGCAGGCCATCGACCCCGAGGAACTCTTCGCAGCGCCGGCCCACCAGGGCAGCGCGCGGGGTGTTGAGCAACTGGCAGGCCTGGCCGCTGACCGCGAGGATCTGCCCGCCCAGGCTCAGGGCCAGCAGCCCCTGCCACGGTGATTCGAGGTATTGCCGGCGGCTGTGGAAGGCCAGGACGATCTGCTCCGGGTAGGTGGCATGGAACACCCGGGCTTCGATCTGGCTGACCGCCATGGCCAGCAGCGCGGTGCTGTCCTGGGCCCGGCCCAGGGGGCCTTCGCGGGTCAGGTCGAGCACGCCCAGAATCTCGCCCTGGGGGCACTGGATGGGCACCGAGGTGCAGGAGAAATGGCTGAGACGGTCCAGGTAGTGCTCGCCGCAGTCGATCAGGGTCGGCCGGGCCTCCACCAGGGCCGTGCCCAGGGCGTTGGTGCCGCGGGTGGCTTCGCTCCAGCAGGCGCCAAGGGTGATGTCCTGCACGCCGCTGTCCTTGAGACGGTCGGCGCGGCCTTCGATCGCCAGGATGGTGGCGTCGGCATTGGCCAGGATGATCATCCCGTCCTTGCCCTGATGCTGGCTCAGGTAGTCGATGGCCGGGATCGCCGCGTCCAGCAACAGGCGGTTGCTGGCCAGCAGCACTTCGAGGCTGGCGCTGGATTCCAGGGTCAGTTGGTGCTGGCTGCCAAAGTGCACGCCATGGCTGAGGCTGCGCCGCCATGAGGCATCGATTTCCGCACGCAGAACCCCGTCGGGGATCTGGCCTTCCAGGTGCAGCCGTTCCCGGGCCAGCCGGGCTTCGTGTTGCTGCTCACCCTTTATTGTTTTTATAAGAGTCATCAAGCGCTCCGAATCGGTCCGCCCGCTGCATCCCGCTCCACTCCCTTGGATTGCGCGAAGCACGCAAGCCGTGGTCAATGTCTACACCGGGTTCAGGGGGCAGTAAAGGGGCTTTGCCCGGATCATCGGGCAGCCCTGAATTGCTTACCCTGTCATTGGAGATCAAGCAAAACCTGCGCCAGTGGTACGGGCGCCCGAGCATCTTGACGTTAACGTAAAGCAAATGGCAAGTACCGCACGCCCCCCTCCCGTTGGCACTGGCCTGCCAGCGAAGAGGGCCCCGAGACGAGCGCAGGGCTTGAGACCCCTTAGCCGGCAGGCCGGCTCCTAAGACGAATGCATGCCAGTTTGTGCAGGAACTGGCTTGCCAGCGAACGAGAGCCTTTAGTCGGGTGCAAGGCGTAAGGCCCCTTTCGCGGGCAAGCCGGCTCCTGCGAGCGGGCGGGGCTGGTGGTGCCTACAGGGCCCAGGCGCCAGAATCGGCGAAGAAGGCGCGGGCGTTGTCCTCCAGGCTTTCCAGGTGATAGCCGCCTTCCTGGACGATCAGGCACGGCAGGCCAAGGCTGCGGATTCGCTGGCCAAGGATGGCGAAGCCGTCGCGGGTCACTGCTACCTTGCTCTGCGGGTCGAGTTCATAGATATCGAACCCCAAAGACAGCACCAGCACCTCGGCATCGAACGCCTTCACCGCCGCCAGGGCCTGTTCCAGATGGGCGAGGAAATCCCCTTCGCTGGCGCCATGAGCCATCGGCAGGTTGAGGTTGTAGCCCTCCCCTGCCCCGGCGCCACGCTCCTCGGCGAACCCGGCCACCCCCGGGTAGAAGTTGGTCGGGTCGCCGTGCACCGAGACATACAGCACATCGGCGCGCTCGTAGAAGATTTCCTGGATGCCCTGGCCGTGGTGCATGTCGGTGTCCAGCACCGCCACCCGGGCGTATTTGTCCCGCAGGACCTGGGCGGCGATCGCCGCATTGTTCAGGTAGCAGAAGCCTCCCGCCGCCTCGGCCCGGGCATGGTGCCCCGGCGGCCGGCACAGAGCGTAGGCGGCCGGCTCGCCGTCGAGCAACGCCTGGGCCCCGGCGACGGCACTTTGCGCCGACCAGTAGGCTGCACGCCAAGTCGACTCACCCACCGGGCAACTGCCGTCGGCCAGGTAGCACGCGGCCTGGGCCAGGACCCCGCGCAGGGCATTGGGCTCACGCACGAAGATGTTGGACATCACCTCATCGCCCCAGTCTTCGGGGATGTCCTTCCAGCCCTGGTGCGCATCCTGCAGGAACGCCAAGTACGGCGCGCCGTGTACCGCCAGCAATGGTGCCATCCCGGCATCCCGTGGCTGCTCGACGGCAAAACCCAGGGAGTGTGCGGCCTGCACCAGGCGCTGGGCGCGCTCCGGCACCTCCTGGGGTATGCGCATCTGGCCGCGCGAGTAGTAGCTGCGTGGATGGTGGAGCAACTGTTCGGGGTGGAAAAAACTGCGCATGACCTTCTCCTTATTCAACCTGGCCAGCACGGGCCAGCACGGCGTTAAGCAATACATCGGCGCCCTGGCGCACGTCTTCGGGCAACACGTCTTCGGCTTCGTTGTGGCTCAAGCCACCGACACAGGGAATGAACACCATGGCCGTCGGGCAATAGCGGGCCAGCAAGATGGCGTCGTGGCCAGCGCCGCTGACGATGGACTGCTGAGGGTAGCCCAGGCCATCCACCGCCTGCTGCACCGCCGCCACGCACTCGGCATCAAATGGCGTGGCCGGGCTGACCCAGTGCCGGCTGATACTGACCTTGAGCCCGCGCTGGCCGGCGATGGCCTGCAGGCGTTCCTCGACCTGCTGCTCCATGGCGGCGATCTGCCGATCCTGGTGGTGGCGCAGGTCGACGGTGAAGCTCAACAGGCCGGGAATGGTATTGCGCGACGACTTGGCGATGCTCAGCTCACCCACGGTAGTCAGACCCTGGGGGGCAAAATCCGCTGCCAACTGCTCCACTGCAAGAATCATCTGCGCCGCGCCGTACAGCGCATCCTTGCGTAGCGGCATCGGCGTGGTACCGGCGTGGGCCGCCAGGCCTTCGACCTGCACATCGAGCCAGCAGATGGCCTGGCCGCCGCTGACCACGCCGATGCTCTTGGCGTTATCTTCAAGGATCGGGCCCTGTTCGATATGGGCTTCGAAGTAGGCATCCACCGCTGCGCCCAGGGGCCGGCTGCCGGCATAACCGGTGCGCTGCAGGGCCTGGGCGACGCTGATGCCATCGGCGTCACGCACCGCCAGGGCGGCGTCCAGGGCCATGACCCCGGTGAACACCGCCGAGCCGAACATCGCCGGGGTGAAACGCGCGCCCTCCTCGTTGGTCCAGACCGCCACTTCCAGGGGCTTGCGGGTCTGGATCCCTAGGTCATTGAGCGTGCGTACCACTTCCAATCCGGCCAGCACACCGTAGACCCCATCAAAGCGCCCGCCTTCGGGCTGGGTGTCCAGATGGCTGCCCATCATTACCGGGGCAGCGTCCGGGTCGCTACCTGGGCGCCGGGCAAACAGGTTGCCAATGGGGTCGACGCTCAGGCTCATGCCGGCCTCGGTGCACCAGTGGGCAAACAGTTCGCGACCGGCCCGGTCTTCATCGCTCAAGGCCAGGCGGCAGCTGCCGCCACGGGCCGTGGCACCGATTTCGGCCATGGCCATCAGGCTCGCCCAGAGGCGCTGGCCATTGATTTTCAACATCATCAGATTCTCCAGACAATCAGGCGTGGGATGCCATTTCCAGGCGATGGGCGTGAGCGTGCCGGCGTGCCAGGGCCAGCACGCAGATCAGCGAAACGGCAGCGATCAGGCTGTAGAACACCGCCATCGGCCACCATTGGCCAATGAACCGATGGGCCAGCCAGGTGCCGATCAGCGGGGTCAGGCCGCCGGCCAGGGCACCGCAGACCTGATAGGCCAGGGAGATCGCGGTGTAGCGCACCCGGGTCTCGAACATGCCGCTGACGTAACCGGCGATCACCGCATAGAAGGAAGCCATGCACACCACCGCCAGGGCGATGCCGAGGATCATCAGCGGCGCCTGCCCGGAACTCACCAGCACGAACATCGGATAGGGCGAGGCCATGGCCAGTACTGACACCAGGCATAGAAAGCGCGTGGCGCCGATTTTCTCGGCGGTCCAGGCCGCCAGGGGCTGGATGCAGAACTGGATGATCGCCACCACGAACAGGCATTCGAGAATCAGCGAACGGGGTATCTCCAACTGCTGGGTGGTGTAGGCAATCATGAAGGTGTTGGTGAAATACACCCCGGCAATCCCCAGGGTGTTGGCGCCGATGCACAGCAGCAAGGGACGCCAGGCGGTGCGCAGCACCTCCATTACCGGAGCCTGCTCCTTGCGTAGCGACCTGGCCGCCAGCTCGCGACTGGCGAGGAACTCCGGCGACTCGTTGACCCCCAGGCGAATCGCCAGGCCCACCAGCAGCAACAGCGCACTGGCCAGGAACGGCAGGCGCCAGCCCCAGCTCATCAGGGCGTCCTCGGGCAGGCGGGTCACGGCGCTGAAGGCCAGCAGCGAAAGGATCAGCCCCGCCGGGCTGCCCAGCTGGGCGAAAGACGCGAAGAAATTGCGCCGCCCCTTGGGCGCGTGCTCGCCGGCCATCAACACCGCCCCGCCCCACTCACCGCCCACGGCAATGCCCTGGACGATGCGCAGCAGGATCAGCAGCACCGGCGCCAGGGCACCGATCTGTGCATAAGTTGGCAACAGGCCGATGCAGACCGTGACCACGCCCATCATCAGCAGGGTGATGACCAGGGATTTCTTGCGGCCGATGCGGTCGCCGATATGGCCAAAGATGATGCCCCCCAAAGGTCGGGCGAAGAAGCCCACGGCAAAGGTGCCGAAGGCGGCCATGGTGCTGAACAGCTTGTCGTCGGAGGGGAAGAACAAGGCACCGAACACCAGCGCCGCGGCGGTGGCGTAGATGTAGAAGTCGTACCATTCGATCATGGTGCCGATAAAGGCGGCGGCCGCAGCCCGGCGAGGCTGAGGCGAAGCGGAAGGCTTCATGGTTGGCTCCCTTGATTATTTTTTTGGCAGGAGGAAGGGTCGGGCGCAGGGGCTTCTGCTGGCACCTGTCTGGGGTGGATTTATCCGTTCCGGGGGATAATTAGTCAATTTTCTATTGGTTATCTCGATTATTATCCTGGCTTATTATTCAGCTACAGCCCGAACCAGAGCCCCTGCCATGTCCGACCGCGATGCCCGCCGCCTGCTCAACGACCGCCTCGACTGGAACCTGTTGCGCACCTTTCGGGTGATTGGCCAGGAGCTGAGCATCAGCCGTGCAGCGGCGCGCCTGCACTTGACCCAGCCGGCGGTCAGCCAGGCCCTCAAGCGCCTGGAAGAACAACTGGGCCGGCAGTTGATTGCCCGGCGCGGCCCACGCTTTGCCCTGACCGAAGTGGGTGAGCAGATTTTCGCACTGGCCGGAGAGATCTACGGCCAGATGTCCCAGGTCAGCAGCATGCTGGAACAGCCCGCCGACGAAGTGATCGGCAAAGTGCGGCTGTTGATCATCAGCCGGATCTTCAGCGAACGTTTCGACGACTTCCTGGCCGACTTCCATCGTCAGCACCCGCGGGTCGATCTGGAGGTGGAAGTGATGCGCAGCTCGGATATCGTCAGCGCCCTGCAGGAAAAGACCGCGACCCTGGGCTTGAGCCTTAACCGCCGGCCACAGCCGCGCCTGGAACAGCGGCTGTTCCTGCGTCAGCGCTATGCGTTTTTCTGCGGCAAGCACCACCCGCTGTTCGGCCGCGGGGATGTGGCCGAGGGCGATCTGCAACGGGAGAATTTCGTCAGTTTCACCAGCGACCAGATCGGCGGCATGCTCTCGCCGCTGACCATCTTTCGCGATCAGCAGGGCTTCAGCGGGCGCATCGTCGCCTCATCCCCGAGCCTGGAAGAAGTACGACGCCTGGTGATCGCCGGCTTTGGCATCGGTTGCCTGCCGGAGCATGTGGTGGCCGCCGATGTCGACGCCAGGCTGCTGTGGCGCCTGCCGCCACACGAAGGCATTGCCGATGTCGACATTCACCTGCTGTGGAACCGCGAGCAGCGCATGAGCCGGGCCGAGGTACTGTTTCTGCAGAGCATCCAGCACATGCTCAGTCAGCATGAGCCGGCGCCGGGTAGCCTGATGTTGAAATGATTCAGACGTGGGGATCGCCAGGGGCCTTGGCCGGGGCCGCGTACTGCGGCTTGAGGTGGCCGTTCTGGTCCAGTAGCCAGGCGTCCATGATCTGCCGCACCACGGGGCCGGCCACCCGACCACCGGCTTCGCCGTTCTCGATCATCACCGAAATCACGATCTGTGGATGCTCCGCCGGGGCGAAGCCCACGAACAGGGCGTTGTCACGGTTGCGCTCGCGGGTCTTGAGACGGTCATAGCGCTCGCCCTGCTTGATCGCCACCACCTGGGCCGTACCACTCTTGCCGGCGATGCGGTACTGCGCCCCGGCTGCCGCGGCGCGGGCGATACCGCGGGGATCGTGCATCACCATCTGCATGCCGTGGTTGACCTGATCCCAGTCACGGGGATTCTTCAGCAGGATGTTGGGCATCGGATGCTCGTCCACCGGGGCCACGCCATCGATGGTCTTGGCCAGGTGCGGACGGTTCCACACGCCCTTGTTGGCAATCAGTGCGGTGGCCTGGGCCAATTGCAGCGGCGTGACTTGCATATAGCCCTGGCCGATGCCGAGGATCACGGTTTCCCCCGGGAACCATGGCTGGCGACGGGTGGCGCGTTTCCAGGCCTGGGAGGGCATCAGGCCGGGAGACTCTTCGAACATGTCCAGAGAGACCTTCTCGCCCAGACCGAACATCGCCATGTAGTCGTGCAGGCGGTCGATGCCGAGCTTGTGCGCCAGGTCATAGAAGTAGGTGTCGTTGGAACGCATGATCGCTGCGTCCATGTCCACCCAGCCATCGCCGCTGTGGTTCCAGTTGCGGTACTTGTGGTCGAAGTCCGGCAGTTGGTAATAGCCCGGATCGAAGACCCGGGTCGAAGCGGTAACCACGCCGCTATCGAGGCCGGCAATCGCCACTTCCGGCTTGATGGTGGAGCCCGGCGCGTAGAGCCCCCGCAGCACCCGGTTGAACAGGGGCCGGTCGATGGAGTCGTGCAGCGCAGCGTATTCCTTGAAGCTGATGCCGGTGACGAACAGGTTGGGGTCGAAACTTGGCTTGCTGACCATGGCCAGGACTTCGCCGGTGGCCGGGTCCAGGGCCACCACGGAACCACGGCGATCGCCCAGGGCCTCCTCAGCGGCTTCCTGGAGCTTGATGTCCAGGCTCAGGACGATGCTCTTCCCGGGGATCGGATCGGTGTGCTTGAGCACTCTCATCACCCGGCCCTGGGCGTTGGTTTCTACTTCCTCATAACCGACATGGCCGTGCAGTTCGGCTTCGTAGAACTTCTCGATGCCGGTCTTGCCGATGGATTGGGTGCCACGGTACTCCACCGAGTCCAGGGTCTTGGCTTCTTTCTCGTTGATCCGCCCGACGTAACCGATGGAGTGGGCAAAGTGTGCGCCTAGGGGATAGTGACGGACGAACTGGGCTTCCACGTCCAGGCCGGGCAACCGGTATTCGTTGACCGCGAGCACGGCGATCTGCTCTTCGGTGAGCTCATAGAACAGGGTCACGGGGACGAAGGGATGACGGGCCTGCTTCATCTCCTTGTCGAACAGCGTGCGGTCTTCCGGGGGCAAGTGCAGCAGATCGACCACGGTGTCCAGCTCGCCCTTGAGGTCGGTGGTGCGTTCGCGAGTGATCGTCAGGTTGAAGCTGGGGCGGTTGTCCGCCAGGACCACTCCGTTGCGGTCGTAGATCAACCCACGGGTGGGAGTGATCGGCAGCACATGGACGCGGTTGTTCTCGGAAACGGTGGAGTGGTAGTCGAACTCCACCACTTGCAGAAAATACATCCGCGCCACCAGGGCGCAGGTGATGGCCACCACCAATACGGCACAGGCCAGCAGCCGTTTGTTGACCAGGCGGCTTTCTTTCTCGTGGTCCTTGATCGGAATCGCTTCGGGCATTGCTACAGCTTCTCGGTGAATAGAGGTCGACGCTGTTCCGTGCGGATGAACTCAAGTCCTTTAAAAAGAGCTGCACCATACCAAAAACCACCCACGGACTTTGAGGGGATTTCCATCGCGGCTGATCAATGGCGCCTTGGCGGCTACTTGGATAGCGCAAGTTTTTCCACGCGCAAAAACAAAACCCCAACTGCATGTGCAGTTGGGGTTTCGGAATTTAATCTTGACGATGACCTACTCTCACATGGGGAAACCCCACACTACCATCGGCGATGCATCGTTTCACTTCTGAGTTCGGGATGGGATCAGGTGGTTCCAACGCTCTATGGTCGTCAAGAAATTCGGTAGCCAGTCCGTTGCTTATGCAACGTGCCAGCGAATGGGTATGTAATAGGTTTGTGTGTTTGCAAACTTTCGGTTTGTATCGTCTTCACACACCGCAACTCGCTTCTTAAGCAAATTGCTTGGGTGTTATATGGTCAAGCCTCACGGGCAATTAGTATTGGTTAGCTCAACG
>NZ_FPBG01000020.1:0-1404 GCF_900116505.1 Pseudomonas sp. NFPP25 | reverse complement strand
GGTGCTCGGGCTGGCTGCAATGCTCGATCAGCGCCTTGAGTTCCCGGGCGTAGTCATCCGCCAGGTGCTCGATGGTGGCGGTATCGAACATCGCCCGGCTGAAGTTCCAGCCCAGGCTCAGCTCACCGCCATAGACCTGGCCATTGAGAGTCAACCAGTTGCCCAGGGGGGCGTGCAGGCTCTGGTCGTCGCCCTTGGCCTCATTGGCCGGGGCAAACCATGCCTGCTGGTCATCGAAACTGCCGTCGAACTGTCCCAGGTAATTGAAGGTGATGCGCGGCACCGCCAGTGCGGCAAGGGCTGCCTGTGCTTGAGCATCCCCCAGGTAGCGCAAGGCACCGAAGCCGATGCCCTTGTTCGGCACCGCCCGCAGCTGTTCCTTGATGAACTTGATCGAGTCGGCCAGGACCGGCTGCGGCGTCAGCTTCACCGGGAACACGCTGGTGAACCAGCCCACGGTGCGACTCAGGTCGATGCTGTCGAACAGCTCTTCTCGGCCGTGGCCTTCCAGCTGCACCAGGGCGCTGCTGTCGCCGGTCCAGCGGGTGATGACCCGGGCCAGGGCGGTAAGCAGCAGATCGTTGATCTGGGTGCGATAGGCTGCCGGCGCATCCTGCAACAGGCGCTGGGTATCACCCTTGCTCAGCCGGGTTTCGACACTGCTCGCGTGCTGGTTCTGCAACCCGTCGTGGCCGTGGTCGCAAGGCAGGTTCGATTCGACACCCTGCAACTGTGCCTGCCAGTAACCCAGCTCCTGCTGCAGCGCCGCGCTGCTGGCATAGGCCTGCAACTGCCCGGCCCAGGCTTGGGTCGAGCTGGACTTGGCCGGCAGTGCCTGGCCGCCCAGCAAGGCTTGCAGATCCTCCAGGAGAATCCGCCAGGACACCCCATCCACCACCAGGTGATGAACGATCAGCAACAGGCGCTGGCTCTGGTCGGCCAGGGTGAACAGCACGGCCCGCAGCAACGGGCCCTCCTGCAGGTTGAGACTGCTCTGGGCCTGCTCGGCAAACTGCTGCAACGCCTGGGCGTCGGCGACATTGGCCTGCCACAGCAGTTGCACCGGCTCCTCGGCATCGGCAAAGGCTGCACGCCACGTGCCCTGATGTTCGGTAAAGCGCAGGCGCAAGGCATCGTGCTGCACCGTCAGGGCCTGCAATGCGCTTTCCAGGGGCTGGGCTTGCAGCGCCTGTAGCGGCTTGAGCAGCACCGACTGGTTCCAGTGGTGACGCTCCGGCACCGGGGTGTCGAAGAACCATTGCTGGATCGGCAGCAGCGCCATCTGCCCACGCACCGGGCCCTGGTCGATCTGCAAACCGCCCTCGCCCTGCTCCGCCACCGTGGCCAGCCCCTGCACCGTCTGGTGCTGGAACAGGTCCTTGGGGGTGAAGCGGATACCGGCCT
>NZ_FPBG01000009.1:43774-308579 GCF_900116505.1 Pseudomonas sp. NFPP25 | reverse complement strand
AACGCCGGGGTCGACCCGGCGATCATGGGCATCGGCCCGGTCTCGGCCACCCGCCGCTGCCTGGACAAGGCCGGCTGGACCCTGGACCAACTGGACCTGATCGAAGCCAACGAAGCCTTCGCCGCGCAGTCGCTGTCGGTGGCCAAGGAACTGGAATGGGACGCCAGCAAGGTCAACGTCAACGGCGGTGCGATCGCCATCGGCCACCCGATTGGTGCATCGGGCTGCCGGGTGCTGGTGACCCTGCTGCATGAAATGATCAAGCGTGATGCCAAAAAGGGCCTGGCGACCCTGTGCATCGGCGGCGGCCAGGGCGTGGCCCTGGCGATCGAGCGCTAACCTCCGCGCAAAACCGCCCTCCTTGTAGGAGCTGGCTTGCCAGCGAAGGCGCCCGTGAGAGCGCCTTCGCCAGCAAGCTGGCTCCTACGGGGAAGACCTGCGCATGATCGTCTTTGCTGGCAAGCTGGCTCCTACAACGGACGGGACGCTGGTAAACTGCCGCGCCTCACTCCTCAGCTCCAAGGCGCTCCGCATGTCCTCCTTGAATCAGGCGCTGCGCGCCGCTCTCGATCACCGCCAGGACCTGCTCGCCGAGCTGCATCAGCAAGGCACCGACTGCTATCGCCTGTTCCACGGCAGCCAGGAAGGTGCCGGCGGCCTGACCATCGACCGCTATGGCCCGCAATTGCTGGTACAGAGCTTTCACCAGACGCTGGAACGCGACGCCCTGCTGCAACTGCACGACAGCATCAATCAGCATCTGAACCTGTCGACCCTGCTGGTCTACAACGACCGCTCCCGGGGCAACTCGCGGATCGACCGCGAAGACTCGGTGTACCGCGCCGAAGAGGCTGCCCTGGAGGACCTGGTTGGCCACGAATGGGGCCTGAATTACCGCGTGCGTGGACGCCACGCCGGGCAGGACCCGCTATTGTTTCTCGACCTGCGCAACGCCCGTGGCTGGGTCAAGCAACACAGCGCGGGTAAAAGCGTGCTCAACCTCTTCGCCTACACCTGTGGCGTAGGCCTCAGCGCCGCAGCTGGCGGCGCGCGCGAGGTGTGCAACCTGGACTTCGCCGAGGGCAACCTGGCCGTCGGACGGGAGAACGGCCAGCTCAACCCGCAACTGCCACAGATGCAGTTCGTACAGTCGGACTATTTCCCGGCCATTCGCCAACTGGCGGGCCTGCCCATCAGCCAGCGCCGCGGGCAGAAACTGCCCAGCTATCCGCGCCTTGAACAGCGCCAGTACGACCTGGTACTGCTGGACCCGCCAGCCTGGGCCAAAAGCGCCTTCGGTACGGTCGACCTGCTGCGTGATTACCAGAGCCTGCTCAAGCCGGCACTGCTGGCCACCGCCGAAGACGGCGTGCTGATCTGCTGCAACAACCTGGCCAAGGTCTCGATGCCGGACTGGCGTGAACAAGTATTGCGCTGCGCCGAGAAGGCCGGGCGTCCGGTTCGCGACTGCCAGGTCCTGGTACCCGCCGCGGACTTCCCCTCCCAAGACGGGCAACCCCCACTGAAAACCTTGATCCTGCAACTTTGACCAAGGGCAGGAAATCTGAACAATCCTGAAGACTGGAGTGGTTTCGGAACCGTAAACGCGTGCCATACTCCAAGGCACTTCCGATTCAGATAGATGAAGCCTCGCATGACCAAAGGATTGATTCGCGCTCTTTGCGCCTTGTTGACCGCTCTCGCCCTTTACAGTCTGCTGGGCTTTCTGATTCTGCCGGGCATTGCCTTGCGGGTGGCCAACCAGCAATTGGCCAACTACGCCACCACCCCAGCCCATATCCAGCGCATCGAGCTCAACCCCTTCAGCCTGGAGCTGACCCTCTGGGGCCTGAGCATCGGTGAACCGGGCAAGGAGCAGATCGCCTTCGATCGCCTCTACGCCAATCTGCAATTGGACAGCCTGTGGAAACGCGCGCTGCACCTGGCGGATGTCGAGCTGGACCAGCCCAAGACCGAAATCCTCTTCGACAAGGAAGGCAAGCTCAATCTCCTGGCCCTGTTCAAGCTGCCGGCCAGCGAACCGACCCCAAGCGACCCCAACGCCAAACCCTTCCCGGTACGCATCGAACGCATCAAGCTGGCCGGCGGCTACCTGCATTTCAAGGACCTGCGCCCCAGCGAACCCATCGAATTCCTCTACAACAAGCTCGATTTTGAGTTGAAGAACCTCAGTACCCTGCCGGACGACAGCGCCGACATGACGCTGGTGGCCACCGGCCCCGAGGGCGGGCAGATCGACTGGAGCGGCAACTTCAGCGTGACGCCGCTGACCTCCGAAGGCACCTTGAAAGTCACCGACGGCAAGATGAAAGCCTGGTGGCCCTATGTGCGCGATGCGGTGCCGCTGGTGCTGGAAGACGGCGTGGTCAACCTCAGTACCCACTACAAATTCAGCCTGACCAAGGAAACCGAGCTGCTGCTGGACAACACCTCCATCAGCGTCGCGCCCTTTGCCATCAAGGCCCCGGACGGTCGCCCACTGGCGCGCCTGGAGCGCCTGGACGTCAGCGAAACCACAGTCGACCTGGCCAAGCAGCACGTGATTGTCGGCAAGGTCCGCAGCCAAAAGCTCGAAACCTGGGCCGCCCTTGAAGCCGATGGCCAGTTGGACTGGCAAAAGCTCTTCGCCAGTCAGCCGGCCAAACCGGCGCCAAAACCCGAGCCGGCCGCCGCCGACGCGCCCAAGGAACCAGCAGTACCAGGTAAACCCTGGCAGGTGCTGCTCAAGGACGTGCAACTGCGCAACTACCAGGTGCACCTGGCCGATCGCAAGGCCAAGCCCGCCGTAGCTCTGGAGCTGGGGCCGCTGAACCTGGACCTGCAGAACTTCGACAGCCTCAACCAGTCGCCCTTCACCCTCAAGCTCGATACCGGCCTGGGCAAACAAGGCAAGGTCAACGCCACCGGCGAGGTCAACCTCAACCCCGTCAGCGCCAAACTCAAGGTGCAGACCCGGGACATCGACCTGCGCGTCGCCCAGTCCTATATCAGCCCGTTCATCCGCCTGGAACTGCGCAGCGGCATGCTCGGCAGTGACCTGGCAGTGGACCTGAAGAAAGTCGAACCCCTGACTTTCAGCGTCACCGGCCGGGCCAATGTGGACCAGTTGCACACCCTGGACACCCTCAAGACCCGCGACTTCGTGAAATGGAAACAAGTGGTGGTCGAAGGCCTGAACTATCAGCACGGTGACAGCCTGACCATCAGCCGGGTCAACCTGATGCAGCCCTATGCACGCTTCATCATCAACGATGACCGCACCACCAATATCGACGACCTGCTGATTCCACAACCACCCAGCAGTGGTGGCAAATCCTCGACGAAGGCCGAGCCCAGCTCAAGCAAGCCCCTGGGCATCCACATCGGTGAAATCGCCATCAACGACGGTTCGGCGAACTTCGCCGACCTGAGCCTGACGCCGAACTTCGCTACCGCCATCCAGCAGCTCAACGGCCATGTCGGCACCATCGACAGCCGCCAGGCCAAGCCGGCAGACGTGGACGTCAAGGGCAAGGTCGACCGCTATGCGCCGGTGACCATCAAGGGCAGCGTCAACCCGTTCGATCCGATGGCCGCCCTGGATATCGCCACCAGCTTCAAACGAGTGGAACTGACCACCCTGACCCCCTACTCCGGGAAATTCGCCGGTTTCCGCATCCGCAAGGGCCGGCTCAACCTCGACCTGCACTACATGATCACCAAGGGCCAGCTCAAGGCCGAGAACAAACTGGTGGTCGAGCAGTTGCAACTGGGGGAAAAGGTCGACAGCCCGGACGCCGTGGATCTGCCGATCCGCCTGGCAGTGGCCTTGCTGAAAGACACGGACGGCAAGATCTCCATCGAGCTGCCTATCTCCGGTGATTTGAACAACCCGCAGTTCAGCGTGATGCCGATTGTCTGGCAGACCCTGCGCAATCTGGTGCTGCGCGCCGCCCAGGCACCCTTCAAGTTCATTGGCGGGCTGGTCAGCGGTGGTGGCTCGGAAGACCTGAGCAACGTGTCCTTCGCTCCAGGCTCCAGCGACCTGAGCAAGGAATCCGAGTCGGCCCTGACCACCCTGGCCAAGGCGCTCAAGGAGCGTCCGACCCTGCGCCTGGAAATCGAAGGTACCAGCGCCCAGAGCAGTGACGGCCCGCTGATCGCCGAACAGCGGCTGGAGCGCGAATACCAGTACAACTACTACAAGATCCTCCAGCGCCGCGGTGACAAGGTCCCCGCCCAGGCGTCCCTGCTGCAGGTTCCCGAGGGCGAAAAGGCCCCTCTGCTGGAAGGCATCTACCGCACCCGTCTGAAACAGCAGCCGCCGGCGGAATGGACCCAGCTCAGCCGCGACGAACGCAGCGCCAAGCTGCGTGAAGGTCTGATCAAGTTCTGGAGCAGCAGCGACGTGCTGTTGCGACAACTGGGTCAGGAGCGCGCCAGCAGCATCAAGGACTTCCTGGTGGACAAGGGCCAACTGGCCGACGACCGGGTCTACTTCATCGATGCCAACCTGGGCCAGGCCGAAAGCGATGGCCGGGTCGTCACCCCGCTGCACCTGGACAGCGAATAAACCTCTCGCGCCGGGCTCCACCCAGCCCGGCCGGTCTCTCCTGCAGCGCCTGCCTGGCGCCCACAATAGAACAGGCCCCGACACTCAGTGCCGGGGCCTGTAATGATCACGTCCTTGTGATCTTCCGCATGAACCCTTTTGAGAAGCGGCAGACGTATCACTCGGCTCGTCTACCGCACCCTCTCCCTGTCCAGGCGAGAAGCGTGAGTGTTACTCGGCTTTCAGGCCGTCAGCGGAAACTGCCTTGACGCCTTTGATTTTCTTGGTGATGGCCACGGCGGTAGCTTTCTGAGCCTCGGTTACCGCAACAGTGGACGACAGCGAAACAACGCCCTTGTTGGTTTCAACCTTGATGTCGGTGCCAGGAATGCCTTTCTCGGTTACCAGATCGCTTTTCACTTTGGTGGTGATCCAGGTATCGGAGGTGGCCTCTTTGGCCTTGGTCACTTCACCGGCAGCCACCACCATGGGCGACTGGGTGTTTTGAGTGGTCTGCGCAAATGCTGCGTTAGCCATGGTCAGGGTCAGAGCGGTAGCAGTTGCGGCAGCGATAGCGAACTTCTTCATACGAGTAACTCCTGTTCTTTAAGAAAGCCTGCGCCGTGTCCTGGCAACAGGGTTATGAGGGATGTTGCAGGTGCTGTGCCAAGTCTGGGAGCCTATAAATATTCATAAAAATCAATAAGTTATAAAATCCAAAATAATTCGGCATCATGCAAAATGCATGACTGCCCGCCAATCTGCATGCAAGTTGCGGCTTTTTCAGCGCGGCCTGGCCAATCGTGAAAAGCCTCCTCAAGCCCCCTCCGCACCACAGCCTTTGGGCGCATAGTCGGCCTCCACAGTGGTGGTGCATGTCCATCCTGAAGTCGCCGAACGGGTCAGGGTCAGGGTCTTGTTCAGCACCGGCCCCGGCGCATTGAGCAGGGTGCAGCCAATGCTGCCTTCACCGGTGGCCGCCGTCCCGCCGGCACTCATCCGGCAGTTGGCGGTCTGGGCCGTGCCCCCGGCCAGGGCCAGGGTCGGATCGGTCCCCTGGTTCAGCAGATCCTCGACGTTGACCTTCAGGGCCGACGCCTCGGCCAGGGCGGCAATCACCTTGGCCCGCGCCTGGTACTTGGCATACATCGGCATCGCCACGGTGGCGAGGATGCCGATGATGGCTACCACCACCAGCAATTCGATCAGGGTAAAACCGGATTGATGTTTCATGGGTTGCCTCCTGGCATGGACGAATGTTGCATGAGCACAAAGGCGTGAAGCACAGCCTGTGCCAGGAGATAACCCACGGATTACGTGGCCTGCAGGTGCGATAGCCCATGGCCTTGAGCACAAGGAGTCGCACAAACTGACAAATTTCGTCAGCCCCTGCCCCTCTCCGGCAGCGCCTCGCCAGCTAGGCTTGGACAGGTGCATGGCGACCCGACAGTCGACTCGCGCCCCCACCAAGGAACGTCCGGGGGTCAGGGTGATCTATCACCCGTTCGAACACAGCAGGGCGCTTGCGCCTCCCTATCCACCCTTGCACCAAGGATCGAACCATGGCGGTAAAAGCACCCGCGACCAGTGTCTATCTCTGGCACGGCACCGACAGCCAGGGCCGCCCCCTCACCGGAGAACTCAGCGCCGCGACCCCGGCCCTGATCAGGGCGCAATTGCGCAGACAGGGCATCACCCCAACCCGAGTCCGACGCAAACCCAAGGGCTGGCTGCGCCTGCATCAGCGAGTAGGGGCACGGGACATTGCCCTGCTCACCCGGCAGTTGGCCACGCTGATGCAGGCCGGGGTGCCGCTGCTGCAATCCTTCGACATCATTGCCGAAAGTTTCGAGCATCCGCAGATGCGCCAACTGCTGGCCAGCCTCAAGCGCGACATCGAGGCCGGCTCCAGCCTGGCCGCGGCATTGCGCAGACAACCGCGCCACTTCGACCCGCTGTACTGCAACCTGGTGGACGCCGGCGAACAGGCCGGCGCCCTGGATACCCTGCTGGAGAGAGTCGCCACCTATAAGGAAAAGAGCGAGAACCTGAAGGCGCGGCTGAAGAAGGCCATGGTCTATCCCTTGGCGGTGATCGGCGTGGCGGTCGTGGTCAGCAGCATCCTGCTGCTCAAGGTGGTCCCCCAGTTCCAGAGCCTGTTCGCCGGTTTCAATGCCGAGTTGCCACTGCTCACCCAGTGGGTCATCGCTCTGTCACATTTCATCCAGCAGCAGGGGACGCTGCTGCTGGCTGCCGGTGTGCTGGGCGGGCTCGCAGCGCGCCTGGCCTATCGGCGTTCCCCGAGCTTGCGTGACCGCCTGGATGTCGGCCTTTTGCACATACCCCTGGCCGGGCCACTGCTGCACAAATCCGCGGTGGCCCGCTACGCACGGACCCTGGCCACCACCTTCGCCGCCGGCGTTCCCCTGGTGCAGGCCCTGGATTCAGTGGCCGGAGCCAGCGGCAACCCTGTCTTCACGCGAGCGGTGCAACGGATCCGCCAGCAGGTCGCCGCCGGCATGCAATTGAACTTTGCCATGCGCGCCAGCGGCGTCTTCCCGACCATGGCGATCCAGATGACCGCCATCGGCGAAGAGTCCGGAACCCTGGATCATCTGCTGGAAAAAGTCGCGATCCATTACGAGGTCGAGGTGGACAACCTGGTGGACAGCCTGACCAGCCTCATGGAGCCGTTGATCATGGTGGTCCTGGGGGGTATCGTCGGCGCCCTGGTGGTTGCCATGTACCTGCCTATCTTCCAACTCGGTACAGCGATCTGAACATGCCCCTGACTGACGCCCTCACTCTCTACCCCATGGCCTTCGTGGCTGCGGCCCTGGTATTGGGCCTGATCGTCGGCAGTTTTCTCAACGTGCTGGTGTGGCGCCTGCCGAAAATGCTCGAACGCGACTGGCGAGCCCAGGCCCGCGACGTGCTGGGGCTGGAGCCGGAACCTGTGGCTGCGCCCTATAACCTGATGCTGCCTCACTCCCAGTGCCCGCACTGTGCGCAGCCGATCCGCCCCTGGGAAAACATTCCGCTGCTCAGTTACCTGTGGCTACGTGGCCGCTGCGCCCACTGCAATAGCTCCATCAGCCCGCGCTACCCGTTGACCGAACTGGCCTGCGGGCTGATCTCGGGTTTTATCGCCTGGCACTTCGGCTTCGGCTGGGCGGCCGGGCTGATGCTGATCCTCAGTTGGGGGCTGCTGGCAATGAGCCTGATCGACGCCGATCACCAGCTGCTGCCGGATGTGCTGGTGCTGCCACTGTTGTGGCTGGGGCTGATCGCCAACAGCTTCGGCCTGCTGATCAGCCTGGAGGATGCGCTGTGGGGGACGGTGATCGGCTACCTGTTCCTGTGGTCGGTGTTCTGGCTGTT
Organism: Pseudomonas sp. NFPP25; assembly: GCF_900116505.1. Taxonomy (NCBI): domain Bacteria; kingdom Pseudomonadati; phylum Pseudomonadota; class Gammaproteobacteria; order Pseudomonadales; family Pseudomonadaceae; genus Pseudomonas; species Pseudomonas sp. NFPP25. The sequence continues at coordinate 300,646 of NZ_FPBG01000009.1, read as the reverse complement.
CAAGCTGCTGACCGGCAAGGAGGGCATGGGCCACGGTGATTTCAAGCTGCTGGCCCTGTTCGGGGCCTGGGGCGGCTGGCAGATCCTGCCGCTGACCCTGCTGCTGTCATCCCTGTTGGGGGCGATTCTCGGCACGATCCTGCTGCGCCTGCGCCGGGAAAAGACTTCGACGCCAATCCCCTTTGGACCCTTTCTGGCCATTGCCGGCTGGATTGCCTTGCTCTGGGGTGGTCAAATAACCGACTTCTATCTGCAGTTTGTCGGTTTCCAATGACTCGCTCCGTAAACACACCCTGGACCCTCGGCCTGACCGGCGGCATCGGCAGCGGCAAAAGTGCCGCCGCCCAGCACTTCATCGACCTGGGGGTGCATGTGATCGATGCCGATCATGCCGCCCGCTGGGTGGTGGAGCCCGGCCGCCCGGCCCTGGAACAGATTGCCCGGCACTTTGGCCAAGGCGTTCTGCAGGCCGACGGCCAACTGGATCGCGCGGCTCTGCGCAAGCTGATCTTCGAGGTGCCCGAACAGCGTCGCTGGCTGGAAGCCCTGCTGCACCCGCTGATCGCCGAGGAAATTGTCAGCCACCTGGCCCGCGCCGAATCGCCCTACGCAATCCTGGTGTCGCCGCTGCTGATCGAATCCGGCCAGTCGCGGATGACCCAGCGGATTCTGGTGATCGACGTGCCCCAGCAACTGCAGATCGAGCGTACCCTGCAGCGCGACCAGATCAGCGAACAGCAGGTCCAGGCGATTCTCCAGGCCCAGGCCAGCCGTGAGGAACGCCTGCGCCATGCCGATGACGTGCTGGTCAACGACCGCGACCACGCCTGGTTGCGCAGCGAGGTCGAGCGCCTGCATCACTTTTACCTAACTTTGCGTGGAGGCCAGTCATGAGCCAACCCCTGACCGTCGAATGCCCAACCTGTGGCGCCCCTGTGGAATGGACCGCGGCCAACATCAACCGGCCCTTCTGTTCCGATCGCTGCAAGCTGATCGACCTGGGCGCCTGGGCTGCCGAGGAGCACAAGATTCCGGTGAGCCCGGATGCCGAGGACGAGCTGTTCTCCGAAGAGCTGCCCCCTCGCGCTCACTGAGTGCTCACCCCGGCGCCGGTCAGGGCCGCATGAAGCTGTAGTCCTGATCGTCGTCGAGGTTTTCCGCTAGAAACTGCAGCTCGTCTGCCAGGTCCTCGATGCTGCGCACACTCTTGCTTTGCTGCACCACCGCACTGAGCAGGGCGCGCAGGCTCAACCCCGGTTCAAAACCTTCCTGCTGAGCATTGTGCAGACTGTCGCGCACTTCCTGCCGGGCCCACTGGTAGACACTCATGACCGCACTCCTGAGATTTTTGCCGAGCATGCAGCCCGGCAAAACACCGTGGATTGATATGGATCAAGGGCGCGGATCCTCGTCTTTCCAGGGCGCCGACAGGTAGCGGGTACGGTTGAAGGTTTCCAGCCATTCCGGGCAGAACACCACCAGGGCGCTGATCACCATGCCGTTGATAAAGGCTTCCGGGAAGATGATCAGCCACAGGTAGCCGACAAAATCTTCCAGCCATTCGGGCATGGCAAAGCGTTCGTCGAACCACAGCAGGCCCAGGCCGCAGAGCAGGCATAACAATGCCGAGAGTGCCGCGGCAAAGAACCCCGAGCAGAAGATATAGACGAAGGGATTGCGCGGCTGGGCCCGTTCCACCAGGCAGGCGCAGGCCTCGGTGACCGCCACCGGCAGCAGGATCAGCAAGGTTCCATTGACCCCCAGCGCCGCCAGGTCCTGCCGGCCCAGGGCCAGCAGGCCCAACTGTGCGATCAAGCCGCCAACTATCGCCAGCGGCCAGTCCAGCAGCAGGGTTACTGCGGTCATGCCGATGAAGTGGTAGGAGACCCCCGTGTCGAAATCCCGGCGCACCAGCCACAGCAGAAACAAGGCGAACACCGTGCCAAACAGCAAGTGCTGGCGCCGGCTGTCGGTAAACAGCTCGACCCAGGGCGCCCGCAGTACCGCCCAGATCAGTACTGGCACATACAGCAGCCAGCCGCCAATCAGGCTTTGCGGCGACAGCAGCGCCGCGCTGATCATGGCTGGGCCCGCTCCAGCGCCGCAGCCAATTGCGCGGCCGTGGCGAACGCCTGCCGGGCGACCAGTTGCCCATCCTGCAGTTGCAGCCACAGCACCTGATCCTCGGCGGCGGGATAGCGTGGTGCCACGCGCCCATCGCGATCGAGCATCACTCGGTAGGGGTAATCCTTCATGGCCGGCACCGCAAACAGTTTGGCGATCACTGTCGGCATGCGCTGGATATCGGCGACAAACACCCCGTGGCGCTCCTGCAGGTAGCCCTTGGGTTTGTCCTTGAGCGCCGCGTTCACCACTTTGGCGGCGTCCATGCTGCGTGCCACCAACAGGATCCGCGCCTGGGAATCGAGGCTGTAGGGCTGGTCGAATTGATCCAGCAGGGTCCAGGGCGCCAGGCGCTCTCCTATTTCCAGGGCCTGGGCCCACAACGGCAACAGGGCCAGCAACAGCATTGACCAGCGCTTCACTGCGCACTCCTTATCGAATGGTTGGACGGCAAACAGTCTACACCGCCCCTGGGCAGGCTCCAGCGAGGTTGCCGGCAACGCCTGCGGAGGTTTTTGCACGGCCGTGGTTTTTAAGGTCATATTTGAGCGCTAAGCTTGGGGGTATGGATGACTCAGATTTTTTGCGCCTGCTTACCATCCAGGCCGAACAAGCCAACGCGTTCCTGTCCAATGCCCGCAAATGGGAGCGTGAGCGTTGGGTCTGCCAGCGCCTGCTGCAAGGCCTGAACATTCCCTACCGCAACGACGAGTTCACCGCCGCCGGGCAAGAGCCCCCCGATGTGCTGTTTCGCGAGGCCAGCTTCGAAGTGTTCTTCGTCCTCGACGAAGGCCGCAGGCTCAACGATGAATGGCGCGACGAACTGCAGCGCCGGCGCAGCGCGTTCTCCCTGAGCCAGCTGGTGCGCCGCGAAGCCAAGCCCAAGCGCATCCCGGCCAGCGAACTGTTGCTGCGCCTGGCACCGACCTTGCGCAAGAAGGCCCACAACTATCAGGAGCGCGGAATGAACCTCGGCGAGCTGGACATCATTGCCTTCGCCGCCCTGAAACGCGAAGTCCTGGATCTCAACAGCCACTTCCCGCCCCCCACCGAATACCTGCGCCAGGGCTGGCGCTCGCTGTCCCTGGTGGGGCCGACGTTCGCCCGCGTGCTGTTCGCCCACCCGGATGCACCGGAGTTCCTGCGCAGCAACCTGGGCCGCAGCATCCTCTTCGACGTCGGCATCAGTTTGTAACGCCGGTCAATGCGCCCTGTGTAGCCATGGCGCAATCCGCCCGGCAATGGTAAAAAAGCACACTTGCCTGCCAACGCCGGGCCCGTGCCAGCGAGCCCTCACGCGGCAGCGGCTATGCTCCGTTCATGCCGGATAACACCGCGCTGTAACATTCCTCAACGTTGCGACGTCTATCTGACGAGGTCTTTTATGAGCAGCCGCCTGAACCCCGACGACCAACGCCATGTCGAAGAATACCTGCAACTGCCCCAGCATCGAGTCGAGCGCCGGCCCTTCCGGCCGTGGATGCTCCTCGTGGTGGTGATTGCGGTGACTGTCGCCCTGGGCCTGTTGAGCCGTTTCATCAGTTACCTGACGCTATGAGCTGCTTCGCGCTCGCTCGGTTGACTGCACCGATTTCTTTTAGCCTTGCGAGATATCCCCATGACTCATCGTATTGTCATCGTTGGCGGCGGCGCCGGCGGCCTGGAGTTGGCGACCCGCCTGGGTAAGACTCTGGGCAAGCGCGGCACCGCCAGTGTGATGCTGGTGGACGCCAACCTGACCCACATCTGGAAACCGCTGCTTCACGAAGTGGCTGCCGGTTCCCTGAACTCTTCCGAAGACGAACTCAACTACGTCGCCCAAGCAAAATGGAACCACTTCGAGTTCCAGCTGGGCCGCATGAGCGGGCTCGATCGGCAGCGCAAGAAGATCCAACTGGCCGCCACCTACGACGAAGAAGGCGTGGAGCTGTTGCCGGCCCGGGAGCTGGGCTACGACACCCTGGTGATCGCCGTGGGCAGCACCACCAACGACTTTGGCACCCAGGGCGCGGCCCAGCATTGCCTGTTCCTCGACACCCGCAAGCAGGCCGAGCGCTTCCACCAGCAACTGCTCAACCACTACTTGCGAGCCCATGCCGGGCAGACCGATGCCGTGGAGCAGATCAGCGTGGCCATCGTCGGCGCCGGCGCCACTGGCGTGGAACTGGCGGCAGAACTGCACAACGCGGCCCATGAACTGGCGGCCTACGGGCTGGACCGGATTCTCCCGGAAAACATGCACATCACCCTGATCGAGGCCGGGCCACGGGTGCTGCCTGCCCTGCCCGAACGCATCAGCGGCCCGGTGCACAAGACCCTGGAGAAACTCGGGGTCAAGGTGCTGACCAACGCCTCGGTCAGCGAAGTGACCGCCGACAGCCTGATCACCGCCGACGGCCAGACCATTCCCGCCAGCCTCAAGGTCTGGGCCGCGGGCATTCGCGCGCCAGGCTTCCTCAAGGACATCGACGGCCTGGAGACCAACCGCATCAACCAACTGCAGGTACTACCGACCCTGCAGACCACTCGCGACGAGAACATCTTTGCCTTCGGCGACTGCGCCGCCTGCCCGCAACCAGGCAGCGACCGTAATGTGCCGCCACGGGCCCAGGCCGCGCACCAGCAAGCCTCGTTGCTGGCCAAGTCGCTGAAGCTGCGCATCGAAGGCAAGGACCTGCCGACCTACAAGTACACCGACTACGGCTCACTGATCTCGCTGTCGCGCTTCTCGGCGGTGGGCAACTTGATGGGCAACCTCACTGGCAGCGTGATGCTCGAAGGCTGGCTGGCGCGGATGTTCTACATCTCGCTGTATCGCATGCACCAGATGGCGCTGTACGGAGTCTTCCGCACCGCGATGCTGATGCTTGGCAGCCGAATCGGCCGCGGTACCGATCCACGCCTGAAGCTGCACTAGGCCCCTGAAAAACCACGCCCCCGCTACGTAACGTAGCGGGGGCTGCTGGCGTACGGTTACAGGCATTCATCGAGAAAATTCACGACGGTGCCCATGCAGGCGACCCGCTCCTCGACGTGGGGCATGTGGCTGGAGTGTTCGAACAACGCCAGGCGAATGCCGGGAATCTTCTCCAGGTAGGGGCTGACCACAACTGGCGTGGCTTCATCGTAGCGGCCACAGATCAAAAGCGTCGGCACCTCGATGCGTCCCAGGCGCTCGACGATGCTCCAGTCCCGCAGGTTGTCCATCAGCGGAAAACCTCCCCCCCGCTCCGCGCCATCGGTACCACGGCCCTGGGCAAACATCCGCGCCACCTCTTCAGGCCACGGGCGCAGCCGACATACATGCCGTTCAAAGTACAACTGCCAGGCCTGCACATATTCGGCGCCACGAGGGGAGCCCGGCTGCTCATGCCAGGTCAGCACCTGCAACGCCTCCTCAGGCAGGGCTGCGCGCAGTTTCAGGGTCTCGGCTTCCCAGGTGCGCATGTCGGCTGGCGCATTGGCCAGGATCAGCGCACGCAAGCCGGCCGGCGCGCGCACCCCGTGCTCGCTGGCCAGCGCAGCTCCCCAGGAGTGACCCAGCAGGGCGTAGTCCTGGCTGATGCGCAGGTGGTCCAGGAGGTTGTCCAGCTGCTCCAGGTAGAGTTCAAGGCTCCAGAACGACGGCGGCTTGCCATCCAGACGAGTGGAGAGGCCACTTCCCAGGTGATCGAATTGAACGATCGCCCGACCACTGGCGGCCACATCCCTGAAGGCGTCCAGGGTGTCATGGGTGCAGCCCGGACCGCCGTGCAGAATCACCAGGGGCGTAAGTCCGCTGTGCAGATCCCCGGTGACCCGATACCACGTCTGATGGACGCCAAAGGAGGCATAGCCTTCCAGTGGTGGTTTGCTTGCATTCATTGCGCATCGCTCCCTGATGACAATCAGCCTGTGTCGTTCAATCTTCCGTTCCGCGCTCCGACGCCTCCAGTGCGGCAGAGCCTGTGCTACTCGCCTCAGTTACCCAGCAGGCGATAGTGAACCGCGCGAACCACCGCCTGAACCCGATTCCTGGCGCCCAGCTTGTGCATCGCCGAGGTCAGGTGCAGGTTGATCGTGGCCTGCGAACGCTGCAGGCGCTCGGCAATCTCGCCGGAAGTCATGCCCTCTGCAGCCCATTTCAGGCACTCGCGTTCACGCCGGGTAAGATCAACCGGATAACTGCGAACGCATTTGCTGAGCTGTGGATAGAGATGCTCCTGCAACGCATGAGCAAGCAGGGTGAAGTGGCCCTGAACCTGTTGCAAGTCCTGTAATGCCACCGTGGCATTGCCGGAGCGCAAACCGGTGAGGCTGGCGAAACCGCCCCTGGGTAAATGGATGGGCACGGTCATGCCGTGGGCCATTTGATGATGGTGCAGGTAACTGGATACCGGAGCGTGCTGCTGGCCGAGGGCCTGGCGCAGGACGGTTTCCGCCTCGGGCTTGTAGGACCAGATAAAGGGCGAGGAGCTGTCCAGAGCAACCTGCTGGACCGGGTCGATATGGTAGTAACCCTGATCGCACCAGAGCTCCAGCCAGTCACTGGGGGTTTTGCAGACCATGGCACTGGGGATGATCAGCTCGCCTGCCTGATCGAAAGGCACCGGGCTGTAGTCATAAACCAGGGCATCGAAACCCAGTTCCGAGGCCAGTGTCATGGTTCCCGTCATTCGCTCATGCAGCGAGTTTCCGGACAAAAGATGGGTATCAAATTCCGCGAGCCTGCTCTGCATCCTTGCCGCTTCCTTACTGTTGATCCTTAACAGCGAAGGGCCAGAATGCCACGCCCGGCAGCAACGGGCCAGGCAAAACCTATAAGAAATACCAGGTTTGCGGCACAACCAGCGCTTGCCCCAGCGTCATCGGCGCCCATGGCCATGACCCGCAAAACAGCGCTGACAACCAGCTCAAGGTCGGTACCGCACATGCCTGCCCCCGCCCTATCTGCTGCAATGCTGTGTCACGGCCCACCCCGTGTGGCGCCATGCATCGCTCATAGCAGACAAGGACCCAGGCCATGCAGATGCCCCAGACGCTTGAGTTGCACAACGGCGACAAAGCCCCTACCACCTTCTCCCCCAAAGAATACGCTCGACGCCTGGGCGCCCTGCGGGCCTACATGGCGCAACAGGACATTGACGCCGCGCTGTTCACCTCGTACCACAACATCAACTACTACGCCGGCTTCCTGTATTGCTCCTTCGGCCGCCAGTACGCCCTCGTGGTGACCCAGGACCACAGCGTGCTGATCAGCGCCAATATCGACGGCGGCCAACCGGGGCGGCGGGCGACCTGCGATGCCCAGGTGATCTACACCGACTGGCAGCGGGGCAATTTCTTCGTCGCGGTCAAGCAGGCCCTGCCCCGCGCTTCGCGCCTGGGGCTGGAGTTCGATCATCTGACCCTGCCCAATCACCGGGCCTTTGCCGAGCTCTATCCCCAGGCACAGTTACTGGACATCGCCGCGCCCTGCATGAACCTGCGCATGCTCAAGTCCGCCGAAGAGCAAGCACTGATCCGCCAGGGTGCGCGGATTGCAGACATCGGCGGGGCCGCCGCCATCGAAGCCCTGCACGACCAGGTACCGGAATACGAAGTGGCCGGACACGCCACCCAGGCCATGGTGCGGGCGATTGCCGAGGCGTTTCCGGGGGCCGAACTGATGGATACCTGGACCTGGTTTCAGTCCGGGCTCAATACCGATGGCGCCCACAATCCACTGACCTCGAGACGGGTCAGCCCAGGAGAAGTGCTGAGCCTCAACTGCTTCCCGATGATCGCCGGCTACTACACCGCCCTGGAGCGCACGCTGTTCCTCGGCCATTGCCCCGACGCCTGCCTGCGATTGTGGGAGATCAACGTCCAGGTGCATGAAGCCGGGCTGCAACTGGTCAAGCCCGGCGCACGCTGCAGCGATATCGCTCGACAACTGAACGCCCTCTACCTGGAACACGACCTGCTGCAATACCGTACCTTCGGCTATGGCCATTCGTTCGGCATCCTCAACCACTACTATGGGCGCGAGACCGGGCTGGAGTTTCGTGAGGATGTGGAGACCATTCTTGAGCCCGGCATGGTGGTGTCCATCGAACCGATGATCAGGCTGCCCGAAGGCCTGCCCGGTGCCGGCGGTTATCGGGAACACGACATCCTGATCGTCGACGAGCACGGCGCGTGCAATATCACCGGGCTGCCGTACGGACCGCGGTACAACATCATTGGCAGTTGACTCAACTGCCTGGAAAACGCCCTCCCCCACAGAGAAGGCTCGCCGCTTCAACCATGACTCGAGTCATCAGCCAAATACAGTGACGGAGAACATTCAGCACAAGCACAATCGAGGCATCAAGGGCTGTAGGTACCCTACCCAGGCTCGACGCCCGCGGGCCTGCGAACTTTTCCACGGGCATACGAAAAAGGGCACCTCAATGAGGTGCCCTTTTTCGTGAATATGGTCGGGGTAAGGGGATTCGAACTCCTGACATCCTGCTCCCAAAGCAGGCGCGCTACCGGACTGCGCTATACCCCGGTAAAAAAAAGGCACCTTCTAGAGGCGCCTTCTTCGAACAGCGCTTTTGGCCTCTGTTCTTAAGATTCGATTCCAGCGCTAACTGGTTTCAAAAATGGTGGGTCGTGTGGGATTCGAACCTACGACCAATTGGTTAAAAGCCAACTGCTCTACCAACTGAGCTAACGACCCAAAAATGGTCGGGGTAAGGGGATTCGAACTCCTGACATCCTGCTCCCAAAGCAGGCGCGCTACCGGACTGCGCTATACCCCGGTTTGAAATTGGCTCCGTGACCAGGACTCGAACCTGGGACCCAATGATTAACAGTCATTTGCTCTACCGACTGAGCTATCACGGAACTACATATTTCAAGTTACAACTTTTTACTTCATCCTCTTCGACTTGTTCGTATCGCTACGTTCATGTCTCTGAGGCGCGCTATTTTACAATCTTAAAAACCCCTGTCAACCCCTTAAATTGCTTTTAAGACAATGATTTGCGACTTCATTGCCGGTTTCTTCTTGATCAGAAAAAACCTCGGGGTGACTGACTGCGGGGCGCACTTTACAAGCCTTTTCCTTACAGTTCAACGCCCTAGTGAAAAAAAAGGCCTCGCAATGCGAGGCCTCCTCTATAAACCCACCGATCAGTGATCAGGCGAAGACGATTTCGTCGTCCTGCACCGAGGCGGTAACCGTGGCTCCCGGCAGGAAACCGCCGGAGAGGATCAACTGCGCCAACGGGTTCTCGATCCAGCGCTGGATGGCCCGTTTCAGCGGCCGTGCGCCATACACCGGGTCGTAACCCACAGCGATCAGCTTGTCCAAGGCCTCGTCGCTCAGCTCCAGGCTCAGCTCGCGCTCCGCCAGGCGACTGCGCAGGCGACCCAACTGGATCTGCGTGATGCCGGCGATCTGATCCCGTGCCAGAGGCTCGAAGATCACCACTTCGTCGACCCGGTTGATGAACTCCGGCCGGAAGTGGGTGGACACCGCGTCCATCACCGCCGCACGTTGTGCCTCGCGATCCCCTACCAGCTCCTGGATCTGCGCCGACCCCAGGTTGGAGGTCATGACGATCACCGTATTGCGAAAATCCACGGTACGCCCGTGGCTGTCCGTCAGACGGCCATCTTCCAGGACCTGCAGCAGGATGTTGAACACATCCGGGTGCGCCTTCTCGACTTCGTCCAGAAGAATCACCGAGTACGGCTTGCGACGCACGGCTTCGGTCAGGTAACCGCCCTCTTCATAACCGACATAGCCTGGTGGCGCACCGATCAGGCGAGCCACGGAATGTTTCTCCATGAACTCGGACATGTCGATCCGCACCATGGCCTCTTCGGTATCGAAGAGGAATTCCGCCAGGGCCTTGCACAGTTCGGTCTTACCCACGCCGGTCGGGCCGAGGAACATGAACGAACCGCTGGGCCGGTTCGGGTCGGACAACCCGGCTCGGGAACGGCGCACAGCGTTGGCCACCGCCACCACGGCTTCGTTCTGGCCAATCACCCGCTCGTGCAGCAGGCTTTCCATCTTCAGCAGCTTGTCGCGCTCGCCTTCAAGCATTTTCGACACTGGAATGCCGGTCCACTTGGACACCACTTCGGCAATCTCTTCCTCGGTAACCTTGCTGCGCAGCAACTGGTTCTCGCTGTGGCCGTGCTGATCGACCATCTGCAGGCTGCGCTCCAGGTCCGGGATCACCCCGTACTGCAGCTCGGCCATGCGATTGAGATCGCCTTTACGACGCGCCGCTTCCAGTTCCTGGCGCGACTGCTCGATCTTCTGCTGGATCTGCGCAGAACCCTGCACTTCGGCTTTCTCCGAGGTCCAGACTTCTTCCAGGTCAGCGTATTCACGCTCCAGGCGGACAATCTCTTCCTGGAGTTTTTCCAGGCGCTTGATCGCGGCCTCGTCGTCTTCTTTCTTCAGGGCCTGGGATTCGACCTTGAGCTGAATCAGGCGCCGCTCCAGACGGTCCAGCACTTCCGGCTTGGAGTCGATCTCCATGCGGATGCGGCTGGCGGCCTCGTCGATCAGGTCGATGGCCTTGTCCGGCAGTTGCCGGTCAGTGATGTAACGATGGCTGAGCTTGGCCGCGGCAATGATCGCGCCGTCGGTGATCGCCACCTTGTGGTGCACCTCATAGCGCTCTTTCAGGCCGCGCAGGATAGCAATGGTGTCTTCCTCGCTCGGCTCATCCACCAACACTTTCTGGAAGCGCCGCTCGAGGGCCGCGTCCTTCTCTATATATTGGCGGTATTCGTTGAGCGTGGTGGCGCCCACGCAGTGCAGCTCGCCACGGGCCAGGGCCGGCTTGAGCATATTGCCCGCATCCATCGAGCCTTCGCCTTTACCAGCGCCGACCATGGTGTGCAGCTCATCGATGAACAGGATGATCTGCCCTTCCTGCTTCGACAGTTCATTAAGCAAAGATTTCAGGCGTTCTTCGAACTCGCCACGGTATTTGGCACCGGCGATCAAGGCGCCCATGTCCAGGGACAGCAAGCGCTTGCCTTTGAGGCCATCGGGCACTTCGCCGTTGATGATCCGCTGGGCCAGGCCTTCGGCGATGGCGGTCTTACCCACGCCTGGTTCACCAATCAGCACCGGGTTGTTCTTGGTCCGGCGTTGCAGCACCTGGATGGTCCGGCGAATTTCGTCGTCACGGCCGATTACCGGATCAAGCTTGCCGTCTTCGGCGCGCTTGGTCAGGTCGACGGTGTACTTGTCCAGGGCCTGGCGCGACTCTTCGACGTTGGCGTCATTCACCGCCTCACCGCCACGCAGGTTGTTGATGGCGTTCTCCAGGGCTTTCTTGCTCACGCCCTGGCCCAGCAACAATTTGCCGAGTTTGCTGTTCTCATCCATGGCGGCCAGCAGCACCAGCTCGCTGGAGATGAACTGGTCGCCTTTCTGCTGCGCCAGGCGGTCGGCCTGGTTGAGCAGGCGCGCCAGATCCTGGGACATGTTGACGTCGCCAGTGGGGTTCTGGATTTTCGGCAGCTGGTCGAGCTCTTTGCTCAGTTCCTTGCGCAGGCTGTTGACGTCGAAGCCCACCTGCATCAGCAGAGGCTTGATCGAGCCGCCCTGCTGTTCCAGCAGCGCCTGCATCAGGTGCGCCGGTTCAATGGCCGGATGATCGAGGCCAACCGCCAGAGATTGAGAATCGGATAAGGCCAGCTGCAATTTGCTGGTTAATCGGTCTATACGCATTAGTCACCTTCCTTTTGAGCAGGCCGGAGCGATGGACACACCTAAATAGAGAAACCTGCCAGATGTTTCACTAGATGCGGTCGATTCTGGGAGATTCAAGCGTCAGCAGCTTGACACAAGTCAGATTAGTCTAGCGCTCAAGCCAGATAAGGGAGGCAAAACGCCCGGTGCGCGGGCTGCGCCGGTAGGAAAAGAAGCGGGGATCGCTGACGGTGCAGTAGCCGCCACCGTACACGGCAGTCAAACCACAGGCAGCCAGTCGTAGGCGCGCCAGCTGATAGATATCGGCCATGAAGCGCCCGGCATTGGCGCTCGGCACAAAGGCCTGCTCGGCTGCCGGCAACTGGGCGACGAAGGCTTCACGCACCTCGGGCCCCACTTCAAAGCGCTGCGGGCCAATGGCCGGCCCCAGCCACACCAGCACCTCGGCGCAGGGCGTATGCAAGCTGTCGAGGGTGGCTTCCAGCACGCCCGCCGCCAACCCGCGCCAGCCGGCATGGGCCGCGGCGACTCGGGTTCCGGCACGGTTGCAGAACAGTGCCGGCAGGCAGTCGGCCGTCATCACCGCACAGGCAACGCCCGGGGTGGCGGACCAACTGGCGTCCGCGGTCGCGACCATGGAAGGGTCGGCGTGGGCCACGGCCACCCCGTGCACCTGTTGCAGCCAGGCCGGGGCGATGCCGAAGTGTTCGCTCAGGCGACGGCGATTCTCGGCCACTGCTTGCGGCTGATCGTCGACATGGTCGCCCAGGTTGAGGCTGTCGAACGGCGTCAGGCTGACGCCGCCAGCGCGGGTGGTAGTACAGGCTTTGACTCCGGCCGGCGCGGGCCAGTCGGGAATCAGCCAGTCATTCATCCGATGAACGCCTCACGGTCCTGCTTGAGCAGCGACAGCAGCCAGACGAAATCGTCCGGCAGCGGCGATTCCCAGCTCATGCGGATACCGGTGGTCGGATGATCCAGCTCCAGGAAGCGTGCATGCAGGGCCTGGCGCGGGAAGTTCTTCAGCGAGTCGACCATGGTCTGGCTCGCCGCCGGCGGAATGCGGAAGCGGCCGCCGTAGGCTGGATCCCCCACCAGCGGGAAGTTGATGTGGGCCATGTGCACCCGGATCTGGTGGGTACGACCGGTTTCCAGCTTGACCCGCACATGGGTGTGGGAACGGAAACGTTCCAGGACCCGGTAGTGGCTGACGGCCTGCTTGCCGCCTTCCATCACCGCCATGCGCTGGCGCTGCTGGCCATGACGGCCGATAGGAGCGTTGATCTTGCCCCCGGCGGTTACCACGCCGATCACGATGCATTCATAGATGCGGCTGACACTGCGGCTTTGCAGCTGGGCCACCAGTTGGGTCTGCGCCTGGATGGTCTTGGCCACCACCATCAGTCCTGTGGTGTCCTTGTCCAGGCGGTGGACGATACCGGCCCGCGGCACATTGATAATGTCCGGGATGTGATGCAGCAGGGCATTGAGCAGGGTGCCGTCGGCATGGCCGGCAGCCGGGTGCACCACCAGGCCCGCAGGCTTGTTGATCACCAGGATGTCGTCATCTTCATAGACGATGTCCAGCTCGATATCCTGGGCGATCCACTCGCCCTGGGCCTCCTGCTCGGCAGTCAGCTCAAGAATGGAGCCGCCGTGCACGATGTCCCGCGGGCGGATGACCGCTCCGTCCACAGTCAGGCGGCCGTCCTTGATCCAGGCGGAAAGGCGCGAGCGCGAATGCTCAGCGAATAGTTGGGCGGCGACTTGATCGAGGCGTTGACCGCCCAGTTCGGACGGCACCTCTGCGCGAAGTTCAATTTTATCGGACATGCTCGGACTGGGCGTCGGCACAGCCTTTGGTTTCGGCTGCGCGCTTGTGGTTAAATACGGCGTCTTTTGCCCCGAGGCTTTCAACGGGGCGCTCATCATAACAGGACGGCACCGCCCAAGACAGCGGCCGTCATAGGGACGCAAGCCGCCATGCAAGTGAAACACCTGCTGCTGATCGCCATCCTCGCACTGACCGCTGCTTGCTCATCGAAGGAAGTCGTTGACGAAAACCTGAGCGAAGTCGAGTTGTACCAGCAGGCGCAGACCGACCTGGACAACCACAGCTATACCAGCGCCACCGCCAAGCTCAAGGCCCTGGAATCGCGCTATCCCTTTGGTCGCTACGCCGATCAGGCACAGCTCGAGCTGATCTACGCCAACTACAAGAATGCCGAGCCGGAGGCCGCCAAGTCCGCCGCCGAGCGCTTCATTCGCCTGCACCCCCAGCACCCGAACGTGGACTACGCCTACTACCTCAAGGGCCTGACCTCGTTCGACCAGGACGTCGGCCTGCTGGCGCGCTTCCTGCCGCTGGACATGACCAAGCGTGACCCGGGTGCAGCCCGCGACTCCTACAACGAGTTCGCCCAGCTGACCAGCCGCTTCCCCAACAGCCGCTACGCGCCGGACGCCAAGCAGCGCATGATCTACCTGCGCAACCTGCTGGCTGCCTACGAGATCCACGTAGCCGACTATTACCTGACCCGCCAGGCCTATGTCGCCGCTGCCAACCGTGGCCGCTACGTAGTGGAGAACTTCCAGGAAACCCCATCGGTCGGCGACGGCCTGGCGGTGATGACCGAGGCCTACCAGCGCCTGCACCTGGATGAACTGGCTGCCACCAGCCTGGAAACTCTCAAGCTCAACTACCCTAACCACCCAAGCCTGGTGGACGGTCAGTTCGTGCCACGCGTGGCTGAAGCCGACAACCGTTCGTGGCTGAGCAAGGCCACCCTGGGCCTGATCGAGTCCCGTCCTCCGCTGCCGCCGGGAGAAACCCGCGCCAACCAGGACGTGATGAAGCAGTACCAGGATGCCAAGGACGCCATTCCGTCCGAGCTCAAGCCTAAAGACAGCAACGGCGACGTGGTCGAGGAAGAAGAGCACGAGGCTGCCGGCAACAACAATAGCGACCGCTCCTGGTTCAGCTACATGACCTTCGGCGTGTTCGACTGATCACCCCGCAGGCCGGAAAGGGAGACTTGAAGTCTCCCTTTTTTATGCCCGCGCACTGATGGGCCTGTGCGCCCGTCGGGCGCTTGGCTAAACTGCCCCCTCCCCCTTCAAAAAGCTGGTTGCCATGGTTCGTCTACTGTTCTGGATCGCTCTGATTGCCGCCGCGGTATGGTTCTGGCGCAAGTTCAAGCGTCCTGTCGCCGCCCCTCGCTCCCCCAATGAACCGGCCACTACGCCCATGGTGCGTTGCGCCCATTGCGGCGTGCACCTGCCCCAGGACCGGGCCCTGAGCCAGTCGCAACAGTGGTACTGCAGCCAGGCACACCTGCAACAAGGGCCGGGAAACCAGGACCGCTGAGCCCCCAGGCCCACTGCGGATACCCGAGGCAAGGAACTCGGGGGCGAAAAATGGCGTCTGACACGGACTATTCCAGGCCTTGGTCAGCGCATGAACCGGCTCGTCGTCCCCTTCCTCCCTCGCCTCTCCCAGGCTTCGAACCTCTACCCAGGAACGGGAAGGCCCAAGTGCCAACCCCGGCCGAACAATTGGCGACAAAATAGCCTGTTGGCGCCCACTCGCCGTTTCGCTCTCGGGCAGAGCGCTGTAGCCCCCCATCCATGGGCACCACAACGTCCCGACGACGCGCACCTTCAGGACGCCCGGCAGGATGACCAGTGGCCCATCCCCTGCGCCGCTACCCCGTCGGGCCTAGACTTGAGTTCACGCCCATCGGGCGAGCACTGTCGCCCGCTCCTCACTCACGGATGAAAACTGCAGCCGCCATGAACCCACGGCAATCGGTGCTGGTGGTCGATGACGCCACGGAAACCCGCGCCCTTGTGGAGATCACTCTGGGCCGAATGCGCTTGCACACCCAAAGTGCGCGCACCCTGCAGGAAGCCCGTGGCCGCCTGGCCCGGGAGCGCTTTGACCTGTGCCTGACCGACCTGCAGCTACCGGACGGCAGCGGGCTGGAGCTGCTGCGGCACATCCGCCAGTCCCACCCCAACCTTCCTGTGGCGCTGCTAAGCAACGGCGCCTGTGCACAGGCCAGCGCGGGCGCCCTGCAGGCCGGAGCCTGCCAGTTGCTGCACAAGCCTCTGGACCTCAAGCAACTGCGCGCTTGGGTAGGTGCCAGCCTGAAGCAGGCCACGGACTGCGCAACGGATGACCCTGCCCGGCAATTGCTGGGAGACTCGGCGCCCATGAATGCCCTGCGTCGCCACATCGACAAGCTGGCCCACAGCCTGGCGGCGGTCTATATCAGCGGTGAGTCCGGCAGTGGCAAGGAACGGGTCGCCCGCCTGCTCCACCAGCTTGGCCCCAGGGCCCGATACCCGTTCGTCCCGGTCAACTGCGGGGCGATTCCTTCCGAATTGATGGAGAGTGAACTCTTCGGCCATTGCAAAGGCAGCTTCAGTGGCGCCGTCAGCGATCAGCCCGGGTTATTTCTGGCCGCCCACGGCGGCACCCTGTTTCTTGATGAGGTCGCCGACCTGCCCCTGGCCATGCAAGTAAAACTGCTGCGAGCCTTGCAGGAAAAATCCGTGCGCCCTGTAGGCAGCCAACAGGAAAAAACCGTCGACGTGCGGATTCTCTGTGCCACCCACAAGGACCTGAAAAACGAGGTAGAGACCGGACGCTTTCGCCAGGACCTCTACTACCGCCTGAACGTCATCGAGTTGCGAGTCCCTGCGTTGCGCGAGCGCCGTGGCGACATCCCCGCACTGGCCGGGCACGTCCTGCAGCGCCTGGCCAGGGACAGCGGACAGCCTGCCGTCCAGCTACGTCCCGAAGCCCTGCAAGCCCTGGAGCGCTATGACTTTCCGGGCAACGTGCGAGAGCTGGAAAACCTGCTGGAACGGGCGCAGACCCTATGCGAAGGACGCTGGATAGAAACAGACGACCTGCAGTTGCCCAGAGCCGACAGCCTTGAAGCCCGATCATCGGCGGCGGCCACCCAGCTAGACCTGGCGCTGCACCTGCAACAGGTGGAGCGCCAGCTGCTGCTCCAGGCCCTGGAGGAAACCCGCTGGAACCGCACGGCGGCGGCCCGGCGGCTGAGCCTGTCGTTTCGTTCGATGCGTTACCGCATGAAGAAGCTCGGGCTGGACTAGATCCGACCTTCAGGCGCATAAGGCGCCGGGTCGATGATCGGCGGGTTCCCCAGCAGCAGGTCGCAGAACAGCTGGCAGGAGGCCGGCGCCAACACCAGGCCATTGCGGTAGTGCCCGCAGTTGAGCCACAGGCCAGCAAAGCCCGGAACCGGCCCCACGTAGGGAATGCCTTCCGGAGAGCCCGGGCGCAGCCCGGCCCAGTGCCCGACCACCTCGGCCTCGGCGAGGGCGGGAATCAGCTCGACCGCGGAGGCCTTGAGGCTCTCCAGGGCCGAAACGGTCGGGGTCTTGTCGAAGCCTTCATGCTCCAGGGTGCTGCCCACCAGAATGTGGCCATCGCGCCGCGGGATGGCATAGCGCCCCTTGGCCAGGACCATGCAGGACAGAAAGTCGGCAGCACACTTGTAGAGGATCATCTGCCCCTTCACCGGCTCCACCGGCAGTTCCAGGCCCAGGCTGCCCAGCAGTTCGCCACTCCAGGCCCCCGCGCAGAGCACCACCTGATCAGCGCGAACCTCGCCCAGCGAGCTATCGACCCCCACCACTTGCTGGCCTTCGCGGATAAAACCACTGACGGTGCATTGCTCATCGATTTGCACATTAGGCAACGCCTGTAACGCCGCCTTCAGAGATTTGACCAGGCGCGGGTTGCGCACGTTGGCCACATCGGCCATGTAGATCGCCTGTTGATAACCATTGCCCAGCACCGGCACCGCGTCATGCACCGCCGAGATATCCACAGCACTCAGCGGCCGGCCTTCACGCTTGGCCCACTCCAGGGCCTGGGCTTCATCCTCCAGGTCCAGCCAGTAGAGGCCGGTGACATGTACCTGCGGGTCGACACCGGTGGCACTGAACAGTTGCTGGGCCAGTTGTGGGTAGAAATCCTGCGACCAGTGCGCCAGGGCAGTGACCGCCGGGTTGTAGCGCCAGGGGTAAAGCGGCGAGACGATCCCACCACCGGCCCAGGACGATTCACGCCCCAGGTCCGAACGTTCCAGAAGCCGTACCTGCTGGCCCTGGGACGCCAGATTGAAGGCGGTGAGCAGGCCGATCACCCCGCCGCCCACCACCAGCACTTGCTGTTGCTTAGCCATAGTCCGATCCAATCATGAGAAAGACAGTGGGCGCCGCGGCCCGAATCAGGTGCTCAGCGCCCCCAGCAATCCTTGGCGGTCAGCCCTTCGGCCTGGCCACTGATGCGGGTCGCGCCGGTCTGGTCGATGCTGAAACTGCCGCACTTGTCCGCCGCCATCAGCCCATCGTCCTTCGGGGTCGCGGTCAGGGAGAAGCCGGTGTCGGTCAGGGTTGCGGCAATGCTGTAGTACTCATTGCCGGCGCTCAGGTCCGGTGCGTTGCTGTAGACCCCAGCCTTGGAGAAATGCCGTTCAAGCTGCTGTGCCTGCTCGGTAAGCAGTACCGCGATTTCACTGCGGTGCGGTTTTTTCACGTATTCGGTGATGCTGGGAAGGCTCAAGGTAAGGACCAGACCGATGATCGCAATCACGATCATGATTTCGATCAGGGTAAAACCTTGGTTGGATCTGCGCATGGTCAAGAATCTCGCTTACTGGATTTGTCGCCACAGGATGCGCCGGCTGCCACCGCCGGGCCTTTCCACCAGGGTGCTGATGCCACCCCTGGAGTCATTGATGATCTTGCGGGCGCCATTGCTGGCAACTCCGCCGAGGCTGGGCACGGTGCCGACGTAGCGCACGCCGCTGGAGGGCTGGTCCTGGTCATCCACGACCCCGTCGCCATTGGTGTCGAGCACCGCAGCGTCGAGCATCTTACCGCTGAACGCCTCCAGCTCGATCAATTTCCCACTGCCGGCACTCGAACAAGGGTCGTCGGGCTCCAGTTGCAGGGTGCTGAACACCACCCTGCCGGCCACCAGGGTCGCCTCGTTGAGCACCCGCTCGCCGGCTGCCAGGCCACCTTGTACCAGGGGCAGGTACCAGCCGCGCTGCGCCGGATAACGCACCTCGTTGAGGGTGCTGCGCAGGAAACTGCCGGCCGCCGCGCTGAACCCGGCCTCAAGGTGCTGCACCTGCAACTGACTTTCGCCAATGCCCCCAGGACCGCCCTCGGCGTCCCACACGCCATAGAATCCCTGGCGCGCCCGGCTTTGCTTGTCCCGGGTCTCGTTGAGCTTGCCCGTACCGAACAGCACCAATTGGCCACCACGGGGATGATCGAGCAGGCGCGGCGGTACGCTGATCGGCTGGCTGGCGCCTCCCGCGGTGCGGAACAAGGGCTGCCCGGCAAATGCCAGATGCCAGCTGGCGCTATCGTTGCCGGACAGCTCGAATTTCCACAGTCGCCCCTTGAGGTCGCCCGCATAGGCCGCCTGCACTTCATTGCGTGCATTGACCTTGAGGGTGACGGACGACAGGCCATTGTCAGGCTGGTCGTCAATGGCGATCTCGCGAATCAGCGAGCCATCATTCAGGTCCACCACATACAGCGCTGCCACCCCGGAATGGCTGCCGTAGCCATTGCCGATGAAAGCCGCCCAGCGACCATCGGTCAAGCGCGCTACCTGTGGGCGGGCATAGGCATACCCCAGGTCATTGAAAGGATGATTGCGGTCCGGCTCGAGAGGAGCGCCGATTTCCCACAAGGCGCCAGGCGTATTGCCGTGCACGGCGTCGAACAGACGCACCGCAAAGAAACTCTTGCCGCCCGCCCCGACGCCCCCCAGGGCCAGGGTTTGCCAGGCACCGCCCCGCTGCCCATCGAACACCGCCAGGGGACCATCCACCAGATAGCGATGGCGCTCGCCCCGCCGATAACCGGGATCGGCGACCTGCGCCAGGGCGCCCAACGCGCTGGAGGGCATGTAGCCATAGAGGCGCTCACCGCTGGCCGGGTCCAGCACATTGAACAACCCGTCATTGCTGTTCACCAACAAGCGCGTCGCCATGGCCGTGGCTTTCTGTGCCAGGTAGCGGCTGTAGTCGCCCCCGGCAGCCCCATCGACAGCACTGCGCTGCCCGGCAGTTGCCAGCACCAGCGGCGAATTGACGATATCTCCCAACTGATAGCGGCGCTCCCTGAGCCCGCTCACCGAGCGGCCCTGGCTCCAGTCCAATAGCTCGGCGCCACTGACACCTGCAGGCAACGACTGCTCAAGTTCGCCACGCTGAGCGGTGGACAAGTTGCCGTAGGCCAGGCTCACCGGACGCCGGCTGGCAGTGTTCCAGGTCTCATGGATTACCGCCGCGCCGGCACCATCCACGCCACTATCGCTGCTCCACAACGGCGAACCGACAGCCACTCGGCCCTGATTGTCGATGCCGTAGGCGCGGATCGTGCCATGCCAATCGACCGGGTCGTACTGGCTCTGGTAATAACGACCACTGGCGGCATCCAGTACACCACTGCCGGCAGACACGGCACTGGCTACGCCTTCGCCCAGAACGCCTGCCAGCACGCGTTCAAGGTTGCTGCGGGCCTGGAAATACTCACCCTGGCCGTAGTCCGCAGCACCCATCAGCAGAGGGTTGTGGGCCTGGAAACCCACCGTGAAGGTATTCAGGTACTGACGGGGGAAATCCACCGCCGCCCAGCTTTTCCCGGCCTCATCCACTCCTGGGCCACGCAAGTCGATATCGAAGGCGAACTTGGCCAGATCATCGAGGAATAGAGTCTGCCCATCGCGCTCGCCACCATCGTTGCCGACCCCGTCCCAGTTGGGCAGGCGCCCCGCCCCCAAAGGGTCGTTGAGCGGGAACTGAGTATCGTGATCCGCCGCGCCGGCACTGATCACCACCCCGTAGTTCTTCTGGCAACGGTATTGAATGGGGCTGCTGTAGAGCGCCGGTGAAAGGTTGTAGTACGGCACCATGCCGCGCAGGTAGCGGGTGATCTCGTAGTAGGTTTCCGCCAACGGCGTATGACCGCCGGCCTTGAGGCCGTTGATTGTCGCCAGCAGGGCCTGGTAATTGGCCTCGGCCTGGACCGGGCTCACAGCGCCTTCAATGGCCGACAGGTCGCTGATGGGACGGGCAATGTAACCCCCAGGGCCCGGATCACCCGGGGCCGGCGGGTTGAAGGTGGCCAACCCCAGGCGCAGCCAGCGATACCGGGTCACCAGGGCCGTGGCCAGCCGCCGCGCCACATTCATCCGGTAGTCGTTGGGAATGGAACCGTCAGTGAAGTCTCGCTCCCGTCCCTTGGCCTGCGCCAGTAGCCAGGACAGGTAGTCCGCGGAGTACAGCGTATTTCCCGCCCCAACCGGGTCCGGCAGCTTCAGGCAGCGCACCCCACGCTCGGGATCATGGAAGCTGTGAAAGCCTGCCCGGCACCCCGACTCGCCGAGGCTGGACAAGGCAATCGCCTGGCCTGCAAGCCGCTCACCCCGAGCACACTCGCCCCCCACTCCGGCACAGCGCCAGACCGCAGCCCGGGCGAGCAGCGGATCGAACTCCCGGGCATGGACAATGCTGTTCATGCCCAGGGAGTCATCCAGCACCAGCATCACGTTCGGCGCCACCGCCGCGGCACCAAGAAGCGGGGTGCTGGCAGGGTTGAACGCCATGGCCAGAGGTACCGGCAACAGGCTCAGCAGCAGCGCGCCCAGGCTTCGCCAGCCAGGCCGACGCATGCCCCGATCAATACTTGGCATAGATGCTCTCCAGCACACTGCGCGATTGCCCGGCCAGACCAACAGCGGTCACGCGATACAAAGTGGCTGGAGTATTGCTCGGCACATTCACCGCATCCTGTGAAACACCGAGGTTCTGCACCCCGTAGAAGCCAGAGCCGCTAGCGATCCACAGCACCGCCGAAGCAGCATTGACTCCAGGAGCCTTGACCAGCGCTGATTCGGCGGGAGGCGCACACTGAGCAGGGCTGGCACATACCGGCAAGCGAAAATCATCCTGCTGCACCGCACTCTCCCCCACCCGCAGCGCGGCTTCGGCGGCCTGGAATGCGCGGTTGTGCAGAGCCAGGCTGGCGGCCATTTTTTCCTGCAGGGTGGCGTTCTGCAGCGACGAGAGCCCGATCAGGGTCAGCAGCAACAGGAACACCAGGCTGACCAGCAACGCCATGCCCCGCTGACCGAGAGGAACCCGACCTCGCAAGCGCGTCATCAGGGCAACCTGTTGCGCAGGGCCGCGACCACTCTATAGGTCTGCGGGCGCACGCGGTCATGGGGGTCGACGAGGGTCAGGCGCAAGCGCACACTGCGGATCCGTTCCGGGTCCAACGGGTTGCGACTGTAGCTGGAGGCGGCAATGTCGGTGGCCGAACGGGCCATGCCGAAACTCACATCAAAGGCTTCGACGTTGTCCAGCAGCACCGCTTGCTGCTTGCCAAGGCCGCTGCCCAGCAGCAACTGGCGATTCTTCAGGCTGTAGAACAGCCGGCGCAGGGCGAACACCTGCTCAGCGCCGGCCCCTCGATGAGCGCCTGAATAGGCTACGGCGCTGTGCTGGCAGTCGCTGACCACGCTCCAGGTCGGCGTACCGCCATCGTCCCCGACATCGGCGGTGATCAGGGTCAGTTTCTGCTCGGCGTTGTCCCATTGGATCGGCGTCGCCGCATAGTGCGAGAACTCCCGTGCCGTGCTGGCATCACTGATGGTCCGCAGGCAACCGAACAGCCCCACCATGCGGATTTCCTGAAGCATCTTGCTCAGGACAAAGCGAGCATCCTCCTGCAGGTAGGCGGCAGCGCTCTGACTCTGGTAGGTGTTCTTCGCCGCAATGAATACCTGGGCCACCCCCAGTACCAGCACCAGGCTCAACGCCAGTGCCAGCATCATCTCCACCAGGCCGAAGCCACTATCGGCCCGGTTCACGGCAAGCCTCCCGGTTGCGCTGCAACCCGGCTGCTGAGCTCCAGGCTACGCAGGCTGCCCCCCCGGCCTTCGGCACGGGAGTCGTCCCAGGTGATGCGAATGGTGTAGACATGCTGCTTGACGCTGATGCTGCCCTTGCCGCTGGGGCCGGCGAAGCTCGCGATATTGGCGGCGAAGTCGTACAGGTCCTGATCCCGCACATTGCCCGGGTTGCCCTCGGCCGGTATCGCCACGCTGTAGTCGGCGGCGGCGTTGGCGCGGATCCGGTCGAGCATGTCATAGGCGATAAAGCTGGCCTGGGTGGTCATCCGCGAGCTGTCGGTGTACTGCAGCGCCTTGATCTGCACCGCCGCCGCACCCAGCAGGCCCACCGCCAGTATCAACAGCGCCACCAGCACCTCGATCAGGGTCATGCCATCCTGTGCATCCCGCACGTTCATCCGCAGTTCTCCGCTGCTATCACCCGCCCATTGAGACAGACACTGATCACCCGCCGCTGCTGGTCCAGTCCATAGACGATGTGCAGCGCATCACTGGCCGCCAAGCCGCCGAGGCGATTGAAATCGATGCTGTGGTCATCTGAGGTTAGCGTCAGGGTGGCCCCCGGACTGATGGCTGGAACAACCCGCAATACATTGCCTCCGGGGTCCTGCCCCGCATACACCATCAATTCGCCGTTCCAGGGAGCGTCCTTGGCAGCCGGGCGAATCCCGACCCTCTGGCGGCGATTGATCGCTTCCAACCGTGCGTAAGCCAGGGCCTGGCGTAGTTGATTGATCTCGGTGTCGGCACGCACTCGCTGCACGGTGGTGCGATAGGCTGGCACCACCAGGCCCAGAAGAAGGGCCGCGATCGCCAGGGCGACGAGCAATTCCAGCAAGGTGAAACCCTTTGTATGCAAATTCATGGCCGGCCTTGGAAGTGTCATCGGCTATAACAGGCAAGCGCCCGGACCCTCCATAGACCGGCGCTTTGGCCATTTGCTCAATGAACACGCACGGATTGCGTGAAACCGTCGTCCCCAGGGAGGGAGACCCCATGCATGAGAAAGGCTTCAGCCTGATTGAACTGCTGACCACACTGGTTCTGCTGGCCCTGCTGCTGCCGCTTTCCGGTAGCGCCATGAGTGAGCTGCTGCGCTCCAATCGCCAGCAGGACGCCGCGCAGATGCTTGCCAGTGGCCTGCGCAACGCCCGGGCGGCAGCGATCCTGCACCAGCGCACGGTCCTGATCCATGGTCTGGAGGACGACTGGAGCCGGGGCTGGAGGATCATCCTGGATATCAGCGGCAAGGGCGCCCAGGACGCACGCAACCCGCAACTGATCGAGCGCCAAGGCAGTGGGCAGGTATTGATCGTGGGCAATCGCCCGGTGCAGCACTTCGTGCGCTTCAGTGCCCTGGGCCATCCGCTGCTGCCCAGTGGCGCCTTCCAGGCCGGAACACTCCATGTCTGCCAGGCAGGCCAGGAGTACAGCCGCCATCAAGTGGTGCTGTCACGTAGCGGGAGGGTCAGCCTGCGCAGCGAAAACGCCGAGCAGGCCTTGTGTGCAGGCGTCGGCTGATCAGAGCAGCGAGCGAACCCGCAGCTCTTTGGGCATGGAGAAGGTGATGTTTTCTTCGCGGCCGGCCAGCTCATCGGCGCCGGTGGCACCCCAGGCCTGCAGTTGCTGGATCACGCCACGCACCAGCACTTCCGGGGCCGAGGCGCCGGCGGTAATGCCGATGCGCTCCACACCATCGAACCAGCTGCGCTGCAGGTCTTCGGCACCGTCGATCAGGTAGGCCGGGGTGGCCATGCGTTCGGCCAGCTCGCGCAGGCGGTTGGAGTTGGAGCTGTTGGGGCTGCCGACCACCAGCACCACGTCGCATTCGTCGGCCAGTTGCTTGACCGCGTCCTGACGGTTCTGCGTGGCGTAGCAGATGTCGTCCTTGCGTGGCCCGCCGATGGCCGGAAAGCGCGTGCGCAAGGCATCGATCACCCGGCTGGTGTCATCCATGGACAAGGTGGTCTGGGTCACGAATGCCAGGCGCTCGGGGTTGCGCACCTGCAATTCGGCCACATCCTTTTCGTCTTCCACCAGGTAGATGGCGCCGCCATTGCTGGCGTCGTACTGGCCCATGGTGCCTTCGACCTCGGGGTGGCCGGCGTGGCCGATCAGGATGCATTCACGGCCGTCGCGGCTGTAGCGCGCCACTTCGATATGCACCTTGGTCACCAGCGGGCAGGTGGCGTCGAACACTTTGAGGCCACGACCTGCAGCCTCGCTGCGCACCGCCTGGGAAACACCGTGGGCGCTGAAGATGACGATGACATCATCCGGCACCTGGTCCAGCTCTTCGACGAAGATCGCTCCACGATTGCGCAGGTCTTCGACGACAAATTTGTTGTGCACCACTTCATGCCGGACGTAGATCGGCGGCCCGAAGACTTCCAGGGCGCGATTGACGATTTCGATCGCCCGGTCCACGCCGGCGCAGAAGCCACGGGGGTTGGCGAGTTTGATTTGCATGCTGTGCCTCGTGTCTTGCGCGCAAGAAGTTAGATCGTTGTAGACAGCGGATCGCCGGCAGCCGGCTCCTGGATAATAGAAGACGGCATGCCGGCGATGCTTTTAAAGCGCTTTGACGTCGATGATTTCAACGTCGAAGGTCAAGGTCTTGCCGGCCAGCGGGTGGTTGAAATCGATGGTCACCTGCGCGTCATCGAAAGTTTTGACCACACCTGGCAACTCGGTGTTCGCCGCATCATTGAAGATCACCAGCAAGCCTTCCGAAAGCTCCATGTCCTGGAACTGCGAACGCGGGATGACCTGCACGTTCTGCGGGTTGGGCTGGCCGAAGGCGTTTTCCGGTTCGATGGTCAGGTTGCGCTTGTCGCCGGCCTTGAAGCCGAACAGCGCCGCCTCGAACCCTGGCAGCAGGTTGCCATCGCCGACCTTGAAGGTCGCCGGGGCCTTGTCGAACGTGCTGTCTACGGTGTCGCCGTTCTCCAGGCGCAATGCGAAATGCAAAGTGACTTCCGTGTTCTGACCGATGCGTTGTTCAGTCAATACCTGTTCAGTCATGAACGGCTTCTCCGGTTTTCTTGCTCTTGAACATATCCAGGGCCAGCATCACCGCGCCAACGGTAATGGCACTGTCGGCGAAGTTGAATGCCGGGAAGTACCAGCGGTTCTGCCAGTGCACCAGGATGAAATCGATCACATGGCCCAGGGCGATGCGGTCGTACAGGTTACCCAGGGCCCCGCCCAGCACCAGCGCCAGAGCGATGGCCAGCCAGGTTTCATTGCGCCCCAGGCGCTTGAGCCAGACTACCAGCACCGCACTGACCGCAATCGCGATCAGGGCGAACAGCCAGCGCTGCCAGCCGGAGCCGTCGGCGAGGAAGCTGAAGGCGGCGCCGGTGTTGTAGGCCAGGGTCCAGCTGAAGTAATCCGGGATCACCACGATCTGCTGGTACATGCTCAGCGAACTTTCGAAGTGCAGCTTGCTGACCTGGTCGATGACCAGGACCAGCACGCTCAACCACAGCCAGCCCAGACGGCCGAAACGGCCTGCGGCGTTAGGCATAGTGACGGACCTCGCCTGCTCCGCTGATATTGTCTACACAACGACCGCAGATTTCCGGGTGCTCAGGGTGCACGCCGACGTCTTCACGGCAGTGCCAGCAACGGGCGCACTTGGGGAAGGCCGACTTGACGACTTTGAGCTTGAGGCCCGGTACTTCGGTGGCCACGGCGTCCGCTGGTGCCTGGGCAAACGGGGCCAGGCTGGCGGTCGAAGTGATCAGCACGAAACGCAGTTCGTTGCTCAGCTTGGCCAGGTCAGCGGCCAGGCCATCCTCGGCAAACAGGGTGACTTCGGCTTGCAGGTTGCCACCGACGGCCTTGGCCGCGCGCTGAACTTCCAGCTCCTTGTTCACCGCAACCTTGACGGCCATCACGCCTTCCCAGTACTCGCGGCCCAGTTCGAAGTCAGCGGGCAATTCGGTCAAGCCTTCGTACCAGGTGTTGAGCATCACGGATTCGTTACGCTCGCCCGGCAGGTATTCCCACAGCTCATCGGCGGTGAAGGCCAGGATCGGTGCGATCCAGCGCACCAGCGCTTCGGAGATGTGGTACAGCGCGGTCTGCGCCGAGCGGCGCGCCTTGCTGTTGGCGCCGGTGGTGTACTGGCGGTCCTTGATGATGTCGAGGTAGAAGCCGCCCAACTCCTGCACGCAGAAGTTGTGCACCTTGGAGTAGACGTTCCAGAAGCGGTATTCGCCGTAGTGCAGCTCCAGCTCGCGCTGCAGCAACAAGGTACGGTCCACGGCCCAACGGTCCAGGGCCAGCATGTCTTCGGCCGGCAGCAGGTCGGTGGCCGGGTTGAAGCCGCTCAGGTTGGAAAGCAGGAAACGCGCAGTGTTGCGGATCCGCCGGTAGGCGTCGGCGCTGCGCTGCAGGATCTGATCGGAAACCGCCATCTCGCCGGAGTAGTCGGTGGCCGAGACCCACAGGCGCATGATGTCGGCACCCAGGGTGTCGTTGACCTTCTGTGGCGCGATCACGTTGCCCAGGGACTTGGACATCTTGCGGCCGTTCTCGTCCACGGTGAAGCCGTGGGTCAACAGTTCGCGGTACGGCGCGTGGTTGTCGATGGCGCAACCGGTGAGCAGGGACGAGTGGAACCAGCCACGGTGCTGGTCGGAGCCCTCCAGGTACAGGTCGGCCCGCGGACCGCTTTCGTGGCCCATGGGGTGCGAACCGCGCAGCACGTGCCAGTGAGTGGTCCCGGAGTCGAACCAGACGTCCAGGGTGTCGCTGATCTTGTCGTACTGGGCGGCTTCGTCGCCCAGCAGCTCAGCGGCGTCCATCTTGAACCAGGCCTCGATGCCTTCCTGCTCGACGCGCTGGGCCACTTCTTCCATCAGCTCGACAGTGCGTGGGTGCAGGTCGCCGCTTTCCTTGTTCAGGAAGAACGGGATCGGCACACCCCAGTTGCGCTGGCGGGAGATGCACCAGTCCGGGCGGTTGGCGATCATCGAGTGCAGGCGTGCCTGGCCCCAGGCCGGTACGAACTGGGTGTCTTCGATGGCTTGCAGGGCGCGTTGGCGCAGGGTGTCGCCGGCTGCCGGCTGCTTGTCCATGCCAACGAACCACTGCGCGGTGGCGCGATAGATCAGCGGGGTCTTGTGGCGCCAGCAGTGCATGTAGCTGTGGCTGATGGTTTCGGTGTGCAGCAGCGCACCGACTTCGCTCAGCTTGTCGACAATGGCCGGGTTGGCCTTCCAGATGAACTGGCCGCCGAAGAACTCCAGCGATGTCGCGTAGACACCGTTGCTCTGCACCGGGTTGAGGATGTCGTCGTTGACCATGCCATAACGCTTGCAGGTCACGAAGTCGTCTTCACCATAGGCCGGGGCCGAGTGAACCACGCCAGTGCCGGCACCCAGCTCCACGTATTCGGCCAGATACACCGGCGACAGACGATCGTAGAACGGATGACGGAAGTTGATCAGTTCCAGGGCCGAACCTGGAGCCGTGGCAATCACCGAGCCTTCCAGGTTGTAGCGGGCCAGGCAGGATTCCACCAGCTCTTCGGCCAGCACCAGCAGGCGTGCGCCGGTGTCGACCAGCGCATAGTTGAACTCAGGGTGTACGTTCAGCGCCTGGTTGGCCGGGATGGTCCAGGGGGTGGTGGTCCAGATCACGATGGCAGCAGGCTTGGCCAGCTTGGCCAGGCCGAAGGCGCCGGCCAGCTTGGCTTCGTCGGCGACCGGGAAGGCCACGTCGATGGTCGCGGACTTCTTGTCCTGATACTCGACTTCTGCTTCAGCCAGGGCCGAGCCGCAGTCGAAGCACCAGTTCACCGGCTTCAGGCCCTTGAACACGAAGCCGCCCTTGACCATTTCCGCCAGGGCACGGATCTCGCCGGCCTCGTTGGCGAAGTTCATGGTCTTGTAGGGATTGGCCCAGTCGCCCAGCACACCCAGGCGGATGAACTCGGCCTTCTGCCCTTCGATCTGCTCGGAAGCGTAGGCGCGGCACAGCTCGCGGGTCTGGTCCGAGGACAGGTTCTTGCCGTGGGTCACCTCGACCTTGTGCTCGATCGGTAGACCGTGGCAGTCCCAGCCAGGAACGTAAGGCGCGTCGAAACCCGCCAGGGTTTTCGAGCGGATGATCATGTCCTTGAGAATCTTGTTGACCGCATGACCGATGTGAATCGAGCCGTTGGCATAGGGAGGACCGTCGTGCAGTACGAACTTGGGACGATCCTTGCCAATCTCGCGCAACTTTCCGTACAGGCCAATGCTGTCCCAACGCTGCAGAATCTGTGGTTCGCGCTGAGGCAGGCCGGCCTTCATTGGGAAGGCGGTGTCCGGAAGGTTTAACGTGGCTTTATAGTCGGTCATTTAAGGCTCTTCATTAGCGATTGGCGCTATGGATACGTGCCACTTGGGCACGGGCGGCGGCAACATCCGCATTGATCGCCGTCTTCAACGCCTCCAGGGAGGCGAAACGCTGCTCTTCACGCAGCTTGTGGTGGAAAACCACCGTCAAACGCCGGTCATACAGATCGCCGGCAAAATCTAAAAGATGTACTTCCAGGTGGGCCTTGCCATCACCTGCAACCGTGGGCCGCACGCCGATATTGGCGACGCCGGGCCAGGTCCTGCCATCGAGCTCGACGCTCACCAGGTACACCCCGGAAAGCGGCACGCGACGGCGCTTCAACTGCACATTGGCAGTGGGCGTACCCAACTGGCGCGCCAGTTTCTGGCCGTGCAACACCCGCCCGGCAATGCGGTACGGGCGACCCAGCAGGCGCTCGGCCAGATCGAAATCGGCGGCGGCCAGGGCATTGCGGACCTGGGTACTACTCACCCGCAGGCCGTCGAGCTCGACGGTCTGCGCCGCCTCCACGGTAAAGCCGTGGGTGGCGCCGGCCTGCTGCAGGAAGTCAAAATCACCGACCCGGTCGCAACCGAAGCGGAAGTCATCACCCACCTCCAGGTGCTGTACACCCAGGCCATCCACCAGGATTCGCTCGACGAACTCGCTGGCGCTGAGTTTGCTCAGGCGCTGGTTGAAGGCCAGGCACAGCACCCGGTCGACACCGGCGTCAGCCAGCAACTGCAGCTTGTCCCGCAGGCGGGCCAGACGCGCCGGAGCCGTCTCGGGGGCAAAGAATTCCCGCGGCTGGGGCTCGAAAATCACCACGCAGCTGGGCACGCCCAACTCGAGCGCACGTTCGCGCAGCCGGCCCAGGATAGCCTGGTGACCACGGTGAACACCGTCAAAGTTGCCAATAGTGGCGACGCAGCCCCGATGCTGGGGGCGCAGATTGTGGAGGCCTCGAACCAGCTGCATAACGCGCTTCTTGCTCATAAAGTGGTCGATTATAACCACACCCGGCGGCCGACGACAGGCAGCACCGCACCCAATGTGGTTGATCCGACAAAACCGATGCCTGCCCTGCCCTGGCGACTAAACAGCCGTCAGTTCAAGGCTTTGCGATTGAAGTCGCGCAAACGGAAGCCCAGCAGCGCCAGCATGCCGAAATATGCCACCACCCCAGCCACCACCAGCACGCCCAGGCGCAGGAACCGCTGGAGCATGTGGCCTTGATCCCAGGCCGGCATGAAATGCATCAGGCCCAGCAATACCGCGGACATGACCGCTACCGCCAACAGCAACTTCAAGGTGAACCGCCCCCACCCCGGCAGCGGCTGGAACATCTGCTGCTTGCGCAACTGGTAGAAAAGCAGGCCGGCGTTGATACAGGCCCCGGCGCTGATGGCCAGGGCCAGGCCCGCGTGTTTCAGGGGGCCGATAAAGGCCAGGTTCAGCAGTTGGGTGACGATCAGCGTAAAGATGGCGATTTTCACCGGTGTACGAATGTTCTGCTGCGCATAGAAGCCCGGCGCCAGCACCTTGATCACGATGATCCCCAGCAAACCCACGGCATAAGCCACCAGCGCACGCTGGGTCATGGACGCATCGAAGGCACTGAACTCACCGTATTGGAACAGTGACACGGTCAGCGGCTCGGCGAGGATACCCAGGGCCAGGGAGCACGGCAGCACCAGGATGAAACACAGGCGCAGGCCCCAATCGAGAATCCGCGAATACTCGTGGCGGTCCTTGCTGGCGTAGGTCTTGGCCAGGGTCGGCAGAAGAATGGTGCCCAGCGCCACCCCCAGCACACCGGACGGCAGCTCCATCAGGCGGTCGGCGTAATACATCCACGACACCGAACCGGCTACCAGGAAAGAGGCGAAGATGGTGTTGATGATCAACGAGATCTGGCTCACCGAAACCCCGAGAATCGCCGGCAGCATCTGCTTCATCACCCGCCAGACCCCGGTATCCCGCAGGTTCAGGCGTGGCAGCACCAGCATGCCGATCTTCTTCAGGTGCGGCAGCTGATACAGCAACTGCGCCAGGCCGCCAGCCAGCACCGCCCAGCCCAGAGCCATCACTGGCGGATCGAAATACGGCGTCAGAAACACCGCAAAAATGATCATGCTGACGTTGAGCAGGGTCGGCACGAAGGCCGGCACCGAGAAACGATTCCAGGTATTGAGGATTGCCCCGGCCAGAGACGACAGCGAGATCAGCAATATATAAGGAAAGGTCACCCGCAACAGGTCAGAGGTCAGGGCGAACTTTTCCGGAGAGTCGACGAACCCCGGTGCCGTGGCCCAGATCACCCAGGGCGCGGCGATGATGCCCAAAGCCGTCACCAGCGCCAGGACCAGGGTCAGCAGACCCGAGACATAGGCAATGAAGGTACGGGTCGCCTCTTCCCCCTGCTGGCTCTTGTATTCCGCCAGGATCGGCACGAACGCCTGGGAGAACGCTCCTTCGGCAAAGATGCGCCGCAGCAGGTTGGGCAGCTTGAAGGCAATGAAGAAGGCATCGGTGGCCATCCCGGCACCGAAAGTGCGCGCGATGATGGTGTCACGCACAAACCCCAGTATCCGGGAAAGCATCGTGATAGAGCTGACGGCGGCCAACGACTTGAGCAGGTTCATGAAAAGGTTTTGCGCCTTGTAGATAAACAGCAGGCGAAAAGACACCCACTTATGCGATACTCCGCGCCGCAACAGCACAGAGCCAAAGCTCGCGAGTTTACAGGTCAAGCGCCGGAAATAAATATCCCGCCTCTTCAGATCGACCACTCAGCGGAACGCATCACCCGCCCTTGACAAGACTTCAACTCATCGGCATGATTCGCGGCCTATTTTGTTTGCTATTTCCCAAAAAGTCTTTCGAGGAGCTCGACGGTGGCCAACTCACCTTCCGCCAAAAAACGTGCAAAACAGGCTGAGAAGCGTCGCAGCCACAACGCCAGCCTGCGTTCCATGGTTCGTACCTACATCAAGAATGTAGTTAAAGCCATCGACGCAAAAGACGCTGAAAAAGCGCAAGCTGCTTATGTTCTGGCTGTGCCAGTTATCGACCGCATGGCCGATAAAGGCATCATCCACAAGAACAAGGCTGCTCGCCATAAAGGTCGTCTGAATGGCCACATCAAGGCTCTGAACCTTGCTGCTGCAGCCTAAGCGACACGCTTGTTAAAAAACCGACCCAAGGGTCGGTTTTTTATTGCCCACGATTTACCCACCCGGCAAACCAGCCCCGCCTTCAACAGAGGGCCAGCATGCCAGGAGAAACTCCGTTACGGGTGCGGCCAGGGCAGGATCGGGATAGCCGTCACCGCATTCTGCGGACTGCCCTCGATCAGGCGATCGCTGTAGACCAGGTACACCAGGGTATTGCGCTTCTTATCCAGGAAACGCACCACCTGCATGGTCTTGAATACCAGCGAGGTGCGCTCCTTGAATACCTCGTCGCCATCCTTGAGCTCACCCTTGAACGCAATAGGCCCCACCTGACGACAGGCAATGGAGGCTTCCGCACGATCTTCCGCCAGGCCCAGGCCACCCTTGAGCCCACCCGTCTTGGCTCGCGACAGATAGCACGTCACCCCATCGACCTTGGGATCATCGAACGCCTCGACCACGATCCGGTCATTCGGCCCGACAAACTTGAACACCGTGGACACCTGGCCAATCTCCTCGGCCGAAGCCATGAACGGCATCGCCAAGAGCAAGCCCAACAATCCTTTTGCTACGCGCATACGCTTTTCCTTACGCCACTTACACCAGAATCAGGTTATCGCGGTGTACCAGTTCAGGCTCCGCCATATACCCCAGGACACCGACAATAGCGTCGGACGGCTGACCAATGATCTTCTGCGCCTCAAGCGCACTGTAGTTGGCCAGGCCACGAGCAATTTCACGACCATCCGGCGCTACGCACACCACCATCTCACCACGCCGGAAACCACCCTGGACCTGCTTGACCCCCACCGGCAACAGGCTCTTGTTACCCTGGGACAGAGCCGACACCGCCCCCTCATCCAGCACCAGGGTGCCGCGGGTCTGCAGATGCCCGGCCAGCCACTGCTTGCGCGCCGCCAGCATGCCGCGCTCCGGCGACAGCAAGGTGCCGATGCGCTCGCCAGCCTTGAGGCGGTCCAGCACGCGATCCAGACGCCCACCAACGATGATTGTATGCGCCCCGGAACGCGCAGCCAGCCGCGCCGCACGCAACTTGGTCTGCATGCCGCCACGCCCCAGCGCACCGCCCGTACCACCGGCCACCGCATCCAGCGCCGGGTCGTCGGCCCGCGCCTCATAGATCAGCTGGGCATCAGGATTGTTACGCGGGTCGGCATCGAACATGCCGTCACGGTCGGTAAGAATCACCAGCAGATCAGCCTCAACCAGGTTGGCCACCAGCGCCGCCAGAGTATCGTTGTCGCCAAAGCGGATCTCGTCGGTCACCACGGTGTCGTTCTCGTTGATCACCGGGATCACCTTGAGCTCCACCAGGGCACGCAAGGTACTGCGAGCATTGAGGTAGCGCTTGCGATCGGAGAGGTCGTCATGGGTCAGGAGAATCTGTGCAGTATGCCGGCCATGCTCGGCAAAGCTCGACTCCCAGGCCTGCACCAGCCCCATCTGGCCGATGGCCGCAGCGGCCTGCAACTCATGCATCGCACTCGGTCGTGCGGTCCAGCCCAGGCGACTCATGCCGGCCGCTACAGCACCGGAGGAAACCAGTACCAGCTCGACGCCGGCCTCATGCAAGGCCACCATCTGCTCCACCCACACACCCATTGCCGTGCGATCCAGCCCCTTGCCGTCCGCCGTCAGCAGCGCACTGCCGATCTTAACGACCCAGCGCTGCGCACCTGTCACCTTGCTCCGCATCTTATTCAACCTTTGCCAGCGAGCGACGCGACCGAGCGCCACTCATGGGGTTATTCGTATTTGTATCCTGCAGACACCAAAACGCCGCTCAAATGAGCGGCGCCTTGGAAGCTGGCTTGGCAGCGATGATAACACCGCACCCTGCCAGATAAACCGTCTTCGCGGGGCAAGCCCGCTTCTGCCGAATCAGTCGCGGACGTAAATGATTTCCGGACCATCTTCATCGTCAACGTCTTCTTCATCCCAGTCATCGTCACCGATGTCATGGACGCTCTTCACGCCACTGCGGCGCAGAGCACGCTGATCGTCGAGGGCTTGCAACTGGGCACGCGCCTCGTCTTCGATGCGCTGATCCAGCTCAGCCAGCTCGTCGGCATAGGCAGGGTCGGCTGCCAGGCGATCGGCACGATCCTCCAGGTAACGCATGATGTCGCGGCTCAAGCGCTCGGTACCATCCTTGGAGATGGCCGAGATCACGTATACCGGCCCCGTCCACTCCAGGCGATCAACGATTTCCTTGACCCGCTCCTCGCGCTCTTCCTCGAGGATCTGATCAGACTTGTTCAGCACCAGCCAGCGCTCGCGCTCGGCCAGGGACGGGCTGAACTTCATCAACTCATTGACAATCACCTCTGCCGCATCCGCCGGGCTGCTTTCATCCAGCGGCGCCATGTCCACCAGGTGCAGCAGGATGCGCGTACGCGCCAGGTGCTTGAGGAAGCGAATCCCCAGGCCGGCACCATCGGAAGCACCCTCGATCAGACCCGGAATGTCGGCGATCACGAAGCTCTTCCAGCGATCGACGCTGACCACACCCAGGTTCGGCACCAGAGTGGTGAACGGGTAATCGGCCACCTTCGGCTTGGCCGCGGACACCGAGCGGATAAAGGTACTTTTGCCCGCATTCGGCAAGCCCAGCAGACCCACGTCCGCCAACACCTTCAGCTCCAGCTTGAGATCACGCTGCTCACCCGGCTTGCCCGGAGTGGTCTGGCGCGGCGCACGGTTGGTACTGGACTTGAAACGGGTGTTGCCCAAACCGTGCCAGCCGCCCTGCACCACCATCAACCGCTGGCCAGCCTTGGTCAGGTCGCCAATGACTTCCTGAGTGCCCGCATCAATGATCGTGGTACCGACCGGAACCCGCAGCTCCAGATCCTCACCCTTCTTGCCGGTACAGTCGGTACTGCCGCCGTTGGAGCCGCGCTCGGCATCGAAGTGCCGGGTGTAGCGGTAGTCCACCAGGGTATTGAGGTTTTCGTCGGCGACCATGTAGATCGAGCCGCCATCACCACCATCACCACCGTTGGGACCACCGTTCTCGATGAACTTTTCCCGACGGAAACTCATGCAACCATTGCCGCCGTCGCCAGCCTTTACTCGAATCGATACTTCATCAACAAACTTCATGTTCAAACGCCTCTCGCCACACGGGCGAGCTGAAAAGCACTAAGACATAAGACTCTTGCAAAAATGAGCGCAGCGACCTCAATCAACGACCGAAACATCCAACGCTGGCAGCTCGTACAAACAGTTTTGCAAGAGACTCATCCCACAAACGAAAAAGCCCCGTCGCGAGACAGGGCTTTTCCAGCGATCGCGCAATTAAGCTGCGACGACGCTCACGTAACGACGACCGAAGGCGCCTTTTACTTCAAACTTGATCACGCCTTCGATTTTCGCAAACAGGGTGTGATCTTTACCCATGCCAACGCCGTAGCCAGCGTGGAATTGGGTGCCGCGCTGACGCACGATGATGTTGCCGGCCTTGATGACCTGGCCGCCATACATCTTCACGCCAAGGCGTTTGGCTTCTGAGTCGCGACCGTTACGGGTACTACCACCAGCTTTTTTGTGTGCCATGAGTTCAATTCTCCTAGTGAGGAATTAGGCTGAAATTAAGCCTGAATACCGGTGATTTTGATCTCGGTGAACCACTGGCGGTGGCCCATACGCTTCATGTGGTGCTTACGGCGACGGAACTTGATGATGCGGACTTTATCGTGACGACCTTGGGAGATCACTTCAGCCTTGACGGTTGCGCCAGCAACAACAGGTGCGCCGATGTTCACGTCGTCGCCGTTGGCGACCAACAGAACGCGGTCAAAAGTCACGGATTCGCCAGTAGCGACTTCCAGTTTTTCGATCTTCAGGTATTCACCTTCAGCGACCTTGTATTGCTTACCGCCGGTAACGATTACTGCGTACATGGTATTTCTCCGATAATCCTGCTCACCCAGCTCTTTATAAGAAGAGGTATTGGCTGGCATGGCTGCATGGGGCTGGAACGGCCCAAGTGCAATTGCGTAAGGCAGGTGCTGCCCAGGAAGTTCAGGGTGCGCGATTGTACGCAAGGCTCAATGGCCTTGCAAGTGCCGTTCAGGCCACGTCGGACAACGCTGCCAGCCCTGGCGCCGGGGACCTAACCCCCTGAAACCAGGGTTTAATGGCAGCACGCGACTATACCCCAGTGTTTTGCCCTGACAAATTACAGCCCGTCGGGGCTTTAGCCGTGCGGGACCGCGCCTTGACACCCGCGGACGTGGGTCCTAGCATGCCGCGCAACCCTTCTGGAGCACCTGTCGCTGATGCAACCCCAAGCTTTCTACCGCGCGGTGGCGGACGATTTTAGCGCCGTCGACGGCATCATCAAGAAACAGCTGACCTCCCGAGTTCCGCTGGTTTCCAAAATCGGCGATTACATCACCTCGGCCGGAGGCAAGCGCCTGCGTCCTTTATTGGTGCTGCTGTGCGGCAAGGCCCTGGGCCGCGAAGGCGACGACCTGCGCCTGCTGGCCGCCACCATCGAATTCCTGCACACCGCCACTCTGCTGCATGACGACGTGGTCGACATGTCCGGCATGCGCCGTGGCCGCTCAACCGCCAACGCCATGTGGGGCAACGCTCCCAGCGTACTGGTGGGCGACTTCCTGTACTCGCGCTCGTTCGAAATGATGGTCGAGCTCGGCTCGATGCCGGTCATGCGCATCCTGTCCCAGGCCACCCGGATCATCGCTGAAGGCGAAGTCCTGCAGCTCTCCAAGGTGCGTGACGCCAGCACCACCGAAGAAACCTACATGGAAGTCATCCGCGGCAAGACCGCGATGCTCTTCGAAGCCTCGACCCACAGCGCCGCCGCACTGGCCGGCGCCACCGAGGAACAGGCCGAGGCCCTGCGCACCTTTGGCGACCATCTGGGCGTGGCCTTCCAACTGGTGGACGACCTGCTGGACTACCGCGGCGATGCCGAGACCCTGGGCAAGAACGTCGGTGACGATCTGGCAGAAGGCAAGCCGACGCTGCCGCTGATCTACACCATGCGCGAAGGCACACCGGAGCAGGCAGCCCTGGTTCGCCAGGCGATCCAGAAAGGCGGCATCGAAGATCTGGAAAGCATCCGTGCCGCCGTCGAGGCCTCGGGTTCCCTGGACTACACCGCACAACTGGCCCGCGATTACGTTGCGCGCGCCATCACTTGCCTGGAAGCCCTGCCACCGAGCGAGTACCGCGATGCCCTGGTGGAACTGAGCGAATTCGCCGTCGCCCGCACCCACTAAACAGCCCGGCTCCTGCTCATCACAGGAGCCGGCTCGTTGCCCTTCATCCCCTCTCGCCCACAAAACCCTATACAATGTGCGCTTTTTAGCCATCCTGACTTTGAGGAGCTTAAGTGAGCACTTTGCCACCCTGCCCAAAATGCAATTCCGAATACACCTACGAGGACGGCACCCAGCTGATCTGCCCTGAGTGCGCCCACGAGTGGTCCGCCAGCGGTGAAGCCGAAGCCGTATCCGATGAAGCCGTGAAGAAAGATTCGGTGGGCAACGTGCTGCAAGACGGCGACACCATTACCGTGATCAAGGACCTCAAGGTCAAGGGCACCTCGCTGGTGGTCAAGGTCGGCACCAAGGTCAAGAACATCCGCCTGTGCGATGGCGACCATGACATCGACTGCAAGATCGACGGTATCGGCCCGATGAAACTCAAGTCCGAGTTCGTCCGCAAGGTCTGAATCCCCCCCTCTCGCGCCCGCCGCGAGAGGGTCCCCCCCTACGCCCCTCCCCACTCGGTCATCCCGCAACCTTACTAGCAGAAAGCCAGTCGATTTGATCGAAAACAATTTCTGCACAGAAAAAAGCAGAAACCGCCAATAGGCACTTGCTATTCATTGAATAAGAATTATTCTCATTGAACCCCATTCAAGGAGATGACGACCATGACTTATTTGATTGATGCCTGGCTGGACCGCCCACACCCTTACCTGCGAATCCTGCATCGGGAAACCGGGGAAGTCTGTGCGGTACTGGAAGAGGAAGCCCTGAACGAGCTGCAGGACCAGGGAGATCTGGACCTGAACGGCCTGAGCTCCAGCGAACCGCTGGTACTCAAGGAATTGGTGCGCAACCTGTTTTTGTTCTGCTACGCCAGAGCCTTGCGGCCGACCGGCACCGATGGTCAAAGCCTGGGCGCAAAAATCCGTCTATGAAACCTAAGCCGATCAAGGGGCAAGCTTGCCGGCGATGAGCAGACCGCGAGTGCGCAGCCTTCATCGCCAGCAAGCTGGCTCCTACAGGGGTTACAGAACGTCCAGCAGCTCGACGTCGAACACCAGGACGCTGTGCGGCGGGATGCTGCCCACGCCTTGTGCGCCGTAAGCCAGTTCGCTCGGCACGTACAGGCGCCATTTGCTACCGGCGTTCATCAGTTGCAGCGCTTCGGTCCAGCCAGCGATCACGCCGCCAACCGGGAATTCGGCAGGCTGGCCGCGCTCGTAGGAGCTGTCGAACACAGTGCCGTCGATCAGGGTGCCGTGGTAGTGAGTGCGAACGCTGTCTTCACGGGATGGCTTGGCGCCTTCGCCCTGGGTCAGCACTTCGAACTGCAGGCCGGAAGCCAGGGTGGTGATGCCTTCACGCTTGGCGTTTTCCGCCAGGAATGCCAGACCGGCACCGGCAGCCGCTTCGGCCTTGGCAGCGGCTTCAGCCTGCATGATTTCGCGGATGACTTTGAAGCTGGCAGACATTTCTTCCTGACCCACACGGCTCGGCTTACCGGCGAAAGCGTCGGTCAGACCGGCCAGGATTGCATCTAGGCTCACGCCCGGGGGCGGGTTGTCACGCAGTTGGTCGCCCAGCTGACGGCCGATGCCGTAGCTGACGCGGGTTTCGTCGGTGGACAGATTTACTTCGGACATGACACTGCTCCGCTGTGCGGACGGCTCGGGAAAGGCCGTGGAAACACAGCACCTTCCGGAGCGCCCGGAACCAAAAGGGCGAGCAGACTAGCACAGAAGTCCGGCGACAATCAGCGCAACCCCGGCGCTACCAGCCGGAGTGCAGGGTGATTGGCACCTTGAGGCTTTCCTCGGCGCTGGCAGACAACCCGCACATCTCGTCATGCACCGAGGTGTGGATCAGGTTGAACGGCAGCTTGGGAAACGACTGCAGCACTTCACGGGCATGCTCCACCGAACGCAGATGAAACATCTGCCCATGGGCATCGCTCAACGGGTATGCAGCCCCGTGCATGCGCGCCTCAAGCAGGTAGATTCCGCCTTCCAGCGAAATCAGGTTCAACTCATCGACTTTTCCGGCAATGGCGTAGGCATTCATTTCCTGCAGGTTCATGAGCGCACCTCGTGCAATTGAAAGCCATGACCCCTACAGGCATATGCCCCGCCCGGAAAAAGCACAAGCCACAAACAACGCCGCCCGTCCGTTTCGCAACGGCCGGGCGGCAAGTGTCCGGTGGGCAGGGGGCGGTCAGTGCTTGGTCAGCTTGTCCAGGTACCCCATGGCAAATGCCGAGATCACGAAGGTCATGTGGATCACCACGTACCACAGCAGGTACTCGGTGGGGGTGTTCTTGGCGTCCATGAACACCCGCAGCAGGTGGATCGAGGAGATCGCGACGATGGACGCCGCCACTTTCATCTTCAGCGACGAAGAATCCATCTTGCCCAGCCAGCTGAGCTTTTCCTTGTCCTCATCGATGTCCAGCTGCGACACGAAATTTTCGTAGCCGGAAATCATCACCATCACCAGCAGGCCACCCACCAGCGCCATGTCGATCAGCGACAGCAGCACCAGGATCAGGTCGGACTCGGCCATGGAGAACACATTGGGAATAACGTGGAAGACTTCCTGGAAAAACTTCAATGCCAGTGCCAGCAGGCCCAGGGACAGTCCGAAGTAGATCGGCGCCAGCAGCCAGCGTGAGGCATACATTGCATTTTCGATAAAACGTTCCATTGAATCTCGTACCCGGTGTAAAAACGGCGGCGAGTATATCAGCGCGCCAAAAGCCCATAAACCACAGACAATCCCCTGACCCACGGGTTTGTCCGAACGTTTTTTCTGCTAGTGTCGAAGCCATTGCCACCGCCCACCGACACTGGACAGGAAGACTGGAAAATGGATTTGCGATTGCCTTTGGCCAGCTTCGGCCTTGGTCTGGCGCTGCTGATCAGCGGCGGCTGTTCACCCAGCGACGAAAAGAAGCAGGCCAGCCTCGAAGAGAGGACCGCACAGTTTGAAAAATCCCTGGACGCCATCCAGGACCCCAAGCTCAAGGACGCCATCGCCGACCTCGGCGGCTCACTGCTGCTGCTCGAGCGTGCGCAGATCAAGCTCGACAGCAAGCCGATCGAAACCGAATACGGTGACGACAGCCTGGCCCTGCTCAAGCACTACCCCACGGCCCAGGCGCTGGTGGACACCTACGTCAACGGCCTGTTCGTGCTGCGCAAGCCCTCCAGCTCGGACTACCTGACCGACCTGCAGCCGGTGTTCCCCTTCAGCTTCAACATGCCCGCGCAGTTCCCTTTTCCCCATGGCCTGGAGTGGCAGTCCGTCACCCTGAGCAACAAGAAGGTCATCCCCTTTCAGCCCGAATGGTCGGAAACCGACCCGGGGATTCAACTCAGCCCGTCCAGTTCCAACCTGACCAACCCGGATGACCTGACCGTGACCTATCCCTTCATCGAGGGCCTGGAAGTGGACAACAAGAACCAGCCGCAGCCGGTCTCGCTGCAGGGCAAGCTGGAAGTGATAGCTCCCGGCCGCACCCTGACCTTCGAACTGACCCGGGCCGACATCGGCAAGCCACGCCAGGACGGCAACATCAGCCTGACCTTGCTGGCGCTGGAAAAGAATGTCGCCGAGATCGAACTGAGCAATAACGCCGCCCTGCCTGAGGAAGCCGACGACGCCTCCCTCAACCCCTTGCTGGCGCAGGCTCGGGACAGCAGCGGGCAAATCCTCTCTCGGTCGGGCTCGATCAATGAGAGCGCCCAGCAGGTCGCCTTTTACCGCCAGCAACTGGCCGAGATGCAGAAGCAGAAGAGCTGGAGCGAGGTCTTCGAGAAGCAACTGGAGGATGAGCAGAAAGCCTTCGACCAGCAGCACACCCAGCATTACGCCAAGGTGTATTTCAACGGCCAGATCGACAAGCTGGAGGTCGCCGTACTCGACTTCGCTCAGGCCAGCGTGACCCGCAAGGACCTCGACCTGCCGGTACACCGCTTCGATCGGCTCACCACCGACAAGAACATCCAGCCACTGCCGATGCCGGTGGTGGTCTATGACGATCAGGCCGCCAGCTACCTCAAGGGCGCGGAGCTTGATGAGGATTCATTGAAAAAGTCCGTGACCATCAGCCAATCGGTGGAAGATGCCAGTGCAGCACGCATTGAGTTCAGCCATCCGCGGACCTTCAACGACGAACTGCTGGGCTCGGAGTTCAATGCCGGCGACACCCCGCTGACCTTCTTCACTCAGGACGACAAGGGCCAGCGTGGCGAACCGATCGAACTGCCGGACGAGGCCTTTGAAATCGACCCCATGCGTGGCGTCATCACCTACGATCTGAACCTGTTCCCGGAAACCCCGGCCTATGCCGTCGGCTCTATCCCGCTGTTTCTCGCCAACATCGAGAAAAAGACCATCAGTGCCCAGCAACTGCCCAAGGGCCTGGAGCTCAAGGGCAATGCCCTGATAGTCGACCAGAAGCTCTTTCCCGGGGATGCCTGGCGCTTCTATGCCAAGGACGACAGTGGCCAGTACCTGAAGGAGATCCTTGCCGTCAGCCACGGCGCCTCGAACAACGGGCCCGCGCTGTTCGACGTGCATTACTTCTACGGCCAGCCCAGCCAACTGGAAAGCTACGAGCGCAGCGAACTCAATGCCGTCGAATACGGCTTCGAGGTCAAACTCGACAAAGCCGAGCCGACACCACCCTAGCCATCAATGTTCGGGATGGAACTGGAAATCCCCGGCATGACGCCCCCGCTCACCGTTGATCTGCCGCAGTTGGGCCTGCAGATGCAGGCACCATATCTGCGGATCGTCGGCCAGTTGGTAACCGTGGGTAGTCAGGCTTTCAACGATCGAATCGAGGATCGATTCGGCCACCACAGGTCCGCAGAACGGCCCCTGGGACTTGATCGCCGAGGGTTGTTCACCGGCCATTCCGGCGGCAAAGAGAAGGGTCCACATACCGTTGTCCCCCGCCAAAGGGCGAACAATGCATTCGATACGGGTAACCAGGCCAAGGCATTGGCGAGTAAGGCAAAGGTTGCGCGACATGGCGGCGACCCTCGGTAGATCCACTATTCAGCCTTCAACGCAAGGCTGTTTCGATCCAGCGACGACTGTCGTTCTCCTTGCCCTGAGAATAGAAGAAAAGCCTGATAAACAAAGTTGACCGATCCAACAGGCGCCGAATGGTCTATTTTGAAAAATTGGCGTCAGCGGCCTGGCGCCGATGGCGAGGGAACACCCCCCTCGCCATCGAACAGCATCACGCCGGCTTGGTATCGGCCAACGCCTCCTGGGCCTGTTCCTTCTCGGCCTCCTTCAGGTCGTCTTCGCTGATCATCTCGGCAATCACCCGCAGCCGCTCCACCACACGCGCATTGACGCTGCCCTCGGGGAACTGCCCTTCGGCATCCGGCTCGCCAGCCGGCTCGCCCACCAGGAGGCTCAGGGCCTCATCGGCCTGGCGCACCGCATACACATGGAACTGCCCGGCTCGCACCGCCTGCAAGACCTTCTCGTCGAGCATCAGTGTGGCGACGTTGGCCTGGGGAATGATCGCCCCCTGCTCCCCGGTCAGGCCACGGGCCTCGCAAAGACGGAAGAAGCCCTCGATCTTCTCGTTGACCCCGCCGACCGCCTGCACCTCACCAAACTGGTTGATCGAGCCGGTAATGGCGAAGCACTGCTTGAGCGGGGTTTTGGAGAGCGCCGAAATCAGCGTGCAGGCCTCGCCCAGCGAAGCACTGTCACCGTCCACATAGCCATAGGACTGCTCCAGGGCGATGCTTGCGGAAATCGCCAGGGGGAACTCCTGGGCGTAACGGCTGCCCAGGTAACCCGTGAGGATCATCACCCCCTTGGAGTGGATCGGCTGGCCGAGATTGACCTCGCGCTCGATGTCGACGATACCGCTGCCGCCGGGGTAGACCGTGGCCGAGATCCGCGCCGGCACGCCAAAGGCCGAGTCCCCGACCTCCAGCACCGTCAGGCCGTTGCACTTGCCTACCGCGGCACCATCGGTGTCGATGAGGATGATGCCCGCCAGCATGTCGTCGAGAATCCGCGCCGACAC
Organism: Pseudomonas sp. NFPP25; assembly: GCF_900116505.1. Lineage (NCBI taxonomy): Bacteria > Pseudomonadati > Pseudomonadota > Gammaproteobacteria > Pseudomonadales > Pseudomonadaceae > Pseudomonas > Pseudomonas sp. NFPP25. The sequence continues at coordinate 257,016 of NZ_FPBG01000009.1, read as the reverse complement.
CCGCCCGGTACGCGTGGCCTTGGCCTTCAGCGCGCGCTCGATATGCCCGGCGTCGGTCATTTCATCCGAAGCCAGGTGCCGGATGAAATCGGCTTCGCTGACCAGTTGGAACAGATCACCGATACGCGCCGACAAGCGCCCCTGATGCTCCGCCAGGCGTGCACTGTAGGTGGCCAGCCGCGCCACGGCGTCGGCGGTCAGTGGCGCCATGCCCTCTTCCGAGGTGCGGGTTTTCAGCAACTGGGCGAACTGCTCCAGGCTTTCGTCCACCATCGGAATGTCTTCGTCGAAATCCACCAGTACCCGGAACATCTCCTGGAAGTCCGGATCCAGGTCCTGCAGCGTGTAATACAACTGGCGGGCGCCAATGATGATGACCTTGACCTGCAGCGGAATCACCTGCGGCGTCAGGGTCACAGTGGCCAGGCGGCCCATCTCGCCCAGTGGCGACTCCATCTTCAGCTTGCGCGATTGCAGGGCGCGCTTGAGCGCGTCCCAGACAAAGGGTTCGCTGAGCATCTTCTCGGCTTCCAGAATCAGGAAACCGCCATTGGCCCGGTGCAAGGCGCCAGGGCGCAACTGCCGGTAGGTGGTGTAGAGCGCCCCCTGGTCGGTGCTGTACTCGATGCGCCCGAACAGGTTGTCGTAGGTCGGATGGGGCTCGAATACCACCGGGGCACCACCGCTGGCCGGGTGACCGACCACCAGGCTCGGGCAGTACTGTTCTTCCAGCAGCTTGCGCGCCACGGCGTCGGTCTTGCTGTCGTCCACCAGTTGTTCGACCACGGTCTTCAACAGATAGACCTGCATGGCCTGCAGGTAACCGCAGACCGCGGCGTTTTCCGCGTACTTCTCGGACAGCGGCGCGAGCAAGGGTTGCAGGGCCAGGGTGATGGTTTCTTCATTGAGCTGGCGCAACTGGTTGCTCGACTCGCGCTTCCATTGCGGCAGGCTCGCCAGTTCTTCGTTGAGGCGCTCCTCCAGGGCGGAAATGTCCTCGTGGAAGCGTTCGCGATCGGCCTCGGGCAACTGGGCGAACTCAGCCTCGTCCAAGGCCTTGCCTTCGAACATCGGGGTAAAGGCGATGTTGCTGCTGTCGCGGTACAGCGCCACGTCCTTTTCCAGGGCCAGGCGCTCGATCACATCCAGGGCACGGTCATAGCGCTGGTTGAAGGCGCGATCGATGGCGCTCTTCTTCTGCTGGTACGAAGGGTGCTCGAAGACCGCCGGAAAGGTGGCCAGCAGGTTATCGATCAGGCCGTTGATGTCGCTGATGAAACTGCCCGCGGCCCCCGCTGGCAGCTCCAGTGCCCGGGGTTCCCGGGGCTCGTCGAAGTTGTTGACATAGACCCAGTCCGACGGGGTCTGCAGGCGCTTGCCTTCGGCCTTCAGATAGCGTTTGACGAAAGAGAAGCGGCCGGTGCCCGGCTCGCCCATGACAAAGACGTTGTAGCCGGGGCGCGGCATGGCCACGCCAAACTGCAAGGCTTCGACCGCACGTTCCTGGCCTAGCACACCGCGGAAGGGCTCCAGATCATTGGTGGTGGAGAAGCTGAACTGTTCAGCAGAGAAAGGACGGGTCAGCGCTTCAGGCGCAAGACGCAGGCTGGCAGCAACAGGATCAGGCATCGGGCTTCCTTACATCAGGCGGGGCAGATGGCGGCATTCTGGCGCCGGGTATGCCCGGCTGGCAAGGCGCGCCTCAGGGGAAAGCATAGACAAGCCGCAGGCCACGACCCGCACCAAGTAAAACCAGCTGTTTCAGGTATTGTTTTGTAAATAGTTACGGAACCTGAGGAACCTGCCTAAACTCCAAACTGCGCGGCTGGATAGATAACCGGCCCACTGGCGCCCACACGGGCCAGTCTCCCTGTCCATTGGTATGCACACAAAGAGAACAACGCTATGAAACGGATTCTTCTCGGTACTCTTTTCACCGCTGTATCCCTCAACGCCATGGCCCAGGCGCCAGGCGGCCCGGATTGCGGCTGGGGCAACATGCTGTTCGAAGGCCAGCGCGGCACTCCGGCGCACTTCCTCGCATCCACCACCAACGGCACCTCAGGCAACGCCACTTTCGGCATGACCTCCGGTACCAACGGCTGCTCGACCAATGCCTCGCTGACCTATGGCGGCAAGTCCTGGTTCGCCATGAACGGCATGATGAACGAGCTCTCCGAGGACATGGCCAAGGGTCAAGGCGAAGCCCTGACCACCTACGCCGTGGTACTCGGTGTAGCCCCTGAGGATCGCGCGCACTTTGCCGCGGTTACCCACGAGCACTTCCAACAGATCTTCAGCAAGGCTGACGTGACCGCGGAAGATGTGCACACCAATACCCTGGCCGTGTTGAAAAACGACGCGCGCCTGGCCAAGTACGCAACCCCAGCTTAAGCTCGCCCCACCCGCTCCTCGCGAGGAGCGGGTTTTATTTTCCGGACCTTGCCCACCTTGGGTCTTTGTATTTCCGACTTAAGTTGCCCAACATGCTCAAACGCCTTGCCTACCTGGCGCTCTGTGTCTGCGCCCCGCTGTATGCCGCGCCTCACATCGACCCTCAACGTTTGCAGCAACTGGCCAATGACCCCTTCTGGATATCCATAGGTCACTACGAAACTGCCAAGCTCGGCGGCTGGCGCAGTTATGTCAGCGACCCGAAATTCTTCCTCGCTGCCGACGGTGCCCATCATCCCGACGCTGAGCTGGCCGCGACCCTTAACGCCCTCTACGCCCCCGCCGATGCGGGTGACCAGCATGCCCAGTGCGTCTACCCGTCCCGCACCCGCTGGCTCAAGGCGCAACTGGGCCTGAATGACTTGCCTGCGGTGGAGTGCGCCGAGTTCAAGCAATGGTTCAAGGATGTCTCGCCCCACAGCACGGTGATGATCTTTCCCGCGGCCTACCTGAACAGCCCCTCGTCGATGTTCGGCCACACCCTCCTGCGCATCGATCAGGCGGACGTACAGAGCAACAACACCGCGCTGCTCAGCTACGCAATCAACTTCGGGGCCTATATCGAGGGCTCGGACAACAGCATTCTCTACGCCTGGAAAGGCCTGATGGGCGGCTATCCGGGGCTGTTCGCTCTAGTGCCCTACCAAGAGAAGCTCTCGGAATACCGCAGCCTGGAAAACCGCGACCTGTGGGAATACCGCCTGAACCTGACCCAGGCCGAAACCGAACGCATGGTGGAGCATGTCTGGGAACTCAAGCAGATCAAGTTCGACTACTTCTTCTTCGATGAAAACTGCTCCTACCGGCTGCTGGAACTGCTGCAAGTGGCGCGCCCCAGCCTCCGCCTGACCGAACAGTTCCCGCTGACGGCGATCCCTACCGATACGGTCAAGGCAGTCAAGGACGCCGGGCTGGTGGAACGCATCGACTATCGCCCGTCCCGGGAGCGGGAGCTGCTGAGCCGCGCCCAGCCCCTGGACCCGGAAGAACAGCAATGGGTGCTCAAGGTCAGCGCTGACCAGAAGCAATTGCAGGCCCCTGAGCTGAAGGCTCTGCCCCGGGATCGCCAGGCCTTGATCGTGGATGCCGCCTACCGTCTTGAACGCTACCGGGCCAACGGCCTGGAACGAGATGCGCAGCGCTCGCAACGCAGTTTCGAACTGCTGCGGGCAATCAACCAGAACCCGGCACCGGAGCTGCAGATCCAGCGCCCCGGCCTGCCGGAAGACGGCCACCAGTCGCGCACCTGGCAGCTGGGAGTCGGCACCCGGGACGACAAGGCCTTCGCCGAGTACGGCCTGCGCATGGCCTATCACGACCTCAACGACAACGCCGAAGGCTTCCCCCTGGGGGCGCAGATCGAGATCCTGCAGATGAAGCTGCGCCAGTACGAAGGCAACCACTGGCAGTTGCAACAGTTGGACCTGGCGACCATCCGTTCCCTGACCCCACGCAACGACCTACTGCAACCCTGGTCCTGGCAGGTCACCGGCGGCCTGGAGCGAGTACCGGGCAAACACGACGACGAGACCCTGGTCAGCCACGTCAACGGCGGGGCCGGCGGCACCTGGCAGTTGGGCGAGGACACCCTGGGCTTTGTCCTGGGCACGGTGCGAGTCGAGCACAACGCCGACTTTGCTGGTTTCATCGCCCCGGCAGCGGGCTTCAACTCCGGGCTGCTGTGGAAAAACCCGCTGGGCAACTTCAGCCTTGAGGCCAAGGGCGACTACTTCACCAATGGCGAGGTACGCCGCAGCCTGAGCCTCAACCAGCAGTGGGAGCTGTCGCGCAACCTGGGCCTGCGCCTGAGCGCACAGCGGGAGTTCAGCCAACTGGCGACTCCGGTCAACGAGGTCATGCTCGAACTCAAGTGGTATCACTACTAAAGGCAGCCAGAGGCCGCTCTCAAGGGCCCTGGAAGGTGCTGCGAACCTTGTCGCAGCCTGCACCAGCGGCCACGGATAAATGGGTTGATCACCCGGCTTTCACGGCTTGCTGACAAACGCCCTTCTAGACTTCACGCAGAGGAAGCCTGGGAGACGAAAATGTGGCGGTACGGGTGGGCAGCGCTGTTGCTGGCGCTAGTCGGTGGCTGTGAATCAACCCATGAGCATCTGCTGGCGCAGGGCTATCCGCCGGCCTTTGCCGATGGCTTCGATGCCGGCTGCGTCAGCGGCCGCCAGGCGGCAGGCTCCATGAGCGGAGAGTTTCGCAAGGACGTACCGCGCTACCTCAAGGACGCGCAATACGCCGAAGGCTGGAACGATGGTTTCCGCCAATGCCAGGCCATGCTGGAGAACCAGGACCGCAACGAGTATCGAGAGCGGCACTGGGACGAGCGCGAGCGAGCCTGGCAGCAGGAAAAGGACCGCGATGCGGCCCGGGCCTATCGTTCGCCGTAGGTCGCTTTCAGGTAACCGCCCAGGTGAAAAGCCTGCAACCATGGTCCACCCGCCTCCCTTCAAGGAGAAAACCGTGAGCCGCGCTTTCGTCAATGAAGATCAAGCCGCCCAGGCCGAGCAGCCGGTGGAGCGCCAGATCAGCGCCCAGCCCAATTACGTCACGCCCCAGGGCCTTGCCGAATTGCAGGCCAGGGTTGCCCTGCTGCACAGCCAGCACAGCGAGCAAAACGACCTGGGGGATGACGCCGACAAGCAGCGAATGGCCGAACTTGAGCGCGACCTGCGCTATTTCACCCAGCGCCTGCACAGCGCCCAAGTGGTGACGCCGGCCAATTCAACCGACAAGGTGCAGATCGGCAGCCGGGTGACCTTCGCCGATGAACAGGATCGCCAGCAAAGCGTGCAATTGGTGGGGGAGGATCAAGCGGATGCGGCCAAGGGGCTGATCAACTGGGCCTCGCCCCTGGGTCGTGCCCTACTGGGAGCGCAACCGGGGGACGAAGTCCTGTGGCAAAGGCCGGCGGGCAATCAGTTGATCGAGATCATCCGCATCGAACCGGCCTGAGACGGTTCAGACCACGCCCTGGGCCAGCATGGCATCGGCGACCTTGACGAAGCCGGCGATGTTCGCACCCTTCACGTAGTTGATCCGGCCATTCTCTTCGCCATAGTGCACGCAAGCGTGGTGGATCGACTGCATGATGTTGTGCAGCTTGCTGTCCACTTCACCGGCGGTCCACAGCAGGCGCATGGCGTTCTGCGACATTTCCAGGCCACTCACCGCCACGCCACCGGCGTTGGACGCCTTGCCCGGGGCGAAGAGGATGCCCGCGTCGATAAAGATATCCACAGCCTCCAGAGTGGTCGGCATGTTGGCACCTTCGGCGACACAGGTACAGCCGTTGCGCAGCAGGGTACGGGCCGCCTCGGCGTCCAGTTCATTCTGCGTGGCGCAAGGCAAGGCGATATCGCACGGCAGGTCCCACGGAGTCTTGCCGGCACGGAACTCCAGGCCGAACCGGCTCGCCAGCTCGCTGATACGCCCACGCTGCACGTTCTTGAGTTCCAGTACCGCCAGCCACTGCTCTTCGCTCAGGCCCGACTCGCAATACAGGGTGCCTTCGGAATCGGACAGGGAGATCACCTTGCCACCCAGGTCCATGACCTTGCGCGCCGCATACTGGGCCACGTTGCCGGAGCCGGAGATGGCCACGCGCTTGCCTTCGACCCGATCACCGCGGCGCTTGAGCATTTCCTCGGCGAAGTACACGCAGCCAAAGCCCGTGGCCTCGGGGCGGATCAGGCTGCCGCCGTAGCTGATGCCCTTGCCGGTCAGCACCGACGTGAACTGGTTGCTCAGGCGTTTGTACTGGCCAAAGAGGAAACCGATTTCCCGGGCACCCACGCCGATGTCACCGGCCGGGACGTCAACGTCGGCACCGATATGCCGGTACAGCTCGCTCATGAAGGCCTGGCAGAAGCGCATCACCTCGGCGTCGCTCTTGCCCTTGGGGTTGAAGTCCGAACCGCCCTTGCCGCCGCCCATGGGCAGGGAGGTCAGGGAGTTCTTGAAGGTCTGCTCGAAGGCGAGGAATTTCAGCACGCCCATGTTGACCGAGGGATGGAAGCGCAGGCCGCCCTTGTACGGGCCGATGGCGCTGTTCATCTGGATGCGGAAGCCGCGGTTGACCCGGACCTTGCCCTGATCGTCGACCCACGACACGCGAAACACCACCGCGCGTTCCGGCTCGCAGATCCGCTCGAGAATACCGGAGCTCAGGTAGTGCGGATTGGCTTCGAGAAACGGCCAGAGGCTGCGCAGGACCTCTTCCACCGCCTGATGGAATTCAGGCTGGTCCGGGTCGCGTTTTTTCAGGCGGGCGAGGAAGTCTTCGACGGATTCGATCATGGGAAGTCTCGGCAAATTTATTGTCGTTAAGAAGAGATTTGCCCGGGACTTTATCAATTCAATCCGCACCGCGACAGCGCAAAATGTCGCAGATATGAATTTAAATGGTGCAATAAATATAAATAGCCCGGTTCTACAGGTGTTTTACGCACCGAATTGGTGACAAAAATTGACTGCTTTGCACTCACTTTGAACGTTGAGCCACGCCCCCGAATGAACCGCCCAGGTTTCTGCCAGGCATAAAAAAACGGAGCCCGAAGGCTCCGTTTTTTCAAGCAGCTGCCCGATCAGGCCAGCTTCTTGTGCCGTACCCGGTGCGGTTGCGCTGCGGCTTCGCCCAGGCGCTTCTTGCGGTCGGCTTCGTACTCGGTGTAGTTGCCTTCGAAGAACACCGCTTGGGAGTCGTCTTCATACGCCAGGATGTGAGTCGCCACCCGGTCCAGGAACCACCGATCGTGGGAGATCACAATGGCGGCGCCCGGGAAGTCCAGCAGGGCTTCTTCCAGGGAACGCAGGGTTTCGACGTCGAGGTCGTTGGACGGTTCGTCGAGCAGCAGGACGTTGCCGCCCTCCTTCAGGGTCAGGGCAAGGTGCAGACGGCCGCGCTCACCACCGGACAGGTCCTTGACGAACTTCTGCTGGTCGCCGCCCTTGAAGTTGAAACGGCCGACGTAGGTACGAGACGGGATCTCGTAGTTGCCGATGCGGATCTGGTCGGAGCCGTCGGAGATCTGCTGGAACACGGTCTTGCTGCCGTCCAGGTCCTCACGGCTCTGGTCCACGCAGGCAAGCTGCACGGTTTCACCGATCTCGATGCTGCCCGAATCCGGGGTTTCCTTGCCCATGAGCATGCGGAACAGGGTCGATTTACCGGCACCGTTACCGCCGATCACGCCGACAATGGCGCCCTTGGGCATGGAGAACGACAGGTTGTCGATCAGCACGCGATCGCCGTAGCCCTTGGTGACGTTCTTGAATTCGATGACCTTGTCACCCAGGCGCGGGCCGGCCGGGATGTAGATCTCGTTGGTTTCGCTGCGCTTCTGGAATTCCTGGGACTGCATTTCCTCGAAGCGTTGCAGACGAGCCTTGGATTTCGACTGACGGGCCTTGGCGCCTTTGCGCACCCACTCCAGCTCTTCCTTCATGGCCTTTTCATGGGCCGACTGCTGCTTGGATTCCTGGGCCAGACGGTCGGACTTGGCTTCCAGCCAACCGGAGTAGTTGCCCTCGTAAGGAATGCCGGCGCCGCGGTCGAGCTCGAGAATCCAGCCGGCAACGTTGTCCAGGAAGTAACGGTCGTGCGTGATCGCAACCACGGTGCCCGGGAAGTCGTGGAGGAAGTGCTCCAGCCAGGCGACGGAGTCGGCGTCCAGGTGGTTGGTTGGCTCGTCGAGCAGCAGCATGTCCGGAGCGGACAGCAGCAGGCGGCACAGGGCCACACGACGCTTCTCGCCACCGGACAGGTGCTCGACCTTGGCGTCCCAGGCCGGCAGGCGCAGGGCGTCGGCGGCCACTTCCAGCTGGCGCTCCAGGTTGTGGCCGTCGCTGGCCTGCAGGATGGCTTCCAGCTTGGCCTGCTCGGCGGCCAGCTTGTCGAAGTCGGCATCCGGCTCGGCATAGGCGGCGTAGACCTCGTCCAGGCGCGCCTGGGCGTCCTTGATCACGCTGACCGCTTCCTCGACCACTTCACGCACGGTCTTGGCCGGGTCCAGCTGGGGTTCCTGGGGCAGGTAACCGATGTTCAGGTCCGGCATCGGGCGGGCTTCGCCCTCGAACTCGGTGTCGACGCCGGCCATGATCTTCAGCAGCGTGGACTTGCCCGAACCGTTGAGGCCCAGCACGCCGATCTTGGCGCCAGGGAAAAAGGACAGGGAGATGTTTTTCAGGATTTCCCGCTTCGGCGGAACAACCTTGCCCAGCCGATGCATGGTGAAGACGTATTGAGCCATGGTGAACCTAGCGTCAGTGACAGATGAATAGAACGGGCCGGGCCCGGGCCAGGCCATGCGCTGCGCCGGCATTGACCATGATCAATACCGACGGGCGGAAAAAGCCTGATTGTCTGGAGCTGGAACGCTCCCGCGTAACCGGCAAAACTACCTCAATGCACGATCCAGGTCCAGCCAGGCGGGACTGGCACTTTGCCACAACTCAAGGCATGCTAGCCGCCCTTCGGGCGTCCGGCTTATAGTGCACGTCGCGCCAGCCCAGCCAAACCGCAGGATCACAGCTTGTTCAACGTCACTTCGCCAAAGCCCGCGCGCGCCGCTGCCCCCGGGCCGGCCTATCCTATGCGTGGCACACTCAAAGGCGCACTGGCGACGCTGGTGCTGTTGCTGCTGGCCCTGTTGTTCTGGCAGTTGCTCGATCAACTGCAACAGACCCGCCAGGACCAGCGTCAGCATGCCATCGACTACAGCGCCGACCTGGCCGACCACCTGAGCCTGAACCTGGCGCTCAACGCCCAGATCGCCCTCAATCTGCTGCCCATCATCGAGGCACCGCAAGACAGCCAGCAGCAACAGCAACTGCTTCAGAAACTCCAGCGCTCGCTGCCGGACGTACGCAGCTTTGCCCTGCTGGACAGCAAGGGGCAAATCCTCAGCGACAGCGCCACCGATAGCCAGGACGCCCTGTGGCTCGCCGAGCTGGTCCAGCGCAGCCGTGCCCAACGCTACTACTACAGCAACCCCGCCGATGGCTCGGTGGTGCATGTCCTGCTGCACCAGTCCAGCGGCGGGAGCCGCGGCTACTGGGTCCTGCGCCTGGCTCCAAGCTTTCTGCAGACCCTGGTGCGGCAAAGCGAAGAGGGCTTCAAGCCCACCTGGGTGATCGAGAACCGCCTCAGCCACCAGGTGATCAAGCGCGATGAGCGCAGCACTTCGACCCCAGGCATGCTGGATCCCGACGAAATGGCCAGCAGCGTACTGCTGGTGCCCCTGAGCAACAGCGACTGGCAACTGCGCGGCCTGTTCGACCAGCGGGCCGTGCTCGAGGCGCTGCTGCCGGCCTTCATTGGCAAGTGCCTGCTGGGCCTGGCCTTCTCCCTGCTGCCGGTGATCGCCCTGCTGAACATGCGCCGGCGCCAGCGCCAACTGCACGAAGGCCGGCGGCGCTATCAGGACATTTTCGAAGGCACCGGCGTGGCCTTGTGCGTCATGGATATCTCCGGGCTTCCAGGGTTGCTCGACAAGCACAACCTGCACAACAGCGACCAACTCAAGCGCTGGCAGGCCAGCGATCCTGGCCACCGCCTGCAACTGCTCAGTGAATTGCGCATCACCGAGGTCAACCAGGTTGCCCTGCGCCTGCTCAACGTCGAATCCAGCGAGCAGGCCTGGCAACTGCTGATCGAAGGCAGCCCGAAGAACGGCAACGCCATCGGCAGCCAGTTGCTCGAAGCCGTGATCAACCAGCAGAAACAGCTGGAACTGGAGATCAAGCTCAGCGACGCCCAGGGCAACGACCAGCATCTGTGGCTGGTCCTGCGCCTGCCCGAGGCCATCGCGGACTACAGCGCGGTGATCCTCAGCATCAGCGACATCACCAGCCGCAAGCTGATCGAACTTTCACTGCTGGAGCGCGAAGGGTTCTGGTCGGACGTGGTGCGCACCGTGCCCGATCACCTGTACGTACAGGATGTGATCAGCCAGCGGATGATCTTCAGCAACCACCATCTGGGCCAGACCCTGGGCTACAACAAGACCGAGCTGCACCAGATGGGCGAGTACTTCTGGGAAATCCTCCTGCACCCGGAAGACGCCGACCTCTATCACCGCCTGCGCCAGGAACAGCGGCATTCGGCCTACGCCCAACTCCTGCAATGCCAGTTGCGCTTCCGCCACCGCAGCGGCCAGTGGCGGCGCTTCGAGATCCGCGAGCAGGCCCTGGCCCGGGACCGCTACGACCAGGTGACGCGGATCATCGGCGTGGCCAAGGACATCACCGACCAGATCGAGGCCAGCGAGTCCCTGCGTGACAGCGAGCAGCGCTACCGCATGCTCGCCGAAAGCATCAGCGACGTGATCTTCTCCACCGACAGCAAGCTTTCGCTGAACTACGTCAGCCCTTCGGTGCACGCGGTGCTCGGCTACGACGTGGAGTGGATCTTCCAGAACGGCTGGCAGTCGACCATCGCCAACCCGCAGCAGCTGAGCGGCATCTACACCCTCATGGACCGGGTCAGCAAGGCCCTGGACAAACCCGAGCAACTGGCGCAATTGCGCAGCCAGGTGCAGACCCAGCTGTTCCTGTTCGACTGCCTGCGGGCCGATGGCCGCAAGATCCCCATCGAACTGCGCCTGGTACTGGTGTGGGACGAGCATGGCGCCTTCGAGGGCGTGCTCGGGGTCGGCCGCGACATCAGCCAGCAGCGCCGAGCGGAAAAGGACCTGCGCATGGCGGCCACGGTATTCGAGCACTCGACCTCGGCGATCCTGATCACCGACCCCGCCGGCTATATCGTCCAGGCCAACGAGGCGTTCAGCCGGGTCAGCGGCTACGCGGTGTCCCAGGTGCTCGACCAGTTGCCGAACATGCTCACCGTGGACGACCAGCAGGAAGCCCACCTGCGCTATGTACTCAAGCAGCTGAACCAGCACAGCACCTGGGAAGGCGAAGTCTGGCTCAAGCGCCGCAATGGCGAGCACTACCCGGCGTGGGTCGGGATCACCGCAGTGCTCGACGATGAAGGCGACCTGGCCAGCTACGTGTGCTTCTTCAGCGACATCAGCGAACGCAAGGCCAGTGAACAGCGCATCCACCGCCTGGCCTACTACGACGCCCTGACCCACCTGCCCAACCGCACTCTGTTCCAGGACCGCCTGCACACCGCCCTGCAATCGGCAGAACGACAGAAGTCCTGGGTGGTGCTGATGTTCCTCGATCTGGACCGCTTCAAGCCGATCAACGACTCCCTGGGCCATGCCGCCGGCGATCGCATGCTCAAGGAAATGGCCACGCGCCTACTGGGCTGTGTCGATGAAGACGACACCGTGGCACGCATGGGCGGCGACGAATTCACCCTGCTCCTACAGCCGCGCTCCAGCCGTGAGATGGCCCTGAACCGGGCGATCCATGTGGCCGAGCAGATTCTCGCCAGCCTGGTCAAACCCTTCGTCCTCGAAGGCCGCGAGTTCTTTGTTACCGCCAGTATCGGCATCGCCCTGAGCCCCCAGGACGGCAACGAGCTGAGCCAGCTGATGAAGAACGCCGACACCGCGATGTACCACGCCAAGGAACGCGGCAAGAACAACTTCCAGTTCTACCAGGCGGACATGAACGCCAGCGCCCTGGAGCGCCTGGAACTGGAAAGCGACCTGCGCCACGCCCTGGAGCAGGAAGAATTCGTGCTTTATTACCAACCGCAGTTCAGCGGTGACGGCAAGCGCCTGACCGGCGCCGAGGCGCTGCTGCGCTGGCGCCACCCGCGTCGCGGCCTGGTACCGCCGGGTGACTTCATTCCGGTGCTCGAAGAACTGGGGCTGGTGGTGGATGTGGGCGACTGGGTGATCAGTGAAGCCTGCCGCCAGCTCAAGTCCTGGCACCAGGCCAAGGTGCGGGTGCCGAAGGTTTCGGTGAACATCTCCGCCCGGCAGTTCTCCGACGGCCAGCTGGGCATGCGCATCGCCACCATCCTCAAGGACACCGGCCTGCCACCGGCGTGCCTGGAGCTGGAACTGACCGAAAGTATCCTGATGCGCGAAGTCAGCGAGGCGATGCAGATTCTCGATGGCTTGAAGAACCTCGGCCTGAGCATCGCGGTGGACGACTTCGGCACCGGCTACTCATCGCTGAACTACCTCAAGCAGTTCCCCATCGACGTGCTGAAGATCGACCGCACCTTCGTCGACGGCCTGCCGTCCGGCGAGCAGGATGCGCAGATCGCCCGCGCCATCATCGCCATGGCCCACAGCCTGAACCTGGCGGTGATCGCCGAAGGCGTGGAAACCCACGAACAGCTGGAGTTCCTGCGCGAACATGGCTGCGACGAGGTCCAGGGCTACCTGTTCGGCCGGCCGATGCCGGCCAACCGCTTCGAGGCGCAGTTCAGCAACGACGCCCTGTTCATGTTCGACTAACATCCCCTGCTTGCGTAATTGCCGGCCTGCCGGCGAAGGCGGTCTCAGGGGCCTCTTCGCTGGCAAGCCAGCTCCTATACAAGCCCGTACCCAAGTGAAGGCCACTTGTCTGCGACATGATGTCCTTTCATATGCCATCTAAAACCCATTGGGTTAGAATGCCTCCCTTTTCTGCCCCCGATCCTTGAGGACCGCCATGTTCAGCCGTGATTTGACTATTGCCAAGTACGACGCCGATCTCTTTGCCGCCATGGAGCAAGAAGCTCAGCGCCAGGAAGAGCACATTGAGCTGATCGCTTCGGAAAACTACACCAGCCCAGCGGTGATGGAAGCTCAAGGCTCGGTACTGACCAACAAGTACGCCGAAGGTTACCCGGGCAAGCGTTACTACGGCGGCTGCGAATACGTCGACGTGGTTGAACAGCTGGCCATCGACCGCGCCAAGGAGCTGTTCGGCGCCGACTACGCCAACGTCCAGCCACACGCCGGCTCCCAGGCCAACGCCGCGGTCTACCTGGCCCTGCTGCAAGGTGGCGACACCATCCTGGGCATGAGCCTGGCCCACGGCGGTCACCTGACCCACGGTGCTGCCGTTTCCTCCTCCGGCAAGCTGTACAACGCTGTTCAGTACGGCATCGACGCCAACGGTCTGATCGACTACGACGAAGTCGAGCGCCTGGCCGTCGAGCACAAGCCGAAAATGATCGTGGCCGGTTTCTCCGCCTACTCGCAGATCCTCGACTTCCCGCGTTTCCGCGAAATCGCTGACAAAGTGGGCGCCTACCTGTTCGTCGACATGGCCCACGTGGCCGGTCTGGTCGCCGCTGGCGTCTACCCGAACCCAGTACCATTCGCCGACGTGGTCACCACCACCACCCACAAGACCCTGCGCGGTCCACGTGGCGGCCTGATCCTGGCTCGCGCCAACGCCGACATCGAGAAGAAGCTGAACTCCGCCGTATTCCCTGGCGCCCAGGGCGGCCCACTGGAGCACGTGATCGCCGCCAAGGCCATCTGCTTCAAGGAAGCACTGCAGCCTGAGTTCAAGGCTTACCAGGAACAAGTGGTGAAGAACGCCCAGGCCATGGCCGAAGTGTTCATCGAGCGCGGTTTCGACGTGGTGTCCGGTGGTACCAAGAACCACCTGTTCCTGCTGTCGCTGATCAAGCAGGACATCTCTGGTAAAGACGCCGACGCCGCTCTGGGCAAAGCCTTCATCACCGTGAACAAGAACTCCGTGCCAAACGATCCACGCTCCCCGTTCGTCACCTCCGGCCTGCGCTTCGGTACTCCGGCCGTGACCACTCGTGGCTTCAAGGAAGCCGAGTGCAAGGAACTGGCCGGCTGGATCTGCGACATCCTGGCGGACCTGAACAACGAAGCGGTGATCGACGCTGTGCGTGAGAAGGTCAAGGCCATCTGCAAGAAGCTGCCGGTATACGGCGCTTAATCAGCCCGCAGACTGCAGCAGAAAAAGCCCGGCCCAGTGCCGGGCTTTTTTGTGCCCGCAGGGCCGCGGCGACAGGCGGTGAAAGGAGACTGCGAGGTCTTGCGAACGCAAGATGCCCGGGCGGCTGGCCCGGCCGATCGCAGCCTGCGACACCGGCTACAGTGGCCAGAGGAGGAAAAACCACTGGTCAGACCGGTAAAGCCAATCTGCACCCTCCCCCTTGTAAACCCATAAAACCCGAGCGTAGACTGCGCCTGCACTGGACATACCGGTAAGACCACAATAATTAAGTCCTCCATCCGCTGCGCATCCCCCGCGCACGGCAGACAGGACACCGACCAGGATTCCCCCCATGCTCAGATGGTGCTCGCGTTCGATTTTCCTCCAGGTTGTCCTCGGACTGATGCTCGGCATCGTGTGCGGACTCACCCTCCCCGAATACTCCTCCCAGCTCAAACCCCTAGGCGATGGTTTCATCAAGCTGATCAAGATGCTGATCGGGCTGATCGTGTTCTGCGTGGTCGTCAGCGGCATCTCCGGTGCCGGCGACCTGAAGAAGGTCGGCCGCATCGGCCTCAAATCAGTGATCTACTTTGAAATACTCACCACCATCGCCCTGGTGATCGGCCTGGTCATGGCCTTCAGCACCGGCATCGGCAGCGGCGCCAACATCCATCTGGAGCAACTGTCCACCGCGGACATGGGCGACATCGCCCAGCGTGGCCAGCACATGCACACCACCACTCAGTTCCTCATGGACCTGATTCCCACCTCGGTGATCGGTGCCTTCGCCGAGAACAACATCCTCCAGGTACTGCTGTTCTCGGTGCTGTTCGGCAGCGCCCTTAACCTGGTGGGTGAAGCCGCCTCGGGCATCTCCCGGCTGATCAACGAACTGAGCCATGTGATCTTCCGCATCATGGGCATGATCGTGCGTCTGGCGCCCATCGGCGTGTTCGGTGCCATCGCCTTCACCACTAGCAAGTACGGCCTGGATTCGCTGCAGCACCTGGGCAGCCTGGTGGGGCTGTTCTACCTGACCTGCTTTGCCTTCGTCGCGGTGATCCTGGGCCTGGTGATGCGTTTGTCGGGCCTGCGCATGCTGCCCTTTCTCAAGTACCTGCGCGAAGAGTTGCTGATCGTCCTCGGCACCGCTTCCTCCGACGCGGTGCTGCCGCAGATCATGCGCAAGCTGGAACACCTGGGGATCGGCAGTTCCACCGTAGGCCTGGTGATTCCCACCGGCTACTCGTTCAACCTCGACGGCTTCTCCATCTACCTGACCCTGGCCATCGTCTTCATTGCCAACGCCACCGGCACTCCGCTGTCCATGTCGGACCTCTTGACCATTCTTCTGGTGTCGCTGATCACCTCCAAGGGCGCCCACGGCATCCCCGGCTCGGCGCTGGTGATCCTGGCGGCAACCCTGACTGCAATCCCGGCGATTCCGGTGGTGGGCCTGGTGCTGGTGCTGGCGGTGGACTGGTTCATGGGCATTGGCCGCGCCTTGACCAACCTGATCGGCAACTGCGTGGCCACCGTCGCCATCGCCCGCTGGGAAAAGGACATCGACGTGCAGCGGGCCAACAAGGTGCTCAGCGGCCAGCAGGGCTACACCTTCCAGGCCCGAAAACCGGTGACCGGCGCCCACCAGCAGGAATTTTGACCCGATCTTGTGCCTGTCATCGGCAGGCACAACACTCGGCGCGGCAACAGCGCGCTATTAATCGTTCATGGAGTCAACAGTGATCAGCTCGTCAACAGTGGTGAATTCAGTGGTAGAAAAGCTCCGGGCCGCCCTGGCCCGCGGCCAGTGGCGCTCCGGCGACATGCTGCCAGGGCAACGCGAATTGGCCGAGCAACTGGGCATCAGCCGCCCCAGCCTGCGCGAAGCGGTGATCGTCCTGGAGACCCTGGGCCTGGTGCGCTCCATGCCCGGCAAAGGCGTGGTGGTGCTGGACACCCCCCTGGACGAAGCGCAGGGCAGCGACAGTGCAGTGGCCGGGGCCAGCCTCGAAGACGTGCTGCAACTGCGCTACACCCTGGAGCCCTTCATCGTCGGCCTGGTGGCGCAATCCATCAGCAGCAAGGAAGTCGGCCAGTTGCGCCTGACCCTGATGGACATGCGCGAAGCCCTTGAAGCCGGCGACAGCGAAGCCGGGGTCAACGCCTACATCGCCTTCCACGAGGAACTCTTCACCCTGACCAGCAACCCGATCTTCCAGAACGTGGTGCAACAGACCAGCAATGCCCTCAAGCAAAGTGCACAGATCCTGCGCAATTCACCGGAGCACCTGGCCGAACGCCTGGAAGAAAACGAGGCGGTGGTGCGGGCCATCCGCAACAAGAACAGCGCCCTGGCCAGCGCCGAGATGCGCCGGCACATCCTCCAGGAAGGCCAGCGCATGGGCATCGAACTGAATATCCCGGACGATCACCTGGGCAACAGCGCCCAGTAATCCCCCCGAGTCAGCAACCGGACTGGAGACAGGCCATGGTCAGCTACGCCCTGAAAAACAATCCCTTCACCCGGGTGGCCAGCCTGCCAAGGCGCCCGCGGGGCGAAAGGAAGCTGCTGGTGGATGATGTCTACCCGCAGATCTTCGACGCCATTCTCGAACAGCGCATCGCTCCCGGCAGCCGCTTCACCGAAGACAGCCTGGGGCAGGCCTTCGGCGTCAGCCGCAGCATAGTGCGCCAGGTCCTGGCGCGGCTTTCCCATCAGCAAGTGGTGATCCTGCGGCCCAATTACCGGCCCCAGGTGGCGGCGCCGGACCTGGAACAGACCCGGCAGATCCTGCATGCCCGGCGCCTGACGGAAATCACCCTGGTGCGCCTGGCCTGCCAGCAGCCCCGGCGCCAGTTGCAACCCTTGCGCGAGTTGATCGCCCAGGAGCGCGAGGCCATTGCCCGCGACCAGCGCGGGCCGGCTATCCGCCTGTCCGGGGAGTTCCATCTGCAACTGGCGGAAATCGCCGGCAACGGGCCCCTGGCACAGTTCCTCGGCAGCCTGGTGCCCCTGACCTCACTGGCCATCGCCCAGTTCGAGGGCCAGGCCCGCAACTACTGCTCCTGGCAGGAACACTCGAAGATCATCGATGCACTACAGGAGGCCGATGCCGAAAAGGCCGAAACCCTGATGAACCAGCACCTGGCGCACCTGGAGCAGCGCCTGCTGGGCGGCCTGTAGCCGCCATCAGCCCGCGAGCATCCGCTCGAACCCCTGCCGGATCTTCTCTTCCGGCAGATCGTCGGCAATGAACACCATCACGCTCTCGCGCACTTCGCCTTCGGCCCATTCGCTGTCCCAATCGAAGCCATAGAGCTTGAGCACGCCCTGGAACACCATGCGCCGGGGCTCGTCGATAACGCTCAGCACACCTTTGTAGCGCAGCAGTTGCTTGCCGTGGTCTTCCAGCAGCTCATTCATGAATTCGCTCAGGCGATCCAGGTCCAGGGCTTGCTCGGTGCGCAGCACCAGGCTGGAAATCCGGTCCACTGACGGCGCCTTGCTCACTGGCCGCAGGCTGAGACCGCCCCCCAGGTCGGCATTGAGATTGAACCCCCGCACATCCAGCAGTTCGGCCAGGTCGATCTGGCCGTGCTCCACCAGGCGGATCGGTGCCCGGCGGTTGATCCGGGTCAGGCGCTGGCCGAGGGCTTCGAAAGTCGCCTCGTCCACCAGGTCACGCTTGCTCACCAGCAGCCGGTCGGCAAAACCGATCTGCGCCTGGGCAATGGTCTGGGTCAGGTGGAACTCGGCGTGCTTGGCGTCCACCAGGGTGATGATGCCGTCGAGGATATAGCGTTCGCGCAGTTCCTCATCGATGAAGAAGGTCTGTGCCACCGGCGCCGGATCGGCCAGCCCGGTGCACTCGATCACCAGCCGGTCAAAGGCGATCTCGCCGCTGTCCAGACGCTCCAGCAACAGGTACAGGGCCTTGGTCAGGTCGGTGTGGATAGTGCAGCAGACGCAGCCGTTGGACAGGGTCATGACCTGTACCGGCTGCTCGCCCAGCAACTGGGTGTCGATGCCGGCATCGCTGAATTCGTTCTCGATCACGGCGATTTTCAGGCCGTGCTCGGCCTTGAGCAGGTGGCGCAACAAAGTGGTCTTGCCGGCGCCAAGAAAACCGCTGAGCACGGTCACGGGAATAGGGTTGTGCAAAACAGGATCTCCCACGCATAAAAACGTAGAAGCCGGCTTGTCGGCGATGGCGTCCGAAGAACCGCTATCGCCGGCAAACCGGCTCCTACAGGGGTGTAGCTCAAACGCTGTGTTTCAACAGCACTTCGGACCGCCCTTGCCGCCGTATCGCGCCTCCTGGCGTTCCCGGAAGAACGCCTCGTACGACATCACCGGCTTGTCCGGGTGCTTGGTTTGCATATGCTCG
Organism: Pseudomonas sp. NFPP25; assembly: GCF_900116505.1. Lineage (NCBI taxonomy): Bacteria > Pseudomonadati > Pseudomonadota > Gammaproteobacteria > Pseudomonadales > Pseudomonadaceae > Pseudomonas > Pseudomonas sp. NFPP25. The sequence goes on along the minus strand of NZ_FPBG01000009.1, from coordinate 238,324 downwards.
ACGTAGTTGTCGTAGTCGGGCATGCCGACCATCAGGCGCGCGGCCTGACCGAGGTATTTACCGAGGCGACTCAGGTCATTGAACATCGTTGCAATCCTCGAGTTACGCGTCCGGCACGGCCTGATAGGGCGATTCTTTATCCGTACGCTCCTTGCTGCCCCAGGCGGCGATGCCGACCTTGAGCGCGTAGAACAGGATGCTGAACACCACCAGCAGGAACAGGGCTGTCAGGGTCGCGTTGGTGTAGGCGTTGAAGATCACGTGCTGCATCTGCGTGATGTCCTTGGCCGGAGCGATGATCTGGCCGTTGGCCATTGCATCGCTGTATTTCTTCGCCAGCGACAGGAAGCCGATCGCCGGGTTGGCGTCGAACAGCTTGATGAAGCCTGCGGTGGTGGTGCAGATCAGCAGCCACACAGCCGGCAGCAGGGTGACCCAGATGTAGCGCTGGCGCTTCATCTTGATCAGCACCACGGTACCCAGCATCAGGGCGATACCGGCCAGCATCTGGTTGGAGATGCCGAACAGCGGCCACAGGGTGTTGATGCCGCCCAGAGGATCGATCACGCCCTGGTACAGCAGGTAGCCCCAGAGCGCCACGCAGCCTGCGGTGGCAATCAGGTTGGCGGTCCACGACTCGGTGCGTTTCAGCGCCGGAACGAAGGAACCCAGCAGGTCCTGGAGCATGAAGCGCCCGGCACGGGTACCGGCGTCCACCGCAGTGAGGATGAACAGGGCTTCGAACAGGATCGCGAAGTGGTACCAGAAGGCCATGGTGTTCTCACCCGGCAATACATGGTGGAGGATCTGCGCGATCCCCACTGCCAGGGTCGGCGCGCCGCCGGCACGGGCCAGGATGGTGTTTTCACCGATGTCCTTGGCCACCGCCTGCAGTTGGTCCGGGCTGATCGCAAAGCCCCAGCTGCTGACAGTCTGGGCTACCGCCACCACGTCGCCGCCGACGATGGCCGCCGGACTGTTCATGGCGAAGTACACGCCCGGCTCGATCACCGAGGCCGCGACCATGGCCATGATCGCCACGAAGGACTCCATGAGCATGCCGCCGTAGCCGATGTAGCGGGCGTTGGCTTCGTTATCCAGCAGTTTGGGCGTGGTGCCCGAGGAGATCAGCGCATGGAAGCCGGAGACCGCGCCACAGGCGATGGTGATGAACAGGAAGGGGAAAAGGCCGCCTTTCCATACCGGGCCGGTGCCGTCGGTGAACTGGGTCAGGGCCGGCATCTTCAGCTCGGGCATGGTGATCAGGATGCCGATCGCCAGAGCGATGATGGTGCCGATCTTGAGGAAGGTCGACAGGTAGTCCCGCGGTGCCAGGATCAGCCACACCGGCAGTACTGCCGCGACAAAACCGTAGCCGATCAGCATCCAGGTGATCTGCACGCCGGTGAAGGTGAACATCTTGCCCCACACCGGATCCGCCGCCACCTGGCCACCCAGCCAGATGGAGCCGAGCAACAGCAGCACGCCGATCAACGAGATCTCACCAATGCGGCCCGGGCGGATGTAGCGCATGTACACGCCCATGAACACCGCGATCGGGATGGTCGCCATCACCGTGAAGATGCCCCACGGGCTCTCGGCCAGGGCCTTGACCACGATCAGCGCCAGCACCGCGAGGATGATGATCATGATCAGGAAGCAGCCGAACAGCGCGATGGTCCCCGGGATACGGCCCATTTCCTCACGGACCATGTCGCCCAGGGAACGGCCGTTACGCCGGGTGGACAGGAACAGCACCATGAAGTCCTGCACCGCACCGGCCAGGACCACCCCGGCAATCAGCCACAGGGTGCCGGGCAGGTAGCCCATCTGCGCCGCCAGCACCGGGCCCACCAGGGGGCCTGCGCCGGCAATGGCCGCGAAGTGGTGACCGAAGAGGATGTGCTTGTTGGTAGGGACGTAGTCCAGACCATCATTGTTGACCACGGCGGGCGTGGCCCGGCCCGGGTCCAGCTGCATCACGTTGTTGGCAATGAACAGACTGTAATACCGGTACGCCACCAGATAGATGGCCACGGCGGCGACCACAATCCACAAGGCGTTGATCGCCTCGCCGCGACGCAATGCAACTACGCCAAGGGCGCAAGCTCCTACGATTGCCAGCAGCAGCCAAGGAACATGGCGCAACAGGCTATTATTATTTTTCATTTTTTTATTCCAGCCAGGAGGATAGAAAAACCGCGTTTCGAGTGTAGCGCTACTGCTCTTAAAGACCACCCCCCACGTTGGTCTAGAGCCTTCTTTTAACTTATGAGGGCGGTTTTTCTTGCTCCCGATCTGCCTGAGCGGCGCCCGCCAGGAAAAAACCGGAACCCTGGGCACTTGCCGACAGTCGCACGCTTGAGCCCTGGTGCAGGAACCTCCATGTCAACGCCACCCGAACAACCGCCATTGCCACCGCCACTCCTGTATTTACTGTGCCTGACCCTGGCGCTGTTTCTCAGCGGCTGGCTGCCCTTGCCGCTGCCGGTCAATAACGGCGTGCGCAGCCTGGCAGTGATCCTGATCGTCTTCGGGCAGGGCTTGTCGTTCTGGGCCATGTGGCGTTTCCGGCAACAGCGCACCACCTCCAGCAACTTCGACCAGCCCGACCAGTTGCTCCGCGATGGCCCCTTCGCCATCTCGCGCAACCCGATCAACCTGGGCGACACCCTGGGCTACTGCGCCATTGCCCTGCTGCTGGGCAACCTGTGGCCCTGGCTGTTGCTGCCGGGGCTGCTGTACCTGATGAACCGCACGGTAATCCGCCCGGACGAGAGACAACTGCTGGAGCTCTTTGGCCAGCCCTACCGTGACTACTGCCGCAAGGTCCGGCGCTGGTTGTAGCGACAGGCGCGAACCGGGGTCTATAGTTCAGGGCACCATGCAGAGGGCCAGCCCATGACCGAGCAACACGACGACCGCCGACGCTTCAAACGCATCGCCTTCGATGCCCGGACCGAACTCAGCCAAGGCACCCACCGCTGGCCGGTACGGCTGCTGGATCTTTCACTGAAGGGCCTGCTGATCGAGCGCCCCGACCCATGGCTGGGCGACCCGGCGCGCCCCTTCGAGGCCGACATTCACCTGAGCTCCGACGCGGATGTGCGCATGGACGTACAACTGGCCCATGACAATAAGGGCCAACTGGGCTTCGTCTGCCTGCACATCGGCCTGGAGTCCATCGAGCACCTCAGGCGCCTGATCGAATTGAACCTGGGAGACCCCGAGGAGCTGGAGCGCGAGCTCGGGGCCTTGATCGATATCTAATGGCCTTTCAGGGAAACAGCGCGGGCTCGGGAAACTCGCTTTCCGTGTCCCAGTAACCCGCCTGCTGGCGCGTGGCGACAGTCCACTGGCCATCGGCATAACGGAAGGTGCGATAGGTGGTGACGAACTCTTCGTTCTCCATCGATGAAGCGGACGACACCTGCTGGATGCTTTCCGTGCCGCCACCAACGGACGGTACGATCTGCCAGGCCGCCTTGCCGGTCTGGGCAAATACCAGTGGCTGCTTCTCCGCGCCCTCCCCCTGGCACAGCACCGGGTCCAACTGATTCTGTTCCGGCATCAGCACTTGGGTGGCCGGGCCGCTGTAGCTGCCCATGGGAGCGGTCTGGTCGATGGTCAGGAAAAACGCCGGGGACGGCAGGCCGTTCAGCGGTGCCTTTTCCACGGTGGCCATCGGGTAGCCCAGGGACTTCTGCGCCAGTACCTCGCCGCTATCGGACACCAGGCGCGCCTGGGCTCCCAACGGCGCGCTCGGCTGATCCCCCTCCGGCTCGGCAAAGCTGTCGGCGTCCAGGCCATTGCCCCAGCTATCGGCATGCAACTGGGGGGTGATGCGCACATCCTCCAGCACCTCCAGCACCGAACCGTCGCCCACCAGCACCTGCTGGGCAATCCGATAGCCTTCCGGCACCTCGGCCGGCTGTGCCAGGGCCAGGCCGCAATAGCCCAGCAACCCCCAACCCAACACCCGCCCCCTGAATCCGCTCATGGCCATATCACCTGCTTCCTTTCAAAAAAGACCTGCATGCTTACTCGAAAAGTGCATCCAGCGCCTGCTCCAGGCGGGTCACGGCAATGATCTTCAAGCCCGGCGGCGCCTCTTTCGGCGCGTTGCCCTTGGGCACGATAGCTCGCTTGAAGCCGTGCTTGGCCGCTTCCTTCAAGCGCTCCTGACCGCTGGGCACCGGGCGCACCTCACCCGACAGGCCGACTTCGCCAAACACCAGCAGGTCATGGGGCAACGGACGGTTGCGCAGGCTCGACATCACGGCGGCCATCAACGCCAGGTCGGAGGCGGTTTCCAGCACCTTGACCCCGCCCACCACGTTGAGGAACACATCCTGATCGTGGGTGGGGATGCCGCCATGGCGATGCAGCACCGCCAGCAGCATGGCCAGGCGGTTCTGGTCCAGGCCCAGGGTCACCCGGCGCGGGTTGGCCAAGTGGCTGTCATCCACCAGCGCCTGGACCTCCACCAGCATCGGCCGGGTGCCTTCCCAGGTGGCCATCACCACGCTGCCCGGAACCTCTTCCTGGGCACGAGTGAGGAAAATCGCCGAAGGATTGGAGACTTCCTTCAATCCGCGGTCAGTCATGCCGAATACACCCAGCTCATTCACCGCACCGAAACGGTTCTTCACCGCCCGCAGCAAGCGCAGGCGCCCGTCGGATTCGCCTTCGAAATACAGCACGGTGTCCACCATGTGCTCCAGCACCCGCGGCCCGGCCAGGGCGCCTTCCTTGGTCACGTGGCCGACGAGGAAGATCGCCGTGCCGCTCTGCTTGGCGTAGCGCACCAGCAAGGCCGCGCTCTCGCGCACCTGGGACACGCCGCCCGGGGCCGACTGCAGTTGTTCGGTGAAAATCGTCTGGATCGAGTCGATCACCATGACCTTGGGTTTTTCTACCCGGGCCGTGGCGATGATGGTTTCGATGCAAGTCTCGGTCATCACCCGCAGTTGGTCCTGGGGCAGGCCCAGGCGCCGGGCGCGCATCGCCACTTGCTGCTGGGATTCCTCACCGGTGACATACAGCGCCGGCATGCGCGTGGCGATATTGCACAGGGTCTGCAGCAGGATGGTCGACTTGCCGATCCCCGGATCACCACCGATCAGCACCACCGAACCGTCCACCAGGCCGCCGCCCAGCACCCGATCGAGTTCACCGGAAGCGGTGGAGAAACGCGGGATTTCCTCGACGCTGACTTCCGCCAGGGTCTTGATCTGCGCCTGCTGCCCGGCCCAGCCGGTGCGCCCGGCAGGTGCCGCCGCGCCGCCGCTTTCGATCATGGTCTCGGTCAGGGTGTTCCAGGCCCCGCACTCACCGCACTGCCCGGCCCATTTGGGAAAGGTGGAGCCGCACTCGGTGCAGCCGTACATGCGCTTGGCCTTGGCCATCTGAACCCCCGGCAAAAACCGCGATGATAGCTCAGCTGGCGCGGATCAGCGCGGTGCGGCGGTACGTATCTGCCCGCTGGCCAGGCGCGTGGCGCTATTGCCCAGGGGATCCTCGGCATTCAGGTCGGCGCCCTTGGCGGCCAGGGCGTCAAGCAATTCGACCCGCTTGAACAACCCGGCGTACATGGCGGCGGTCTGCCCGGCGCCATTGCGCTGGTCGGGACTGCAATCGGCGGCCAGCAGGCGCCGGGCGATCTGCACCTCGCCCTTGAAGATCGCCCCCATCAAGGCCGTGTTGCCACGCTTGTCCTGGGCGCAGGCGTTGGCCCCAGCGGCCAGCAGGCGCTCCACCGCCGGGCCCTGGCCGTGATAGGCCGCGAGGATCAGCGCGGTGTAGCCCTTTTCATCCTGGGTATCGAGGGAATAGCCGGCCGCGATAAAGGTGTCGAGCATTTCCACATCGCCACGGCGGGCGGCATCGAAATAGTAGTTTTCCAGCTGGACCTTGACCGCCACCGGGTCGGCGGCGGCCGCTGCTTCGGCCGTAGGCTGCGCGTAGGCGGCAAACGACCAGGCCACTGACAGCAGCGCTATAAAAAGACGCATGGCGCGACTCCTCTGTCGGAAAAAGACGTCACGCCCGGGCGGGCGTGACGGGTAAGGCTCGCTCGATCAGTCGCTCAACTTCGCCGCCAGGGCCTTGACTCGGGCCAGGTCGCCCTTGGCCACCTTGGTCACCCCAGTGCCGTATTCAGGGTCGGCCTTGTAAAGGAACGACAGCATGATGTGCTTGCTCTCATCATCAGTGGTGGCCAGGGAGCCGCCGAAGCTGTCGATCAGGTCCTGGCGTTCCTTCTTGCTGAAGGAGCGATACAGGTCACCGGCCTGCTTGAAGTTCTGCTCGCGCTGGATCTTCGCCTGCTGGGTGCTGCCCGCCAGCGCCATCTGGCTGTAGCGCGCGGTCTGCGGCTCTTCGCGTGGCATCAGGCGGCTTGGCTGGTAGTTGACCCCCGTGCTGCTGTGGCCCAGGTTCATCGCGCCGTCCTGGTTGCCGTTGTTCACCGGGTTCTTCGGCGCGTTGATCGGCAGTTGCAGGGCATTGGCGCCGATGCGGTACATCTGGGTATCGGCATAGGAGAACACCCGTCCTTGCAGCAGGCGGTCTTCCGACGGTTCGATGCCCGGCACCAGATTGGCCGGCGCCATGGCCACTTGCTCGGTTTCCTGGAAGACGTTGGCCGGATTGCGGTTCAACACCATCTGCCCGACTTTGCGCTCGGGCACACCGGGCCAGATCTTGGTAGCGTCCAGCGGGTCGAAATCAAACTTGGCCAGGTCTTCGGGTTTCAATACCTGGACATACAAGTCCCACTTGGGAAAGTCCCCTTTATTAATGTGGGTTACCAAGTCATTAGTCATATGGCTGTAATCGCGGCCCTGTACCTCCACCACTTGTTTCGGGTCGAGATTCTTCAGACCCTGCAGGCTCTTCCAGTGGAACTTCACGTAGTGCACTTCGCCCTTGGCGTTGATCAACTTGTAGGCATGCACACCATTACCGTCCATTTCCCGGTAACTGGCCGGAGTGCCGGAGTTGGAATACAGCTCGGTCAGAGTACGGGTGGCTTCTGGAACATGGGAGAAGAAGTCGAAACGCCGCGAGTCATCGTCGAGATTGGTGCGCGGATCGGGTTTGAACGCATGCACCATGTCCGGGAACTTGATGGCATCACGAATGAAGAAGGTCGGGAAGTTGTTGCCCACCAGGTCCCAGTTACCGTCCGCGGTATAGAACTTGGTGGCGAAGCCCCGTGGATCGCGCAAGGTTTCCGGGGAGTGGTTGCCATGCACCACCGCCGAGAAACGCACGAATACCGGGGTCACTTCGCCGGCGGCAAACACCTTGGCACGGGTCAGGTCCGTGAGGTTGTCGGTTACCGTGAAAGTACCGTGGGCACCCGTGCCACGGGCATGCACCACACGCTCTGGAATGCGCTCGCGGTCGAACCGCTGGAGTTTCTGAATCAACTGCACGTCTTGCAACAGCACCGGGCCGGTGGCGCCCGCAGTCTGCGAATTCTGGTTGTCGCCCACTGCCGCACCGTTGTCGCGGGTCAGCGTGGCGGCCTGTACGGAAAGGGAAAGCATACTGGCGGCAAGCACGCCCAGTACGCGTCGCTGGGAAAGACTCCCAAGGCCAAGAGAAGCGGTCATGTTGTATTCCTCTAGTTATATAAGGCGCATCTCGATGCGCCTGCTAGAGGCTAGTGACTAAATATTTGAAAGATAAATAGAAAGGCCGTAACCGCTCGATTGACAGAATGTACTGGTTATATCGTGGGGCGCGGGGTATATCGCGCGCGATTTGATGGCACTTTGAATAAACTATTTGCCTTTTTATCGGTCGATAACCCCGCGAGCTGTAAAAAGTTGTTTCGGCAAAATGCTTTTTGCTGAATTACACTGCCGTAACCAACCTCATCTGTAGCAAGGAATAACCTATGGGCGTGCTAAGTGAATTCAAGGCCTTCGCGGTCAAAGGTAATGTGGTCGATATGGCCGTCGGTATCATCATCGGCGCCGCGTTCGGCAAGATCGTCTCGTCCTTTGTTGGCGACGTGGTCATGCCGCCAATCGGCCTGCTGATCGGTGGGGTGAACTTCGGGGATCTGGCGGTCACGCTCAAGGCGGCTGCGGGCGATACGCCGGCAGTGGTCTTGGCGTACGGCAAGTTCATCCAGAGCATCATCGACTTCGTGATCATTGCCTTCGCCATCTTCATGGGGGTCAAGGTGATCAACCGTCTCAAGCGCGAAGAGGCCGTGGCCCCGACGCTGCCGCCGGTGCCGACCAAGGAAGAAGAGCTGCTGGGGGAGATCCGCGATCTGCTCAAGGCTCAGAACAACAAGCCCTGAGGCTGATCCCGCAATACGACAACGGCGCCCTGATGGCGCCGTTTTCATTACCAGTAGTTTTCCACCGCCACCTGCCCCGGTCGCCGGGTCAGGCTCAGGCTCATGCCCCGCTGCTTGAGCAGGGCGCGGGTGTCATCGATCATCTGCGGGTTGCCGCAGAGCATCACCCGGGAGTGCTCGGGGCTCAGCTCCACGCCGGCGGCACGCTCCAGCTCACCGTTCTCGATCAACTGGGTGATGCGCCCGTTGAGGCTGCCCGGATGCTGCTCGCGGGTCACGGTGCTGATGAATTGCAGCTTGTGGGCAAATTCCGCCAGGTATTCGCGCTGGGGCAACTCGGCCAGCAGGCGCTGATAGGCCAGCTCCTTGGCCTCGCGCACGCTGTAGACCAGGATGATGCGTTCGAATTTTTCCCACACCTCGAAGTCCTGGAGGATCGACAGGAACGGCGCAATCCCGGTGCCGGTGGATAGCAACCAGAGGTCGCGACCATCGACGAAACGGTCCAGGGTCAGGTAGCCAAAGGCCTGGCGATCCACCAGCAGGCTGTCCCCCACTTCCAGGCGGCTCAGCTCGCTGGTGAACTCGCCGCCGGGCACCACGATGGAAAAGAACTCGAGAAACTCATCGAACGGCGATGACACCATGGAATAGGCGCGCCACACCGTACTGCCGTCGGCCTTGGTCACCCCGAGGCGAGCGAACTGCCCGGCACGAAAGCGAAACCCCGCATCCCGGGTGGTGCGCAGGGTGAACAGGCTGGAGGTCAGGGGCTGGACCTCGAGCAGGGTCTGGCGGGTGTACTTTTCTTCACTGGCAGTCATGACAGGCTCCACAAAACCGATGCGCTAGTGTCCCGCAAAGCGCCGCGCAGAAACACCGGCGGTTTGTAGTGGCATAGAGCGCGGGCAATCAGCGACAAAAAAACGTACCATTTAGCCCCGCTTCGAACAGCCCGCACTGCCGCTGTCCGAGGGTTCCCGTGCGCTCGACAGCCCCCACCGCCGGGACATTCACCGATTACCTAGAGTCCGCCCCATGCCCCTGCTTGCAAGCTCCTTCGCCCAACTCGACCTGATCCGCCAGCCCGAACAGCAGAACGAGCCACTGCAAGCCTTCGACGCGGCGGACGAATACCTGCTCAATCACCTGGCCGAACAACAACCGGCCAGCGACACCCGGGTGCTGGTGCTCAACGACAGCTTCGGCGCCCTGGCCGCGAGCCTGCTGGGCAAGGTCCAGGTCAGCAGCAGTGGCGACTCCTACCTGGGCGCCCTGGCCCTGGAAAAGAACCTGGTGCGCAACGGCCTGCCCTTCGACGCCGTGCGCGTGGTGCCGGCCAGCGAGCCCCTGGCCGGCCCCTTCGACCGGGTGCTGATCCGCGTCCCCAAGACCCTGGCCCTGCTGGAAGAGCAACTGATCCGCCTGCAAGGGCAACTGGCCCCCGGCGCCCAGGTGGTGGCGGCGGCGATGGTCAAGCACCTGCCCCGCGCCGCCGGTGATTTGCTGGAGCGCTACATCGGCCCGGTCCAGGCCTCGCTGGCGGTGAAAAAGGCTCGGCTGCTGATTGCCACGCCGCAAGACAAGCAGCCCGTCGTGTCGCCCTACCCGACCCGCTATCGCCTGGAACAGCCGGCCATCGAGCTGCTCAACCACGCCAACGTGTTCTGCCGCGAAGGCCTGGACATCGGCACCCGCGCCTTCCTCCCGCACCTGCCGCAGAACCTCGGCAGCGCCCGGGTCGCGGACCTGGGCTGCGGCAACGGCGTCCTGGCCATTGCCAGCGCCCTGGACAACCCCCAGGCCCATTACACCCTGGTGGACGAATCCTTCATGGCGGTGCAATCGGCCCGGGAGAACTGGCAGGCCGTGCTGGGCGAGCGCGAAGCCCAAATGCGAGCCGGCGACGGCCTGGCCGGACAGGCAGCGCAATCCCTGGAGGTGGTGCTGTGCAACCCGCCGTTCCACCAGCAGCAGGTGGTGGGCGACTTCCTCGCCTGGCGCATGTTCCAGCAGGCCCGGGAGGCCCTGGTGGTAGGGGGCGCACTGTACATCGTCGGCAACCGCCACCTGGGCTACCACAGCAAGCTGGCGCGGCTGTTCCGCGGCGTCGAGCAAGTGGCGGCAACCCCCAAGTTCGTCATCCTCAAGGCCCGCAAGTAAGGGCTCGCCAGAACACAGCGGCCTTTTCGACAGGCAAAAAAAACCCTCCACCAAGGGAGGGTTGAAACCGAGCCGCAAGGCAACGGGATGGGATGATCAGTGGGTGGTCAGGCCTGCGGCATTCATGAACATGCGCATCAGGCTGGCGACCACGAACAGGGCCAGGACACTGCCACCCCAGATCATTACCAGCCAACCCAGGCGCTGCCACAGCGGCTTCTTTTCCGCCTGTTCGATTTCCTGCAAAGAGTGTTTACCGCTCATGACCTCAACTCCTGCCTAACCCGGATTCCCGTAGGAGCTGGCGTGCCAGCGAAAGCGACCGCAAGCTCGGCGCAAGGCGCGAAGGCCTCTTCGCCGGCAAGCCGGCTCCTACCTAGTGATAACCGTCTTCGTGGGTGACCTTGCCGCGGAACACGTAGTAGCTCCAGAAGGTATAACCCAGGATGAACGGGATGATGAACAAGGTGCCCACCAGCATGAAGCCCTGGCTCTGCGGCGGCGCGGCGGCGTCCCAGATGGAGATCGACGGTGGCACTATGTTCGGCCACAGGCTGATGCCCAGGCCGCTGTAGCCGAGGAAGATCAGCACCAGGGTCAGCAGGAACGGCGTGTAGTGGGCGTTGCGGGCCACGGCGCGGAGCAGGCCGTACATGGTCACCAGCACCAGGATCGGCACCGGCAGGAACCAGAACAGGTTCGGCAGGGTGAACCAGCGCGCGGCAATCTCGGCGTGGGCCAGGGGCGTCCAGATGCTGACGACGCCGATCACCGCCAGCACCACGTAGGCCAGGGGCCGCGCCAGGTCATGCATCTGCAGTTGCAGCTTGCCTTCGGTCTTCATGATCAGCCAGGTGCAACCGAGCAAGGCATAGGCCACCACCAGCGCCAGGCCGCAGAACAGGGTAAAGGGGGTCAGCCAGTCCAGGGAACCGCCGGCGAACTGGCGGTTGACCACCGGCAGCCCATCGATGAATGCCCCCAGGGCCACGCCCTGGAAGAAGGTCGCCGCCACCGAGCCGCCGATGAAGGCCTTGTCCCAGATGTGGCGCTTGTCTTCCTTGGCCTTGAAGCGGAACTCGAAGGCCACGCCGCGGAAGATCAGGCCCACCAGCATCAGGATCAGCGGCAGGTAGAGTGCCGAGAGCACCACCGAGTAGGCCAGCGGGAAGGCGCCGAACAACGCCGCGCCCCCCAGTACCAGCCAGGTTTCGTTGCCGTCCCAGACAGGCGCGACGGTGTTCATCATTACGTCACGGTCGCGGTCGTCCTTGACGAACGGGAAGAGAATCCCGATCCCCAGGTCGAAGCCGTCCATGACCACGTACATCATGATGCCGAAGATGATAATCACGGCCCAGAGCAGCGGAAGATCAATACCCATGACTCAGTTCCCCTTGTTCAGGCGGGTGCCGTGGTCGGCGTCGTGGTCATCGTCGGCTGCGGACAGCGGACGGGCCGGGGTGCGTTTCTGGCCGGGGCCACCGTGGCTGGTTTCGGCACCTTCGTTGGTAACCGGGCCTTTGCGCACCAGGCGCATCATGTAGCCGATACCCACGCCGAACAGCGAGAAGTACACCACCACGAACAGCGCCAGGGTGATGCTCATCTGCACAAAGCTGTGGCCGGAAGAGGCATCCGCCGTGCGCATCAGGCCATAGACCACCCACGGCTGGCGGCCGATCTCGGTGGTGAACCAGCCGGCCAGGATCGCGATCAACCCGGACGGGCCCATCCACAACGCCAGGTACAGGAACGGGCGCGAGGTGTAGAGGGTGTCGCGCTTGCGCAGCCAGAGGCTCCACAGGCCGGTGAAGATCATCAGCATGCCCAGGCCGACCATGATCCGGAACGACCAGAAGACGATGGTCGAGTTGGGCCGGTCCTCGGGTGGGAACTCCTTGAGCGCCGGCACCTGCTTGTCCAGCGAGTGGGTGAGGATCAGGCTGCCCAGGTAAGGGATTTCCACCGCGAAGCGGGTTTTCTCGGCCTTCATGTCCGGCCAGCCGAAGAGGATCAGCGGGGTCGGCTCGTTGCCGACGTTTTCCCAGTGGCCTTCGATGGCGGCGATTTTCGCCGGCTGGTGCTTGAGGGTGTTGAGGCCATGGAAGTCGCCGATTACCGCCTGCACCGGCGCCACGATCAGGGCCATCCACATGGCCATCGACAGCATGCGACGAATGGCCGGGTTGTCCCGCCCGCGCAGCAAGTGCCAGGCTGCGGACGAACCGACGAAGAACGCCGTGGCGACGAACGCCGCTACAGCCATGTGCGCCAGGCGATAGGGGAATGACGGGTTGAAGATCACCGCCAGCCAATCCACCGGGATCACCTGGCCGTTGACGATTTCATAGCCTTGGGGGGTCTGCATCCAGCTGTTGGACGAGAGGATCCAGAACGTCGAGATCAGGGTGCCGATGGCCACCATCACCGTGGAGAAGAAGTGCAGCTTGCGCCCGACCTTGTTCCAGCCGAACAGCATCACCCCGAGGAAACCGGCTTCCAGGAAGAAGGCCGTGAGCACTTCATAGGTGAGCAAGGGGCCGGTGACGGACCCGGCAAAGTCCGAGAAGCGGCTCCAGTTGGTGCCGAACTGGTAGGCCATCACCAGGCCGGAGACCACGCCCATGCCGAAGTTGACGGCAAAGATCTTCGACCAGAAGTGGTAGAGATCGCGGTAAGTGTCGTCGCGGGTCTTCAGCCAGAGGCCTTCGAGTACCGCCAGGTAGCTCGCCAGGCCGATGGTGATCGCCGGGAACAGGATATGGAACGAGATGGTGAACGCGAACTGAATTCGGGCGAGATCAAGAGCCTCTAAACCGAACATAAGCTTTCCTCTATCAGGTAATACCGGCTGCCGGCCAGAGGCCTGCACCCACTGCCCCCACGGATATGGAGTGCGGCGAATTCGGATTCGTTCTTTTTTAAACCATCGCTACGCAGGGAGTCTGGCACTTGGGCCACCACATCAGCCTTTGCAAAAAGGTTTTGATCTGGATCAAGCAACGTTGAAAGAGTAGTCCTAATTTCGCCATGCAACTCTGTGGTTATTTGCCGCGTGACAGCTTGCCTCACCCTCTCAAGCCCGGGGTTTTCCCGGCTTTTCCCACACAAAACGCCTGTAACCGCTGCTGAGCCTGCGAAGCTGCGAAAGGCCGGGCCGCGTTCGGTACGCAGGGCCTTGGCTGGCAACTTCCCGTCGAACCTGCGGCGTATTCAAGATCCTGGCGTCTCCTTCGGAGCCGTTCGCAGCCTGCGGCAGCGGCTACAGGGTTCGCGACCAGGTGTTCGAGCGAAAAACAAGATAGATGCGCGGCTAACGATTTTTCCCCGGGCCGCAACTATTGGTTACACCTTGGTGATAATCTCGTGGCACTACCCGCTCAGATCTACCACCCGATGCCCAGCCAAGACCCTCTGCTGCTCCGTCACCATCGTCCGTTCATCGCGTTCTGGCTGGCCCGGATCTTTACCGCCAGCGGCTTCCAGATGCTCACCGTGGCCATTGGCTGGAACCTCTACCAACTGACCGGCAATGTGCTGGACCTGGGCTTGGTGGGGCTGGTGGAATTCGCCCCGCGGGTGCTGTTCATGCTGCACACCGGGCATGTGGCCGACCGCTACGACCGGCGTCGGGTGGCGGCCATCTGCCAGTCGCTGCAAGCCCTGATCGCCCTGGCCCTGGCCGTCGGCAGCCTGACCGACAGCGTCACCCGGGAAATGATCTTCATCCTGGCCTTCCTGCTCGGCGGCGCCCGCTCCTTCGAAATGCCCACCACCCAGGCCCTGCTGCCGAGCATCGTGCCCGCGGCGCTGTTTCCCCGGGCGGTGGCCGCCGCGCAATCGGCGCAGCAGTCGGCGACCATCGTCGCCCCGGCCCTGGGCGGGTTGCTGTACGCCTTCGGCAGCGTCTGGGTCTACGGCCCCACCGTGGTCCTGTACCTGATCGCCTGCCTGCTGATGCTCAACCTGCCGGCCCGGCAGACCCCGTTGAACAAGGGCAAGGCCACCCTCGATTCGCTGCTGGCGGGCATCCGCTTCATCCGTAGCCGCCCGGACATCCTCGGCGCCATCTCCCTGGACCTGTTCGCGGTATTGCTGGGTGGCGCCACCGCGCTGCTGCCGGTGTTCGCCAAGGACATCCTGCTCACCGGCCCCTGGGGCCTGGGGCTGCTGCGTTCGGCGCCAGCGGTGGGGGCCTTGCTGATGTCCCTGTGGCTGGCGCGCTTTAGCGTCGAGCGCAAGGTCGGGCGGGTGATGTTCACCGCGGTCGGGGTGTTTGGCGTGGCCACCATCGCCTTCGGCCTCTCGACCTCGTTCTGGTTTTCCCTGGCGGTGCTGGTGGTGCTAGGGGCGGCGGACATGATCAGCATGGTGATCCGCGCCTCTTTCGTGCAACTGGAAACCCCGGACGAAATGCGCGGCCGGGTCAGCGCGGTGAACGGCCTGTTCATCGGCGCTTCGAATCAGTTGGGGGAGTTCGAATCCGGGCTGACCGCCCACTGGTTCGGCACGGTGCCGGCGGTGGTGCTGGGCGGGGTCGGCACGCTGCTGGTGACCGGCGTCTGGATCAAGCTGTTCCCGACCCTGGCCCAGCGCGATCGGATGATCGAACGGCTCGAGCAACCCAAGGCCTGAAGCCGCGCCGGGCTGGCGCGGCCAGGTTCAAGCCTCAGTGGCTGGGCTAAGCTTCAGCAGCGGCTCGCCATTTCGCCGCCTCCAGCAGGTCGCAACCATCCTGGGTCAGTACATAGAGCACGTCGATGATGTGCGGGATGTCCTTCACATCGCCGTGGCTGAAATTCAGGCAGCAGAGGGTTTCCAGCAGGTTGGCAGCCGTGCGCATGCGTTGCTCGGCGGCTTCGTGCAGCGCCTCAGGGGAGGCATTGGCGTTGATAAAAAACACACCTGGCCGGCTTATGTTGGATTTAAGCGGCACATAGTGAGCAGCAGTTTCCGGGGTATTCATCATTAGATCCTTCTTTATGAATGACCGCCCCAATCGTGACCAAACGATGGGTGGCGGACTGTGCACAGGTTGGTCAACCGGGAAGAAGGCACCCGGCACACCCGAAGGTGTCCCGCGCACAGCCCACCATTAAGCGTGCGGACACGAAAAAGTGCCTGCAAACCAGGGTGGCGCGTGCGCCTTCTAATTTCGGGTGACCAAACCCGGCCGCTGAATTGGCAGCGACGGCGCGAACTATAGGGGTGATGGGACGGGCGGTGCAAGAAGCGGCTGGTTAGCCTTTGTTACCCGTTCACAAGCCCCGTGCCCGACTCCTTGTCGAACCGAGCTGCGACAAAGAAACGCCCCGTGGGGGGCCTCGTAACAGGTTATTGATCATTCTCTGCAATACAAAACCGCTACGAAGCGTGTAAGGTATCGCCTTACACTCGCACCCCATGATCAAGTCCTTTCAGCACAAAGGCCTGCGCGCCTTCTATGAAACCGGATCGACTCGTGGAATACGGGCCGAGCATGCACGCCGGTTGGCCCGCCAGCTGTCGTTCATGGATCACGCCAGCGAACCGGCAGACCTCAATCTGCCGGGCTGGCGGCTGCACCCGCTCAGGGGCGACCTGCTTGGCTACTGGTCCCTGGTAGTGTCCGGCAACTGGCGAGTGATCTTTCGTTTCGTAGGTTCGGATATCGAGCTGGTGGATTATCTGGACTACCACTGAACAGGAGGCAGGATCATGCCCATCCACAACCCGCCCCACCCCGGTGACACCCTGCGCCTGGATATCTTGCCCGAACTGGGCATCAGCGTGACGGAGCTCGCGCGGCATATCGGCTACGCCCGCCCGCACCTGTCCAAGGTGTTGAACGGCCATGCGCCAATCCGCGCGGAACTGGCGGTCAGGCTGGAGCGCGCCGGAATCGGCAAGGCCAAGGTCTGGCTGGCGGTACAGGCCGATTACGACATCTGGCACACCGAGCAGGAACTGCAACCGGTGATCGAGCCCATCGTGGCCCATGTTGGCTGAGCCCTAAACCAGCAGCTCTCCAGCCACCTTGGCGCGCTTGCCGCGACCGCACAGCGCTTCCACCAGGGCCAGGGCAAACGCCAGGGCCGCGGCGGAGCCCTGGGCGGTGATGCAGTTGCCATCCACCACCACCGGCTGGTCGACAAAGGTGCAGCCCAGCAGATGATGGCTGGCGCTGGGCAGGCAAGTCATGCGCCGCTGGCGCAGCACGCCATACGCCTGCAAGGCCAGGGCCGGGGCTTCGGCGATGCCGGCGAACAGGCGCCCCGCTGCGGCCTGATCCTTGAGCAGTTGCTGCAGCGGTTGATGGGCCGCCAGGTGCTGGGCGCCCACCGCGCCGCCGGGCAATACGATCAGGTCGAAGCGCTGGGCCAGCACGTCCACCAGCATGGCGTCGGCGGTCAATCGGGTGCCCCGGGCGCAGGTGAGCATGCGCCGGCCTTCGACGCTGGCGGCCAGCACTTCGACTTCGGCACGGCGCAGTACGTCGATCAGGGTCACGCTTTGCAGGTCGTCGATGCCTTCGGCAAGGGTGACCAGGGCTCTGAAGGTCATGGGGATGACTCCGCGTGGAGGTCTTTAGAGCTTAGTCAGCTTTGCCGGCTGCCGTTCAGGACGCCGTCACTTGATGTAGATCTGCGCGCCCAGGCTGTTGCCCGGGGCGTTGAGCGAGGTGTTGCGAAAGCTGAAGGTGCCCTCCTGCTTGCCCGCCAGGTCGAAGACATAGACATAGCCGACGGTAGTCCCCGAGTTGCCGCAGGGCACATAGCTGGAGCCGTCCTCGCACACCGGCGAACGGGTGCCATCGACCTCGAAGCCGTCCAGGGTCACATGGGGCTCGCGACCGTAGCCGATCTCCAGCACGTAGACCTTGATGTTCGGGCCGTTGTGATCGCACTGGGTCCGTTCACGGCCGTCGGAGACATCCTCCAGGCCGCAGGAAGGTGACAGCACCTTGAGAATCTCCACCCGGCTCAGCGGCGGGGCCGAGCGCGCCATGGCCGGGGCCGCCAGCCAGCAGGCTGTCGCGCCGAACAATGCCAGGGCTGTCATTTTCACTGTGCTGCGCATAAATCCCCCCTAAAACCAGGGCGCAGTATGCGCTACTTGCCAGCGCGGCAAAACATCGCCGACGATCGCAGCCATTGGCCCACGCTGCTGGTATGATGCGCGGCTTTTTCCGACCCAGAGCAAATCCGCAGGCACCTTATAAAGTCTGTGCTTTGCTGTTGGAGTCGATACATTCACGGCGCCCGGCGGCGCCACGGGGAGCAGACATGCTGGAAAGGCTGTTTCAACTCAAGGCACACAACACCAACGTGCGCACCGAGATTCTTGCGGGCGTGACCACCTTCCTGGCCATGGCCTACATCCTTTTCGTCAACCCGAGCATTCTCGGCGAGACGGGCATGGACAAGGGCGCGATCTTCGTTGCCACCTGCCTGGCGGCGGCCATCGGTTCCACCGTCATGGGCCTGATCGCCAACTACCCGATCGCCCTGGCACCGGGCATGGGCCTGAACGCCTTCTTCACCTACACCGTGGTCCTGCACATGGGCCACACCTGGCAGGTGGCCCTGGGTGCGGTATTCATCTCGGCGGTGCTGTTCTTCCTGCTGTCGATCTTCCGCATCCGCGAATGGATCATCAACAGCATCCCCCTGCCCCTGCGCTCGGCCATTGCCGCCGGTATCGGCCTGTTCCTGGCGCTGATCGCTCTGCATAACGCCCAGATCGTCGTGGGCAACGAGTCGACCCTGGTCGGCCTCGGCGACCTGAGCAAACCGGCCCCCATCCTCGCAGCCCTGGGTTTTGCCCTGATCGTGGCCCTGGAAGCCCTGAAAGTGCGCGGCGCGGTGCTGATCGGCATTCTCGCGGTGACCGTCGTCTCCATTCTCATGGGCGTCACCCCGTTCGGCGGCGTGACCTCGATGCCACCGTCCCTGGCCCCGACCTTCCTGCAACTGGACATCAAGGGCGCCCTGGATATCGGCCTGATCAGCGTGATCTTCGCCTTCCTGTTCGTCGATCTGTTCGACAACTCCGGCACCCTGATCGGCGTCGCCAAGCGCGCCGGCCTGATGGGCAAGGACGGCCACATGCCGAAAATGGGCCGGGCGCTGATCGCCGACAGCACCGCCGCCATGGCCGGCTCCCTGCTGGGCACCTCGACCACCACCAGTTATATCGAATCCGCGGCGGGCGTGAGCGCCGGCGGCCGCACCGGCCTGACCGCCATCGTGGTGGCGATCATGTTCCTGCTGGCGCTGTTCTTCTCGCCACTGGCAGCCAGCGTACCCGCCTTCGCCACCGCACCGGCCCTGCTGTTCGTCGCCGTGCTGATGACCTCGGGCCTGGCAGAAATCGACTGGGAAGACATCACCGTCGCCGCTCCCGTGGTCGTCACCGCCCTGGCCATGCCGTTCACCTATTCCATCGCCAACGGCATCGCCTTCGGCTTCATCGCCTGGACCGTGATCAAACTGCTGTCGGGCCGTGCCCGTGAGCTGAACGCGCCCCTGGTGATCCTGTCGATCCTGTTCGTGATCAAGCTCGGTTACCCCGCATGACTTTTGACGCCGCAAGCTACACCACCCAGTTGAATGACAAGGTCGCGCGCTTGCGCGACCTGCTGGCCCCCTTCGATGCGCCCGAGCCTCAGGTCTTCGACTCGCCCCTGCAGAACTTCCGCCTGCGGGCAGAGTTCCGCCTGTGGCGCGAGGCCGGGGAACGGCACTACGCGATGTTCTCCCAGGACGACAAGCGCACACCGATCCTCATCGAGGAATTCCCCATCGCCAGCCAGCGCATCAACCAGTTGATGCCCCGGCTCAAGGCCGCCTGGCAAGCCAGCGCGCCCCTGAGCCACAAGCTGTTCCAGGTGGAGTTCCTCACCACCCTGGCCGGCGACGCGATGATCACCCTGTGCTACCACCGCCCCCTGGACGAGCACTGGCACAAGGCGGCAAGCCAATTGGCCGCCGACCTCAAGGTCAGCGTGATCGGTCGCTCCAAGGGCAAGCGCGAAGTCATCGGCCAGGACTACGTGGTGGAAAAGCTCGAAGTCGGCGGGCGTACCTTCAGCTACCGCCAGCCCGAAGGCGCCTTCACCCAGCCCAACGGCACGGTGAACCAGAAGATGCTCAACTGGGCCTATGAAGCCCTGGGAGAGCGCCAGGACGACCTGCTGGAGCTGTACTGCGGCAATGGCAACTTCACCCTGCCCCTGGCCACCCGGGTGCGCAAGGTGCTGGCCACCGAGATCAGCAAGACCTCGGTGAATGCCGCCTTGAGCAACCTCAGCGAAAACGCTGTGGATAACGTCACCCTGGTGCGTCTGTCCGCCGAGGAGCTGACTGAAGCCTTGAACGAAGTTCGTCCGTTCCGCCGCCTGCAGGGCGTGGACCTGAAGAGCTACGAATTCGGCAGCGTGTTCGTCGACCCGCCTCGGGCCGGCATGGACCCGGACACCTGCGAACTGACCCGGCGCTTCGACAACATCCTGTACATCTCCTGCAACCCGGAGACTCTGGCGGCCAACATCGCCCAGTTGCACGACACCCACCGCATCACCCGCTGCGCGCTGTTCGACCAGTTCCCCTGGACCCACCACATGGAATCCGGGGTCCTGCTGACCCGCCGCTGATTTGCCGTGCAATAGCCAACAGCCGTCCTCGTGACGGCTGTTTTCATTAAAGGCAGCACAATTGACCCCGCAGCCAGCCTTGATTTTGATAAGGCAGAGCTTCGCTGATCCAAATCACAATGAATCACACAGGTTATTAGGATCAACTTACAGCAGCCTCGCGCTACCACTTCGATAACCAATTCAAGCCGGCGGGATCACCAGCCATGGCGCCTGAGTGCTCATTCTATTCTTCTTCGCTTTCAGATAAGGCAATGTGAGAGGCCCGCAAATTCTCGCCTGCGGCCATATTCTCTAGAGAACGACAAGAGCAGAGCTCTCGGAGCGGATAAACCGGAAAACTTCCAATACACCTAAGCCAAATTGACGGGAATACCTCCTAGAACCTATAAAATCACCTCACAGGTGATGACTCCCCTCCTCAAGCAGCTTAATATCTAGGTTTCCTATCTATGAAGCTAACTCTCGCCATGACGCGGGTTTGGGAGGGACACCAAAATGGCATTATTTCCTACTTTTTTGTCGGTCGTATACATCGTTCGCAATCAAAGCGCCCAACTTGAAAGTATTCTTCGAAACGCAGAATTACAACTAGCATCACTCGTAAGTGATTACGAGTTAATTATCGTCGACAATGCATCCGACGACGACAGCATCAGCACACTAAAAGACCTAACAAGTCAATCCGGTCTCCCTAACCTTCAAGTGTATGCACTGACCAAGGAAGTTAATACTGACACAGCGTCCTGGGTCGGCCTTGAGAATGCCCTAGGTGATTTTGTTGCAGTCATCGACCCTCTCACAGAGGACATCGCCTTTCTCCCTGAGATGCTTGATAAGGCGCTCTGCGGAGTTGATGTTGTATTTGCGAACAATAAACAAAAGACCCGCCAGGCTTATACATATCGAGCAGCCTACACCGCCTTTAACCACCTGTACAAACACTTCAATGGCATACATCTTGCCAACGACGCCCCACAGTATAGATTGCTTAGTAAACGAGTGATCAATTTTATACTTCAGCATCCACAGCCCGCTCTTGCCTATCGGCATTTGCCTGCAACAAGTGGGTTCTCGCGCATCAATATGGAATACAGTTCAAAACCGCTTGTAGAGAATATGAAAAGGCTTGGTGAAAGCATTGACCGGGGAATGCGTTTGTTGGTTTCCACTACGCATGCACCGATGAGACTAGTGACATCTCTATCACTTTTTGGTGCAGCCGCTAACTTAATTTATTCCCTGTATGTCGTTGCCGTTGGACTTTTCAAGACCGACGTGGCACCAGGCTGGGTCAGCATGTCTCTGCAACACTCTGGTATGTTTTTTCTTATCTCGCTAGTTCTATTAGTTTTGGGCGAGTACATCCTACACATGGCAAGCCTTAGCAATGAGGGTCCCATATATCATGTCGCCCAAGAGTTCACCAGCACTCGGATGACCCGTAGAGAAAAGCTAAATATCGAAGAGGTAAATCTTCCGCCACTTGATAACTCTGGTACATCCGAGCGAGTTAGCGCATGACGACGAGAGAAAACAAGGTAGACGCCGTAGTAATTGGTGGCGGATTCTACGGTTCGGCAATAGCCATCTATCTTGCAAAGCAACGCGGACTGCGCAGAATAGTCTTACTTGAGAAAGAACCTAACCTATTGACTCGTGCCTCATACAATAACCAGGCGCGTGTGCACAATGGCTACCACTACCCTCGTAGTTTTACCACAGCATTCCGTAGTCGGGTCAACTTACCTCGGTTTGCGCGTGACTGGCCGCAAGCCATTGAGCAGAACTTCGTCAAGCTGTACGCCATCGCGCGTCGCAACTCCAAGGTTACAGGCAAGCAGTTCGAACGCTTCTGCAACGAGATAGGGGCAGAAATAACGCCAGCGGACCTCGAGTTGAAATCTTTGTTCGAACCTCGCCTTATTGAAGAGGTTTTCGTTACCAAGGAATATGCCTTCGACACCACGAAGCTCTCTCACTGGGCTACACAAGAGTTGCACCAACTTGGCGTTGAAGTTCGCTTTCAATCACATGCCGTTGCCATACATAGAACTTCTGAAAAGCACATGAGCGTCACGACGAAGCATCATGATGAAAGTATTGACATACTTGAATGCAACTACATTTTCAACTGTACTTACAGTGGTTTGAACCAGCTTCATGGAGATTTCCCAAGCACCAAAAATGGGTTAAAGCATGAACTTACTGAAATGGCCCTTATAAAAGTACCGAGCGTGCTGGAAAATATTGCCGTAACGGTGATGGATGGGCCATTTTTTTCAATGATGCCCTTCCCCGCCCGGAATCTGCACACCCTTTCCCATGTCCGATACACCCCTCACTTCAGCTGGAAAGATGAGCCTGGAATTGATCCGTATCAAAAATTGAACGACTACGATCAGGAAACTCGAGTAGACCGTATGTTGAGAGATGTCGGGCGGTATCTTCCTTCTATTCTTGACTCCAAATATGTTGACTCATTATTTGAAGTAAAGACCGTACTCTCGAAAAACGAAGGAGATGATGGCCGCCCCATTCTATTTGAGAAGCACGCTGAGCTACCGGGCTGCTATTCAGTGCTTGGGGGGAAAATCGATAATATTTACGACGTACTTGAAAAGCTCGACACGGAACAGTTCAAGAGCTCGAAGGAGTGATAATGACAAACGCACTAGTTGGATTTTCTGGATACGTAGGAAGCACGCTTCTCAAGCAAGCAAAATTTGATCGACTCTACCGCTCGACCAACATTCAAGATATCGAAGGTCAGAAATTCGATACGATAGTCTGTGCAGGAGCGCCAGCTCAAAAGTGGATTGCCAATCGCGAGCCTAAAGAAGATCGCAAGAAAATCGAGGCGTTGATAGGACACCTTCGCACAATCAAGTGCAAAACCTTCATTCTGATCAGTACTGTCGACGTTTTTAAAAACCCGGTTGAAGTAGATGAGTCCACACCAATCGATGAGAGCGGACTGCATGCTTATGGCCTGCACCGCCGACTAATCGAAAAGTTTGTGGAAGGTCATTTCCCCAATCATCTGATTGTTCGACTACCCGGGCTGGTAGGGCCAGGTCTACGCAAGAACGTTGTCTTTGACTTCCTGAATGACAATAATTTGCACGCAATAGAAAGTCGTGGGGTATTTCAATTTTATCCTATGGTAAATCTCTGGTACGACATCCAGACAGCATTACATGCAAATCTCCGTTTGATTCATCTTACCTCCGCCCCGATCAGTGTTGCGAATGTCGCACTTGAAGGGTTTGGAAAGACTTTTACTCAAGAACTGGCCAGCACTCCCGGACGCTACGACATGCAGACTTGTCATGCGAGTGTATTTGGCGTGCAAGGCCGGCATCAATATAACGCGCGTGAAACGATCCAGGCGATTCGAGCCTACGCCCAGTCAGAAGCGGTGACGTTAAAGCTGGCGTCGGGGGCCAAATCATGAGGCTCAGCATTTCAAATATCGCTTGGGATGTATCTGAAGACATTGCTATCGCAGAACTGTTGAATCGATACAGTATTGACGCTATTGATATAGCCCCTGGCAAATATTTTCCCGATCCTACTGCAGCCAAAGACGAAGAGATTGCAAAGGTCAAGCAGTGGTGGTTCGACCGGGGCATAGAAATCACCGGCATGCAGGCTCTGCTTTTTGGAACAACAGGCTTGAATGTATTTGGCACGCCAGACTCACAAAAAGCGTTACTTAACCACCTTGACGCCGTCTGCCGTATTGCCTCTGGACTTGGCGCCACACGACTAGTATTTGGCTCTCCAAAAAACCGTGACCGTTCCGGACTGGACGACGAACAGGTCATGAATATTGCCGTGCCATTTTTCACGAGTCTAGGTGATATAGCCCAGAAACATGGTGTAATTATCTGCCTGGAACCAAACCCGTCTTGCTATGGTGCCAACTTCATGACTACAAGTGCAGAAACAGCACGCGTTGTGAAAAGAGTTAACCATCCAGCGATAAAGATGCAGTTAGATACTGGTGCCATTACAATTAACGGCGAAAGTGCCACAGCAGTACTAGGTAATGATGCGAGTCTGATTGGGCATATCCATGCCAGTGAGCCAGATCTACTGCCTCTTGGTGATCACGAAACAGATCATCAATCAATAGCTAGCGCCATTTCTAGATTTTTACCAGACCATCTGATCTCCATTGAGATGGTTGCAACTAAAGAAGAGCCGCACCTCAACTCTGTCGAGCGCGCACTTACTTGCGCTATTCAATACTATCATCAGCGCCAAGGTGCTACGCAATGAAATGGCTGATTTTGCTGTTAGGTATCGCAGCTAATGCTTCGGCAAGCGTCTTAGTAAAATTAGCCATGATGCCTCCCCGTAAATTCCCCTCAATTTCCGACCCTATGTCTGCGCTGACCAATTGGCCATTCTGGTTGGGACTTGGTCTTTATGGAGGGGCTTTTCTTTTATATGCCGCCGCTCTGGGGCGCTTACCTTTGAACGTCGCTCATCCAGTGCTGACTGCCGGTGCAGTGGCTACTGTCGCCTTATTTTCGGTTGTTATCTTCCGAGAACCTTTTCACTGGACCACTGCCGCAGGCATCTTGCTGGTGATTACCGGGGTCGTGCTCATCACTTATCGAGTAGCTTGAAACTTATGAATAAAGCATCCACCACCTCTATTGCAGGACATGAAACATGGCAAGTGCCTGCAATGAAAACTCTCCTTTGGCTTGGCCGGCAACAACCTTGGTGCGTTGTTATTCCCGTGATCAATGAAGGACAACGCATTAAAAATCTTCTGAAAAAAATGGAGATCCAGAAGATTTCCGGAATAGCAGATATCCTTATTGTAGATGGCGGCAGCAAGGATGGCTCCCTGAACCTCGACGCTTTGAAAGAAGTGGGTGTCCGGGGATTGATCGAGAAAACAGGCCCAGGAAAACTCAGCGCCCAGCTTCGCTGTGCCTACGCGTTCGCACTTGAGCAGGGATATGAGGGCATCGTTACCATAGATGGCAATGATAAAGATGATCCTGAAGCAATACCAAGATTTATTTCAGCTCTGAGAGAGGGAGTGGACTTTGTTCAGGCCTCACGATTCATTGCTGGAGGTATCGCTGAAAACACGCCAAAGTCCCGAGACTTTGCCATTCGTTTCATTCATGCGCCCTGTCTGAGTCTAGCCTCCGGCTTCAAATGGACTGATACAACCCAAGGATTTAGAGCCTACAGCCGAAAAATGCTCATTGATCCAGAGATTTCAATATTCAGAGATATTTTCTCAAAATATGAGTTGCTCGCCTATCTATCCTACCGTGCGCCAAAATTAGGATTTAAATGTGTAGAGCTTCCTGCTGCCAGAAAATATCCCGTCGACGAGATTCCAACAAAAATCACAGCATTCAAAGGAAACCTCGACGTATTGAAAACACTATTTGCTACCTGCTTCAAGCAGTACAACCCTAAGAGAAATAATTAACATGAAGGAGAAAAAGTACTACCTCATCGTTTTTTTAATTATCAGCATTAATATTTTTATCGCCTCTAGATACATATCAATTTCCCCTATAGTTGATGGCTGGGCGGTATGGAATCGCGTGATGCTGCTCAACTTCAATGAACTGTCGTTTATTGATTATTTGCTTAATTTCTTTGGTGCACACCCACACTCTGTAGTCATGCTACTGGCCTGGATCGACTATCATGCCGGCAATGCCAACCAAATAATTCTTGCTATAGCATCTTTCAGTGCAATTGCTGCATTCGCACTGTTTTGTACTCATCGCTTTCAGGTTTGGACAAAAAAGATCAATGCTCCGGGTTACGGTATTTTTCTAGGTGGAGCCGTCATCGCTCTGCTGACAACGACCCTTGCTGACCAACAGGTCATGACCATCCCATTTCAAGCCGTATTGTCGATTTCCAGATTGAGTTATATAGTGCTGCTCTGGGCCCTGATAAGGGCTCTGCGGGAAAACTCCGCCGCCAACCTATCAATCGTAACTATTCTTTCTTGCTTTGCGGTAACCTTTCACGGATCCGGGCCAATTTTTTCCCTTTTGTTCATCGCTATACATTGCATGATGTACAAGGGTCCCTGGCGATTCCTCACAGGCTTCGCACCTGTTGCTGCGACAGCGACCCACTCCTACTTTTATAAGCTAGGTGGTGAACTTGACAACCTTGGCTCGCTGATCTCCTTGGATGGCTTCGTAAGCATTTCAAAAGCATTATTTGGTTACTTTGCCTCTATACTTCTTCCTTTCCTGGGTATTCTCGGCGAAAACACCGTTTTGATTATCGGTGCAATTGTCTTTCTATTCACCGCCTGCATCGCCTGCTACTGCCTGCTCGATTTGATCGTTAGGCGCTTGAAAAAAGCTGAGCCTCGCACCACTGACGACGAGAAGCTATTTGCCGGTATTTTGAGCGCATTTATCTTGCTTTCAGGAGCTGCTGCAGCAATTCTAATGACCGTACGTGTGGGTCCTGATTCATATAAAGCAACTCTATCCAGCTCTCGTTACATTGCCTACTCATTGCTCTCCTATGCAATGATGGTGTGCGTACTCGTGTACTCATTGAACAGAAAAAATCCAGGTAATATTTTAAGACTATCCGGGGTAGCATTCATCGGCATAATTGGCCTCTACCCTACATTAACTTTCAAAAACAGCTACTCATTCGATATAGAGCTGAACAAAGCTATCGCAGCTATTTCGATTGGAGTATCACCATTGGTATCTCCGGCCGATGCTATTTGGCCTTTGGCCAAAGATGATTGGTACTGGGTAAACTCTCTCCCTCAAACAGTGAGCTACCTCAAAGAAGAGAAGCTGGGCCCTTGGTCAAAAATCCCTGCTCTGCATCAGATATACATGGGTAAGAAAAAGCCTAAAGAGATAGAGATAACCAATTTTTCGAAAGCATCACTGTCTTGTAATGGTGAAATTTACAATTTTTCTGGAACGCTTCCGGCACCGGCACGCAGCCAGTTCTTAAGAAGCAAAATAATCACAATTATTGACGTTGAAAATAAAGTCATCGGTTTCGCTGTTCAGACCCGCTCGCAGAGCGAAACTCACGGTGCAGATATCCAAGGTTATATCGTGACCAATGATACACAACCACCTGCATCCATTTTTCTGGCACCACCTGGAAATTTTTACATAGGGAAAAATGATCTAAACCTGATCACCTCCTACAACCTGACAGACAGTACGTGGCTAAAGGGTTTTGCCAGAAACTGGCCTGGTTTCTTTGTAAAAGATACGCAGGAAAACAGACAGCTACTGGTTCCAGGTAGCCTATTGAAGTTTTCAAATGGCGATTACCGACTGCTTACAGAGCAGATTATTGCCAACGGCTTTGTCAACGTTCGCACGAATGGCACAGTTCTGAATGCTGAGGCTATTGGTTATCCAAAGCCGATCAGAATAATAAATCCCGCTTGTCAATGAGTATTGATCTGCAGAAAATTTCCAGCGAAAAAGAATTTCGGAAACTTTATAGAACGTCCTATTCGAAGGTTATGTTCATTGCAGCTCACTCAATACCCAATTGAATTGCCATTAAGAGACAGCCGTCCTTTCGACGGCTGTCTCTATTTGAAGCCTACAAATCCCAAGGGCGGCATTGCCCCGCCAACAGCGCAGTGTCAGCCCGTGGGGCGGAAGTAACCGGCCAGTTGCTGCAGGTCCTGTTCGTTGAGCAGGCCGGCGTAGTACTTGAGCTGGATCCGCGCCAAGAGGTAGGCATGACGGGCATCCGCCAGGTCGCGGCGGGCGGTGAACAGTTGCTGCTCGGCGTCCAGCACGTCCAGGTTGACCCGCTCGCCGCCGTGCACGCTCTTCTGGGTCGCGGTCACCAGGGCCTCGGCGGAACTGACGGCCATTTCATAAGCGCGGACCTTGGCCGCGGCGCTGGTGTTGAGGTTGAACTGCTTGCGCAGTTCGTTGAGGGTGGTGGCGGTCTTGGCATCCAGTTCGAACTGGGCCTGGGACAGCTGGCTGGCCGCCTGGCGGGTCGAGGCCGATACCGAGCCACCGGCAAACAGCGGCAGGCTGACCTGGATGCCCACGGTATTGGTGTCGTACTTCTGGTTGTAGGAGCTTTCCGAATCGGAACTGGTCTGACGGCTGCTGGCATACAAACTCACCTTGGGCAGGTGCCCGGCGCGCTTGCGCTCCACTTCATACTCCGCCACTCGCAGCGCCTGCTGCTGGGACGCCAGGTTTGGGTTGTTGGCCATGGCCAGGTCACGCCAGCTGTCGAAGCGGTTGGGCAGCAGCGGCTGGATCTGGAACTGCCGGGTCAGCGGATCCAGTTCGTCGATCTGCAACGGTTCGCCGACTATGGCTTGCAGCTCGCGCAGGGCCGCGTCCTGCTGGTCCTGGGCCTCGATCTCCTGCGCCAGGGCCAGGCTCAGCCGGGCCTGGGTCTCCAGCACATCGGTGCGGGTGCCCTCGCCGCCCTTGAGCAGGCGTTCGTTGAGCTGCAAGCGTTCGGCGTAGGCACGCTTCTGCGCCCGGCTCAGTTCGATACGCTCCTGGGCCAGCAGCGCCTGGCTGTAGGCACTGAGCAGGCGTACCGCCAGTTCCTGGCTCTTGCCACGAAAGCGTTCGTCGGAAAACAGCGCCTGGGCCGAGCCCTGGCGGTAGCGCGCATAGGCTTCGTAGTCCAGCAGCGGTTGCTGCAGGGTCAGGGTCGAGGCGTAGCTGCGGTAGTCCCGGTCATTGGTGACATCACCGCGAACGGTCTCCTGGGTCACTTCGGACTGGTTGCGCGAATTGTTGTAGCTCCAGGACAGGTTCGGCAGCAGCACGGCACGGCCAATGGCCCGGTTCTCTTCCCCGGCATCGCGCTCCTTGATCGCCGCCTGGAAGGTCGGGTCATTGCGCAAGGCCAGGTCATAGGCGTCCAGCAACCCCAGGGCCTGGACCGACGGGCTGCCCAACAGGCACAGCAGGGGCAGGTAGTAGCACCAGGCTCGAATCATTCTTCCACCAACGCCATGTGAGTCCGATCCAGCAGGGGCTTGAACAGGTAATTGAGCATCGAGCGTTCGCCGGTACGGACAAAGGCTTCCACCGGCATGCCCGGGCGGATCTGCAAGCCCTGCAACTGCTGCATGCCCTGGGCGCTGACCGTGGCCCGCAAGGTGTAGTAAGGCTCCTCGGTGCGCTCGTCCACCTGCCGGTCGGCGGACACCAGGGTCACCTCCCCCGGCACCCTGGGCGTGGTGCTCTGGTTGAAGGCCGAGAACATCAGCTCCACTGGCAGCCCCGGGTGCACCTTGTCCACCAGTTGCACCGGCACCCGCGCCTCCACCAGCAACGGCTCGTCCTGGGGCACGATGTCCATCAGCGGTTGGCCCGGCTTGATCACCCCGCCCTCGGTGTACACCTCCAGCCCCACCACCACCCCGGCGGCCGGGGCGCGCACCTGGCTGTTGGCCAGTTCGAACTCGGCGGACGCCAGGCGATTGCGCAGGTCCTCGGTACGCACCCGGGTATCGGCCAACTGGCTGCGCAGGTCTTTCTGGAAATCCTCGGTGGTCTGGCGGATGCGCAGGCGCAGTTCGAGGATCTGCCGCTGCAACTGGCCGATGCGGCCGAAGTCCTCGGCGATCGAGCCATCGATCTGCGCGTATAGGCGCTCGCTGTCCAGCAGCCGGTTGCGCGGGATATAGCCGTCCCGGGCCAGTTCCCGCAGGCCCTGCAACTGTTCACTCAAGGCGCGGCGCTGCGCCAGCTTGCTGGCCTGGGAATCCCGGGTGCCACGCAACTGCGCCTCGGAGCCGGCGATGGTTTCGGCAATCCCCTGCTGCTCCATGCTCAGGGCCTGGCGCCGGCTGCTGAACAGCTGCCGTTGCAGCGCCAGGCTGGCGACCACGTCCGGCTCGCTGGCCAGGGCCTGAAGTTGCGGGTCGAAGACGATATCGCTGGCGCCGTCGCGCTCGGCATTGAGCCGCGCTTCGCTGGCCAGCGAGCCCAGGTACTGGCTGCGCAGGGACTGCATCTGGGTGCGCAGCGGCGTCTCGTTGAGGCGCAGCAGCACCTGCCCGGCGCTGACCCGGTCGCCCTCCTTGACCTCGATCCGCTCGACGATGCCGCCGCTCTGGTGCTGCACGGTCTTGCGATGGCCCGAGACCATGACCTTGCCCGACACCGCCACGCCCTTGTCCAGCGGCGCCAAGGCGGCCCAGCCGATAAACCCGGCAAAACCTCCCAGCACCAGGAGCCAGCCCAGCCGCGAATACTTCCTGTCGTCCAGGGACAACACATTGCTGGCGGCCGGCCCCGCGACCGGCGCAGCAGGACCTGTGGATAAACTCGCCTTCATGCCTTTTTCCCTTCGCCGCCGGCCACGCCCAGGCGGTAGTTCATGTTCAAGCTGGTCACCGGGCTGCTCGCCGGATTGCTCATCGGTACAGCCGGCGGCGGCGCGGCCTTGGCCTTCTGGTTCGCCTCCAGCACCCGCGCCGTAGGGCCGAAGGCTTGCAGCTGGCCCTCGCGCAGGATCATCAACTGGTCGGTCAGGGTCAGCACGTTGGGCTTGTGGGTGATCAGCACCAGGGTCCGCTGCCGTTGCTTGAGTTGGCTGATGGCCTGCAGCAGCGCCTGCTCACCGGCCTCATCGAGGTTGGAATTGGGCTCGTCGAGCACGATCAGCGCCGGCAGGCCATACAGGGCCCGGGCCAGGCCAATGCGCTGGCGCTGGCCGCCGGACAACCCGGCACCGCCCTCGCCCAGGCGCGTGTCATAGCCCTGGGGCAATTGCAGGATCAGTTCGTGCACCCCGGCCATTTGCGCGGCCTGCAGGACCTGATCCGAGTCCAGCTGGGCAAAACGCGCGATGTTCTCGGCGATGCTGCCGGCGAACAGCTGGATGTCCTGGGGCAGGTAACCGATATGCGGCCCCAGTTGCTGCCTGTCCCACTGAGCCAGGTCTGCGCCATCCAGGCGTACCTTTCCCGTCAGGGGCGTCCAGGCACCGACCAGCAGCCGGGCCAGGGTCGACTTGCCACAGCCGGAAGGGCCGATCACCCCCAGCACCTGGCCAGCCTCCAGGGTGAAGCCAAGGTTGCTCAGGGCCGGGCGACGGCTGCCCGGGGCACAGGCGCTCAACTGTTCGACGCTCAACTTGCCCTTGGGCGTCGGCAGGCTCATGCGTGCCGGGCGCGGCGGGTTGGCCTGCAACAACTCGGACAAACGCTCGTAGGCCAGGCGCGCCGAGCTCCATTGCTTCCATACCGCGATCAACTGGTCGATGGGGCTGAGCACGCGGCCCATTAGGATCGAGCCGGCGATCATCATCCCCGGGGTGATCTGGCCCTGCACCGCCAGCCAGGCGCCCAGGCCCAGCACCAGGGACTGCAGGGCCATGCGCACGCCCTTGGACCAGGCGCTGATGGTGGCGGTCTTTTCGCTGGCCAGGTTCTGCTGGGCCAGAAAGCCCTGGTGGCCGATGAACCAGCGCTCGCGCAGGGCGCCGAGCATGCCCATGGCTTCGATCGCGTCGGCATTGCGCAGGTTGGCGGTGGCCTGCTGGCTGGTGATGATCGACAACTGGCTGGCCTGGGCCAGGGGTGCCTGGCAGATATGCTGGTTGATCCAGGCCAGCGCCACCAGCAGCACCGCGCCGGCTAGGGCCAGCAGGCCGAGCCAGGGGTGAAAGAGAAAGATCACCAGCAGGTAGACCGGAAACCAGGGCGCATCGAAGAACGCGAACAAGGCATTGCCGGTGGCGAACTGGCGCAGCGCGGTCAGGTCGTTCAAAGCCTGGCCGGCGGCCTGGGGGCTGCCCTTGAGCTGGGCTTCGAAAGCGGCGTCATACACCCGCTGGTTCAGGCGCATGTCCATCTGGGTACCGAGGTGGATCACCACCTGGCTACGCACCCACTCCAGCGCCCCCATCAGGCCGAACAGGCCGAGGATCATCAGCGTCAGCATCAGCAGGGTCATCTGATTGCCCGAGGCCAGCACCCGGTCGTAGACCTGCAGCATGTAAAGGGCCGGGGCCAGCATCAGCAGGTTGATCACCGCCGAGAACAGGCCGATGTTGAAAAAGCCGCCCTTGTAGGCCGTCAAGGCCGCCAGCGTCTCGGAAGCGGCAAGTGGATTCGGCCTGCTCATCAAGGTGTCCTGTGGAGAGTTTAGGGTTACAGGGCCTTCCGCTCGGGCAGAGCGGAACGACAAGAGGCGCGCCCGGTGCGTTGACAGGCACCACGGCGCTCCCCAGAATTTGCCACCGCCGCCGCCCTGGCCTTCGAAAACTCGGGCGACGGAGGTGAGTCAAGCCAGCGAATGGAGGAGCGATCCTGCATTCGCTTTTTTATGCCTCAGGCCTGCACTCAGGCGGCCAGCGCCCAGTCCTGGGCCACGTCCTGCACACCCACCAGGCCAACATCGGCAGCGGCTGCAGCAGCCGGGTTGACGTGAGCAACGCCAGCAGCGGCCAGGTCGTCGAAGGTGGAGTTCACCGACAGGCTTGGGTCGATCGCCTTGAGCAGGGCATCGATCTCGCCGGCCAGCGCCGAGCTGTCGCCACTCATCAGGCCGTAGACCACCTTGTGCACTTCGCCTGCACGGCCTTCTTCCTTCAGGCTGTTGAGGCCCAGGTTGGTGAAGCTGACTTCCTGGCTGACCAAGTTGTAGTTGCTGCCCGAACCACCGGCGAGGGTGTCGCCCAGGGAGATAGTGTCCACCGAGCCCCAGAGGGTGTGGCTTGGGTTGCTGAACAGGGTGTAGTGCAGGTTGCCGTCGGCGACGAAGGCCGCATCACTGGCGGTGCTCTTGATGGCGTACTGGGTGCCGTCGAACGGGCCCGGGTTGAAGCCACCGGTGTTGGTGCCGTCGACCACTTCGCCTGGGCGGTGGTTGACGTCGCCGAAGTAGGCCGACCAGTCAGTCAGGTATTGCGCAACAGTATTACCGCCGTAGGTAGCGCTGTAAGAGATCGAAATGCTCATGCAAAACTCCAATACATTAGGGGGGTCATGTCCGCAGCACGCCACTGCCTGCTGCGGTTTTGCCCATCAATGGGCAAAAGCGGTCAGAACTGATACTCCACGGTGCCCTGCAAGGTCCGGCCACGGCCGAGGGTGAAGGCCAGCACATCGCCGAGGGGCACCAGGTAGGCGCGGTCGGTGACGTTTTCCATGGCCAGGCGCAGGGTCAGTTCTTCAGTGGCCCGGTAGCTGCCATACAGGTCGTAGACGGTGTAGGGCTTCCAGTCGGCCGGGTAGACGCCGGTCTGGCTCACGGTGCCGGTGGCGGAGCCGGCGATCGAATAGCCGGCGCTGTAGCGGGCCCGGGCGCCGATATCCAGCTTGCGGTCGAAAAAGCGTGCGCCCAGGGTCAGGGTGCCGCGGTCCATGGGCATGTGTTCGGCCGAACCGAGGATCGCCGCATTGCAGCGGCTGGCGTTGTTGGCCGCATCATCGGGGCGCATGCCGGTGACGATCGCACCACGCCCACTGCCATTCTTCACCGGCTGGGTCACGCCCCCCAGCCAGGCGATTTTCGTGCAGAAATCGTTGTCGCCGATCATGCGGGTGTAGTTCAGCTGGCCGTAGGCGCGACCGGCGTCATAGTCCAGCTGGTACTCCACGCCCTTGAAGCGGGTGCTGCTGAGGTCGTTGACATAGGCACTGTTGCCGATGCCGGGCGAGCCGTAGCCAGGGGGCTGCACACCCATGGCCATGTAGATGAAGTCATCGACCCGGGTATCGAAGTACGCCACCTTGATCCCCAGGCGGTCATCGTTGAACCAGAGGTTTTCCTTGAAGACGTTGACCCCCGCTTCCCAGGTGCTGGAACGCTCCGGCTTGAGGAAGGGGTTGGGGAAGGTGCTCTCCGAGCCGCCGCCGTGGGGCCGGCCGGTGATCATGGTTTCGGTCACCGCCGGTGGCCGCCAGCCCTTGCCATAGCTGGCGAACAACTGCAGCCATTCGACGCCCGGCTTGACCGACAGGCCGAAGGTCGGCGAGAAGCGCCCTTCCTCGTTGTCGATGTCATAGGCCATCGGCACCGAAATCTGCTGGGGCGTCTTGCCGATCACGAAGGTGCGGGTGTTGATTCCGGTCTCGCCCCGCAGGCGGTAGCGGTCGTAGCGCAAACCGGCGTTGAGGTTCAGCCAGCCGTCGTAGTCGAAATCCAGGCGGGTGAACAGGCTGCCCAGGGCACGATCGCCCTCGGGGGTCATGCTGGCCGCGGGCGAAGCGCTGACCGCCGATCCTTTGGGCACCGGCTGGCTGGAGTCGGGGCGGACCTTGTCATAGAAGAACTCCAGGCCGTAGTTGGCCTTCAGCGTGGCCAGTTCGCCGAGCGCGAAGGTCGAGGTGTTCTGCGCCTGAGCGCCATAGGTGTCGGTCTGGTAGGTGATCGAGTAGCCGGGGCTGCTGCGCCGGGTCAGGGTGCTCTGGTCGTTGCTGTTGTCGACGTAGTAGAGCTTGGCCTTGAAGTCGATCAGCGGGTTGTCCGGGGTGTAGCTGTAGTCGAGGCCGAAGTTTTGCGAGCGCACATCGCTGCTGCCGAGCTTTTCCCAGAGCTGTTGCTTGTTCTCGACGTTCATCATGTTGGCGTCGTCGTAGGACACCTGGGTGGTCAGGTAGCTCAGTTGCAGGCGCTGGTCCTGGGGCAGGTTGAGCCCCAGCTTGGCCAGGCGCGAACGCATCACGGAAGCGGAATAGGCCACCTTGGAATTCTTCACCCGGTCATTGATCGACGGGTCCATCCAACTGCCGGTACGCAGCTCGCCAATGCCGCCCTTGGTCCCCGGGTTGTAGTCCCCCAGGTGCCGTTCACTGGCGGCCAGCAGCATGTCCCAGACCTCGGTGCCGATGGCGAAGGCGGTGCTGCCGATGAAATGGGTGCCGTTGCTGCGGCCACCCAGGCCGCTGGTTACGCGGATCCGGCCACCGATTTCCTGGCCGGGCTTGAGCAGGTCACGGGCTTCGACGGTGCGAAAATTGGCGACCCCGCCAATCACCCCGGCGCCGCCCATGGTCGAAGTGGCGCCCTTCTCCACCACCACCTCGGAGAGCAGCTCGGGGTCGACGTAGAGGGTGCCGTTGCGCTGCTGGTGGCCGCTCTGCTGGTAGTTCTGGCGCATGCCGTCCACCGACATGTTGACCCGGCCATAGTCCTGGAGGCCGCGGATATTCACGGACAGGCCCGGGTCCTGCTGACTGACTGCCGAATACACACCGGAGGTTTCCTCCAGCATGTCGGCCGCGTGCCGGGGCGGGTTGCGATCGAGCTGCTCGCGGCCGACCACGCTCACCGAACGCGGCGCGTTATACACCCAGTCGCTCTGGCGGCCTTCGAGGTTGCCGGAGATGGTGGTGGGCGCCAGGGCCAGGGCGCCGTCACGGCCGGTTTCCACCCGGTTCAGGGTCACTTGGCGCTCGCCGGTGAAGCGGTACTGCACCGGCGCATTGCCCAGCAACCGCGCCAGGCCCTCCTCGGCGCTGTAGCGGCCCTTGAGCGGCGAGCTGTGCAAGCCATGCAGGCGCAGGCTGTCGAACAGCACCTGCACCCCGGCCTGTTCGGCAAACACCAGCACCGCACTGCCGAGGGCCTGGGCGGGGATATCGAAATCCATCTCGCGTTGCTGCTGGGCGCTCTGTGGGGCTGCACCCGCAGGCTCTGCCGCGAGCAGCAAACCGCCTCCTGCCAACAGCCCTGCGACGCCCAAGTGAATGGCCAGGGCCAAACGACTTGCTGCGTGAATTCCAGTGCGACTGCCTACCCTCATGTCCCTTGTTCCTGCGCTGGCTATTTTTGTTTATGCGAATGCATCTCAATTAGCTAGACGTGCCAGGCAGGAAAACTCAGTAAGGTTTTTTTGAATTATTTTGCACAAGGGTGGAAAAAGGCCCGCAGGCCTCAGTAAATCAGGCTGACGCCGGCCAGGTCGAAACGCTGCACCTGCAGTTCCTGGGTCAGGGTAACCAGGGCTGCATCGAGCATGTCCAGGCGGAAGACACCGCTGACCTGACGCTGGGCCAGGGCACTGTTGGTCAGCACCACTCGCCCGGGCCGATAGCGATTGAGGCGCTCCACCACCAGGCCCAGGGGCTGGCGGTCGAACACCAGGACGCCGCGCCGCCAACTGGTAGCCCGCTGCAGGTCGAGCCCATCAAGCGCCACCACCCCCGACTGCGGGTCATAGCGCACGCTCTGCCCCTCTTGCAGCACCCGCTCGGAGGCCCCGCGTTGCGCCGGGGCATCCAGGCTCACCGCGACACTGTGCTGCAACACGCCGACCCAGGCTTGTTGAGCACTCTCGCGCCCGACCACGAAACGGGTGCCCAGGGCGCGGGTCTGGCCGCCGGCGCTCTGCACGATAAAAGGTCGTTTTTCCTCGCCGGCCATGGGCGCCACGTCAAACACCGCGGAGCCGGCCAGCAATTGAACCTGGCGCTTGTCGCCGCTGTAGTCCAGGCGAATGGCGCTGCCCGAATCCAGCTCCACCTGGCTGCCATCGGCCAGTTGTACGGTGCGCACCTCGCCCTTGCCGGTAAGGTAGTCAGCCTGCAGGTACAGCAGCGCCTGCGGCCCTTGCAGCCAGCCCAGGGCCACCACCAGTACCAGCATCGCCGCGCTGGCGGCCCGCACCAGCCGGCGTCGACGGCGCGGGCGCGGTATTGTCGCCTCAGGCCGCGCCGCCTGGCGCCGTGGTGGGGCAGTGGCCGCCAGTTCGGGGTCCAGGCGCAACTCGCCCAGGGCCTCCCAGGTCTGCCGGGCAAACACCAGAGCCTGGGGATGACGCGGGTCGGCGGCCTGCCATTGGGCAAGCTGCGCCTGCTCGGTGGCGCTCAGGCCTCCCGCGTGCAAACGCACCGCCCAGTCGGCGGCGGCCTCGGTGATACTGCGCTCTTGCGGACCCTGGCTATTCACGTGTGAATCTCGATTTCTCGTTATATATAAGCAGTGACGTCTGACCCCGACTTTTACCGTAACTCACTCGTCGACCGGCCGACCGTCGGTAGCCTGCAAACGCTGCATCACATAGGCCAGCGCCCGGGACAAGTGCTTTTGCACCGAGCTGTCGGAAATATTCAGGTGCCGGGCCACCTCGGCGTGGGTCATGCCTTCGATACGGTTGAGGCGAAAGATTTCCTGGGTCCGCGGGGGCAGTTCCATGATCGCCTGTTTCAGTGCCTTGCGCTGTTGCTGCGCCATCGCCTGAGCCTCCAGCCCGGCCGCCTCATCCTCGATGTCGGCCAGCACTTCATGGGGCACGGTCTCGGTCTTGCGCCGCGCCTCCTGACGTACATGGTCGATCAGCAGATTGTTCGCCGTGCGGTAGAGATAGCCCTGGGAGTTGTCGATACGCTCGCCGCGCGTGTGCTCGGCCAGCCGCAGGAAACTCTCCTGCACCAGATCAGCGGCCAACTGCGGGTCCCGTATCTTGCGCGCCAGGTACCCACGCAAGGCAGCGGCATGCTTGAGAAACAGTCCCTTGAGATCCACGTCCGACAAACCGACTCCCTGGAACATGAAGGAAATTGCCGGGCATCTTACGGTCAGTCGAGAATGATTTTCAATTGATATAAGCACTCATTGGCGGCAGCCTTGCACCTGCGAGCCCTACGCTGCCGTTCGATTACCGAACACTTAATCCGCCCGCCCCCCGTTGCGCATCTACCGCCAATTGACCAAATTAACCAGTTAGTACAATTTACCTTTCAACGCCTCGTACGCTCTCCCGAGGCCGACAATAACAACGGAGATTTACCCCATGCGTCCTATCGTTCTGGTGCTCAACGGCCCGAACCTGAACCTGCTCGGCACCCGCGAGCCGGCCACTTACGGCCACGAAACCCTGGCTGACATTTCCGCCCTGTGCGGCCGCGCCGCCGAGGAGTTCGGCCTCGCCGTGGAGTTTCGTCAGACCAACCACGAAGGCGAGTTGCTCGACTGGATCCACGGGGCGCGTGGTCGCTGCGCTGGCATCCTGATCAACCCGGCCGCCTGGACCCACACCTCGGTGGCAATCCGTGACGCCCTGGTGGCCAGCGAGCTGCCAGTGATCGAAGTGCACCTGTCCAACGTCCACGCGCGCGAACCGTTTCGCCATCACTCCTTCGTTTCCGCCATCGCACAGGCGGTGATGTGCGGCTTTGGCAGCCATGGCTATCGCCTGGCGCTGGAACACTTCAGCCAGCGGTTCAAGGAGCAAGGCGCATGAGCCGGCAAGCCAGTGTTCTGGCCGGGCTGATTGGCGCCGGCATCCAGGCCTCCCGCACCCCGGCCCTGCACGAACAAGAGGGCGATGCCCAGCATTTGCGCTACCTGTACCGGTTGATCGATCTGGATCAACTGGGCCTGGACAGCAGCGCCCTGCCTGAACTGTTGCGCGCCGCCGAGCAGATGAGCTTCACCGGCCTGAACATCACCTTTCCCTGCAAGCAGAGCATCCTGCCGCTGCTCGACGAACTGTCCCCGGAAGCCCGGGGCATCGGTGCGGTGAACACCGTGGTGCTCAAGGATGGCAAACGAGTCGGCCACAACACCGACTGCCTGGGTTTTGCCGAGGGCTTTCGCCGCGGCCTGCCGGACGTGGCAAGGCGCCAGGTGGTGCAGATGGGCGCCGGCGGTGCCGGGGCCGCAGTGGCTCACGCCCTGCTGAGTGAAGGCGTGGAGCAACTGAACATTTTTGACGTGGAGCCGCAGCGGGCGCAAAGCCTGGCGGACAACCTCAACCAGCATTTCGGCAGCGCCCGGGCCCGGGCAGGCGGTGATCTGTCGAGTGCCCTGCACAGCGCCGACGGGCTGGTGAACACCACGCCCATGGGCATGGCCAAGCTGCCGGGCATGCCGGTGCCGGTGGAACTGCTGCGAGCGCAGTTGTGGGTTGCCGAGATCGTCTACTTTCCCCTGGAAACCGAACTGCTGCGCAACGCCCGGGCCCTGGGTTGCAGGACCCTGGACGGCGGCACCATGGCGGTGTTCCAGGCGGTCAAGGCGTTCGAGCTGTTCAGCGGCCAACGCGCGGACCCGCAGCGCATGCTGGCGCACTTTCACAGCATGAACGGCTGAGACAGGGCTCGGTAGCAGCTGCTGCCTTCAGGGCGCTGGCGAGCCTGCGGCAGCGGCTACAGCCTGCTTAGTCGGATTTGAGCTGCAGGCGCGAGAGCAGGCCGATCAGCAGCACATTGAAGAGAATCATCAGCAGGCTGCCGAGGATGCCCACCAGGCTGATCACCGACGACGGCAACCAGTCGAACATGCTGAACCCGGTGAGGGACAGCAGGCGCTCGCCGAACCAGAACGTGTCGACCACGATCATCAGGATCAGGATTATTTTCAGGGTTGGAACGGGGTTGCCCATGGTGCCTTCCTTGTCGTGGTGCAGGTTGCAGAAGCCTTGGTGGCGATGGCGATCTTACGGGCGCTTTCGCTGGCAAGCCAGCGCCTGCCAAGCCAGCGCCTACAAAGAGTGGGATCAGGCCTGCAGGTAGCGCAGCACCGACTCGCAGATCATCTCCCGGTGGCGTTGCTTGATGCCTTCATCCGGCAGGTCGATCTGGAAGATCTCGCCAAAGGTGTGGCGGTTCGAGACCCGGTAGAAACAGAACGAGCTGATCAGCAAATGCACGTCCAGCGGATCCAGGCCGCCGCGGAACACGCCTTCGCGCGCGCCGCGCTCGAGGATCTCGCCCAGGGCATGGAGAATGGTGTTGTTCATGGCCTTGATCACGCCGGACTGCTTCACGTACTCGGCCTTGTGGATGTTCTCGATGCTGACGATACGCACGAAATCGACGTTGCGGTCGTGGTGATCGAAGGTGAACTCCACCAGCCGGCGAATCGCTTCCTGCGGCGCCAGCTCTGCCAGGTGCAGGCGGCTCTCGGTGCTGCGGATATCGCCGTAGAGCTTCTCCAGCACCTCGACGTACAGCTGCTCCTTGCTGCCGAAGTAGTAATAGATCATACGCTTGGAGGTATGGATGCGTTCGGCGATCGCATCCACTCGCGCGCCGGACAAGCCCTGCTGGACGAACTCGACAATGGCTTCTTGAAGGATGTTCTCGCGGGTCTTTTCCGGGTTGTTCTTGCGACTCTTGCGCGGTTCGAGAGCAGGCTCATCGGGCGCAATCGAGCGTTCACTGGTCATTGTCATTCTGGGCTCACGGCCATCACTGCACACGCGGGCGATTATGGGCCGCGTCACCCTGCGAAAGAAAGCGCGACGGCGGCCGTTACCGCCGTCGTTAACAATCTTCTACAACTTGGCCTGGCGCACGGCACCGCTGCGTGATTTGGCCATGGCCGCCAGGCGCACCGCGACGTTGGCCGCACCGTAGCCGGCATAGCCGTTCTTGCGCTGGATGATCTCGAAGAAGAAGCGCCCTTCGAAGGGCTCGGTGTAGACGTGAAACAGCTCGCCGCCCTGGGCATCGCGGTCGTAGAGGACGTTGTAGTAGGCCAGTTCGCTGAGAAATTCGTCGTCGAAATCAAAGCGTGCCGCCAGGTCGTCGTAGTAGTTGAGCGGGATGTCCAGCAGCGGCACTCCAGCCTCCTTGGCCCGGCTGACTTCGGCAAAGATATCGTCGCAATCGAAAGCGATGTGGTGCACTCCGGAACCGCGATAGCTGGACAAAGCATGGGAGATCGCCGTGTTGCGGTTTTCCGAGATGTTCAGCGGCAGGCGGATCGAGCTGCAACGGCTGCGCAGGGCGCGGCTTTTCACCAGGCCGTAGGGGTCGGGCAGCACCACTTCGTCGTCGGCCTCGAAGTCCAGCAGGCTCTTGTAGAACAGCACCCAGCTGTCCAGGCTGTCCGCCGGCAGGGCCATGGCCATGTGGTCGATGCGCTTGAGGCCACCCTTGGCCACCACGCCGCTGTGCATATTGAAATCGGTGTCGTACAGGTGCTGGCCGCCCTGCTGCTGATCCACCAGGTAGATCAGGCTGCCATCGGGCTCGCGCACCGCCGCCAGCTCCAGCTCATTGGGGCCCACCAGGCCGCGATAGGGCTGGCCCTTGTAGGCCACCGCCCGCTCCAGGGCCTTGGCGCTGTCCTTGACCCGGATTGCCGTGGCACACACCGAAGGGCCGTGGGCCTCGAAAAAACTGTGGGCGAAGGAATAGGGCTCGGAGTTGAGGATCAGGTTGATATCCCCTTGGCGCATCAGGCTGACGCTCTTGGAGCGATGCTGCCCGGCCCTGGCGAAACCCAGGCGCTCCAGCCAGCCGCCGAGCTTGGCGCCCAAGGCCTCGTCCACGGCGAACTCGAGAAACTCGGTGCCGCCATAGGCCTGCACCGCAGGCGGCGCGAACAGGGTGTCGATGTTCGCCACCGGCTGGCCTTCCTGCAGCAGGCGCTCGCGGGTCTTCTCTTCCAGGTACAGCAGCGAGCGCAAGCCATCGGCGGCGTTGGCCCGCGGCGGCGCGGCGCGAAAGCCGTCGTTGAAGATCTCCAGGGACAGCGGCCCGGTGTAGCCGCTCTTGATGATCGGCGCCAGAAAGCCCGGCAGGTCGAATTCGCCCTGGCCGGGGAAGCAGCGGAAATGCCGGCTCCACTCCAGCACATCCATGGCCAGGATCGGCGCATCGGCCATCTGCACGAAGAAGATCTTGTCCCCCGGAATCTCGGCAATCGCCGCCGGGTCGCCCTTGAGCGACAGGGTGTGGAAGCTGTCCAGCAACACCCCGAGGCTTGGGTGATCGGCGCTGCGCACGATGTCCCAGACCTGTTGATAAGTATTCACGTGACGGCCCCAGGCCAGGGCTTCGTAGCCGATGCGCAGGCCCCGGGCACCGGCCCGCTCGGCCAGCAGGTGCAGGTCGTCAATGAGGATCTGCCGGTCCCCCAGGCTGTCCGCCGAGGCGTTGCTGCACACCAGCACCAGGTCGGTGCCCAATTCCTGCATCAGGTCGAACTTGCGCTCGGCGCGCTCCAGGTTGCGCGGCAGACGGTCGCGACGACAGCCCTCGAAATCCCGGAATGGCTGGAACAGGGTGATGGCAATGCCCAGGTCGGCGCACATCTGCTTGATTTCCCGAGGGCTGCCGTCGTAGTAGAGCAGGTCGTTCTCGAAGATCTCCACGCCGTCGAACCCGGCGGCGGCGATGGCTTCGAGTTTTTCCGGCAGGGTACCGCTCAGGGACACGGTGGCAATGGAACGCTGCATGATTCGACTCCCGGGTAAGGACGGCCAGTCGGGCACAGGGGGACCGCGGCTTTTTATTGGATGTTGCGGATTATTCCACAGGCCTTGTTAAAGTGTACGAACCAGTTAGTTTTGTGTTCGATTATCGAACAAAATACAGATTGGCGAATTGACGATTTTTCAGCCACTGCGCACCATCGATAGCACGTTGAGCCGGCCCCAAACCCCCGGCTTCAATCACCCAGACCCAGAACACACCATAAAAATTTCAAAAATCGGGTACACCCTCATGCTTGCACTCAACGCCCTTCACTGCTGCACATCCCTTTGGCTGATACCGCCAACGGCCTCAACCGGCACCCTGGAATACGCCGCGCTACAGCCCTGAGCTGCAGCCGACCCGATGGCGTTCGCCTGCCCGGCATCTGCCGCAACGACGCGCCGCCCCAGCCGATCAACCCGCAGGTTCCCGGGCTGCCATGCCCCCGCCGACGGTTGATCACGCGCCCTTGAGTTCCGACGAGCCCCGGCTCGCCAGTCACTGAACGGATGGCCCACATGACTCCTTCCCAAAGCTCTCGCATCGCCCCGAGCCTCAGCGTTGCCGGCGGCATCGGCGACAAGATCCGCGGCGCCATGGCGGTCGGCAAGACCCGCTGGGGCATGCTCGCCCTGGTGTTCTTCGCCACCACCCTGAACTACATAGATCGCGCCGCACTGGGCGTGATGCAGCCGATCCTGGCCAAGGAAATGAACTGGACGGCGATGGACTACGCCAACATCAACTTCTGGTTCCAGGTCGGCTACGCCGTGGGCTTCGTGCTCCAGGGCCGCCTGATCGACCGGGTTGGGGTGAAGCGGGTGTTCTTCTTCGCCGTGCTGTTGTGGAGCCTGGCCACCGGCGCCCACGGCCTGGCCACCTCGGCGGCGGGCTTCATGGTCTGCCGGTTCATTCTCGGGCTCACCGAAGCCGCCAACTACCCGGCCTGCGTGAAGACCACGCGGCTGTGGTTCCCGGCCGGCGAACGGGCCGTGGCCACCGGGATCTTCAACGCCGGGACCAACGTCGGCGCAATGTTCACGCCCATGCTGCTGCCGCTGATCCTCCACGCCTGGGGCTGGCAGGCCGCGTTCCTGTGCATGGCCGCGCTGGGTGGCATCTGGCTGCTGTTCTGGGGCCTGAAGTACTTCAACCCTGAAGATCATCCAAGCGTCAAAGCCTCCGAGCTGGCCTACATCCAGCAACAGGTGGAGCCGGAAGAAACCCGCGTGCCCTTCAGCCGCATCCTGCGCATGCGCGGCACCTGGGCCTTCGCCCTGGCCTATGCGATGACAGCGCCGGTGTTCTGGTTCTACCTGTACTGGCTGCCGCCGTTCCTCAACCAGCAGTACAACCTGGGCATCAACGTGACCCAGATGGGCATCCCGCTGATCATCATCTACCTGACCGCCGACTTCGGCAGCGTCGGCGGCGGCATCCTCTCTTCGTTCCTGATCGGGCGCGGCATGAACCCGATCAAGGCGCGGCTGCTGTCGATGTTCCTGTTCGCCTGCTGCATCATCGGCGTGATCATGGCCGCCGGCACCGCCAACCTGTGGCTGGCCGTGTTCGCCATCTCCCTGGGGATCGGCGCGCACCAGGCCTGGACCGCCAACATCTGGAGCCTGGTGATGGACTACACGCCCAAGCACATGATGAGCACGGTGTTCGGCTTCGGCGGCATGTGCGCGGCCATCGGCGGCATGTTCATGACCCAGATCGTCGGCCACATCCTGACCGTGACCAACAACAACTACACCCTGCTGTTCACCCTGATCCCGGCGATGTACTTCATTGCCCTGACCTGGATGTACTTCATGGCCCCGCGCAAGATTCCCCGCGTAGAAGACTGATGCTCCGTTCACGCAGGC
Source organism: Pseudomonas sp. NFPP25 (assembly GCF_900116505.1). NCBI lineage: Bacteria > Pseudomonadati > Pseudomonadota > Gammaproteobacteria > Pseudomonadales > Pseudomonadaceae > Pseudomonas > Pseudomonas sp. NFPP25. The sequence goes on along the minus strand of NZ_FPBG01000009.1, from coordinate 194,171 downwards.
CCACTCCGGGCCTGCGTTTTTTTATCGGCTCGCCCTCCCCCCCTTTTGTTTTTCCAGACTCGGAGATCGTCCCATGACGCTCGGTAACCTGAGCATCGCCCAACGCGCCGTGATCAGCTTCGGCGTGATTGCCCTGCTGGTCCTGCTGCAGGGGCTGTTCGCCCTCAAGCAAGTGGCCGAAGTCCGCGCCACCGGCCAACACACCGAGAACATTTCCCTGCCCAGCACCCGCTACCTGGGAGAAGTGCGCGACTACGTGTTGAGCATCCGCGTGCTGAGCCTGCGCATGGCCCTCAACCGTGAACCGCAAGTGCTGGAAAGCACCATTGCCCGCCTGCATCAGGTACAAGCCTGGCTCGACCAGGCCCTGGCCAGGTTCGCGCCGCTGGTGGGCGATCACAATCGGGTGCCATACGAAGCATTCCTCGCCACGGTCAAGAGCTACCAACAGGCCCTGGCCCAGTACGAAGCCCTGTCCCGGGACAACCGCAGCAGCGAGATGACAGCGCTGCTCAACGGCAAGATCCAGGATTACTCGACCCAGACCGGCGATCAGTTCGCCGAGCTGATGAACCTGACTGCCGAGGAGGTCAGCCAGTCGGCGCAGCATGCCGACGCGCTTTACACCCAAGTAAAAATCACGGTGATCGGCGCCCTGATCGCCGTCGCCCTGCTGACCCTGTGCCTGGCCTGGCTGTTGATTCGCAGCATCGTCGTGCCCATCCGCCAGGCTGTGAGCGTGGCCGAGCAAGTGGCCGCCGGCGATCTCGGCCGCCCCATCCACTGCGAGGGCAGCGATGAAACCGCGCGCCTGCTCAAGGCCCTGGCCAGGATGCAGGCCAGCCTGCGTGAAACCCTGCAACTGATCAGCAGCACCTCGACCCAACTGGCCGCCGCCGCGCAACAGATGAGCCAGAGCACCCATCAGGACTCCAGCCGGCTGCAGCAGCAACACAACGAAATCGAGCAAGCAGCCACGGCCGTCAACGAGATGACCGCGGCCGTCGAGGAAGTGGCACGCAACGCAGTGTCCACCTCCGACACCACCCGCCAGTCCACCGCCCAGGCCACCCAGGGGCAAGCCCGGGTGACCCAGACCCTGGACGCGATCCAGGCCATGAGCAGCGATGTCGGCATCGCCCTGCAGCAAGTGCAGACCCTGGCCGAGCAGTCACGGGAAATCGGCAAGGTGCTGGACGTGATCCGCGCCATTGCCGAACAGACCAACCTGCTGGCCCTGAACGCCGCCATCGAGGCCGCGCGGGCTGGGGAAGCCGGCCGTGGTTTTGCCGTAGTGGCAGACGAAGTGCGGGCCCTGGCCCATCGCACCCAGCAGTCGACCCAGGAAATCGAACAGATGATCGGCCGGGTCCAGGGCGACACCGACAGCGTGGTGCAGTCCATGCACGGCAACAGTCAGCGGGTGGCCCAGACCCTGTCCATCGCCGAGCAGGCCGGGCTGGCCCTGGGGGAAATCACCCGGGCCATGGAACAGATCCACGAGCGCAACCTGGTGATCGCCAGTGCCTCGGAAGAACAGGCCCAGGTGGCCCGTGAAGTGGACCGCAACCTGCTGAACATCCGTGACCTGTCCCTGGAAAGCGCCGACGCCGCCACGCGCACCAACGCCACCAGCCAGGAGCTGTCGCACCTGGCGGCCGGCCTACAGAACCTGGTGGTGCGCTTGCGCTTTTGAGCCGTCTCAGCGGTGGCGTTGCTGCCAGGCCGCCGCCAACCCGCTGAAGCAGATCACGGCGATGCCCAACTGGGTGATCAGCGGCGGCGTATGGCCGAACAGCAGCCAGCCCAGCAGCCCGGCAAAGACAATCTGGCAGTAACCAAAGGGCGCCAACAGGGCCGGCGCCGCATGGCGAAAAGCCTGGGTCAGGAACAGGTGAGCACTCATGCCGCAAGCCCCCAGCGCCAGCATCAGCAAGCCATGGAGGAACCCGGGGGTCTGCCAGAAGAACGGCACCAGTGCCGTCATTACCAGGGTGTTGCACAACCCGGCAAAGAAGTTGCTGGTGGTGGGGCTGTCATGCTCGGCCAGCTTGCGCGTGAGCAGTTGATAGAAACAGAAGAACAGCGCCGAACAGAACGGCAGCAACACCGCCGGCGTGAACAGCTCGCCCCCCGGATGAACGATGATCAGCACCCCCACGAAACCGCAGATCACCGCCAGCCACTGGCCCCGGGTCACCTGCTCGCCAAGCAAAGGCACCGACAACGCGGTGACCAGCACCGGGGCGAGAAAGTTGACCGCCGTGGCCTCGGCCAGGGGAATGAACAGCAGCGCCGAAGTGAACAGCAAACTGGTGCTCAACAGGCACAAGGCCCGCAGCAGTTGCAGCAGCGGTCGCTTGCTACGTAGTACCCGCAGGCCGGATTGCGGCAGGAAGATCCCGGCCATCAGCAGGGTGTGGATCAGGTAACGGGCCCAGACCACCATGATCACCGGAAAGAATCCCGAGAGGTATTTGGACAGGGCATCGTGGCTGGCGAACAGAAAGGTCGCCAGAACGATCAGCACAATGCCCTTGAAAGGGTGGTTGATCCCGGAAAGGGGCGTGCTGCGGGTCATGGGCTTTCCTTGGGGCAAGTGTAGAAAGGGCTTCGCCGGCCAGCCGGCCCCTACCGGATGTTGGCAGGAGCCGGCTGGCCGGCGAAAGGCCTGCGCGGCTTCAAATCCGAGCCAGCAACTCCCGGGTTCTGTCCAGGGCCATCTGTGCTCGCTGCAAGGCACTCACGCCCTGCTCCAGCAATTGCACCGTAGGAATCTCCAGGCTCAGGGGCAGGTTTTCCGGCAGGCACTTGAGCAGCCCCGCCAGATCGCAATCGCCCTCCCCCGGGAAACGCCGCTCGTTACGGGCCTGGCGCAAGATTTCCTGCATATCATCCGGCCGCGGCCCGGCCACGTCGCACAACTGGGCATACCGCAACCGCGCCGGAGTCACCTTGGCCAGGTCCTCCAGGCGCGATCCCGAGCGGTCGAAGTGAAAGGCGTCCACCAGCACGCAGCCGTTGCTGCGAGCGGCGTTCTCCACCACGCGCACGGCTTGCTCCAGGTTGCGCGCATCGGTCCAGGGCATGAACTCCAGATGGGGGTGCAAGCCATACTGCGCCGCCAGATCACACAAGGCGGCAAAGTTGTCGGTCATGCGGGCTTCATCCGGGTCATTGCCCGCCACCAGCAACTCGCTGGCGGCAAACTCGGCGCCCACTGCCAGCACGCCCTCGAAGTCCTTGATCCGGGTCTGCGGCTTGAGCCGCAGGATTTCCACATCCAGCACCCGCACTCCGGTATCGCGCAGGCGATCCTGGGTTTGCCGACGCAAGCCGGCATCCGCCACCAGCGGGAAGTGATGTTCCTCCGGGGTCGCCGGCACCAGCCGCAGGCCCACATGGCTGTAGCCGGCACGGGCCGCCACTTCCACCATCTCGGGCGGAGACAGCTCCAGCACGGTCAGGCTGGCCAGGGAAAAAATCCGCTCACTCATCAGTTGTTCACTCAATGGGGGTCGGGGTACAGGCGCGCCCCGTGGCGGCGGCCTGACGAATGGCTTCGATCAGGGCCAGGGTACGAGCGGCATCGGCGGCGCTGACCAGGGGCGTGACTTCGCCCCGGGCGACCTTGACGAAATGCTGCAGTTGCAAGCGCAACGCCTCATCCGGCACGAAGCTTTCCTGCTGCATCAACAAGGGCTGGTGCCAACCGGCGCCCGCCTCGGCGTAGTGCCAGCGCTTGAGCTGAGGAATGCTCAAGGCCCCCTGAGTACCGGCCAGCAGGTAGCAAGGCTGATCGGGCTGGCGGGGGTACACCGGGTTTTCCCCGGAATCCAGCTCCCAGCTCCAGGGCGCGGCCGCGGCGTCGGAACCGGTCAGGCTGCCCAGGGCGCCGTTGTCGAATTGCAGCAGCACCGCTGCGCAATCCTCGTTGGCGTAGCCGCGCACGCTGTTGCTGGTGATGGCCTGGACCTGGCGCACCTCGCCGCACAGGTGGCGCAACAGGTCCAGGTCGTGGATCAGATTGGTCAGCAACATGCCGGCCCCGGCCTCGCGGCGCCAGGGAATGTCGAAATAGTGCTCGGGCTTCTGCAATTGCCAGAGTGCGGTGACGTTGGTCAGGCGCCCCAGGGCGCCGCTGCGCAGCAGTTCATGGGCGCGGGCGATCAATGGGTTGTGCCGTCGATGATGACCCACCAGCACCGGGACCCCAGTGGTCCGCGTGGCCGCTACCAATTCGCGCACTTCATCCAGATGCACGCCCACCGGTTTTTCCAGCAGCACCGGCACGCCTGCGGCGAGGCAATCCTGGGCGGTGCTGACATGGAGGTTGTTCGGATTGGCAACGATCACCGCATCCGGGCGGACTTCCCGGAGCAGGGTCTGGTGATCGGCAAAGTGCGGCACCTGCCATTGTGCGGCGACAGCCGCCGCCTGGGGTCCGGGATCGGCCACCGCGCAGAGGCAGGCCTCGGCCAGAGTCTTGAGGTGCTGATAGTGCTGCTGCCCCATATTGCCGACGCCGATCAGGGCGATGCGCAGTGGCGTGCTCAATGGAAGATCCTCTTGTGATTGTTATAGGGACACTGAATTTCAAATATTTAGAACTCAGTTCCACTTTCACACAAGAGGGATAAAAAATACCGTCCGATTATCGAACAGCTTTGTGCCGAGTCGAGGTCTGCGTAGCCGCTGCCGCAGGCTGCGAACGGCTGTGCAACAGACGCGGCGGTATCAAGCGGCCCAGCGGCAGATCGCCAAGCAAGGCCCTGCGGCGTTACCTCAATTGAACAACTCGGACGCCTGGCTGGCGGCCGACAGTTCCTCGGCAAACTGCAACAGCAGTGGCGCCAGCTCGTGCAGCCGCGCCAGAGGCAGGCGTGCGCTGGGCCCGGCAACGCTGAGCACGCCCACGACCCGGCCATCAATGGGATGGCGCACCACCGCGGCGATCGCCGAGGTGCCCACGGCGGAGCTTTCTTCGACCCAGGCATAGCCCTGCTCCCGGGCCAGGCGCAGGCGCTCCAGCAGTTCGATGTTCGAGCGCGGAGCGTTGGGCCCCAGGTCCGTCGGGGGCTCGGCCGCCTGGCGCTCCACCAGGGACAGGGCCTCGGCATCACTCAGGGTGGCCAGCCAGGCATGCCCGGAGGCGGTATAGAACAACGGTGCCTCACGACCCATGTCCGGGTCGTAGCGCAAGCCGGAACGGGCGCCCTGGGACTTGGCGATCCAGGTCTGGCGCTCGCCTTCGATCACGCCCAGGCGCACCAGCTCGCCGGATTCGACCGCCAGGCGGTCCAGTACTGGCTGAACGATATCGGCGCCGCTGGCGGACAGGTAGCGAAAGCCCATGGCTACCAGCCGCGTGGACAGCTGGTAGCGCAGGTTGTCCGGGTTCTGCCGCACATAACCCAGGCGGATCAGCTCCGCCAGCAAGCGGTGGGTGGCGCTTTTGGGAATCTCCAGCTGCTCGGCCAGGGTCTGCAACGGCAGCCCACGGGGATCAGCGGTAAGACGTTCGAGAACACTGAAGACGCGTTCGATTTGACTGCCAGCCATGGTCGGGTCCCGACAAAATTTGGCCGATTCTAGAGACAAGCGGCCGGTTGGGGAACCGGGCGGCGGTGTTCGATTACCGCCCGGAATCGGCGCCGATCGAGTCTTGTACCCGGCACGGCGCCTTGTGGCAGGGTAGCCGAGCTCGTATATTTTTTGGAACCCGCTTCCATAAAACGCAAAATAACGGCTTGCCCGCCGCATCGATTTTCCGGGCATTTTCCGCCCGCCAATGCTGTCCAACCTTCAGCAACACCCCCGCAGCCCGGATCGTCACTCGCCCCTCAACCGGCTGTGCTCTTTTATCCACAGGGAGATTGCCCATGCCTCATACCCTTGACTGCCCCGTCCTCACCCACAGCGGCCTGCACATGCCCAAGCTCGGCCTGGGCACCTGGCCAATGCTCGACCAGGAATGCACCCGCGCCGTGGAACAGGCACTGGAACTGGGTTACCGGCATATCGACACCGCCCAGGCCTACAACAACGAAGAAGCGGTGGGCCAGGCCCTGGCCAACACTCCTGTGCCCCGGGAGCAGATCCACGTCACCACCAAGGTCTGGTGGGACCAGTTGCACCCCACCGCCATGCGCCACTCACTGGAGCGCAGCCTGAAAGCCCTGCAAACCGACTACATCGACCTGTTCCACATTCACTGGCCCACCAGCGACCGGGAACTGGAACGCAGCATCGAGGCCCTGGTGTCGTTCAAGGAGCAGGGGCTGGTGAAACACATTGGCGTGGCCAACTTTCCCCTGGCCCTGCTGCGCCGAGTGATCGAAGGGCTGGGCGCGCCGCTGTCGGCGATCCAGGTGGAGTACCACGTGCTGCTGGGCCAGAGCGGCCTTCTGGACTACGCCCGCGAGCGCGACATGGTGTTGACCGCCTATACCCCGCTGGCGCGCAACAAGGTCTCAGAGGTGGCCCAAATCCAGCAGATCGCCGCCAAGCACGGCGTGCTGCCGACCCAGGTGGCCCTCAAGTGGCTGCTCGACCAGGACAATGTGGCAGCCATCCCCAAGGCCAGCAGCCGGGCCAACCAGCTGGCCAACCTGGAGTCCCTGAAGATCCACCTGGACGATGCAGACCGGGCGCTGATCGCCGCCCTGCCCAAGGACCAGCGTCAGGTCAACCCGGATTTCGCCCCGGTGTGGGACCACTTCGACCACTGAAACGAAACGCCCCCTGACACCGCAGCGTGGCGTCAGGGGGCGGATTCTCGAGCGCTGGCCATCCCTGGCTTGGCGATGCTTCAGAAATCGAAGAACACTGTCTCGCCTTCACCCTGAATGCGGATATCGAAACGGTAGGCACGCTGGCCATTGACCTCACAGGAATGGGCCAGCAGGGTTTCCCGGCGCTGGGGCTGTTCGATCAGGTTCAGCACCGGGCACTGGGCGTTGGCTTCCGGCTCATCGGCAAAGTACAGCCGGGTGTGCAGGTGGATATTGATCCCCCGGGCAAACAGCGACAGGTTGATGTGCGGCGCCATGGGCACGCCGGCGGCGTTGTTCACCACCCCGGGCTTGACCGTGTTGAGTGTCCATTCCCCGGCATCGAAGGTGGTGGCGGTGCGACCGAAGCAGTTGAACGGTTTCTCCGTATCGAACACCGGGTCGTAGACCCCGGCGTGGTCGGCCTGCCAGAACTCCAGGAATGAATCGCGCACCAGGTGGCCATTGCCATCGTAGACGTGGCCGATCAGCAGGATCCGCTCACCCGGCGCATCGGCCTTGGCCATCTGGTTCCAGATTTCCTCGGGGCGCGGCGGGTTTCCCGCGGCCGCCAGGGCCAGGCCGATATGCACATAGGGGCCGGCCGTTTGCGAGGGGGTTTCAGGCAGCAGTTGAACAGGCATGTCAGGCTCCTCAGCAGTTCTCGAAGTGGGTCTTGCGCTGGCCGCGCAGCACGATGTCGAAGCGGTAGGCCAGGCAATCCATGGGGTTGGCGCCGCCCATGTCCAGGCGCGCGATCAGGCTCTGTACCGCGTCCGGGTTGGCGATGGACTTGACGATCGCGCACAGCGGGATCAGCGGGTCGCCTTCGAAATACAGCTGGGTGATCAGGCGCGTGGCGATCGACGGGCCACTGATGGAGAAATGGATATGCGCCGGACGCCAGTCATTGGGGCCGTTGCGCCATGGGTAGGGGCCGGGCTTGATGGTGCGGAAACTGTAGTAGCCATCACGGTCGGTGAGGGCCCGGCCGACGCCACCGAAGTTCGGGTCCAGGGGCGCCAGGTAGCGGTCGTTCTTGTGCCGGTAGCGGCCGCCGGCGTTGGCTTGCCACATTTCCACCAGGGTATGGGGAATGGGTTTGCCGTACTGATCGCAGACCCGCCCGGAAACGATGATCCGCTCGCCCACGGGCAAGCCACCGTTGTTGAAGTTGAGCAGCAGGTCGTTGTCGAAACGCCCGGTGCGCAGGTGGGAAAAGTCCGGGCCTGTGGTTTCACTGACCGATTGTGGAATGCTCACCAGCGCCTGGCGCGGGGAGCGAGTGACGGAGGTCTTGTAGTCGGGGGTCAGGGCCTTGGGGTGCCAATTACGGTCGCGAATCACGAAGCGACTGCTGTCTGCATCAGACATGTCGATCTCCTGTTGTTTGATTTATGGAGCGCAGCCGGCGCAGTTTCAAACAAACCAGGAGCGGGGAAAATTGAAATGCCGCCCTCAATCAATAACCAAATGGTTATGGATAACTGCCCTCGCGATAGGCCAGCCCCACTTCCCGGAGCACCTCCACCGCCCATTGCGCCGCCAGGGACAAGGGCAGGCTGGCATTGCTGGAAATCCCCACCGAGCCACCGGGTTCGCGCAGGCCCAGGTCCAGCTCCTGCAATTCGCCATTGGCCAGGTCCAGGCGCACGGCATCCAGCGGCGCGATCCACAGCGCGTCGCTGGACAAGGTGTAGCGTCGGCTCAGGGCCACCGAGAGGGTTTCCAGACGCTGCTGCGACGGGGCAATGCCGCACTGGATGAACAGGCTGTCGGCGTGCTTGCGAATGCTGGTGCCGGCCAGGGGCAGCACCAGGGGATAGGCGCTCACCGCGTCGCGGTCCAGAGGGCCGGTTGCCAGTGGATGCTGCGGGCGGGCCACCAGGGTCATGGATTCGCTGTATAGGTGCTCGAAGCTCAGGCCGTGGATCTCCGGGCTCTCGGTCATGCGCCCCACCACCAGGTCCAGGTCGCCGACCCGCAATTGCGACAGCAGGTAAGCACTGGGGCCGGTCAGCACACTCACGGTCAGCGCCGAATGGCGCTGATGCAGGCGCCGCATCACCTCCGGCAGCAGCAGGCTTTCCACCGTGGAAAGCACACCGATGCGCACCAGCCCGGCGGCGTACTCACCGCCGCGCAGGCTGCTGACACCTTCCCGCAGGGCCTGCACCGAAGGCCCGGCATAACGCAGGAAGGCCCGCCCGGCCTCGGTCAGGCTGAGGCCGGCCTTGCTCCTGGCAAACAGCCGGGTCTCCAGCAACGCTTCCAGTTCCTTGAGGGTTTTCGACATCGCCGGCTGGCTCACCGCCAGGACATCGGCCGCCCGGGCCAGGCTGCCCTGGCGGGCCATTTCAAGAAAACACACCAAGTGACGGAATTTGATGCGGGTATCGATGTTCAATAGGGAGCCCCGAATGCACCTGGATCGGATCGATCCGTAACCGGGCCATGGTAGCGTGCAGAAAAATCCCTGACGACCGGACTGGCGCCGGTTCGAGCCACCAGCAACACTGACCAGCAGAAAAAACGAGGACACCCCCATGCTTTGGAAAAAAGGCCGGCGCAGCGACAATGTCGTGGACGCGCGAGATGACAGCAGCGCCGGCGGTGGCGGTGGCATGCGGTTCGGTGGAGGCAAGGGCTTGAGCCTGACGGCGATCGTACTGATCGTCGGCATCGGCTGGGCCACCGGCCAGGATCCGCTGCAGATCCTCGGGCAACTGCTGGGCCAGCAGAGCGGGCAGACTTCAGCGCCGGCCACCACCCAGGCACGCAAGGCACCACCGGCCAATGACGAACAGGCAGAGTTTGTCCGCGCCATCCTCGGTGACACCGAAGACACCTGGGGCCAGATCTTCCAGCAAGCCGGCCGCCAGTATCAGCCGCCCAAGCTGATCCTGTTCCGGGGCCGGGTCAATTCCGCCTGTGGCGCGGCCACTTCCGCCAGCGGGCCCTTCTACTGCCCCGCCGACCGCCAGGTGTACCTGGACATGGACTTCTTCCGGGAGATGGCCCAGCGCTTTTCCGCCGCCGGCGACTTCGCCCAGGCCTACGTGATTGCCCATGAGGTCGGGCACCACGTGCAGACCCTGCTCGGGGTCTCGGCAAAAATCCAGGCCGCGCGCCAGCAAGGCCAGCAGATGCAAGGCGATGGCGGCCTGCTGGTACGCCAGGAGCTGCAGGCCGACTGCTTTGCCGGGGTCTGGGCCTATCACGCACAGAAGCGCCTGAACTGGCTGGAACCCGGGGATGTGGAAGAAGCCCTGAACGCCGCCAATGCCATCGGTGACGACCGCCTGCAGCAGCAAGGCCAGGGCCGAGTGGTGCCGGACTCCTTCACCCACGGCACCTCGGCGCAGCGAGTGCGCTGGTTCAAGACCGGCTTCAGCCAGGGCCAGGTCAGCCAGTGCGATACCTTCAGCGCCAGGAGCCTGTAGATGCGCCGCTTGCTGGCCCTGCTGCTGTGCCTGGGTGGCTGCGGCGCCCAGGCGGCGGAACAGGGGGTCAAGGTCATCAGCCCGCAACGCCTGCCCCTGGAGGGCGGGCAACTGGCGCTGGGCCTGAGCCAGGATTGGCGCCAGCCACTGCCGGGCGTAGAGCGGGCCCTGATCATCGTTCACGGCCGGCTGCGCAACGCCCAGACGTATCTGCACAGTGGGCAAAGCGCTGCCGGGCAGGCCGGGCAAAGCACAACAACCCTGGTGATCGCCCCGCAGTTTCTCAACCAGAGCGACATCGCCCGCCATCAATTGCCAGACGCGCTACTGCGCTGGAAGGGCAATGGCTGGATGGCCGGCGAGCCTTCAGTTAGCCCGCAGGCCATCAGCTCCTATGCGGTGCTCGATGCCATCCTCCAGCGCCTGGAAGACCGCAAACGTTTTCCGGCACTCAAGGAAGTGGTGATCGCCGGTCACTCCGGCGGCGCCCAGGTGGTGCAGCGCTATGCGCTGAGCACCGGCAGCCACCCCGAGCTGGAAAAGGCCGGGATCGGCCTGCGCTACGTGATCGCCAATCCGTCGTCCTACGCCTACTTCGACGCATGGCGCCCGGTGGCATTCGAACCGGCCAGTTGCCCGGGCTTCAACGACTGGAAGTACGGCCTGAACCGGCTGCCGGCCTATGCCGGTGGCCATTCCCCGGCGCAACTCGAACAGGGCTACGTGACGCGCGACATCACCTACCTGCTGGGCCAGCAGGACACCGATCCCAACCATCCCGCCCTGGACAAGAGCTGCGCCGCCGAGACCCAGGGCGCGTACCGGTTGATTCGCGGACACAACTACTTCGACTACCTGGTGCGGCGTCATCCGCAAGGCTTGCTGCAACGGCTGGTGGAGGTGCCCGGGGTCGGGCATGACGGTGACCGGATGTTCACCTCGCCCGAGGGGCAGGCGGCAGTGTTCAAGTAAAGAAAGGCGCTGCCTGGAATGACGCTTTCGCCGGCAAGGCTCCGACGGGAGCCTTGCCGGCGAACAGAGCCCTCAGGCCGACAGCAGGTCGCGCAACTGCGCACAATCCCGGGCATGCCAGTCGGTCAGCTCCGGCCAGGGGTTGTCCGGCAGGTTGACCAGCACCGTATGGGTCCCGGCGGCCCGCCCGCAGTCCAGGTCGAAGCGGTAGTCCCCCACCATGACCATCCGTGACGGCGAGATATCCCAGGCTTCGGCCAGCTTCAGCAAACCGCCCGGATGGGGCTTGGGCGGTGCTTCGTCGCGGCCCAGCACGTCGGCCTCGGCAAAGCAGTCCGCCAGGCCGATGGCCTCCAGGGTCACATGGGCCAGCTCCCGCGCATTGCGGGTGAGGATGCCCAGGCGATAACCGCGCCCGGCCAGTTCCCGCACCAGTTCCACCGCACCCGGCGCCGGGCGCGAACCCTGGGCCAGGTCGCGCTCGTGTTCCAGCAGCCAGGCATGCTTGGCCGCGGATTCGTCCGCCGGCAAGGCCGCCAGGTGTGTGAGGATGTCATCCTCGGCAGGAATCGACAGCGCCTCGCGGATCGCCGCGAAATCATGCACAGCGATGGTCAGGGTGCCGTCCATGTCGAACACCCAATGTTTTATCTCTGAAAGACTCATGCCCAATCCTTGCGATGGCGGATCAACCCTTCCTGAGTCACCGAGGCCACCAACTGCCCGGCACGGTTGAACACGCTGCCCCGGGAGAAGCCCCGGGAGTTTCCGGCCCAGGGGCTGTCCATGGCATACAGCAGCCAGTCGTCAGCACGCAGGTCGGCGTGAAACCACAGAGCGTGGTCGAGGCTGGCGACCTGCATGTCCTTCTGCCACACCGACTTGCCGTGGGGCAGCATCGAGGTGGTCAGCAGGCCGAAATCCGAAGCGTAGGCCAGCAGGTACTTGTGCAGCGCCGGGCTGTCGGCCAGGGCGCCGTCGGCGCGGAACCAGACGTACTTCACCGGATCCATGGGCTGCGGGTTATAGGGGTCCTTCTCGGTCACCGGGCGCACTTCGATGGGCTTGGGGCACAGCAGCTTCTCGCGCATGTGCTCGGGAATCAGGTGGGCGCGCTGGGTGGTGATCTCCAGCTCCGATGGCAGGTTTTCCGGCCCGACCACCTGGGGCATGCTGTTCTGGTGCTCGAAACCCTGCTCGTCGTACTGGAACGAGGCGCTGCAGGTGAAGATCGGGTTGCCTTTCTGGATCGCCGTCACTCGCCGGGTGCTGAAGCTGCCGCCGTCGCGCACCCGGTCCACCTGGTAGACCACCGGCAGCGCGGCATCCCCGGGGCGCAGGAAATAGCCGTGCATGGAGTGCACATGGCGCGCCTCCTCCACCGTCTGACTGGCCGCGGACAACGACTGGCCGAGCACCTGGCCGCCAAACAGCTGGCGAAAACCGAGGTCCTGGCTGCGACCGCGAAACAGGTTTTCCTCGATGGCTTCCAGGGTCAACAGATCGACCAGATCATCCAGCACATGACTCATTCAGACTCTCCTCACACAGAGCAAAACCGCGCAATCTCGGCTGCGGCGGTCAAATCAATTGGGGTCGCACCTCATCGGCACATTCTAAACGTGCGCGCTTGCTATCCATGCAAGGTTTCCAACCATTGTTCGCGGGTAATGCGGTACAGCACATGCTCGCGCAGCGGGTGATCGCCAGCGAGGTTCGGGTGTTCGAAGTCATCCTCGACGGCGTGATGCATACCAATGGCCTGCATGACCTTCTGCGACGGCAGATTGGTCCGGGTCGTGAACGCCACCACCTCCTCCAGCGCCAGACGATCGAAAGCGCAGCGCAGGGCGGTCCAGGCGGCCTCACTGGCGTAACCCAGGCCCCAGTGCTCGCGGGCCAGGCGCCAGCCGATTTCCACCGCCGGCGTGAAGGGCGCTTCGAAACCCACGACGCCCAGACCGGTAAAACCGATGAACTCACCGCTATCCTTACGCTCCAGGGCCCAGAGTCCGAAGCCATGTTCGGCGAAATGCCCACGCACCCGGCCGATCAGCGCCGCGCTTTCCAGACGGCTCAAGGGCGCCGGAAAGTAGCGCATGACCTGCGGATCGGCACACATCGCCGCAAATGCCGGCAAATCATCGTCGCGCCATTGACGCAGCAGCAGGCGCGCGCTTTCGAGTTGCAGTATCGGCTCCATCAGTGCCCTCCGTTTCCGTGGGTGCAAGTCTACATCGCTGGTAGGATCCTTCACGGGTTACTCTAAGAAAATGCCATGCCATTGCCATTGATCTATCACGACGACTACAGCCCCGAGTTCCCGGCGGAGCACCGCTTCCCCATGGACAAGTTCCGCCTGCTGCGCGATCACCTGGTGGACAGTGGCCTGACCCGCGACGCCGACCTGCTGCGCCCCGAGCTGTGCCCGGCAGAAATCCTCGCCCTGGCCCACGACCCGGCCTATATCGAACGCTACATGAGCGGCGAGTTGTCCCGGGAGGACCAGCGGCGCCTTGGCCTGCCCTGGAGCGAAGCCTTGGCCCGGCGCACGGTGCGTGCGGTCGGCGGCTCCTTGCTGGCCGCCGAACAGGCACTGGAACATGGCCTGGCCTGCCACCTGGCCGGCGGCACCCACCACGCCCACTATGACTACCCGGCGGGGTTCTGCATCTTCAACGACCTGGCGGTGATCAGCCATTACCTGCTGGAAAGCGGGCGCGTGGGCCGGGTGCTGATATTCGACTGCGATGTGCACCAGGGCGATGGCACCGCGCGGATCCTGCAACATACCGCCGACGCGGTGACCGTCTCGTTGCACTGTGAAAAGAACTTCCCCGCGCGCAAGGCCCAGAGCGACTGGGATATCCCGCTGCCCATGGGCATGGGCGACGCCGACTACCTGAACGTAGTGGACGACACCCTCAACTACCTGCTGCCCCTGTACCAGCCGGACCTGGTGTTGTACGACGCTGGGGTCGACGTGCATCAGGACGACGCCCTGGGCTACCTCAAACTCACCGATGCCGGCGTGGCCGAACGCGACGAACGGGTCATGCGCCATTGCCTGGGCCGCGACATCCCGGTGGTCGGCGTGATCGGCGGCGGCTACAGCAAGGACCGCCAGGCCCTGGCCCGGCGCCACGGCATTCTTCACCACAGTGCCCAAAAGGTCTGGGAATCGTCAGGGTGCTACTGACATCCGCAGGCCTTACCCACATCCACTGTGGAACCGCTTGTGGATAAGCTGGGAGAAAGCCTCTGCAGCCCTTGTTCCACGGGGCCTCAAGGCCATCGCCTGTTTTTTGATCAGTGACATCAGACGGTCATACAGTTGTGAGCGTCTTACCCCCAATCCCTGTGGAGCCGCCTGTGGATAACCTGCGTGAAACACGCTAGGCCCCTTGCTCTGCAAGGCCTGCAGAGCGGTGCCTGTTTTTTGATCAGGGCGCAGACCCGCCTCCCTGGCGTTTTTCGCAAACCTGGACTGGCTTCAAGGGGGATGGGGAGTATTGAATGACAACATCAGCAGTGGCTGGAGTTTCTCAAGAAGATCAATCGAGAAACGCCCAAGCATCTCAAACTGCACCTGATCGCCGACAAGCACGCCCCCACAGAAAAGTTACCCAGATATAAAAACTACCTTTCCATAACACCACAGTTTATTGAAAACAGTGATGATCAAAACCGACGAATACAACCTCGCCTTAAACCCTGAGATTACTATCTTCGGGTAGAGCTCAAGTAGTTGGTTATTAGCTGGAAAACATGGATGAAGTGCTGCTCAAGCAAAGAGCCCGCAACGAACTCACACAGAAAACTGTTGGTGGTGCTGTATCATTTTTTCAATTTCCACCATCAGTTCCAGATAACATTGCGACCGGACTGTCAGCACTCACTTGAAACAGGCTCATAACTATGCGGTTCTTAATAACTGGCGGTGCAGGGTATATCGGCTCACACACGGTGCTCGAATTGCTTCAGGCCGGCCATGAGGCGGTGGTTCTGGATAACCTGTGCAATAGTTCCATGCTCTCGCTACAGCGCGTGCAACAAATAACCGGTGTCGCCCCTGTATTTGTTCAAGGTGATGTTTGCGACCGCGCCATCCTTGACCGTATTTTCAGCCAGCACGAGATCGATGGGGTATTGCACTTCGCGGGCCTGAAAGCCGTCGGAGAGAGCGTAAAACAGCCTTTGCCCTACTATCAGAATAACGTCAGTGGCAGCATCACCTTGTGCCAGGCCATGGCCAGCGCAGGCGTCTACCGCCTGGTGTTCAGTTCCTCTGCCACAGTGTACGGCGACCCGGTGCAGATACCGCTGGTCGAAAGCAGCCCGCTGGGAACACCTACCAACGCCTATGGCACCTCCAAGTTGATGGTAGAGAAGATACTGCAGGATATGGCAGCCGCCGATCCACGCTGGTCAGTCGCCCTGTTGCGCTACTTCAATCCGGTGGGCGCCCATCAGAGTGGACTGATGGGCGAAGATCCAAACGGCCTGCCGGAAAACCTATTGCCCTACATAAGCCGTGTCGCTGTGGGAAAGCTCGAAAGACTTTCCATCTATGGCAACGACTATCCCACCCCCGACGGCACCGGTGTTCGTGACTACATTCATGTAGTTGATCTTGCCAAAGGGCACATAGCAGCCGTGAACTACATTTCCCAGCACACCGGTATAAATGCCTGGAACCTCGGGACTGGGGTGGGTTACTCAGTACTGGAAATGATCCGGGCATTCGAGGATGCCTCTGGCTGCACCATTCCCTACACCCTCTCCCCACGCCGTCAGGGCGACATTGCGCAATGCTGGTCGGATCCGTCCAAGGCACTGCACGACCTGGGCTGGAAGGCAGAACGCGGTTTGAAGGAGATGATGGAGGATACGTGGCGTTGGCAGTCGAATAACCCGGATGGGTACAGGTCGTTTGAATGAAGACGGCACTGGCCGGCAACTCATCCAGCAGGCGCTGTTCCCGAGCATTGCTTACAATAACCGCCCCTTCCATTTTCTAGGCTTTTTGATGTCCCCCACCCTTACTTCCCGCGTCGCGATTATCGGCGGCGGCCCCGCCGGCCTGATGGCCGCCGAGGTACTGAGCCAGGCCGGGATTCAGGTCGACCTGTACGACGGCATGCCATCGGTGGGCCGAAAATTCCTCCTGGCCGGGGTGGGTGGCATGAATATCACCCACTCCGAAGCCTATCCGGCCTTCCTCTCGCGCTACGCCGAGCGTGCGCCGCACATCGCCCCGTTGCTGCGGGAATTTGGCGCCGAGGCGCTGTGCCAGTGGATTCATGAGCTGGGTATCCAGACGTTTGTCGGCAGCTCCGGCCGGGTGTTTCCTACCGACATGAAGGCTGCGCCGCTGCTGCGCGCCTGGCTCAAGCGCCTGCGCGATGCCGGAGTCGTTATCCACACTCGGCACCGCTGGCTGGGCTGGAATGCCGACGGCAGCCTGCGCATCCGGCATGCCGAGGGTGAAAGTGCGGTACGGGCGGAAGGGGTCCTGCTGGCATTGGGCGGCGGCAGTTGGGCACGCCTGGGTTCCGACGGGGCTTGGCTGCCCCTGCTGGAACAGCGCGGTGTGCAGCTCGCCCCCTTGCAACCGAGCAATTGCGGTTTTGAGGTCAGCGCCTGGAGCGAGCTGCTGCGCAGCAAATTCGCCGGCGCGCCGCTGAAGAACGTGGCCATCGGCCTTGATGACGACGCACCACGGCTGGGTGAATGCGTGATCACCGCCAGCGGCATCGAGGGCAGCCTGATCTATGCCTTGTCGGCGCCGATTCGCGAATCCATCAACCGGCACGGGCAGGCGACGATCCATATCGACCTGCTACCGAACAAGCCCCTAGACAAGGTCCAGGTCGCCCTTTCCAAGCCACGCGGCTCGCGGTCCATGGCCAAGCACTTGCAGGGCCAGTTGGGAATCGAGGGGGTAAAGGCGGCGTTGCTGCGGGAGCTGACCCCGGCAGAGAGCTTCAACGATCCGGCGCTCCTGGCGGCAGCCATCAAGGCCCTGCCCCTGACGCTGATCAAGCCTCGCCCACTGGACGAAGCCATCAGCAGCGCCGGCGGCGTAATGTTTGAAGCCCTGGACGACGACCTGATGCTTCGGCAGTTGCCTGGAGTGTTTTGCGCAGGGGAAATGCTCGACTGGGAAGCGCCGACCGGCGGCTACCTGCTGACCGCCTGCTTTGCCAGCGGGCGCCAGGCGGGGCTGGGGATGCTGAAGTGGTTGCGGCGCCAGCCATAAACAGCTTCGCCGGCAAGTCGGCGCCTACGCAAGGGTAGGAGCCGGCTTGCCGGCGAAGGGCCCGGCGCGATGTCAGATCAAGGCTTGCGCTTGCGCGGCCCGGTGTTGAAAGCCGGCACCTTGCGCACCGGTTTCACCGCCGGAGCTTCAGCCACTTCGCCACTGTCCACCCACTTGCCCAGGTTGCGCTTGCCGCCACCGCCGGAGGTTTTCGGCTTCTTGGGTTTCTTCGGCTTTTTCACCACCTGGCCACTGGCGTCGGTTTCCGGCACCCGGTGCTCGGGTTCGAAATCCTGTTCCTCATGGCGCTTGAGGGTCTGGCGGGTGAGCATCTCGATCGCCGAGAGCAGGTTCACCTCGTCGGCGCATACCAGGGAAATCGCCTCGCCGGTGGAACCGGCACGGCCGGTACGCCCGATGCGGTGGATGTAGTCTTCGGCCACGATCGGCAGGTCGAAGTTGACCACCAGGGGCAGGTCTTCGATGTCCAGGCCGCGGGCCGCCACATCGGTGGCCACCAGGATCTGGATCTCACTGGCCTTGAACCGGTCCAGGGCGCGCTGACGCGTGGCCTGTGGCTTGTCGCCATGGATGCCGTCGGCATTCACGCCCTGGCCCTGGAGTTTCTCCACCAGCGCATCCACACCGTTGCGGGTCTTGGCGAACACCAGCACCTGCTTCCAGCGGTTCTTGCGCAGCAGGTGGCTGAACAGCTCCGGCTTGCGCTTCTTGTCCACCGGCACCACCCATTGCTTGACCGTGTTGGCAGCCACGTTGCGCGGGCTGACCTCGATGCTCAGCGGATCGTTGAGCATCTGCCCGGCCAGCTGGCGGATGGCGTCGGAGAAGGTGGCGGAGAACAACAGGGTCTGGCGTTTCTTCGGCAGGGCCGCGTAGATGCTCTTGAGCTCTTCGGAGAATCCCAGGTCGAGCATGCGATCGGCCTCATCCAGCACCAGGGTCTGCAACTGGCTGAACTTCACCGCATTCTGACGGAACAGGTCCAGCAGACGCCCCGGAGTCGCCACCAGCAGGTCCACGCCTTTGCGCAGCTTCATCATTTGCGGGTTGATGCTGACCCCGCCGTACACCGCATAGGTGCGCAGCGGCAGGTGTTCGGCATACTGGCGCACGCTTTCGTGGACCTGCTCGGCCAGTTCCCGGGTCGGCACCAGGATCAGCGCGCGTACCGAGTTACTATCGACTTTCGGCCCTTCCAGGGTCAGCAACTGCAACAGCGGCAGAGCGAAACCGGCGGTCTTGCCGGTGCCGGTCTGGGCCGCGGCCATCAGGTCACGCCCGCCCAGCACTGCCGGAATGGCTTGCGCCTGCACCGGGGTCGGGGTCTGGTAGCCGAGGGTTTCGAGGGCGCGCAGCAGGGGTTCGATCAGGCCAAGAGTGGCGAATGTCATGGGGGTACCGTAGGAAAAAGTCAGCACAGGGACGCAATGGGCGGCAGTTTACCCTAATTCAGGGGCTCGCTCCCGGGCCGCCCCAGGCCTGCCAAGCCCGCCCCGGTGAGTGTATGCTCGCCCCACTGTTTGCCACGGGTCGCGCACAAGGGCAGCGCAACACCCGAGCTGGCACTCAACCGCCCCTTTGCCCTTCCCAAGGAGCCTCACCGCGCATGGACAACCAAAACCCCTTCCAGGCCCCTGCCGCCGAACTCCTGGCCAGCAAGCCAACCGATCAGAGCCTGTGCCTCTACAGCGTGGCGGCCATTGGCCTGAGCACCTTCATCGGCACCTCCGTGGCCGGCGCCTATTTCATCAGCCAGAACCTCAAGGCCATGGGCCGCGAGAGCGAAGTGAACAAAGTCTGGGCCATGGGCATCGGCCTTTTCATTGCCATGAGCGTGGCAGGCTTTTTTCTTCCGGAAAGTATCCCTGCGGTGGTGTTCATCCTGCCGCCGATCTACGGGATGAACGCTTACGCACGCCAACTGTTCGGCCCCCAGGTGATAGAGCACAAGGCCGGCAACGGGCGCTTCTTCTCGCTATGGCGAGTGGCGGGAATCAGCCTGCTGTTTTCCCTGGCCCTGGCGGCAGTGTTATTCGCCCTCGTCCTGCTGAGCGGGTTCGATTAAGGCCCCCTGGCGGCCCTTTCGGCCGCCACAAGCCCCCACCGGGCAGCCTCTTGCGGCCTGGCTCAATGGAGTGAGCGATGCGCAATCTTGTCCTGTACACCTCAATGCTAGTGGGGCTTTGCCTGCCACACGCCTATGCAGCCGAATCCATCGGCTTTCGTGAAATCCAGCTAGGGGATTCCAGCCACAACCGTGAGCTGCATGTCGTCCTCTGGTACCCCACCGAGGACGGGGCAACGCCTGCCAACTCCTCGGAAAATCCGGTTTTCCAGGGGGTGCCGGCGATCAAGGATGCCCACCCCACCTCCCGCGCCCATCCATTGGTGGTGCTGTCCCATGGCTATGGCGGCGACTGGCGCAACCTCAGTTGGCTGGTACCGTCATTGGTCAGCCAGGGCTATATCGTGGCGGCACCTGATCATCCGGGCACCAGCACCTTCGACAAGCGCCCGGTGCAAGCCGCAAGGCTCTGGGATCGGCCGCGGGACCTGAGCCGGGTCATCGACGCCCTCAGCGCTGACCAGTCCCTGGCAGGCGCGGTCGACCCGCAGCGCATCGCCGCCATCGGCCATTCGCTGGGCGGCTGGACGGTCACCGCATTGGCCGGCGCCCGCTATAGCCCGCAACGCTTCCTTGAGGAATGTCGGCTGCATCCCAACCCGCGTCTGTGCGGGCTGGCTCCGGAGCTGGGGATCGCGCCGCAAAACCAGGACTCTCTGGGCACCGACCTGCGGGATCCGCGAGTCAAGGCGGTCGTCTCCCTGGACCCGGGGCTGGTCCGTGGGTTCACCCCGCAAAGCTTGTCAGCGGTGCAGACGCCGACCCTGATCCTGGGAGCAGGAGTCGATATTGCCAGCATGCCGGTGGAGCAGGAGTCGGGCTACCTGGGAACCCACCTGCCGTCGGCCACCTCCAGCCTGCTGGTGATCGCCGATGCCAGCCATTTCAGCTTCATGCAAATCTGCAAGCCAGGCGCCACGGCCCTGCTCCGGGAAGAGAACCCCGAGGATGAAATCATCTGCCGGGACGGCGGCCAGCGCAGCCGCGAAGCGATTCACCAGCAAGCGAGCCAGGTCATCGGCGACTTTCTCCAACGGAGCCTGGCCGGCCTGCCACCGGGACAGTGATCAGGCCGCCTCTTCCTGGGCCGCGGCCTTGGGCTTGCGCCATTGGGGCAGGCCGATCAGCACTACGGCACTGATGATCACCAGCATGGCCATGGCCTCCTCGATGCCAATGGTTTCGCCGACGAAGACGATGCCCAGCAGCACCGCCACCGCCGGGTTGACATAGGCGTAGCTGGTGGCCGCGGCTGGGCGCACGTGCTTGAGCAGGTACATGTAGGCGTTGAAGGCGATGATCGAACCGAAACCGGCCAGGTAGGCCAGGGCCAGCCAGCCTTCCATCGGAGGCAGGGTGTCCAGATGCTCACCGCTCAGGGCACTGCCGATCATCAGCACCACGCCACCGACAAGCATTTCCGCGGCACTGGCCATGGCGCCCTGGGGCAGCGGCAGATGCTTGCTCCACACCGAGCCGAAAGCCCAGGCCGCCGCAGCGAACAGCAGCAAGGCGGCGCCCATCGGGCTCGACTGCAGGTTGGACCCCAGGTTAAGCATGCCGATGCCAATCATCCCGAGGACGATCCCGGCCCACTCCAGGCGCGTGTTGCGTGCGCCCCAGAAATACCCGCAGAGCAAGGTGAACAAAGGCACCGTGGCCACCGCCAGCGCCGCGACGCCGGAGGTCACCCCGGAGTGTTCGGCCAGCGTTACCGCGCCATTGCCACAGCTCAACAGCAGCACACCGATGATCCCTGCGGCCTTCCATTGCGCCCAGGTCGGCGCCGGTACTCCGCGCCAGCGCAGAAAGGCGTACATCAGGCTACCGGCGATGATGAAGCGAATGCCGCCGAGCATCAGTGGCGGCCAGTATTCGACACCGATGCGAATCACCAGGTACGTCGAGCCCCAGATTACATAGAGGGCAAAAAAGGCGGCGATCAACGGCAGCGGAAAACGGCTTTGGCCAGGCATGGGAGGCGGCTCTGAGGCAGGCAGGGGGAGGTCTATTCTAGAAACTCGGCCCAGGGAACTTAAGTTACAAAACCTGTTTATAACGCCCGTACACTTTCCAAAAGATGGAGATAAGGGCTATATACCGTGCTTTCGAAAGCTGGATAGATCGAGAGCCTTCCATGGACAAGTACGACCGCATGCTCCTGGCCAGCCTGCTTGAAAATGGCCGGGCGAGTTACGCCGAGCTGGCACGCAAGGTGAATCTCTCGGCACCGGCGGTGGCCGAGCGCGTGGCCAAGCTGGAGGCCAGCGGAGTGATCACCGGCTACCAGGCCAAAGTCGACATGGCCAAGGTCGGCTTGCCGATCCAGTGCGTGATCGAACTGCGCCTGGCCCAGCACGGCAACCAGAAGGCCTATGACGAACTGATCAAGATTCCCCAGCTCACCGAGTGCCACCGGGTCACCGGCGACCCTTGCGTGATCATGCAGGCCGCAGTGGGATCGATGCCGGAGCTGGAGGAGTTGATCAACCGCGTGGCCCAGTTCGGTTTCAGCAAGACCTCCATCGTGCTCTCCAGCGCCATTGAACGGCGCGTGCCCCTGGGGCAACTGGAAAGCAAATGAACCTCGGGGCTCAGAACCCGCGGTGGCGCTTGAGGTGTTCGGGGACTTTGGCCGCGGGAACCTTCTGCAGTTTGCACAGGAAGTCATGGGACAGCTCGCGCAGGCCATGCTTGTGCCTCAGTTCGCCGGCCAGGTGGGCCACCAGGTTGGCTGCCATTTCCGCATCGGCCATGGCCCGGTGAGCCTGGCCGGTGTGCGGCAGGCCGGCGAATGAAGTCAGGGTGCCCAGCTTGTGATTAGGAGCCGCCGGCATCAGGCGCCGCGCCAGCAGCAGGGAACAGGCGAAGTTCTGCAGGCGGGTGCGCTTGATCCGGCCCAGCTCGAAATCCCAGAACTTCTGGTCGAAGGCCGCGTTGTGCGCCAGCAACGGCGTGATGCCGACGAACTCGTTGACCTCGTTCATCACCTGCTCCGCCGGCGGCGCGCTGCGCAGCATGGCATTGCTGATGCCGGTCAGTTGCTCAATAAAGGCCGGCACCCGCACGCCGGCGTTCATCAGGCTCTGGTAACGCTCGACGATGCGCCCCTGCTCAAGGATCACCACGGCTATTTCCGTGGCCCGGCAACTGCTGCTCGGGGAGATCCCGGTGGTTTCAAAGTCGATGACGGCAATGCGTTCCAAACCTGTCCTGCTCCGTATGAAAATTGATCAGCTTTTAAGCAGCAAGGCGCCTTCGATCGGCACATAGCGCGTAGCCGCGCGAATCAGCGAATTGGCGGTCAGCCCCGGCACGCCATAGGCCACCGCGCTGACCCCGTGCTTGTGGATGATGCGCTCCAGCAGCAGGTCGAAATCACCGTCGCCGGAAGCCAGCACCACTTCGTCGACATGGGCCGCAGCGTCCATGATGTCGATGGTGATGCCCACGTCCCAGTCGCCCTTGGCCGAGCCGTCGCTGCGCTGGATGTAGGGCTTGAGTTTTACCGTGAAGCCCAGGTTGCGCAGGATCTGCTGGAACTGCTGTTGCTTGCTGTCACCACGGTCGATGGCATAGGCATAGGCTTCGACTATCTGCCCTTGCTTGCTGATATCCGCCCACAGCGCCGCATAGTTGAAGTGGCAACCATAGGCCTGACGAACGGTGTAGTAGAGGTTCTGGACATCGGCGAACACAGCGATTTTCTTCACCGCTAATCCTCATGGCGCAGCAGCGCAAGGGCTGGATCGGGCCTCGGGCCCCGAAAAGTCGCCCAGTATGCCAGTCGCAGGGATTGTTCCGCGAATAATCGGTCCGGGGCAGGTGTCTGCCCCGGACCGACGCAGGTCAGACGAAGGAGTCGTCGTCGGAGAAGAACGAGCTGTCGTCGTTGTCGTAGTCGGCGTTGCTGAAGCCACCCTGGTCGTTGTTGCCCCAGGAGTCGTTGTTGGCCAGGCGCTGGTCGTCATTGCCCCAGCCGCTGTTGTCGCTGGCCGGCGCCGGTTCTTCCTTGATGACTTCGACGATTTCCTGGGGCTGCTGGTTGTTGTGGAACAGGCTGCTGATGCCCTGGGCCAGCATGACCCCGCCCGCAACGCCGGCGGCAGTTTTCAAGGCGCCGCCCAGGAAACTGCTACCCGCCGCCGGTGCCTGCTGCGGTGCATAGTTCTGTGGCGGTGCGGCGTAATTCTGCTGCGGCGCGCCGAAGTTCTGTTGCGCGGGGGCGCCAAAGGAAGAACGCGCCGGTTCACGCCAGCCACCACCGGACGACGGCGGCGGCGCGCTCTGGCTCGGTGCCGGCTGTGGCTCGCGGGAACCGCCGAAGATGCTCGACAGGAAACCGCCACCAGCCGCCGGTGCCGGAGCACTGGCCTGGGCCCGGGCCTGTTGTAGGTCAGCCTGCAATTGCTGGACTTGCTGGGTCAGCTGCTGGTTCTGCTCGTTGAGGCTCTTGAGTGCGGCCTCCTGCACCAGGATCGCCTGGGTCATGAAATACCCGGCCGCAGGCTGGCGGGTCAGATGCTCCTTGATCCGCGCCTCTGCCTGGGCGTCGCGCGGGGCTGAATCCGTTTCGGCTTGCTGCAACCGTGAAAACAGTCCATCGATCAGGGTTTGCTCTTGGTTGTTCATGGCGACCTCTTTAGATTGCCGGTAGAAATCTGGTCCGCCGCTCGGACAGAGCGGTGGTACGCACCAGTTATGGGGCTGGTGCGACGACTTTCAATGGTCTTTACCCAAGGTTTACGTTTGCTCGGGCGGGGCCTGCATCGGTTAAAGTGTGCAACCGCTTCTTCAACTGCGATCTCATCGAATGAATCCGTTAGATGTACTGCGTGACTCTCTGTATTTCTTCCAGCGCAACCTCGGGCAGATCGCCCAGCTGTGCCTGCCGCTGGTGATTCTCGAAGCCTTGCTGCAACAAGGGGTCAACAGCGCCCTGGGGCCCGATACCTTCCCGGGCTACAGCGTGGTGGTGGGCCTTCTGGTGTATCCGTTGTACACCGGTGCGCTGATCCTGTTTCTCGACGCCCGCACCCGGGGCGAGTCGCCACGTACCCGGGACCTGCTGGCCATGGCCCTGGCCCTGTGGCCGCGTTTTGCCCTGCTGACGGCGGTCAGCACCCTGCTGATCCTGCTGGGGTTGTCGCTGTATTTCCTGCCGGGGCTGTGGCTGATGGTGGTACTGGCTTTCGCCGAGTACCTGCTGGTGCTCAAGGGCATGGCGCCGCTGGCGGCCATCAGTGAAAGTTTCCGCCTCAGCCGTGGGCACTTCCTGCGGATCCTGGTGTGCATCCTGGCGGTAATGACCCCGCTGTGGCTGCTCAAGGGTGCCAGTGAAGCGGCCTATTCCGAACCGCTGAACCCGCTGCTGTCCCTGGCCATCGACAGCGCCTACAGCTTCCTGCAGCTGTTCACCAGCGTGGTGCTGTTCCGCCTGTTCATGCTGATCAGCGAGCAGCCGGACAAGCGCTAAAACCTCCCCCGGCCGCTCTGCCCCTTGGGTGACGGCCGTGCTCTCGGTTATGCTCCGGGGCCATCCTGCAACGCCATAAGCCGAGCCGATGATCCGTCTACTTCGCATCACCCTGTTGAGCCTGTTGTTGATCGGTCTGGTGCTGGCCGGGCTGGTCTACAGCCTGACCTGGCGCCCGGAAGCCAAGGAAAGCCTCGCTGTCAGTTGCAGCGCCCAGGCCGCGCCGCTGGTGCCGGGCCAGGCCCTGAAAGTGATGACCTGGAACCTGCAGTACCTGGCGGGCAAGCGCTATGTGTTCTGGAACGACCAGGCACAAGGCGAGGACGAGCAGCCGACCCTGGAGGACATGGCCTTCAGCCTCGACGAAGTGGCTCGCGTGATCCGCGACGAACAACCGGACCTGGTGCTGCTGCAGGAAGTGGACAACGGTGCCAAGGCCAGCGCCTACCAGGACCAGCTCAAACTCCTGCAGGAACGCCTTACCGATCTCTACCCCTGCAGAACCCAGGCTTACGACTGGAAAGCCGATTTCGTACCATCGCCGCATATTTTCGGCAGTGTCGGCCGACAACTGGCCACCCTCAGCCGCTATCGCATCGATCACGCCGAACGCCTGCAACTGCCCACAGCCGAACACGGCTTCATCAGCCGGCAGTTCCAGCCCAGGGAGGCCCTGCTGCTGAGCTACCTGCCCCTGAACGACGGCGGCCAGGTGGCGGTGCTCAATACCCATCTGGAACGTACTCGCACGCCTGGCCAGACGCAATCAAGGCAGGTCGCAGCCATTGGCAAAGTCCTGGATAAACTCGAAGGCCGCGGCACGCCCTGGCTGATTGGCGGGGATTTCAACCTGTTGCCCCTGGGCCAGTACCAGCGACTGAGCGACGTGCAACGGGCGCCCTACAGTGCCGACAGCCCGCTGCACCTGCTGTGGGACAAATACCCGATGATCCCCAGCAACACCCAGGCCAGCGGCGTCGACCGCGCACATTGGCTGACCCACTACCCCAACGATCCGAGCCTCGACGGCCCGGATCGCACGGTGGACTACCTGTTCTACAGCCCGCGGCTCAAGCGAGTCGAATCCCGGGTGCGCCAGGACGACACCTTGCGCATCTCCGACCACCTGCCGGTGCTGGCCCGCTTCCTCTTGCCGGCGCAATAAACCCCAGAGCGGCTACAGGGCAGCACGGGAGTTCGGGTTATTTGCGCGGTTTGACCCGCGCCGTGGCTTCGGCGATCAGCGGGTCATCCGGCCAGTAGTGCTTGGGGTAACGGCCCTTGAGGTCCTTTTTCACCTCGGCGTAGGTGCTGCGCCAGAAGTTCGCCAGATCCTGGGTGACCTGTACCGGACGTCGTGCCGGAGACAGCAGGTGCAACTTGACCACCTGGCGGCCACCGGCAATGCGCGGTGTTTGCGCCAGGCCGAACAGCTCCTGCAGGCGTACCGCCAGGATGGGTGGATGCTCGCTGTAGTCCAGGCGAATCGACGACCCGGAAGGCACCGTCAGGTGATGGGGGGCCAGCTCATCCAGGCGCTGAGGCAGTGGCCAGGGCAGCAGGTTGTGGATAATTCCGGCCAGTTCCAGGTTGGCGAAGTGGCTGAGCCGCGAGACCTTGCCCAGGTAGGGCTGCAACCACTGCTCCAGCCCCTTGAGCAAGGCCCCGTCACTGACATCCGGCCATTGGCTGGTGCCCGTGGCCTCCAGGTCCAGCTGGCGCAGCAACGCTACCCGGGCCTGCCACTGGCGCAGCTCCGGGGTCCAGGGCAGCAGCTCCAGGCCTTTGCGCCGGACCAGATTGACCAGGGCCTGGGTGCGGGCGGACTCATCCAGCCCGCTTAGCGGTTCGCGGCTGAGCACCAGTTCGCCGACCTTGCGCTGGCGTTCGGCCCGCAACACGCCTTCGCGCTCGTCCCAATCCAGCTGATCGACTTGCCGCACCTGCTCCGCCAGTACCGAATCGAACAACACCGGATCGAAATCCGCCGCCAGGTAGATGCGCTCCTCGCGCTGCCCCTGGCGGCTGCCCAGGTCGGCGATCACCAGCCAGGGTTGCTTCATCAGGCTGTCAGTTTCGCTGAACAGCGCCGCGCGACCGTTGGCCAGGCGGTATTCGGCACCGCCGGGGCGCCGCTGCTGGGCCACCCGATCGGGATAGGCCAGGGCCAACAGGGCGCCGAGCCAGCGCGGGTGCTCGGGGTCGGCCACCGCAGCCTCGGGCTGCCCGCGCAGATAGCCCCGGTACTGGCGCGCCAGTTGTCGGGCACGCTGCACCCCGCCCTGGGCTCCGCGAGCGGCACGCTCTTCCCCGCCAAGCAGCACCAGGCGGCTGTGCAGGTCGGCGCCGGCGCCGCGCAGGATATCCCGCTCCCCCAGCAGCGCCGCGACATCGCAAGCCATCGGCGCCAACCCCAGGGACTGGCCGCGCAGCAGCAGATGGGCAATGCGCGGGTGAGCCGGCAACTCGGCCATGGCCTGGCCGTGGCGGGTCAGGCTGCCATCGTCATTCAACGCCCCCAGGCGCACCAGCAAGTCCTGGGCCTGGGCATAAGCGGCACTGGGGGGAGCGTCCAGCCATACCAGTTGATTTGGCGTCACGCCCCAGCGCGCCAGTTGCAGGGCCAATCCGGCCAGGTCCGCCTGGAGGATTTCCGCACTGGCATAGGCGGCCAGTTGCTCCTGTTGATCGGCCGACCACAAGCGGTAGCACACGCCGGGCTCCAGACGCCCGGCACGCCCGGCGCGCTGGGTGGCGCTGGCCCGGGAGATACGCTGGGTATCGAGGCGGGTCATGCCGCTGCCGGGATCGAAACGCGGCACCCGCGCCAGCCCGGCATCCACCACCACCCGCACGCCATTGATGGTCAGGCTGGTTTCGGCAATGTTGGTGGCCAGCACCACTTTGCGCTTGCCCGACGGCGCCGGGTCGATGGCTGCGCGCTGGGCTGCCAGGTCCAGCTCGCCATGCAACGGGCAGAGCAGGATCTCACTGCGCTCACCCAGGGCTTCGGCCAACTGCTGGTGCACCCGGCGGATCTCCGCCTGGCCGGGGAGGAACACCAGCAGGCTGCCGCTTTCATCGTTGAGGGCCTCGAGCACGGTCTGCACCACCCTTGGCTCGATGAATTCACCGGGCTGGAAGGGTCGGCCCCAGCGCTGGGTCACCGGGTACATGCGCCCTTCACTGCGCAGGATCGGCGCATCGCCGAGCAGGGTCGACAGGCGCTCGCCTTCCAGCGTCGCCGACATCAGCAGGATCTTCAGTGGCTGCTCGTCACGAAACAGCTCGCGGCCATTGAGGCTCAGGGCCAGGGCCAGATCGGCGTCCAGGCTGCGTTCGTGGAATTCATCGAAAATCAGCAGGCCGACGCCTTCCAGGGCCGGGTCATCCTGCAGGCGCCGGGTGAGGATGCCTTCGGTGACCACCTCGATGCGGGTACGCGGGCCGACCTTGCTGTCCAGGCGGATGCGATAACCCACGGTCTCGCCGACTTTCTCTCCCAGCTCGCTGGCCAGGCGCTCGGCGGCGGCCCGGGCGGCCAGGCGCCGGGGTTCGAGCATGAGGATGGTCTGTCCGGCCAGCCAGTCCTGGTCCAGGAGCGCCAGGGGCACGCGGGTCGTCTTGCCGGCACCGGGCGGGGCTTCGAGCACCGCTTCATGGCGTGTCGCCAGGGCGGTACGCAGTGCAGGCAAAACTTCATCAATTGGCAAAGAATTCATGCTGGCTCCAAAACAGAGGCGCGAGTATAACGGCGAACTGCCTGGGGTTAATCATGGTCTGAGTGCTGATCGACAAGACTCAACACCCCGCTTCATCCCTCGTTGCTTTCGTGCTTGCTAGGAGATTTCCATGCGTATTTCCCACCGTGTCATCGGCGGCGTTCTGGTGGCCACCCTGCTGACCCAACTCACCGCCTGCGGCTCGATCTTCTTCCCCGACCGGCGCGGCCAGATCGACGGCAAGATCGATCCCCTGGTGGCTGTGCTGGATGCCGTTGGCCTGCTGTTCTACGTGATCCCAGGGCTGATCGCCTTCGGCGTCGACTTCGCCACCGGGGCCATCTACCTGGAGCCGGGCAAGACCGCGCAGATCGCGCCGGAAAAACTGCAACAGGCCATCGGCGCCGACGGTAAAGTCGACAACCGCAAGCTGCAGGCCATCCTGGAAAGCGAACTGGGGGGCAGTTTCCCCCTGGATGACCCACGCCTGATCCAGCACAAGGGCAGCGTGCAACAACTGGCGCTGTACGGCCTGCAACCTGCTGCCTGATCACTTTTACCCAGGAACCCGCCATCAATGACCGCCAACTCGGAACACGCCCGCCTCCTGCGCCTGGCCACCCGCGCCTCGGTCACCGTGGCGGGCATACTGATCGTGACCAAGGCTGTCGCCTGGTGGCTCAGCAGCTCGGTGAGCATGCTCGCCGGGCTCACCGACTCGGTGCTGGACGGTTTCACCTCACTGCTCAACCTGCTGGCAGTGCATTACGCCCTGCGCCCGGCAGACGACGACCACCGCTATGGCCACGGCAAGGCCGAGTCCCTGGCGGGCATGGCCCAGGCATTGTTCATCGCCGGCAGCGCGGTTCTGATTGCCTTCCAGGCGGCGCAACGCCTGCAACATCCGGAACCGGTAGGCGCGCCCTGGCTGAGCATCGGGGTGATCGTCCTGTCGCTGGCGCTGACCATTGCCCTGCTGCTCCTGCAGCACCGGGTGATCCGGGCGACCGGCTCCAATGCAGTACGCGCCGACTCCCTGCACTACCGCTCCGACCTGATGCTCAACGGCAGCATCCTGCTGGCCCTGGTGCTGGCGGCGTTCGGCCTGCATCAGGTGGACGCCTGGTTCGGCCTGGGGATTGCCGTCTACATTCTCTGGAGCGCGATCCAGATCGCCCGGGAGAGCTTCTCGGTGCTGATGGACCAGGAGCTGCCACCGGACGTCAGCCAGCACATGCTGGAGCTGGCGTGCAGTGTGCCGGGAGTACTGGGGGCCCATGACCTGCGCACACGGATTTCCGGCAGCCACTGGTTTGTCCAACTGCACCTGGAATTACCCGGGGAACTGACCCTTTCGGTGGCCCATGGCATCAGCGACCAGGCCGCCGATGCCATCCAGAAGGCCTATCCACGGGCCGAAGTGCTGGTGCACGCCGACCCGCAGGAAGTGGTGAAGGCAGCCAGGGCTCAGTAGGTCACCTGATAGCCCCGTGAGCTCAAGCAGTTGCCCTGGGCCTGGCGGTAGGCCTGGACCACTTGCGGGGCCGGCTGATAGGTCACGCTCGCAGGATCGAAGCCGCTCTGCTGCACCGCCCAGCGATAGCAGTCGTAACGGTCCTGGTCGATCTGCTGCGGCGACTGGCCGTTGACCGGGTAGGCCAGCACGTCATAGCCATTGCCGCTCTGCTGCGGGTCCGCAACCGGCACGCCGGCAGGTGGCTCGACCACCACGTACTGCTGGGTGTTGGCTTCGTAGGTGTAGTAAGCCCCTGCCGCCAGAAAGAACAGCGCGCTGCCGATCCAGACTTCCCGCGCATAGTCGGGCAGGTACGTCACGCGAATGCCATAGGGCGGGCGCACCACCACATAGCGCGGGCCTTGCGGGCGGTACCAGTAACCACCGGAAAAAAAGTAATCCTGGCCGCGATAGGCGACCCGGTCATTGCGCCCGGGGAAGCGGTCGATCACATACCCGGGGCGGTACTGCGGCCCGGGGCCCCAGCCATTGCCATGGCCATCAGGGCGGCCCGGCCAGCGGTAGTCGTTGGGATGGCCGCCACCTGGCCGAGAGCCCGGGCCGCCAGCCTGCCAATGCTGGTTGTAGTCGTTGCGCCGGGGAATGTCCTGATAGTAGCCACGCTGTGGCTCCTGGGTCTGGCGCACGGTGTCGGGGCGGCCCTGGATCGGCAGGTTGTTCGGCTGCTGCACCTGGGGTTGTGGCACAGGGGCCGGGCGAACCTGCTGATTGGGATCGTGCTGAGGCCGGTTCTGCCACTGCCCTCCCGGGTTCTGGCCGTTGTGCTCGAACTGACGGCTGTTATCGCCGCGAATGATTTCATTCTGCGGCCGCTGTGGCTGCGCACTGGGTGGTGGACGGTTGGGAACATTGGCGGGCCGCGGCGGGGCATTTTCCGGGCGGCCCTGGCCTTGATGCTCTCGCTGCTCGCCCCCGGGAGCGCCATGCTGCGCAGGCGGCCGATTCTCGTCTCGCTCATCGGCGAGCAACTGAGCGTTGACGCTCAGGCACAACACACCAACACCTGCCATACGCCAGATGCGCGACTTCATGCTATTCCTCACTGCGGATAGGGGGGGCCTGTACATAAGACTGAAAAAGCCCTGGGCGGTTCTGCATCAGGTTATCAGTCACGAGACTTATTTCGCAGGCAATAAAAAAGGGCGGCCCGTCGGCCGCCCTTTGAGATTTTGTCCGTGCTCGGCGCTTTTGACGCCGGCTCACCTCACTCCGTCTTCTGGACAGTGTGTAGCCCGGGGGCCGGCTCAACCCTGTGGGATTGGCGGCCGCGGCAGGCCTGATTCGGCGGGCCGCAGTGGACTCTATGTCCGGGCAGTGATTCTGGTGATAAGAATAGGCGCGCAGCGAAGACAGAGGATTGCGAAGATTGCTTGTAAAAACACCACTTGCGCAATTTTTAACTCAAGATAGATAATTCAACGCAATAGTTACGACAAAGGCCTGATTGATGAGCAAACTCGACCGCTACGACCTGAGCATTTTGGCGGAGTTGCAACGCGACGCCCGTATCTCCAACCAGGAACTGGCCGAGCGCATCGGCCTGTCGCCCTCCCCTTGCTCGCGCCGGGTCAAGCAGCTGGAGGACGATGGCTACATTTCCCGCCAGGTCGCCCTGCTGGACCGCAAGATGCTCGGTCTGAGCCTGACCGCCTATGTCCTGATCGGCATGGACCGGCACACGCCGGAACGCTTCGAGAATTTCGAAGCCGCGATCCGCAGCCTGCCCCAGGTGCTGGAGTGCAGCCTGGTGACCGGGGTCGATGCCGACTATCAGCTCAAGGTGGTGGTACCGGACATGGACCATTACCAGAAGCTGCTGCTCGGCCATCTGACCCGTATCGAGGGCGTGACCAGCGTGCGTTCGAGCTTCGTGCTCAATCAGGTGCTCAACAGCACCGAACTGCCGCTGACCCACCTGCGCAACTGAATCCCGGCCCCCGCTGTGGCGACATAACGCATGCAGATCAATGCTTGGGCCGCGGGCGTTGGCGTATACTCGCCCGGCATTTTTTGCCCTGCCTGCACTGGAGATGAGTGATGGACCCAGCAGTATTCGAAGAGTGGATGATGACCGGCCTGGTCAGTATCCTGATCATTTTCATGGGTTTCATCGTCTGGGACCTGGCCAAGAAGTCCAAGGCCGGACGCTTCGGCTCGTTCATCCTGTTCTTCGTGCTGGGCCTGGGCGTTGCAGCCTTCATCATCAAGAGCGTGGTGATCGGCCTGATCGAGTCCGGCGCCTTATAAGCGCGCAGCCACCTCTTTCCACTGGCCCTGCTCCAGGCCGTCCAGGGTCCAGTCGCCGATCCTGACCCGCACCAGGCGCAAGGTCGGTAGCCCCACCGCAGCGGTCATGCGCCTTACCTGGCGGTTGCGCCCCTCGCGTATCACCAGCTCCAGCCAACTGGTGGGCACGCTCTTGCGAAAGCGCACCGGCGGGTTGCGCGGCCATAGCGTCGGTTCTTCGAGCTGGCGCGCCTCGGCCGGCAGGGTCATGCCGTCATTCAACTGCACACCTTCGCGCAAGCGCTGCAACTGCTCGGCACTGGGCTCGCCCTCGACCTGCACCCAATAGGTCTTGGCCAGCTTGTGCTTGGGATCGGCGATGCGCGCCTGCAACTGCCCGTCATTGGTCAACAGCAGCAACCCTTCACTGTCGCGATCCAGGCGCCCGGCCGGGTAGACCCCGGGGACCGCAATGAAGTCCTTGAGCGTGGCCCGCCCCTCGCCATCGCTGAACTGGGTCAGCACATCGAAAGGCTTGTTGAACAGGATCAGCTTCGGCTCGACCGGCGCGGCCTTGGCCACACGCTTGGCGGGAGAGGACGAAAACGGTTTGGCGCCAGGGCGGCGGGAAGCGGGACGGGGCGGACGGGACATGGGAGCAGGAACATTCAGCGATCAGGACCGACAATGCTAGTGGCCTGACCGCCAAATGACCATGGCTTAAACGCTTAGCGGAAAGGCGGCTCGTCGAAGCTGCGCAGTTTGCGCGAGTGCAGGGAGTTGAGCTCGCTGCGCATCAGGTCCACCGCTTCGATACCGATCTTCAGATGCTGGCTGACCGCACGCTCATAAAAGGCGTTGGCCGCGCCCGGCAACTTGATTTCACTGTGCAATGGCTTGTCCGAGACACACAACAAGGTGCCGTAGGGCACCCGCAGGCGATACCCCTGGGCGGCGATGGTGCCGCTTTCCATGTCCACCGCCACGGCCCGGGACAGGTTGATCAGCGGGCGTTCCTCGGCCCAACGCAACTCCCAGTTGCGGTCGTCGTAAGTCAGCACGGTGCCGGTGCGCAGGCGTTTCTTCAGTTGTTCGCCCTTTTCCCCGGTGACATTGGCCGCCGCCTGCTGCAACGCCAACTGGACTTCGGCCAGGGCCGGAATCGGAATGTTCGGCGGCACCACGCGGTCGAGAATGCCGTCGCGCCGCATATAAGCGTGGGCCAGCACGTAGTCGCCAATGGTCTGGGACTGCCGCAGGCCGCCGCAGTGGCCGATCATCAGCCAGCAATGCGGACGCAGCACCGCCAGGTGGTCGGTGATGTTCTTGGCGTTGGACGGACCGACACCGATATTCACCAGGGTCACACCGTGGCCATCGCTGGCCTGCAAGTGGTAGGCCGGCATCTGGTAGCGGTGCCAGACCACACCGGCGGCGATGGCCGAGGCCTCGCCGTGATCCATGCTTTTCTCGATGATCACGTTGCCCGGCAGGACCATGCGCACAAAGCGCGGATCGCTGCGCAACTGCTCCAGGCCATGAACGATGAACTGGTCCACATAGCGGTGATAGTTGGTCAGCAGGATCCACGGCTGCACATGACGCCAGTCGCTACCGGTGTAGTGCACCAGGCGCCGCAGGGAGAAATCCACTCGCGCGGCATCGAACAGCGCCAGGGGCAGCGGATGGGTATTTTCCCAATCGTAGAGGCCATCGGCGATGCCGTCGGTGGCGGCCGACAGGTCGGTACTCGGGAACACCCGCGCCAGCGCCGCAGCGGTCACGCCGGAACCTGCCAGCTCGTCGCCCTGCTCCACGACATAGGGATAAGGAATGTTCTGCTCACTGACGCCCACTTCCACCGTCACGGTGAAGTCGTGCATCAACGGCACCAATTGTTCGAGCAGGTAATTACGGAAGGCTGCAGGATGGGTCACGGTGACACTGTAGGTGCCCGGCAACTGGACCTTGGCATAGGCCCTTGTGGTCTGTGGGACTTCGCCATGGCAGTGGTAGGTCAGGCGCAACTCAGGGTAGCGAAACAGTGCTCTTTGCTCGGCATCCGGCTCGACCCGGTCCTTGAGATAACGCTTGAGCGCCTGGCTCAGCGCCGTGGTGGCCCGCTCATGCAGGGCGGCAAGCCGGTCCACGGCTTGCTCGGCGGTTTGAACGACAATAAAAGCTTCGGTCACGATAAGCATCCTGTGTTCTGAACTTGCAGGCATTCATCTTGCCTGCAAGACCGTCCCACGGGAACAGCGTAATCACCGCAGGCGCCGGGAAGCCGGCGCCAGGGAGGGTCAGAAGCCCTGAGGGGAGGAGCGGGCGACAATGGCTGCCACGTCCAGGCCACGCGGCAAGGTGCCGTAGACCCGCCCGCCCTGGCCGCCCAGGCGGCTGGCGATAAAGGCGTCGCTGACCACCTGGTTGCCGGCTTCCAGCAAGAGCTTGGCCTGCAGGCCCAGGGCAATGTCCTCGGTGAGTTGACGAGCACGGTATTGAATGTCGCCGGTGTCCTTGAAGCTCTCCTTCAGCCCGTTGATATGGGCGGCCAGGCGCTTGTCGCCATGGCCATCGCCCAATTCGGCGAACAAGGCGTCCAGCACGCCCGGCTCCTTCGACAAGGCTCGCAGCACATCCAGGCATTGCACGTTGCCGGAGCCTTCCCAGGTGGAGTTCACCGGCGCCTCGCGGTACAGCCGTGGCAGGATGCTGTCCTCGACGTAACCGGCACCGCCCATGCACTCCGCCGCCTCGTTGATCATCGCCGGGGCCCGCTTGCAGATCCAGTACTTGCCCACCGCCGTCACCAGCCGGGAAAACTTCGCCTCCTGGGCATCGTCCAGATGATCCAGGGCCCGCCCCATGCGCATGCTCAGGGCCAGGGCCGCTTCGCTTTCCAGGGCCAGGTCGGCCAGCACGTTCTGCATCAGGGGCTGCTCGCTGAGCACCCGCCCGCCCACGGTGCGATGGGCACAGTGATGGCTGGCCTGGGTCAGAGCCTGGCGCATCAGGGAGCTGGAGCCGACCATGCAATCGAAACGGGTCATGGCCACCATCTCGATAATGGTCGGCACGCCGCGGCCTTCCTCGCCGATCATCCAGGCCAGGGCACCGCGGAACTCCACTTCGCTGGAAGCGTTGGAAAGGTTGCCGAGCTTGTTCTTCAGGCGCTGGATATAGAACTGGTTGCGCGTGTCATCGGGACGGTGCCGGGGCAGGAGGAAGCAGGTCAGGCCCTTGTCGGTTTGGGCCAGGGTCAGGAAGGCATCGCACATCGGCGCCGAACAGAACCATTTGTGGCCCACCAGCTCGTACACCTGCCCGGGGCCGCCAGCCCCCACCGGGTAGGCCCGGGTGGTGTTGGCACGCACATCGGTGCCGCCCTGTTTCTCGGTCATGGCCATGCCGATGGTCAGCCCGGCCTTGTGTTGCATGCCGACATTGCGCGGGTCGTACCGGGTGGCAAGGATCTTGGGCAGCCACTGGTCGGCGATATCCGGTTGCAGCTTCAAGGCCGGTACACAGGCGAAGGTCATGGTCAGCGGACAGCCGCTGCCGGCCTCGGCCTGGCTGTGCAGATAGGTCATGGAGGCGCGGGCAACGTGGGCCCCCGCTTGCGGATCGGTCCAGGGCAGTGAGGTCAGGCCGGCTTCGATCGCCGCCTGCATCAATTGGTGGTAGGCGGGATGAAACTCCACCAGATCGATCCGGTGGCCAAAGCGGTCGTGGCTGGAAAATACCGGTTTGTTCTGATTGGCCAGGAACCCCGCCTCCATCAACGGACCACCGGCCAGGGCGCCATAGGCGTCGACCCGCGACTCGGCCCAACCGGCATCGAAACGGCGCATCCATTGCTGCAGCGGCAGGTCGATCCGATAGAGATTGGCGCCGTCCAAAGCTGGCGGCTGGTTGGTGACTTCGTGGGTTTCAGCGAACTGGTGGAGGTTCATCGCGGGGCTCCTTCAGGGTGTGCCAAGACCCCAGTTAAGCACCGCCCCCACCCCGAACAAAGTGGCATACCTGCCTAAATGTCGGCGCTTTCGCCCTGTTCCACAGAGAGCACATATCTCGACAATGCCGTTTGCAAGGCCTCGAACTTCACCGGTTTAGCCAGATAGTCGGAGCCAGCCCCCGCCGGGCAGCCCTCTTTGCCGGGCACGCAGGCCAGCAGGATGGGCAATTGGGAATAGCCGGGCAGCGCCTGGGCCTGCAAGCGAAACGCCCCCAGTTGCGCCGTGGACATCTCGCCATCGATCAACACCGCACTGACCAGCTCACGCCCGAGCAATTGCAGGGCATCAGTAGGGCTACCGGCGGTGCGCACCTGGTAGCCCAGCTTGAGCAGCATGCCCCTGACCACCAACTGATTGACGTCGTTGTCGTCCACCAGCAGCACGGTGCAGTCCCGGGGCAAGCGTCGCGCCACTGCCGCCGGCGAGCGCGGGGCGGGTTCCTGGGCGTCGAACTCCACCAGCAGGCGGAAACAACTGCCCCGGCCTGGCGTGGATTCGTGGGTCAATTGCCCGCCCAGCAACTCCACCAACTGCCGACAGATCGCCAGGCCGATACCCAGCCCGCCATATTCACGGGTCATGGAACCATCGAGCTGGAAGAAACGCTGATACAGGGTCGCTTCATCCAGGTTGACGAAGCCAATACCGCTGTCGATCACCTCGAAACTCAGGCTGACCCGCTGCGCCGACACGGAACGCGTGAGCACCCGCAGCACCACGCTGCCCGAAGGGGTGAACTTGATGGCATTGTCCAGCAGGCACTCCAGACAATGGCTGAGTTTGCAGCGGTCGCCCTGCAAGCGATCGGGCAGCCCGGCGCTCAAGTCAATCTGGAAAGCCAGCGACTTGGCGGCGGCACTGGCGCCGTATTGGGTCTGCAGTGTCGTCAGCAGGGAGCGCAGGCTGAACGGCTGACGCTGGGCGCTGAGCTTGCCGGCCTGCAGCTCGGTCAGGGTCAGAATGCCGTTGACCATGCGCATCATGTCCCGCGCCGAGCCGGCCGCTGTCTGCTGGTATTGCTCCAGCTCCGGATCCAGTTCCAGGGTCTGCATCAGTTCCAGGGAGCCGATGACGCCATTCATCGGGGTCCGCAGCTCATGGGTCAGGGTGGCCAGGAATTCGTCCTTGAGCCGGTTGCTGTGGGCCAGTTGCTGGTTCAACACTTCAAGCTTCTGCCCGGCTTCGAGCAGTGTCTGGGCCTGTTGCTCACGCATGGCATTGATGCGATCGGCCAGGGCCAGGGACAGCAACGCCACTTCGATCGCCGAGCCGATCTGGCTGGCGTACATGGTCAGGAACACATTCGGCAGGTAACCCAGCACCATCAAGGTGTTGATCACCCCTCCAAACAAAAAGGCCGACCAGGCGATGATGAAATAGCGTGCCACGCGCAGGCCTCGACACCAGGCGACAATCCCGGCCACGTAGATCACCACGGTGAACACCAGGGCCAGGGTGGTGGCCAGGCGCAATGCCAGGGCATAACTGGTCATCAGTGAAAGCGCCATGACCAACGCGCCAAAGGCCATCAAGGCCAGTAGCACACGGTCGACCCAGGGGCTGTGGCGGGAAGTCTGCAGGAAGCTGCGGGCGAACTGGCTGCCGAACAAACCTGCCGAACCGATGAAGAACGGTGTCGCGGCATTGGCCCACCAGGGGCTGTCGGGCCAGAAGTACTCCACTGCGGCGCCGTTGACCGACAGCTGATAGAGACCGAAGGAAGCGATATAGACGATGTAGTAGAGGTAGCTGGTGTCCCGCACGCTGAGGTAGATGAACAGGTTGTACACCAGCATCCCCAGCAGCACGCCGTAAATCAGCCCGAGCACATACAACCGCACCGGCTGGGCTTCCAGGTAAGCACTGCTGGACCACAGGCTCACCGGCGCCTGGATCGAGCCTTCACTGGCCAGCCGCAGGTAGACGGTCTTGTGCTCGTGGGGAGAAAAATTCAGGTTGAACAGGTAGTTGTTCTGGCGAATCTCTCGACTGTCGAAGGGCAAGGCATCCCCGGTACGACCCGCCAGGCGATAACCACCAGACTCGTCAGGGACGTACAGTTCAAGGTGGTCCAGAGGCGGATAGGCCAACTCCAGCAACCAGCTGCGTTGTGCGCTCGGGTTGGCGGGGCGATAGTCGAGGTCGATCTTCAGCCAGAACGCCGAGCGCGAATAACCGGCGTTGAGGGTGTCTTTGTCGTGGGGTCTGAATTGTTCAGCCAGAGGCCCCGAGCTGACATCGGCAATGGTCGCCTCACCCCCCGCGTCTTCGAGTACTTGCATCACTCGGCCCAAGGGCAGGCGTTGAGTGAACTCGTCGAACTCGGCGGCGCCAGCCAGCATCGGCAAGCTCAACAGCAACATCAGCAAATAGTGCATAAAGCCCCAGCGTGGCTTGTCCGGTGGTGTCAGGAAGTCCCCCATTTCCCTTGAGCAGACGTAGAACCGGCATGACCTGTTATTGATTTGAATCCACTCTAGCATAGCCGCTGATGGCCATTGAACACCATTGTAAGTTTTAGTCTAAAGGCTCTAGAACGGGGCTTTCAGCGCAATCCAGCGGGCTAGAGCTGTTGCTTCGGTCAAGTGGGCTGGCAGGCGCCAGATCGCCCCTCTCTTATATGTCGAGCGCCGCGAAAAAAAACGTTTGGTGGTAAGCTCGCCGCCCATGAATATCTACAGCTCTCGCCCCGTTGTCCTCTGTCTCTCCGGCCACGACCCCAGTGGTGGCGCCGGCCTGCAGGCAGATATCGAAGCCCTGCTGGCTCAGGGTTGTCATGCAGCTCCGGCTGTCACCGCGTTGACCGTGCAGGACACGGTCAATGTCAGCGACTTCCGCGTCCTGGATCGCGAGTGGGTATTGGCCCAGGCCAATGCGGTGCTCAACGACTCCACGGTAGCGGCGGTCAAGCTGGGCATGCTCGGTTCCCTGGAAATGGTCGACACCGTGGTCGAGCTGCTCCAGGCCCACCCGCACCTGCCAGTGGTCTGCGATCCGGTGTTGCGCGCCGGCGGCGGTGGCCGGCTGGGCAAGGATGAAGTCGGCTACGCCATGCGCGAGCGCCTCCTGCCCCTGGCAACCATTGCCACCCCCAACCTTCCCGAAGCCCGAATTCTCGCGGAACTGCCTGAAGGCAGCGCCGACCAATGCGCCGAAAAACTCCTGCCCTTCGTCAAGCATTTGCTGATCACCGGCGGCCACGGCGATGAACACGAAGTCCACAATCGCCTGTACAGCCGTGACGGCCTGCGCGAAACCTATACCTGCCAGCGCTTGCCGGGCAGCTACCACGGCTCCGGCTGCACCCTGGCCAGCGCACTGGCCGGCCGCCTGGCCCAAGGTGAACACCTGGCCAGTGCGGTGAAGTCCGCCCTGGATTACACCTGGCGCACCCTGCGCGATGCCGAACAGCTTGGCCGTGGCCAGTTCGTTCCGCGCCGCTTGCCGCTGGATTTCTGCTCGTAATGTCATGAGGCCTGCTCAATGAAACTACGTGGTCTGTACGCCATCACCGACAGCCAACTGTTGGCCGGCAAGTTTCTGAAGTACGTGGAGGCGGCGCTGGAAGGCGGTGTCACGCTGTTGCAGTACCGCGACAAAAGCGACGACCAGGCCCGCCGACTGCGGGAAGCCGAAACCCTGCTGGCCTTGTGCGAGCGCTACAAGACCCGTTTGATCATCAACGATGATGCCGAGCTGGCGGCGCGTATCGGTGCCGGCGTGCACCTGGGCCAGACTGATGGCCCATTGACCCCGGCCCGAGCCTTGCTGGGCCGCCAGGCGATCATCGGTGCCACCTGCCACAGCCAGTTGCCACTGGCCGAGCAAGCCGCCAAGGAAGGCGCCAGCTATGTCGCCTTCGGCCGTTTCTTCAATTCCACCACCAAACCCGGCGCGCCTGCGGCCAGCCTGGAGCTGCTGGACCAGGCCCGGGCCAGCCTGCACCTGCCGATCTGCGTGATCGGCGGCATCACCCTGGACAACGCCGCGCCACTGGTGAACCACGGCGCCGACCTGCTGGCGGTGGTCCACGGCCTGTTCGGCGCCGAGAGCGCCGAAGAAGTGACCCGCCGCGCCCGCGCCTTCAACGCCCTATTCAACAGCTGATTTTTGAGAGCCCGATCATGTCTCGTTCCGAAACCCTGTTTGCCAACGCCCAGAAACACATCCCGGGTGGCGTCAATTCGCCTGTCCGCGCCTTCAAGAGCGTGGGCGGCACCCCGCTGTTCTTCAAACACGCAGAAGGTGCCTACGTCACCGACGAAGACGACAAGCGCTATGTCGACTACGTTGGCTCCTGGGGCCCGATGATTCTTGGCCACAGCCACCCTGATGTCCTGGACGCCGTGCGCAAGCAACTGGAACACGGCCTGTCCTACGGCGCACCGACCGCCATGGAAACCGAAATGGCCGACCTGGTGTGCTCCATCGTGCCGTCCATGGAAATGGTGCGCATGGTCAGTTCGGGCACCGAAGCCACCATGAGTGCCATTCGCCTGGCCCGTGGCTTCACCGGCCGGGACAGCATCATCAAGTTCGAAGGCTGCTACCACGGCCACTCCGACAGC
This sequence comes from Pseudomonas sp. NFPP25, assembly GCF_900116505.1. Classification (NCBI taxonomy): domain Bacteria; kingdom Pseudomonadati; phylum Pseudomonadota; class Gammaproteobacteria; order Pseudomonadales; family Pseudomonadaceae; genus Pseudomonas; species Pseudomonas sp. NFPP25. The sequence continues at coordinate 153,030 of NZ_FPBG01000009.1, read as the reverse complement.
CTGCTGGTAAAGGCGGGCTCCGGCGCCCTGACCCAAGGCGTGCCGAGCTCCGCCGGTGTGCCCGCGGCTTTCGCCAAGCACACCCTGACCCTGCCCTTCAACGACATTGCGGCGGTGGAAAAAATGCTCGCCGAAGTAGGCCAGGAAGTGGCCTGCATCATCGTTGAGCCAGTGGCCGGCAACATGAACTGCGTACCCCCGGCACCAGGTTTCCTCGAAGGCCTGCGTCGCCTCTGCGATCAGCACGGCGTAGTGCTGATCTTCGACGAAGTGATGACCGGTTTCCGTGTTGCCCTCGGTGGCGCTCAGGCCCATTACGGCGTGACACCCGACCTGTCGACCTTCGGCAAGATCATCGGCGGCGGCATGCCGGTAGGCTGCTTCGGCGGCAAGCGCAAGATCATGGAGCACATCGCGCCCCTGGGCCCGGTCTACCAGGCCGGCACCCTGTCCGGCAACCCGCTGGCCATGGCCGCTGGCCTGACCACTCTGCGCCTGATCAGCCGCCCGGGCTTCCACGCCGAACTGAGCGACTACACCAGCCGTCTGCTCGAAGGCCTGCAACAACGCGCCGATGCAGCAGGCATTCCGTTCGTCACCACCCAGGCTGGCGGCATGTTCGGCCTGTACTTCAGCGGTGCCGATGACATCGTCACCTTCGACGATGTGATGGCCAGCGACGCCAACCTGTTCAAGCGCTTCTTCCACCTGATGCTGGAAGGCGGCGTGTACCTGGCGCCGAGTGCCTTCGAAGCGGGCTTCACCTCCATCGCCCACGGCGAGGCCGAGTTGCAGCTGACGCTGGATGCGGCAGAGCGGGCATTCGCCGCCCTGAAGTAAGCGCTGGACGGCGGGCGTGTGAAACATCACGCCCGTTGTAGTCTTTACTTGAATTTTCTCCAGTGAAACCTGGAAATGCTGATGAATCCTTGGGATATAGCGCCCACGCAGCAGAAAAACGAGTAAAGACTTTGTAAGGTGGGCCCTGCTTATTTCATAATGCGCGCTTATTGGGCCCCACGCTGGGCCCCGCGCCCCTCAGAGGTAAGTCGATTCCCATGAACCGCACCGGCCGCGCCCTGACACTGGGCTGCCTGTTGCTCCTTCAGCCCCTGCTCGCGCATGCACAAGCAGGTGGCAACTCGTTGTTGATCCCGGCGCTGGGTCGCTGCACCCTCGATCCCCAGGCTCAGGACCAGGCCGAGGCCCTCACCGCCTGCCAGAAGGCCGCCGACGAGGGGGATGCCGAGGCGCAATACGAGCTGGGCGAGTTCTACTACGAGGGCAAAGGTGCGCCGCAAGATTTCAATCAAGCCCTGAGCTACTTCGAAAAGGCCTCCTTGCAAGGCCATGCCCAGGCGCAATTCAAGCTGGGCACCATGTTCTTCCACGGTGAAGGCGTGCCGGCCAATAACGTGCAGGCTTACATCGTGCTGAAGATGGCTGCGGTCAATGGCGCCGAAGACGCCCTGGACACTGCCGACGAAGTCGCCGAGCACATGCAGCGCGACGAACTGGAAGTTGCGACCCAGGTACTGGGACAGATTTTCCGCAAATACCTGATGGAACTGCAGAGCGCCGATGGGCGTTCACCCTTCTCGCCCCTGCCGTAGGCATTTGCGCCTCAGTCGCCGGTGAGCCGGCTTCCACACAGACAACCGCCCTCCCGGAAAGACGGAATCGGCCAGGCTTACTTTTCCGGCATCGGCATCGGGAACGGCATGACATTGCTCACCCCGCGGGCCTCGCTGATTTTCGGCGTACCCAGGCGCTCGACTTCATCGATGCGCACGATCGAATGCATCGGCACAAAGCTGCGCACTACACCTTCGAACTGGGCCTTGAGCTTCTCCTCGCTCGGGTCAACGACCACTTGCGTGCGCTCGCCAAAGACGAACTCTTCCACTTCCAGGAAACCCCACAGATCACTCTGATAGATCTGCTTGGCGTACATTTCGAACACCTGGCCCTGGTTGAGGAAAATCACCTTGTAGATTGGAGCTTCACGTTTGGTCATGGCGGGCGGGTAACACATCGGGGGACAAAAATAGGGCGCGAACTATAGCATAGCTACCCGATGCACAACCCTAGGAACCTGTGGGCATGGCCCCTATAATGCGCGGTTCTTTGAATCACGTGATGATCCCGTCCATGGCCAAGAAGCTTTACATCGAAACCCACGGTTGCCAGATGAACGAGTACGACAGCTCGCGCATGGTGGACCTGCTGGGCGAACATCAGGCCCTGGAAGTCACCGCACGCGCCGAAGATGCGGACGTCATCCTGCTCAACACCTGCTCCATTCGCGAACGCGCCCAGGACCGGGTGTACTCCCAGCTCGGGCGCTGGCGTGAGCTCAAGCTGGCCAATCCGGACATGGTGATCGCCGTAGGCGGCTGCGTGGCCAGCCAGGAGGGCGCGGCCATCCGCGACCGCGCACCCTATGTGGACGTGGTCTTCGGCCCGCAGACCCTGCACCGCCTGCCGGAAATGATCGACGTCGCGCGCATCACCAAATTGCCGCAGGTCGACGTCTCGTTCCCGGAAATCGAAAAGTTCGACCACCTGCCCGAGCCCCGGATCGATGGCCCCAGCGCCTATGTCTCGGTGATGGAAGGCTGCAGCAAGTACTGCACCTTCTGCGTCGTGCCCTACACCCGCGGCGAAGAAGTCAGCCGGCCCTTCGACGATGTGATCGCCGAGATCATCCACCTGGCGGAAAACGGCGTCCGCGAGGTGACCCTGCTGGGCCAGAACGTCAACGGCTATCGCGGCCAAACCCACGACGGGCGCATGGCCGACCTGGCCGAATTGATTCGTGTGGTTGCCGCGATCGATGGCATCGAGCGAATCCGCTACACCACCTCACATCCGCTGGAGTTCTCCGACAGCCTGATCCAGGCGCATGCCGAAGTACCAGAACTGGTGAAGCACCTGCACCTGCCGGTGCAATCCGGCTCGGACCGGATCCTCGCGGCCATGAAGCGCAATCACACCGCCCTGGAGTACAAGTCCAAGCTGCGCAAGCTCAGGGCGGCTGTTCCGGGAATCTGCATCAGTTCGGACTTTATCGTCGGCTTCCCAGGCGAGACGGAGAAGGATTTCCAGCAGACCATGAAACTGATCGAAGACGTCGGTTTCGACTTCTCCTACTCCTTCGTCTACAGCCAACGGCCGGGAACACCGGCCGCCGACCTGGCCGACGAAACACCGGAGGCGGTGAAAAAGGAACGGCTCAACGCCTTGCAGCACCGCCTCAACCAGCAAGGTTTTGAAATCAGCCGACAAATGGTCGGCTCTACCCAGCGCATCCTGGTGACCGACTACTCGAAGAAAGACCCGGGCGAACTGCAGGGACGGACCGAGAACAACCGCATCGTCAACTTCCGCTGTGACAATCCCACGCTGATCGGCCAGTTCGCCGACGTGTACATCGACTCGGCGCAGCCTCACTCGCTGCGCGGCTCCCTGCTGCAATAACCTGGCAGGGAAAAGCCCCAGCAGCCCTTGCTCCGCATAAGAGCTTTCGCACCCAGGCTGCTGGCGTTATCCTTGAATTCATCTTAATTGCCGTTGGGCGGCTAAAAACGACCTTGAACGCACCCATAGAACCTCATCGTTTCATCCTCGAGCCCTTCGAGGCTCGCCGCTTCGCCAATCTGTGCGGGCAATTCGACGAGCATCTGCGCTTGATCGAACAGCGCCTGACGATCGAGATCCGCAACCGCGGCAATCAGTTCGAACTGATCGGCGAACCCAAGCAAACCACCTCCGCGGAAAACCTTCTGCGCCGTCTCTACCGGGAAACCAAGGGCACCGAGCTGTCGCCGGACCTGGTCCACCTGTTCTTGCAGGAGTCTGCCGTGCAAGAGCTGGACAACCCTTCGGTAGCCGATGCCGCCGTGGCCCTGCGCACCAAGAAAGGCATGATTCGCCCCCGCGGCCTGAATCAGCAGCGCTACGTCAAAGAGATCCTCGGCAACGACATCAACTTCGGCATTGGCCCGGCCGGTACCGGCAAGACCTACCTGGCCGTGGCCTGCGCCGTGGACGCCCTGGAACGCGAGCAGGTGCGACGCATCCTGCTGGTGCGCCCGGCGGTAGAAGCCGGCGAAAAGCTCGGTTTCCTGCCCGGCGACCTGGCCCAGAAGATCGACCCCTACCTGCGCCCGCTGTACGACGCCCTGTATGAAATGCTCGGCTTCGAACACGTGGCCAAGCTCATCGAACGCCAGGTCATCGAGATCGCGCCCCTGGCCTACATGCGCGGCCGTACCTTGAACAACAGCTTCATCATCCTCGATGAAAGCCAGAACACCACCGTGGAACAGATGAAGATGTTCCTGACACGGATCGGTTTCGGCTCCACTGCGGTGATCACCGGCGACATCACCCAGGTCGACCTGCCCAAGGGCACCAAGTCCGGCCTGGCCCATGTGATCAACGTACTCAAGGATGTGCCTGGTATCAGCTTCACTCACTTCATGCCCAAGGACGTGGTGCGCCATCCGCTGGTGCAACGCATCGTCGAAGCCTACGAGCGCTTCGAACTGCACGCTGCCGACGAGGCCGCCAAGGCTGCCGCAGACCGAGGCAACCGCCACGATGCTTGAGCTTGACCTGCAGCGCGCCAGCCAACAGCCGGCCCCCAGCGATGAACAGTTCCGCCAGTGGTGCGAGCTGGCCCTGCGCCAGCGCACCGCCGATTCGGAACTGACCATCCGCCTGGTGGACGAAGCAGAAGGGCGTGAGCTGAACCACACCTGGCGTCATAAGGATTACGCCACCAATGTGCTGTCATTTCCTGCCGATGTACCGGATGAGCTGCTGGATATCCCATTGCTGGGGGACCTGGTGATCTGCATTGCGGTGGTCGAACGCGAAGCGGCTGAACAAGGCAAGGAACTTCAGGCCCACTGGGCCCATCTGGTGATTCACGGCTGCTTGCATCTGTTGGGCTACGACCATATAGATGACGACGAAGCCGAAGAAATGGAAGCGCTGGAACGAACGTTGCTTGCAGAACTGGGTCATCCGGACCCTTATGCAGATGACGAAAGCTGATCAACAACCCCCTGTAACAACCAAGGATTCAGAGCAATCGCTATGAGCGAAGATCGATCGAGCAACGGGCAAAAGTCCTGGCTGGGCAAACTGACCCAGGCTTTTGCCCATGAGCCGAAAAACCGCCAGGAGCTGCTGGAGCTGCTGCGCGAAGCCCATCAGAACAAGTTGCTGGACAGCGAAGCGCTGGCCATCGTCGAAGGCGCCATCCAGGTCGCTGACCTGCAAGTCCGGGACATCATGGTTCCGCGCTCGCAAATGATCAGCATCAAGGCGACCCAGACCCCTCGGGAGTTCCTGCCCGCAGTCATCGATTCGGCGCACTCGCGCTACCCGGTGATCGGCGAAAGCCATGACGACGTGATGGGCGTCCTGCTGGCCAAGGACCTGCTGCCGCTGATCCTCAAGGAGAACGGTGACAGCTTCAACATCAAGGACCTGCTGCGCCCGGCGACCTTCGTCCCCGAGTCCAAGCGCCTGAACGTGCTGCTGCGCGAGTTCCGCGCCAACCACAACCACATGGCCATCGTCATCGACGAGTACGGCGGCGTGGCAGGCCTGGTGACCATCGAAGACGTGCTGGAACAGATCGTCGGCGACATCGAGGACGAGCATGACGTCGAGGAAGACAGCTACATCAAGCCACTGCCCAGCGGCGACTTCCTGATCAAGGCGCTGACGCCCATCGAGAACTTCAACGAGTTTTTCGACAGCGACTTTTCCGACGACGAATTCGACACCGTAGGCGGCCTGGTCATGAGTGCGTTCGGCCACTTGCCAAAACGCAACGAAATCACTGAAATCGGCGCCTATCGCTTCCGCGTGCTCAACGCCGACAGCCGGCGGATTCATCTGCTGCGCCTGACCCCCATTTCCCGCTGAGGAAACGGGTCATCTGCCCTCCCCCGCACCGCGATATCGTCTTGAGGCCACTTGCCTGGCCTCAGGCGATACAGTGCGGGGACGCATCGGCCGAGCAGCGCTGCGTGACTCGACGCTCATCTGAAACAACCCAACCATTCTCCTCGTGCCTCGCCCGGTACGACACAGGAAAGAGCTGATGAAACGCCTCTTGCAGCGCTCAACCCGCCCCGGCTGGCCCGGCAACCTGCTGGCCGTGATCGCCGGCGCCATCACCACCCTGGCCCTGGCCCCCTACAACATCTGGCCTCTGGCGCTGCTGGCAGTCGGCCTGTTCTACGCCGGGCTGCGCGAGCTGACACCGCGCCAGGCCCTGGGCCGCGGCTGGTGCTTCGGCTTCGGCCTGTTCGGGGCTGGCACCAGTTGGATCTACGTCAGCATTCACACCTATGGCGGCGCCTCGGCCCTGCTTGCCGGCCTGCTTATGCTGGCCTTCATCGCCGCCATCGCCTGGTTTTTCGCACTGCCTGCCTGGCTCTGGGCCCGCTGGTTACGACGCAATGAAGCGCCGCTGGCGGACGCCCTGGCATTCGCGGCCCTGTGGCTGGGCCAGGAAGCCTTTCGTGGCTGGTTCCTCACCGGTTTTCCCTGGCTGTATTCCGGCTACAGCCAGCTTGACGGCCCACTGGCCGGGCTCGCGCCGCTGGGTGGCATCTGGCTGATCTCCTTCTCACTGGCCCTCACCGCGGCGCTGCTCTACAACCTGCCGCGACTGATCAAGGCCGGGCGCAAAGCCTTCATCGTTGCGGGCCTGCTTCTGTTGGCAGCCCCCTGGATCGTGGGCCTGGCCCTGAAAGGCCATGCCTGGACCAGCCCCGCCGGAGAGCCGCTATCGGTCGCCGCCATCCAGGGCAATATCGAACAGAGCATGAAGTGGGACCCGGCCGAGCTCAACGCCCAGTTGGCGCTGTATCGCGACATGAGTTTTCGCAGCAAGCGCGTAGACCTGCTGGTCTGGCCGGAAACCGCAGTACCAGTGCTCAAGGAGTCGGCCGAAGGCTACCTGACGATGATGGGCAACTTTGCCGCCGACCGTCATTCCGCGCTGATTACCGGCGTTCCGGTGCGCCAACTGGTACGCCATGAAAAACGCTACTTCAACGGCATCACCGTGACCGGCGAAGGGGACGGCACCTACCTCAAGCAGAAGCTGGTGCCTTTTGGCGAGTACGTGCCCCTGCAGGAAGTGCTGCGCGGCCTGATCGACTTCTTCAACCTGCCGATGTCGGACTTCGCCCGCGGCCCGGCCGACCAGCCGCTGCTGCAGGCCAAGGGCTATCAGATAGCGCCGTTCATCTGCTACGAAGTGGTCTACCCCGAATTCGCCGCCAGCCTTTCGGCCCGTAGCGACCTGCTGCTGACCATCAGCAATGACACCTGGTTCGGCACTTCCATCGGCCCCCTGCAACACTTGCAGATGGCGCAGATGCGCGCCCTGGAAGCCGGGCGCTGGATGATTCGCGCGACCAACAACGGCGTCACCGGGCTGATCGATCCGTTCGGCAGGATCACGGTACAGATTCCCCAGTTCGAACGCGGCATTCTGTACGGCGAGGTCGTGCCCATGCACAACCTGACGCCGTATCTGCAATGGCGCTCCTGGCCGCTGGTGGTGCTCTGCACCCTGCTGTTTGGCTGGGCCTTGCTGGCCAGCCGTATTGCCAAGACCGTTTGAGGGCCCTCGCTGGCAATCCGGCTCCCGAGGGTGCCGGATTGCCATCAGCGATAGAACAACCGGTAGCCCAATTGGCCCACTGCCTCATTGAGCAACTGCCCGCTCTGCCAGATCGACTTGAACTCAGGCATCCAGCCTCCCAGCGGACGGGCGTTATCCATTCCCAGGAACCCCACTGGCGCAGGCACCACTTCAAACCCGACGTGCTCGAAACTCCACACCGAGCGGGGCATGTGCCAGGCCTGGGTCACCACCACCACACGCTTGATCCCCAATGGCAGCAGGACTTCGGCGCTGAACTGCGCGTTTTCCCAGGTAGTGCGGCTGCGGCCTTCCTGCCAGCGCACCGTCACGCCAAAGTCATCGAGCAGGGATTGCGCCATCAACGCAGCCTCGGTGGGCGGCGTACCGTAATGCAAGCCGCCGCTGGTCAGCACCGGCAGCCCGGAGGCCTTGGCCAGGCGCGCGGCATAGCGTTCGCGCTCCAGGCCCACGCCGGTGGGCTGATCGGAGCCCCACGCCGGATCTCCCCGCTCCCGCCCCGAACCCAGCACCACAATCACATCCGCCTGCTCGGCCAGGCTCGCCCATTGGCTTTGCGGCAAGGGCGGCAAGCGCTCCAGACCGCGCGCGCCCCACTCCACCATGACCGGCAGGCTCATCAACCAGAAACCACCCAGCCCCAAGGCAAAACACCAACCTGCCAGCCGTGGCCGGGAACGGCGCAAGCCCCAGGCAAGCAGCAGCAACAGCAATAGAATGCCGGGCGGCAGCAGCAACTGTTTGATGAAATAGCGAAAAGGCATCGAGCATCTCCAACAAGATGCCCGAAGCCTAAAGGGGATACCTGTCCGGCAACAACCAATGCCTGGTATTTTTGCTCCCGAGGTCCTCGGCCGCGACCTCGCTCGACCCGACAAGGGGCCCTGGGACCTACTTGAACTGCTGAGATCGGACTTTCACCGATGCCTTGACGGGCGCCTGATCCTTCAGCCAAATGATCTTGGCCGAACGAGGCACCTCCTGGTGTTGCAGACTGCCCATTGGATTGATCTGCATTTCACGTTGATGGCGGGCCAGATAGGCCCTGATCAATTCAAACTCCGCCCGGCTCAAACCCCGCAGCTCCAGCTCGATAGGCCGCTCATTGCGCAGTCGATCCGCCGTTTTTGCCGCATCCAGGGCCAGAGCCAGTCGATTGAGGAGCCTTTCATACACCTCCGGTTCTGTTGCTTTTCGCTGCGATTCAAGCATCCGTTCACCTCATCGAAGATAAGACTCACTCCCCTTTTTGAGCTTAGTCGGACAGCCGAAAGCGACGCGCCGCCGCGACCAACGGCCCGCCCGAGCAATCAGGGTTTCCCTCGGCAGAGTGCGGTCATGTATGCTACGGCGCTTCCTGTAACTCCACTTCCAGCTCCATCGGGCACTGAAAAACGCCGCATTTGGCGTCATCGCCACCCGAAGTTGCGTTGAAGAGGATTAGGCCACCCCTATTCAGTACAAAAGTAGCCATGCACGAACACTATCAGCCCCGTGAAATCGAAGCCGCCGCCCAGTCGTTCTGGGACGAGCAAAAGTCCTTTGAAGTCAGTGAACAGCCAGGCAAGGAAACTTACTACTGCCTATCGATGTTCCCTTACCCCAGCGGCAAGCTACACATGGGGCACGTGCGCAACTACACCATCGGCGACGTGATCTCCCGCTACCAGCGCATGCAAGGCAAGAACGTTCTGCAACCCATGGGTTGGGACGCCTTCGGCATGCCGGCGGAAAACGCCGCGATGAAAAACAACGTGGCTCCCGCCAAGTGGACCTACGAAAACATCGCCTACATGAAGACCCAGCTGCGCAGCCTGGGCCTGGCGGTGGACTGGTCCCGCGAGGTCACCACCTGCAAGCCGGACTACTACCGCTGGGAACAGTGGCTGTTCACCCGTCTGTTCGAAAAAGGCGTGATCTACCGCAAGAACGGCACCGTGAACTGGGACCCCATCGACCAGACCGTGCTGGCCAACGAACAGGTGATCGACGGCCGCGGCTGGCGTTCCGGCGCGCTGATCGAAAAGCGCGAAATTCCGATGTACTACTTCAAGATCACCGCCTACGCGGATGAACTGCTGGAGAGCCTCGACGAACTGCCGGGCTGGCCCGAGCAGGTCAAGACCATGCAACGCAACTGGATCGGCAAGTCCCGTGGCATGGAAGTGCAATTTCCCTACGACCAGGCCTCCATCGGCGAAGCCGGGACCCTGAAAGTCTTCACCACCCGTCCAGACACCCTGATGGGCGCGACCTACGTTGCCGTGGCAGCCGAGCACCCGCTGGCCACCCTGGCAGCAAAGGACAACCCCGAACTGCAGGCCTTCATCGCCGAATGCAAGGGTGGCAGCGTCGCCGAAGCCGACATGGCGACCCAGGAAAAGAAAGGCCTGCCGACTTCGCTGTTCGTCGAGCACCCGTTGACCGGTGAAAAACTCCCGGTCTGGGTCGCCAACTACGTGCTCATGCACTACGGCGACGGCGCAGTCATGGCGGTACCGGCCCACGATGAGCGCGACTTCGAGTTCGCCACCAAGTACAACCTGCCGATCAAGGCCGTGGTACGCACCAGCGCTGGCGATGAAACTCCGGCGCCCTGGCAGGACGCTTACGGCGAGCATGGCGAGCTGATCAACTCCGGCGAGTTCAACGGCCTGGACTTCCCTGGCGCGTTCGATGCCATCGAAGTGGCGCTGCTGAAGAAGAACCTCGGCCAATCGCGCACCCAGTTCCGCCTGCGGGACTGGGGCATCAGCCGCCAGCGCTACTGGGGCTGCCCGATCCCGATCATCCACTGCGACAGCTGCGGCGATGTACCCGTCCCGCAAGAGCAGTTGCCGGTGGTATTGCCGGAAGACGTGGTTCCCGATGGCGCCGGTTCGCCACTGGCGCGCATGCCCGAGTTCTACGAGTGCAGCTGCCCGAAATGTGGAGCACCTGCCAAGCGTGAAACCGACACCATGGACACCTTCGTCGAGTCCTCGTGGTACTACGCCCGTTACGCCTCGCCGCACTATGAAGGCGGCCTGGTAGATCCGGCCGCGGCCAACCACTGGTTGCCGGTGGATCAGTACATCGGCGGTATCGAACACGCCATCCTGCACCTGCTCTACGCGCGTTTCTTCCACAAGCTGATGCGTGACGAAGGCCTGGTGAGTTCCAACGAGCCGTTCAAGAACCTGCTCACCCAGGGCATGGTGATTGCCGAGACCTACTACCGTCGCGAAGCCAATGGCAGCTACACCTGGTACAACCCGGCGGATGTCGAGCTGGAGCGTGACAGCAAGGCCAAGATCATTGGCGCCAAACTCATCTCCGACGGCCTGCCGGTGGAGATCGGTGGCACCGAGAAGATGGCCAAGTCGAAGAACAATGGCGTCGACCCGCAATCGATGATCGAACAATATGGCGCCGATACTTGCCGCCTGTTCATGATGTTCGCCTCGCCGCCCGACATGAGCCTGGAATGGTCCGACTCTGGCGTTGAAGGTGCGCACCGCTTCCTCAAGCGCGTCTGGCGCCTGGCCCAGGCCCACGTCAGCCAGGGGCTGCCGGGGGCTCTGGATATAGCGACCCTGAGCGACGAACAGAAAGCCATTCGCCGTGCAATCCACCTGGCCATCAAGCAGGCCAGCCAGGACGTAGGCCAGCATCACAAATTCAACACCGCCATCGCCCAGGTGATGACTCTGATGAACGTCCTGGAAAAAGCGCCGCAAGGCAGCGAACAGGACCGTGCACTGCTGCAGGAAGGCTTGCAGACCGTAGCCCTGTTGCTCGCCCCGATCACTCCACACATCAGCCATGAGCTGTGGGGCCAACTGGGTCAAAGCGGCGCGATCATCGATGCCGGCTGGCCAGCATTGGACGAAAGCGCGCTGGTGCAGGACAGCCTGCAACTGGTGATCCAGGTCAACGGCAAACTGCGTGGCCAGATCGAGATGCCAGCCAGCGCCAGCCGTGAAGAAGTCGAAGCGGCCGCTCGCAGCAACGAGAACGTACTGCGCTTCACCGAAGGTCTTACGATTCGCAAGGTCATCGTGGTGCCGGGCAAACTGGTCAACATCGTCGCCAGCTAATTGGATCAGGCGCCCGGTCCGGGATCGGGCGCCGAATAAAACCTCCAGGGCCACAAGGTTGGCCCATCTGGTTTCAAGGGGAGCAATACATGATCAAACGTAATCTGCTGGTGATGGGCCTGGCCGTGCTGCTGAGCGCCTGTGGCTTCCAGCTGCGCGGCACTGGAACCCAGGAGCTGTCCATCAAGGAACTGGACCTGAGCGCCCGGGACGCCTATGGCACCACCATCAAGATGCTCAAGCAACAGCTGGAAAGCAGCGGTGTGCGAGTCCATGCCGGCGCACCTTACAAGCTGGTGCTGCTGAGCGAGGAGAACTCCCAGCGTACCCTCAGCTACACCGGCGGTGGCAACTCGGCCGAGTACGAGATCGGCACCACCCTCAGGTATGAGATCCTGACTCACGACAACCTGCACCTGCTGGACGACAAACTGGAAGTGCAGAAAGTCTTCCTGCACGACGGCAACAACATCACCGGTTCCGACCAGGAGTCTTCCGAGACCCGCAAGGAAATGCGTCGCGACCTGATCCAGCGCATGCTGATCCGCCTGCAATTGCTGACCCCGGAACAGCTTGCCCAACTGCAGGCGACCGCCGAAGCCAAGGCCAAGGCAGAAGCCGACGCCCTGGAAGCCGCACGCAAGGCTGAGGCGGAAACACCGCAACAGTCCCCTATGGAACTGCCGAACCAGTAAGCCACGCGGGGCGTTCCGGCGCCCCCCCTGGCACCCGCCTATGAAACTCGCCCCTGCCCAACTCGGCAAACACCTGCAAGGCACTCTCGCGCCGATCTACGTGATAAGCGGCGATGATCCCCTGCTTTGCCAGGAAGCCGCCGACGCCATTCGCTCTGCCGTACGCCAGCAGGGGTTCGATGAGCGCCAGGTATTCAGCGCCGACGCCAGCTTCGACTGGGGCACCCTGCTGCAAGCAGGCGCCAGCATGTCGCTGTTCGCCGAAAAACGCCTGCTGGAATTGCGCCTGCCCTCGGGCAAGCCCGGTGACAAGGGCGCAGCAGCGCTGATCGAATACTGTTCGCGGCCTGCCGAAGACACGGTGCTGTTGATCAGCCTGCCCAAACTCGATGGCAGCGCGCAGAAAACCAAATGGGGCAAGGCGCTGGTCGAGGGTGCCCAGACTCAGTTCGTACAGATCTGGCCGGTGGATGCCAACCAGCTGCCGCAGTGGATTCGCCAGCGCCTGTCCCAGGCCGGCTTGTCCGCCAGCCAGGATGCCGTCGAATTGATCGCCGCCCGGGTCGAAGGCAACCTGCTGGCTGCCGCCCAGGAAATCGAGAAGCTCAAGCTGATGGCCGAGGGCGGCCAGATCACCGTCGAAACGGTCCAGGCGGCGGTGGCCGACAGTGCCCGCTTCGACGTATTCGGCCTGGTGGACGCCATCCTCAATGGTGAAGCGGCCCATGCCCTGCGCATGCTGGAAGGCTTGCGCGGCGAAGGCGTGGAACCACCGGTGATTCTCTGGGCACTGTCCCGGGAACTGCGCCTGCTGGCCAACCTGGCCCTGCAGTTCAGCCAGGGCGTGCCATTGGACAAGGTCTTCAGCCAGGCTCGCCCGCCCGTCTGGGACAAACGCAAACCCCTGATGAGCAAAGCCCTGCAGCGCTACTCCGCACAACGCTGGGGCCAACTGCTGCTCGATGCCCAGCGCATTGATGCGCAGATCAAGGGACAGGCCAGTGGCTCGCCCTGGAGCAGCCTGAGCCGCTTATCGCTGCTGATGGCCGGCCAGCGCCTGGCGCTTGCGGCCGAGTAAAGCTGCCACCCCGTCACGCTTACAATTTTCTGCATCCATGATGCTGGACAGCGGCCCGACTCTGGCCGATGATCTGCGCCGCAACACCTCCCTCCCAAAGTGAGTATTGAGCATGAGCAAGCCATCCAAGCATGGCCCCAACAAGGCCAAATCCATCGTCGCCCAGCCACTGTTCCGCAGCCGTCAGGAACGCCCGGCCAAGGGCAAAGGCAGCTACCGCCGCGAAGCCTTCCAGTCTAAAAGCTGGGAGGCTTCTTACTTTCTGGCTGCCTGAAGCCCAGAACCCCGCCGGCATGATAAGGTCTGCACCTGATTGTTATTCTCTCTGGACCCGTGCATGCCCTTTTGTCTTTCCCGTCGTTGGCACATGCGCCAACTGATCGCTGCCTCCAGCCTTATTCTGCTAGTCGCCTGCGCGGAAAAACCCACCGCCGCCGACGCCCAGCCACTGCCCAGCCTCCAGCCAGCCCCTCTTGCCGCACCTGCCACTGTCGCGCCCCTGACCGTCGACAACCTGGATATCCAGCCCACCCAGACCTTTGACCAATGGTTGAACGCCTTCCGTGCCGAAGCCTTGGGCGCCGGTATCCGTGCCGAAGTATTTGATCGCGCCTTTGCCGGCGTGACCCCGGACATGAGCGTGATCAAGGCCGACCGCAGCCAGCCCGAGTTCAGCCGCCCAGTATGGGAATACCTGGAGGGGGCGCTGTCCCCGGTACGGGTACGCAAGGGCCAGGCACTGCTGGTGCAGTACAGCGACATCCTGCAACGGATCGAACAGCGCTACGGCGTCGACCGCCAGGCATTGGTGGCGGTGTGGGGCATGGAAAGCAATTTCGGCGACTTCCAGGGCAACAAATCGGTCATTCGCTCCCTGGCCACCCTGGCCTATGAAGGTCGGCGCCCGGCGTTTGCCAACAGCCAATTGATCGCTGCGCTGCAGATCATCCAGCATGGCGATATACAGCCCGAGAAAATGCTCGGCTCCTGGGCCGGAGCCATGGGCCAGACCCAGTTCATTCCCACCACCTACAACACCCACGCCGTGGACTTCGACGGCGATGGCCGCCGGGATATCTGGAACAGCCCGGCCGATGCACTGGCCTCCACCGCGCACTATCTGCAGAGTTCCGGCTGGCAGCAGGGACAGCCCTGGGGTCTTGAAGTACAGCTCAACAGTGGTTTCGACTACGCCCTGGCCGACGCCTCCACCCGCAAGAGTGTGGGCGAATGGATGCGCCTGGGCATGACTCCTGCCAATGGCAAGGCCCTGCCTTACGGCTCGGAACATCTGTCAGCCTCACTGCTCTTGCCAGCGGGTTACCGCGGCCCGGCGTTCCTGATCCTGGACAACTTCCGGGCAGTGCTCAAATACAACAACTCCTCGTCCTATGCCCTGGCGGTGAACCTGCTCTCCGAACGCTTCGGCGGAGCCGGCCAGATCAGCGGCAGCTGGCCCAAGGACGACCTGCCCCTGAGCCGCTCCGAGCGCATCGAGCTACAGACACTGCTCAGTGCCAACAGCTATGACGCCGGCAATCCCGATGGCATCATCGGCGCCAACACCCGCAAGGCCATTCGCAATGCCCAACAGGCACTGGGCTGGCCCGCGGATGGCTATCCGACCCACAAGCTGCTGGAAAGCCTGCGCAATCGTTAGGAGCCGGTCCGGCGCAGGGGAAACACTCCCCCTCGCCGGCCCTGCGATTACTTGAAGACAACATCCTGCGCCAGGGTCAGTTCCCTGGCTCCCGCATCCAGCCTGACCAACGCGCCCATGGGCAAGGTCAGGTTGGGGTCGCAGTGACCACTGCGCCATCCCGCCAGCACCGGAATCCGCAGCGGTTCGAAGGTCTGCTTGAGCAAAGCGCACAACGCCGCAAAATCCACACCGGCCACATCCCCCACCAATACCCCACGCAGATTTTCCAGCTTGCCGGCCAGGCGCAGGTGATTGAGCAGGCGATCTATGCGGTACAGCGGCTCATTGACATCCTCGATAAACAGGATGATGCCGTCGGTATTGATCTCATACGGGGTACCCAGGGTACTGGCGATCAGCGACAGGTTCCCGCCCAGCAGGGAGCCCAGCGCAATGCCCGGCTCGATGGTGGTCAAGGGGAAGGCCACGGGATGGGGCAGCAGGCTGCCAGCCCGGGCCTGGCCTCGAAGCAGATTGAAAAAGGAGGCCTCGGTGGGCGCCTGCTTGTCGCCCAGCAGGTCGGCGTTGAGCATCGGCCCGTGAAAGCTCACAAAGCCGGCATAACGGTTGATCGCCAGGTGCAGGGCGGTGATATCGCTGTAGCCGACAAAGGGCTTGGGATTGCGCCGCAACAGATCGAAATCGATCTTGTCCAGCAGGCGGGGGCTGCCGTAGCCGCCACGCAGGCACAGAATGGCGTCTATGTCCGTGTCGGCGAAAGCCTCATGCAGGTCCTTGAGGCGCGCTTCGTCGCTACCGGCCAGGTACCCCTCCTGCAACCCGACACCCGGGAAGATCCGTAGGCTGTATCCCCTGGAGCGCATCCATTGGTGGGCTTTTTCAGTATCCAGCGCTGCGGGACCGGCAGGTGCAATAAGGCCGATAACGCCTTCTGCGGCCAGCGCCGGCACCGGCAGGTGGGCGTTCAGCGCAGCAGTCGGTTGGATAGGCATGCAGATTCTCCCTGTGTGAATTCACTCAAGCACAGTAGCCATGAATGGTGTCAAACAGAAGAGGCGGGATTTAAAAAGCGGCGGGCGCTGCGAAAGTGCTCGAAAGAGCCGGGGAACTGCCCGCAAGACGTGCGCCTTGCGGGCAGGCAGATCAGGAAACCAGGCCTGCCTTGGCCAGTTTCGCTTGTTCGTCGGCATGGTACGAAGAACGTACCAGCGGGCCGGAAGCAACGTTCTTGAACCCCATCCGATAACCTTCCTCGGCGAACCAGGCGAAGGTGTCAGGGTGCACGAAGCGCTGGACCGGCAGGTGGTTGCGCGACGGTTGCAGGTACTGGCCAAGGGTCAGCATGTCGATGTCGTGCTCGCGCATGCGCTTCATGACCTCGATGACTTCGTCATCGGTTTCACCCAGGCCCAGCATCAGCCCGGACTTGGTCGGCACATGCGGCACCAGTTGCTTGAATTTCTGCAGCAGGGTCAGCGACCACTGGTAGTCCGAGCCAGGACGGGCGGCCTTGTACAGGCGCGGCACGGTTTCCAGGTTGTGGTTGAACACGTCCGGCGGCGTGGCGGCGGTGATTTCCAGAGCAACATCCATGCGGCCACGGTAGTCGGGAACCAGGGTTTCCAACTGCACGTTCGGCGACAACTTGCGGATTTCACGGATGCAGTCGGCAAAGTGCTGGGCACCGCCGTCACGCAGGTCATCGCGGTCCACCGAGGTGATCACCACGTATTTCAGGCGCAGATCGGCGATGGCCACCGCCAGGTTCATCGGCTCGTCGACATCCAGAGGCTTCGGACGGCCATGACCAACGTCACAGAAGGGGCAGCGACGGGTGCAGATGTCGCCCATGATCATGAAGGTCGCGGTGCCGCCGGAGAAGCACTCGCCCAGGTTCGGGCAGGACGCCTCTTCGCAGACGCTGTGCAGCTTGTGCTTGCGCAGCAGCTGCTTGATCCGATCGACTTCCGGGGAGACGGGGATGCGTACGCGAATCCAGTCCGGTTTCTTCGGCAGTTCGGTAGTCGGAATGATCTTCACCGGAATGCGCGCGACCTTTTCCGCACCGCGCAATTTGACGCCGGTTTCAACTTTCGGACGGGCCGCTCGCTCGGAGATATCCAGCGTCGGGATCAGGGTTTGAACAGCGTCTTGCGCAGTAGTCATATCAGTCGATTCCGCCCGTTAGGGTCGTCTGCTCAGCATAGTCGAGGTGTTTGACGAGCTGCGCACGCAGCCGGGCACTTACCTCGGCAAATTCAATCGGCCCTGCATGGTCGCTCAGCTGGGTCATCGCCAACCCGGCATAACCACAGGGGTTAATCCGTCGAAACGGCTGCAAATCCATGTCCACGTTCAAGGCCAGACCGTGAAAAGAGCATCCGTGACGGATACGCAGGCCCAGGGAGGCGATTTTCGCCCCATTGACGTAGACGCCCGGTGCATCGGGCTTGGCCGCCGCCGGCACGCCGTAGCTGGCCAGCAGCTCGATCAGGCAGTGCTCCATGCGGTTGACCAGGTCCCGCACACCGAAACCTAATCGGCGCACATCCAGCAGCAGGTAGGCCACCAGCTGGCCAGGGCCGTGATAGGTCACCTGGCCGCCGCGGTCCACCTGCACCACGGGGATATCCCCCGGGAGCAACAGGTGCTCGGCCTTGCCGGCCTGGCCCTGGGTGAATACCGGTGGATGCTGCACCAGCCAGACTTCATCCGGTGCATCGGTACCGCGTTCATTGGTAAAGCGCTGCATCGCTTGCCAGACCGGCTCGTAAGCCATCTGGCCAAGCTCACGAAAGCCCAGCGTCTGTGGCATCACAGCACCATGTGGACGACACCGGTAGCACGCAGGGCACTATTGATATCACGCAATTGGTCTTCACCGGTGGCGGTGATGTGCAGTTGTACGGTGGTGTACTTGCCGTTGCTGCTTTGACGCTCGGCCAGGGACTTGATGTCCAGCTTGGCGTACTTGGCAAGGATCTCGATCACGGTGTCCTTGAAGCCGACAACCGTGTCACCGATCACCTTGATCGGATAGTCATCGACGGGAAACTCAATCTTGTGCGACTTAACGTCAGTGTCTGTCATGGCAGTAACGGCCTCGTATAGCCGGACGACGGACATGGCCCCCGCTCCACTGGGGAACGAGGGCCACGCAGGTCGACAATATCAGTTGAACAAGCCGTAGAAGAATAGACGGATGCTATCCCACATGCGACGGAAGATACCACCTTCGTCGACCGCTTCCAGGGCGATCAGATCAGCGCTGTGCACCACCTTGTCGTCCAGTTTCACTTCGACTTTACCAATCACGTCGCCCTTGGCGATCGGCGCGATCAGTTGCGGGTTCATGGTCATGCTGGCGGCGAGCTTTTTCAACTGGCCTTTAGGCATAGTCATGGTCAGGTCTTCGGCCAGACCGGCTTTGACCTGATGAGTGGTGCCCTTCCAGACCTGGGCCTGGGCCAGCTCGGTGCCCTTCTGGTAGAAGGTCTGGGTTTCGAAGAAACGGAAACCGTAAGTCAGCAGCTTCTGGGTTTCAGCAGCACGAGCCTGTTCGCTGTTGGTACCGAACACCACGGCGATCAGGCGCATGCCATCACGCACCGCCGAGGACACCATGCAGTAGCCGGCTTCGTCGGTATGGCCGGTCTTCAGGCCATCAACGGTCTTGTCGCGCCACAGCAGCAGGTTGCGGTTGGGTTGCTTGATGCCGTTCCAGAAGAACTCCTTCTGCGAGTAGATCGCGTAGTGCGCAGGGTCTTCATGGATGATCGCGCGAGCCAGCACCGCCATGTCATGGGCCGACGAGTAATGCTCTGGGTTCGGCAGGCCGGTAGGGTTCATGAAGTGGCTGTTGCTCATGCCCAGGTCGGTTGCCGTCTTGTTCATCATGTCGGCGAACGCGTCTTCGCTACCGGCGATATGCTCGGAAACCGCGACGCTGGCGTCGTTGCCCGACTGGATGATGATGCCGTGCAGCAGGTCGCTGACGGTGACTTGCGAACCCACCTTGATGAACATCCGCGAGCCGCCGGTACGCCAGGCGTTCTCGCTGACGGTCACCGGATCGTTCTCGCCGATCTGGCCGCGACGGATTTCCAGGGTCGCGATGTAGGCGGTCATCAGCTTGGTCAGACTGGCCGGCGGCAGGCGCTGGTCACCATTGTTCTCCACCAGCACGTTACCGCTGCTGGCGTCCATGAGCACATAGGATTTGGCGGCCAGTTGCGGTGGCGACGGCATCGCTTCGACCGCCCAGGCGGCGGGCGTGATGATCAGCGGGACAAGCAGGCACAGGCGTTTGGCAAAGGTGGTGATGTTCATCCGTCTCTCGAAGTTGCTAATGGAAACTTGCCCTTGCGGGCAAAACTATTTCAGACAGCCTTCTAAAGGGCTGTCGCGTGTGCAGTTGTTCACTCACTGACCCTTGCCGGGCTTTTGTTGTTCGACGAGCCAACAACCAGGACCCACCCCCCAATACCGCAAGCGGATCTTCAATCTTCAGTATTCTTACTCGGCAGAGACCACGCTGGCCTGCCCAAGGTTCGCCAGGCGTACGCTGTTCTGCGCTTGCTGGGCCTCACCCGGCGTGCCGAATGGCCCCAGGCGGACCCGATGCAGCGTCTGTTGATTGCGGACGATCGAGCTGATGAACACCGGGGCGCTCACCATGCCACTCAATTTCGACCTCAACAGCTCGGCAGCGTCAGGGTTGGCGAAGGCGCCCACCTGCAGATACTGGCCAGAAGCTGCTGCCGTGTTTTTCACTTGTACGGGAACCACAGCCGCCGCGTGCTGCTGGGGCGGCGGGGTCCATTGTTCGACAGTGCCGGCCGAGGCCGTAACCACCGGCGCGCTATTCTGCGCCACTTGCGGCTCGTTGAGCATCAGCGGCGCCGGACGGCCACGCTGAGCCCACCATTGCTGCGGATCGATGCCCTCGACCTTGACCCGGGCGGTGCCGGTCTCGGCATAGCCGAGCTTCTTGGCCGCGGCGTAGGAAAGGTCGATGATCCGGTCGGAATAGAACGGCCCACGGTCGTTGACCCGCAGGATCACGCTGCGATTGTTGTCCAGGTTGGTGACCTTCACGTAACTGGGCAACGGCAGGGTCTTGTGCGCGGCACTCATGCCGTACAGGTCATAGACCTCGCCATTGGCGGTGTTCTGGCCGTGGAACTTGGTGCCATACCAGGACGCCGTGCCGGAGGCCACGTAGTTCTTCGATTCCTGGATGGGGAAATAGGTCTTGCCCAGTACCGTGTAGGGGTTGGCCTTGTAGGGGCCGGTATGCAGGGTCGGGGTCGCATCGGGGATGCGCGAAACGTCGACATCCCACCACGGCGCGCCATCCTTGTGGGCGCGGTTGACGTCCAGGCCCGGCATGGAACGCACAGCGGTGGAAGATTTCTGCTGCGGCGAGCGACTCGTCGAGCAACTGACCACCAGCAAGGACAACGCGGCAAAAGCCACCAGCTTCAGGGGTTTGCGAATTGGCATTGCCAGCATTACTTGACGCCCCGTGCTTGGATCAGCTGTTCAGACAACTGATGTACGGCCATGGCGTACATCACGCTGCGGTTATAGCGAGTGATCGCGTAAAAATTCTTCAGGCCCATCCAGTATTCCGGGCCATTGTCACCTTCCAGACGGAAAGCGGTGACCGGCATATCATCGCGCAGCGCATCATGACTCGACCAGCCCAGGGCCCGCAACTCCCCGACGGTTTTCGTCGGTTCGATCCCGGTGGTCAAGCCTTCATCTACCCGATCGCCACGCACATCGGCGCGACTGACCACCGGTTCGCCGGCCACCCAGCCGTGGCGTTTGAAATAGCTGGCCACACTGCCGATGGCATCATCGGGGTTGGTCCAGATATTGATGTGGCCGTCACCGTCGAAGTCCACCGCATAAGCCCGAAAGCTGCTGGGCATGAACTGTGGTAGGCCCATGGCTCCGGCGTAGGAACCCTTGAGGCTCAATGGATCGACCTGCTCCTCACGCGCCAGCAACAGGAACTCGCGCAGTTCCTTGCGGAAGAACTCGGCACGGGGCGGATAATCGAACCCCAGGGTGGACAATGCGTCGATCACCCGGTAATTCCCGGTATTTCGACCGAAAAAGGTTTCAACGCCGATGATCGAGACAATTACCTGGGCCGGTACGCCATATTCCTGCTCGGCGCGGGCCAGCACCGCTTCATGCTGGCGCCAGAAATCCACACCGCGGGCAATGCGCGCGTCGGTGATGAACATCGGCCGGTATTCCTTCCACTGCTTGACCCGCTCGGCGGGCCGCGAAATGGCGTCAAGAATCGACTGCTTGCGCTCGGCCTCGCGGAACACAGCCATCAGCTGTTCCCCGGCAAAACCATAGTCCCGAGTCATTTCGCCCACGAATTCGGCCACCTGGGGCGAACCTTCGTAATCACCGGCGAACGCGGGCTGCGCTGCACCAAGGATGCTTACCAGACCGACCCACGGCGCCTGCCGAGCGGCCCAGCCACGCATTGCTTGCATTGAATTCTTCACCTTAATCAAACCTGCGCGATCCACTTGCGATGGGTATGGATCGACATCAAAACCCCAAACGCTGACAGTAGCGTCACCAGCGAAGTTCCTCCGTAGCTAATGAACGGCAACGGCACCCCTACGACCGGCAACAAGCCACTGACCATACCGATGTTGACGAAAACGTAAACAAAAAACGTCATGGTCAGGCTGCCCGCGAGCAATTTGCCAAACAGTGTCTGGGCCTGGGCGGTGATCACCAGCCCGCGCCCGATCAGCAGCAGGTAGATCAGCAGCAGCGCACAGATGCCCACCAGGCCGAACTCCTCGCCCATGACAGCGATAATGAAGTCGGTGTGGCTCTCCGGCAAAAAGTCCAGGTGCGACTGGGTGCCCAGCAGCCAGCCCTTGCCGAACACCCCACCGGAGCCGATGGCGGCCTTGGACTGGATGATGTTCCAGCCGGTGCCCAGCGGATCGCTCTCCGGGTCGAGGAAAGTCAGGATCCGCTGCTTCTGGTAGTCGTGCATGATGAAGAACCACATGGCGATGGCCACGGGAACCGCAGCCGCCAGCACGCTGAGGATCCAGCGCCAGCGCAGGCCGCCCATGAACAGCACGAAGGTGCCGCCGGCCAGGATCAGCAAGGCCGTACCCAGGTCAGGCTGGCGCACGATCAGGATGAACGGAATGCCAATCAGCACCAGGCTGATCCCCACATGCTTGAGATGGGGTGGCAGGGTGCGCTTGGACAGGTACCAGGCGATGGTCGCCGGCATGATGATCTTCATGAACTCCGACGGCTGGAAGCGGATCACCCCGGGGATGTTGATCCAGCGGGTCGCCCCCATGGCGTTGTGGCCCATGACATCTACCACCACCAGCAGCACCACGCCGAACACGTAGCCCAGCGGCACCCAGCGGGCCATGAAGCGCGGCTCGAACTGGGCGATGACGATCATCGACACCAGGCCGATACCGAATGAAGTGGCCTGCTTGGCCAGCAGGTCCCAACTCTTGCCGCTGGCGGAATACAGCACGAACAGGCTACCGGCAGCCAGGGTCAGCAGCAGCACCAGCAGCGGGCCATCGATATGCAGGCGCTGCAACAGCGTCGCGCGACGACGCATCACATCCTCACTGGAGAGGATGCGGTCAAAATTACTCTTCACGGGCCGTAGCCTCCGCGCTGATAGGGCTGGCGAACTCGGGCTTGAGCTGGCCGTCCTGGCCGAGAAGCCAGGCATCCATCACCTGACGCACTACCGGTGCCGCGACGCCGGAGCCCGACTCACCGTTCTCGACCATGACCGAGACCACGATCTTGGGGTTTTCCGCCGGCGCGAAGCCGACGAACAAGGCGTGGTCACGATGCCGTTCCTGGACCTTGGAGCGGTCGTACTTCTCGCCCTGCTTGATCGCCACCACCTGGGCGGTACCACTCTTGCCGGCAATCCGGTACGGCGAACCGGCCGCAGCCTTGCGCGCGGTGCCCCGGGCACCGTGCATCACCTGCTGCATGCCATGGTTGACCTTCGTCCAGTCCGAGGGGTCACGCAGGACAATGTCCGGCATCGGGTTGTGATCCACCGGCTTCTCGCCCTCGATGCTTTTGGCCAGGTGCGGCCGGTTCCACTTGCCCTTGCTGGCGACCAGGGCGGTGGCCTGGGCCAGTTGCAACGGCGTGGACTGCATGTAGCCCTGGCCGATCCCGAGAATCAGGGTCTCCCCCGGGAACCAGGCCTGGCGCCGGGTGGCGCGCTTCCATTCGCGGGTCGGCATCAAGCCCGGCGACTCCTCGAACATGTCCAAAGAGACCTTCTGGCCGATACCGAACTTGCTCATGTAGGCGGACAGCCGGTCGATCCCCAGCTTGTGGGCCAGGTCGTAGAAATAGGTGTCGTTGGACCGCATGATCGCGGTATCCAGGTCGACATAACCGTCACCGGTACGGTTCCAGTTGCGGTACTTGTGGTCGTAGTTGGGCAACTGGTAGTAGCCCGGGTCGTAGACCCGGGTCGAAGCCGTGACCACGCCGGCATCCAGCCCGGCAATGGCCACCGCCGGCTTGATGGTCGAACCCGGCGGATAGAGGCCCCGCAGCACCCGGTTGAACAGCGGCCGGTCGATGGAATCGCGCAGCTCGGCATAGGCCTTGAAGCTGATGCCGGTGACGAACAGGTTGGGGTCGAAGCTCGGCTGGCTGACCATCGCCAGCACTTCACCGGTACTCGGATCCAGGGCTACCACCGCGCCACGGCGCCCGCCCAGGGCCAGTTCCGCGGCTTCCTGCAACTTGATGTCCAGGCTCAGGACAATGTCCTTGCCGGGAATCGGGTCGGTGCGCTTGAGCACCCGCAGCACCCGGCCACGGGCGTTGGTCTCGACCTCTTCGTAACCCACCTGGCCGTGCAGCTCAGGCTCGTAGAAGCGCTCGATGCCGGTCTTGCCGATATGGTGGGTGCCGCTGTAGTTCACCGGATCGAGGGACTTGAGCTCTTTCTCGTTGATCCGCCCCATATAGCCCACGGAGTGCGCAAAATGCGCGCCCTGGGGGTAATGCCGGACCAGCTGGGCCACCACTTCCACACCGGGCAGGCGGAACTGGTTCACCGCGATCCGGGCGATCTGCTCTTCCGTCAGCTCGAACAGGATCGGCACCGGCTCGAAAGGCCGACGCCCCTGCTTCATGCGCTTTTCAAACAGCACCCGGTCTTCCGGAGTCAGCTCCAGCACCTCGACGATCACGTCGAGCACCTGCTGCCAGTCGCCGGAACGCTCGCGGGTCATGCTCAGGCTGAAGCTGGGCCGGTTGTCCGCCACCACCACGCCATTGCGGTCGAAAATCAACCCGCGAGTCGGTGGAATCGGCTGCACGTGGACCCGGTTGTTCTCCGAAAGGGTGGAGTGATAGTCGTACTGGATCACCTGCAGGTAATACAGCCGGGCAATCAGCACACCGATCAGGCAAACCACCATGATGGCGCCGAACACGACACGGCCACGCACCAGACGGGCGTCTTTTTCGTGGTCCTTGATGCGGATCGGCTGGGACATGAGGGGCGCGGGCTACTTGTGGTAAGGGTGCCCGGACAGCACGGTCCAGGCGCGATACAGCTGTTCACCGATGAGAATCCGCACCAGCGGGTGCGGCAAGGTCAGCGGCGACAGCGACCAGCGCTGATCCGCCCGCGCACAGACCTCCGGCGCCAGCCCTTCCGGGCCGCCGACCATGAAATTCACGGTGCGCGAATCGAGACGCCAGCGATCCAGTTCCACCGCCAGTTGCTCGGTGCTCCAGGGTTTGCCATGCACCTCGAGGGTGACGATGCGCTCGTTATGCCCGACCTTGGCCAGCATGGCCTCGCCCTCCTGACGGATGAAGCGAGCCACGTCGGCGTTCTTGCCCCGGGTATTGAGCGGAATTTCCACCAGTTCCAACGCCAGCTCGGATGGCAGACGCTTGGCATACTCGTGCCAACCCTCTTCCACCCACTTGGGCATGCGTGAACCGACAGCGATCAGACGCAGGCGCACAGCCGTCCCTTATTGCTGGTCTTTGTTGAGCTTGGTGAAGTGCTCGTGGCCATGCTCCGGGCTGTGGTGCTTGCCATCGGCCGCGCGGCTCTGCTCGGCGCCCTGCCACAGACGCTCCAGGTCGTAGAACTGGCGGGCCGAGGCGGTCATCATGTGCACGATCACGTCGTCCAGGTCCAGCAGCACCCAGTCACTGTCGCCCTTGCCTTCTTCACCCAATGGGCGCACGCCCTGGGCCTTGACCATTTCACGGACCTTTTCCAGCATCGCGCCGATCTGGCGGTTGGAGGTACCGGTAGCGATGATCATGTAGTCAGTGATGCTCTGCTTGTCGCGAACATCGATCACCAGGACGTCCTGGGCCTTGACGTCTTCCAGCGCGGCGACAGCCACCTTGACCAGATCTTCGCCTTTCATTACTTGGTTAGTCATATAAAACTCGTTTAGCTCGTATGTTTGGAACGCCGCTCAGCACAGGCCGGCAGCGCTCCTTCAGTTCGGCGCACGGTAAAGCCCGTGTGCATCGATATAGGCCAGGACCGCGTCAGGCACCAGGAAACGTACCGACTTACCGCTGGCCAGCAGTTGACGGATCTGGGTGGCGGACACCGCAAGCGGCGTCTGCCAGACGAATGCAATGTGTCCCCCAGGCCCTTGCAGGGCCAAAGGGTCGCTCACCGAACGCGCTGCCAGCAGGTTGCGCAAGGCATCCGGCGGTTCGCTGTCGGCATCCGGGCGTTGCAGCACCAGGATGTGGCAATGCTGGAGTAACTCTTCCCAACGATGCCAGGTGGGCAGGCCGCAAAACGCGTCCCAGCCCAGTAACAGAAACAACTGGTCATCTGCGGCCAGCTCGGCCCGCATCTGTTCCAGGGTGTCGATGGTGTAGGACGGCTTGTCCCGTTTCAGCTCACGGTCGTCCACCACCAGGGGTGAAACGCCCGCCACCGCACACTCGACCATCGCCAGACGATCGAGAGCCGACACCTGCGGTGTATCCCGATGGGGCGGCCTGGCACTGGGTACCAGGCGCAGCTCATCGAGTTGCATGGATTCCGCCACCTCCAGCGCGCCACGCAAGTGGCCGATATGCACTGGATCGAAGGTGCCGCCCAGCAGACCGATACGTTTGCCCATCAAGTACGCACGTGACCGTCGCCAAAGACTACGTACTTCTCGCTGGTCAGCCCTTCCAGCCCAACCGGGCCACGGGCGTGCAGCTTGTCGGTGGAAATGCCGATCTCCGCGCCCAGGCCGTACTCGAAGCCGTCGGCAAAGCGCGTCGAGGCATTGACCATGACCGAACTGGAATCCACTTCGTTAAGGAAGCGCCGGGCGTCACTGAAGTTTTCGGTGACGATCGAGTCGGTGTGGTGCGAGCCATAGGTATTGATGTGCTCGATGGCCTGCTCCAGGTTGTCCAGCACGCGGATCGAGAGGATCGGCGCGGTGTACTCGGTGCGCCAGTCTTCTTCGGTTGCCTCCAACACACCGGCACCGAGGAGTGCGCGGGTTTGCGCACAACCACGCAGCTCGACGCCCTTGTCGCGGTAGATCGCGGCCAATGGCGGCAATACGCGCTCGGCAATGGCGGAGTGAACCAGCAGGGTTTCCATGGTGTTGCACGGTGCATAGCGCTGGGTCTTGGCGTTGTCGGCAATGCGAATGGCCTTGTCCAGGTCCGCCGCGACATCGATATACACGTGGCAGACGCCGTCCAGGTGCTTGATCACCGGCACCTTGGCGTCACGGCTGACCCGCTCGATCAGGCTCTTGCCGCCACGGGGCACGATCACATCGACGAACTCGGGCATGGTGATCAGCGCTCCAACCGCAGCGCGGTCGGTGGTTTCCACTACCTGCACCACGTGAGGCGGCAGGTCGGCCGCCGCCAGGCCCTGCTGAATGCAGGTGGCGATGGCGCGGTTGGAATGGATCGCCTCGGAACCGCCGCGCAGGATGGTGGCGTTGCCCGACTTCAGGCACAGGCTGGCCGCATCGATGGTCACGTTCGGGCGCGACTCGTAGATGATGCCGATCACCCCCAGTGGCACGCGCATCTTGCCCACCTGGATGCCCGACGGCAGGTAGCGCATGTCGCGGATTTCACCGATGGGGTCAGGCAGCTTGGCCACCTGACGCAGGCCTTCGATCATTTCGTCGATACGCGCCGGGGTCAGCGCCAGGCGATCCAGCAGAGCCGGCTCCAGACCATTGGCCCGGCCGTTGGCCAGGTCCTGCTCGTTGGCCGCAGTCAGTTCCGGTCGTGCCGCGTCCAACGCATCGGCAGCCGCCAGCAGCGCACGATTCTTTTGCGCGGTGGTGGCACGGGCGATCACCCGGGAAGCCTGGCGGGCAGCGCGACCCAGGCGGGTCATGTAGTCAAGAACGGACTCAGTCATGGTCTGGTGTGGTCTTGGCAAAGAGGAAAGCGGCTGATTATAGCTGTCGCGCCGGCCCACGGACAGCGGTCACGGGCGGATGGTCGAAATGGAGTGCAAATACCCGGCGTTCAGCCTGAATTAAGCCTGGAGTTGTTACCATTGCGTCACCTTTTCCGCCATAACCCTTCGCCACCATGTCCATTCTGACCTCTGCAAAACTGCCAAAAGCCCTGCCGGACGGCTTTTTCGACCGTGATGCCGAGCTTTTGGCCCGCGAACTGTTGGGCAAAGTCATCCGCCATAAAGTCGGCGATCTGTGGCTGTCCGCGCGCATTATCGAAACCGAAGCCTATTACTGCGAGGAAAAAGGCAGCCACGCCTCCCTCGGCTACACAGAAAAGCGTAAGGCTTTGTTTCTGGACGGCGGCCACATCTATATGTACTACGCCCGCGGCGGCGACTCCCTGAACTTCAGCGCCCGGGGCCCTGGCAATGCCGTACTGATCAAGTCCGCCTATCCCTGGGTCGATGAAGTCTCCGGCCCTGCCAGCCTGGCGCAGATGCTGCTGAACAATCCGGACGCCAGTGGCCGGCCGCGCCCCGCGCAAAAGCTCTGCGCCGGCCAGACCCTGCTGTGCAAGGCCCTGGGCCTGAAGGTTCCGGTCTGGGATGCGAAACGCTTCGATCACGAGATTCTCTTCGTCGAAGATGTGGGTGCCGCCGTGCCACACATCCTCCAGGCCACCCGCCTGGGCATCCCCCATGGGCGTGACGAACACCTGATGTATCGCTTTGTCGATGCCGCCTACGCCCCCTACTGCACGCGCAACCCTTTGCGTCGCGGCCAGGTCGAAGGGCGCGACTACCTGGTGCTCGGCTGACGCCACCGTCCCACCTCAGCAAAAAACAACAACGGAGTTGAATTTATGGGCCCATGGCTCGACAGCGTGACCGCCTGGCTAACCAGCAACCCCCAATGGCTGGCAGCCGCAGTGTTCATCGTGGCCTGCATGGAATGCCTGGCGATCGTGGGCCTGATCGTGCCGGGCACGGTCCTGCTGTTCGCGATTGCGGTACTGGCCGGCAATGGCGCCCTGTCACTGGGGGAAACCCTGCTCCTGGGTGCTGCCGGCGGATTGCTGGGGGACGTGATGTCCTATCTGCTGGGACGGCATTTCCACCAAGGCATTCGCCGCTTGCCCGGCCTTCGTCATCACCCTGAATGGATCAGCGGTGCGGAAACCTACTTCCAGCGCTATGGCATCGCCAGCCTGCTGGTGGGCCGCTTCATCGGCCCGCTACGACCGATGCTGCCGATGGTGGCCGGAATGTTCGACATGCCGTTCCCACGCTTCCTCGCCGTCAGCCTGCTGGCGGCGGCGGGCTGGTCGCTGGCCTATCTGCTGCCGGGCTGGGCCACTGGCGCGGCGATTCGCCTGCCCCTGCCCGAAGGCTTCTGGCCCCAGGCGGGCATCGTCATTGGCAGCCTGGTGGTGCTTGTCGGCCTGAGCGTCAACAGCAGCCTGCGGCGCCATCGCCGGGCAACCCTGTTGATGTCCGGCCTGAGCCTGCTGATTCTGGCAGGGCTGTTCATCGGCTATCCGTACCTGACGCAGTTCGACCAGGGCCTGATCGCCCTGGTACAGGAGCACCGGGACCCAGCTCTGGACAAGATCATGGTCATGGTCACCCAGATCGGCGAGTTCCGCGCCATGTTCATCCTCAGCGCAGTGCTGACCCTGCTGCTCCTGGCCCTGCGCCAATGGCGCCAGGCCGCGTTCGCCGGAGCGACCCTGCTGTGTACTGCCCTGGCCAACACCGGCAGCAAATGGTTCTTCGCACGGGTACGCCCTGAAGTGCTGAGCGAGCCTCTCACCAGTTTCAGCATGCCCAGCGGTCACTCTTCCGGCTCCTTCGCCCTGTTCTTGACCCTGGCAGTTCTGGCCGGCCGTGGCCAGCCACCCCGCATGCGCCTGACCTGGCTGTTGCTGGGCTGCCTGCCGGCGGCTGCCATTGCCTTGTCGCGGGTCTACCTGGGGGCCCATTGGCCAACCGACATTCTCGCCGGCGCCATGCTCGCGGCCTGTGTCTGCGCCGCCAGCCTGACCCTGAGCCAATGGCAAGGCCCGCTCAAGCCGATGCCGGCCAGGGCCTGGTGGCTGCTACTGCCGGTCATGCTGTTGATGTGCGGATACATGGCGACACGGCACTTGCCTCACGCCCTGCTGCGGTACGCCTATTAAAAGCGCCAGAGGCAAGCTGGCCGCCACTACAGGCTGCGGCTCAGGCGAAGAGTTCGCCTTGCAGCTCGTCCAGCAACTGCTGGATGGCATCCAGACGCTGCTGCGGGTCATCCAGTTGCAGCAGGTCGATCTTGTCCTGTTCGGAAAAAGGCAGCAGGTAGGCCAACTGATTGGCCAGTGACAGCTGCCCCGTAGCCTCGACCCCCATATCCAGGGCCTCGACCATCGGATGTTCGGCCAAGGCCTTGAGCAGCGCAATCAGGTCCGCATCCTCATCCTGCAACGGCTGTTCGGGGGCCTCTTCCAGCCATTGCACCCGGGCCACCGTCAGTTGGTCTTTCTGCACTTCGCTTTGCAGAATGCGAAAACGCCGACCGCCCCTGACCCTGATTCCCAGCAGCCCGTTGTCCTGCTGGTGGAAGTCGGTGATCAAGGCTTCACAGCCAATTTGCGCATAGCCCTGGGCGGCCGTCCCGACCTCCTCCCCTTCAAGGATGCACACCACCCCAAACCCGCTGCCCTGCTTCATGCAGCGCCCGATCATGTCGAGATAACGCGCCTCGAAAATCTGCAGATCGAGAATGCAATCGGGAAACAGCACGGTATTCAGAGGAAAAAGCGCCAGGTTCATACTTCCTTCCTTAAACCAGCAACGACACCGCCAACGGCAGCAACACTGCCGTGGCCACGCCCATCAGACTCATCGCCAGCGCCGCAAAGGCGCCGCACTCCTCACTTTCCTGCAAGGCCACCGAGGTGCCCACTGCGTGGGCGGTCATGCCCAGGGCCATGCCTCGCGCTTCCGGGCCATGCACCCCCAAACGGTTGAGCAGCCCCGGGCCAAATATCGCTCCGATCACTCCGGTAATCAGCACGAAGACCGCCGCCAACGCCGCCACGCCACCAATCTGCTCGGCCACCAGCATGGCAATGGGCGAGGTCACCGATTTGGGCGCCATGGTCATTAGGATCATGTGCTCGGCACCAAACCACCATCCCAGCAGTACGCCCAGACTGGTAGCCACGACGCCGCCCACCACCAGCGTAGCCAATATCGGCCAGAACAATTGGCGGATCCGTCGCAGGTTGAGGTACAGCGGCACCGCCAGGGCTACCGTCGCCGGGCCCAGCAGAATGCTCAGGATTTCGGTGCTCTTGCGGTACTCGGCATAGCTCAGGCCGCAGCCGAGCAGCACGCCGATCACCAGTAGCATGGACACCAGCACCGGCTGCAGGAACATCCAGCGGGTCTTCTCGAACGCCGCCAGCACCAGTTGATAGGCACCCAGTGTGATGCCGATGCCAAACAGCGGGTGATGGATCACCGCGCCCCAGGCCCCCTGCCAATCGAAGATCATTGACTGTCCTCCTGCCGGCCCTGGCGCTTGACCAGGCGCTGCATCAGCACGCCGACAAAGGCCATCGAGATCACCAGGGACAACACCAGCGCGCCGGTAATGGCCCAGAAGTCCGCGGCGATGTCCCGGGCATAGACCATGACCCCCACCGCAGGCGGCACCAGCAGCAGCGGCAGGTAACGCAGCAGGCTGCCAGCCGCGAGATTCAGCGGCTCGCCCACTTCACCGCGCACCACCAGGAAAACCAGCAGCAGTAACAGGCCGATGATGGGCCCGGGAAGCACGGGCAACAGCAGGTGATTGAGCGCCGTTCCGAGCAATTGGAACAGCACCAGCCATGTCAAACCGCGTAACAACATACCGCCTCTCCAGCCAGATCCCGTCGCGCATTATAAGCACGCAGGTGCTATGAACCGGCATTCGCCAAAAGCATGGATGTTTACCGGGAAGGATCGCCATGATGATCTAAAGTGGAAGTTTCAGAGCGCACCACACAACGTCGAATACTAATAAATCGTTGATCCAAGGAGAGTCTCAATGCCCCATGTTCCTGTTGCAGAGCTCAAAGATTATGTCGGGAAGGAACTCGGACGTTCCCCATGGCTCACCATCGACCAGGAGCGCATCAACCTCTTCGCCGAGGCGACCGGTGACTTCCAGTTCATCCACGTGGATCCGGTCAAGGCCGCACAGACCCCGTTCGGCAGCACCATTGCCCACGGTTTCCTGACCCTGTCGCTGATCCCCAAACTGATGGAAGACATCCTCGTGCTGCCCCAGGGCCTGAAGATGGTGGTCAACTACGGCCTGGACAGCGTGCGTTTCATCCAGCCGGTGCCGGTCAATTCCAAGGTGCGGCTCAAGGTCGACCTGACTGACGTCACCGAAAAGAAACCCGGTCAGTGGCTGCTCAAGGCGACCGCCACCCTGGAAATCGACGGCCAGGAAAAACCGGCCTATATCGCCGAACCGCTGTCGCTCTGCTTCGTCTGAAATCCCTCCGATGCGAAACAGCTCACGCTGTTTCGCTCAACCTCTCTATATATAAGACACACCGCTGCGGCATACTCGGTCCCCTAATTATCCGGAACCCGTTATGCGCCCACTTGCACCCCTGGTTTTGACCCTATTGCTCAGTGCCTGTGGCGACGGCGAATCGCTGTTGCCGCCCGATGCCCGCCTGCCGGACGGCGGGCGCTATCGAGGCGACCTGGTCAATGGCCTGCTCCAGGGACAAGGACGCATCGACTACCCCAACGGCAGTTGGTACGCCGGCCAGTTCGACAAGGGCCAGTGGCATGGCCAGGGGGAATGGCACGGCAGCAACGGCGAGGTCTATCGCGGCCAGTTCCAGCAAGGGCTGTTCCATGGTCAGGGCACCCTGACCACCAAGGACAGCAGTTACAGCGGTGGCTTCAAGCTCGGCCGCCGGGATGGCGAAGGCACCCTCAAAGAAGACGGCATGACCTACCGCGGCGAATTCAAGGCCGACCTGTATTCGGGCCTCGGGCGCCTGGAACTGGACGACGGCAGCCAGTACCAGGGCCAGTTCGCCAAGGGCAAGCCCAATGGCGAAGGCCAGCGCAGCGACGCCAGCGGCAACCAGTTCACCGGCAACTTCGTCAACGGCCAGCTGGAAGGCAACGGCACCTTCAACAGTGCCGAAGGCGACATCTACGTCGGCGGCTTCAAGCACAACCAGCTCAACGGCAAGGGGCGCTACGAAAACTCCGACGGCGACGTCTGGATCGGCCAGTTCAAGGAAGGCGCCCTGAGTGGCAAGGGCGAACTGACCGGCGCCGACGGCAGCCACTATGTCGGCACCTTCAGCGACTGGCGCTTCAGCGGCGAGGGGCGGCTCAACCTCAGCGATGGCAGCTTCTACGTTGGCGGCTTCGACAGTGACAACTACCAAGGCCACGGCGTACTGGTACTGCGCGATGGCAGCGTGCAAAGCGGTGTGTGGAACAACGGCCTGCGGGTTCGCGATGCCGATGGCAAGCTACTGCCAGACCCACTGGAAACTGCGCTGCTGGTCCAGGGCCGCTTGCTCAAGGAAGCCCTCGATACGGTGCCGGCCTCCACCTCGGCCATCGAACTCTACAGCCTGACCCTGGCCGGCGACGGCAAGCAGAGCGTGTTCCTGCGCGAGGCCGACTATGTCAGCAACATGCTCGCCAGTCGCTTCGGCGCCTACGGCCAGATCCGCCTGGTCAATCACCGCGACCACCTGATGAACCGGCCCATGGCCACCCGGGAAAACCTGCGCCGCGCCGCCCAGACCCTGGCCGAACGCAGCGGCCCGGAGGACCTGGTGTTCATCTACCTCACCAGCCACGGCACCAGCGCCCACGAACTGGTGCTGGACCAGCCGCGCCTGGAGCTGGCAGACCTGCCCGCCGATGAACTGGCCACCGCCCTGGCCCCGCTGAAGAACCGCGACAAGATCATCGTCATCTCTTCCTGCTACTCCGGCGGCTTCATTCCGGCCCTCAAGGATGAGCGAACCCTGATCATGACCGCATCCCAGGCAGACCGGGTGTCCTTCGGCTGCTCGGAAGAGGCCGACTTCACCTACTTTGGCGATGCCCTGTTCGCCCAGGCGCTGAACCAGACCGACGACCTGGAACATGCATTCAAGCTGGCCCGGGGCATCGTTGCCGAGCGTGAGCAGGCAGACGGCTTCGAAGCGTCGGAACCGCAGATCTGGGCGCCCAGAGGCGTCATTGCCCATTGGCAACAATTGCGCAAACAGCAGGCACGAAAGGCCCTGCAGAGTGTCTCTATAAGCAGCAAGGAAGCACAGAGCAACTAAGCTGAAACAGTATCAAGGGGGAATGACCATGTACTTGACGCCTCAGCATATCCTGCTCGCCGGCGCCTCCGGCCTGACCGGGGAGCAACTGCTCGATCGTCTGCTCAACGAGCCCACCATCACCCGCGTCCTCGCGCCCAGCAGACGCCCACTGAGCGAACACCCACGCCTGGAAAACCCGGTCGGCGACCCCGCCGTATTCCTGCCGCAACTCAGCGGCAAAGTGGAAATCGCCTTCTGCTGCCTGGGTACCACCCTCAAGCAGGCCGGTTCCGAAGCCGCTTTTCGCGCGGTGGACCTGGACATGGTGGTGGCCTTCGGCAAACGCGCGCGGGAGCTGGGCGCACGGCACCTGATCGTGATCAGCGCCCTGGGCGCCGACCCCAAGTCGTCGATCTTCTACAACCGGGTCAAAGGTGAAATGGAAGAAGCGCTGAAACTGCAGGGCTGGCCACAACTGACCATCTGCCGGCCATCACTGCTGCTGGGGGATCGCATCGAGCCGCGCCTGGGCGAACAGCTGGCCGGACCACTATCGCGGCTGATACCGGGCAAGTACCGCGGGATCGAAGCCTGCCAACTGGCCCGGGCCATGTGGCGCCTGGCCCTGGAAGAGCAGACCGGCACGCGGATCGTCGAGTCCGACGAACTACGCAAGCTGGGCAAATGAATCGCTCGCCCGCGAGCCGCTCCTGCACGTGCCTGTAGGAGCCGGCTTGCCGGCGAAGCACTACAACCCGCCCGTTGCCTGAAACCCCACCCCCAATACCGTCAGCACCGACAGCGGCAGCAACAGGGTATCGAGCAGGGCACTGGCTGGCAGATCCACGCCAGGATAGCTCGGTGCCTCAGCGCCAAAGCGGTCCATGGCGCAGCACCCACCCTGCATCGCATACAAGTCCAGGCGCGTCCCCGAATACACCACCGGCGCCCCGGGCTGGGCGGCATTCAAGGTCCGGGCCGTGGCACAGCCGCCCAGTTGCAGGGCGGCCAACAGCACCAGCAGGGACTTACTCATCGCTGCTCAGATGATGCTCGCCCCAGCGCGGCAACATGTCCTGCGGGATGTTCAACAGATTGAGAATCCGCGCCACGACAAAATCCACCAGGTCATCGATGGTCTGCGGCTGGTGATAGAAGCCCGGCGAGGCCGGCAGAATGGTCACGCCCATGTTCGACAACTTGAGCATGTGCTCCAGGTGAATGCTGGAGTACGGCGCCTCGCGAGGCACCAGAATCAACTGCCGGCGCTCCTTGAGGGTCACGTCCGCGGCGCGCTCGATCAGGTTGTTGCAGGCACCGGTGGCAATCGCCGACAAGGTACCGGTGGAGCACGGCACCACTACCATCGCCGCCGGCGAGCCGGAGCCCGAGGCCACCGGCGACATCCAGTCCTCCTTGCCATAAACGCGGATCTGCCCCGCCGACGCACCGGTGTATTCGGTGAGGAAGGCCTGCATGGTCTGCGGCTTGGGCGGCAGGGTCACATCGGTTTCCGTGGCCATGACCAATTGCGCAGCCTTGGAGATCAGAAAATGCACCTCCCGGTCCTCACGCACCAGGCAGTCCAGCAGGCGCAGGCCGTACTGGGCGCCCGAGGCACCGGTCATGGCCAGGGTGATGCGTTCCGGGCCGTTGTTCATCGCAGCGCCTCGGCCAGTTTGCCGTGCAGGCCGCCAAAGCCGCCGTTGCTCATGATCACCACCTGGGTGCCCGGCTTGGCCTGGCTCTTCACCCGCTCGATGATGCCTTCCAGAGAGTCGCTGACAATCGACGGCACCGTGCACAAGGCCGCCGTGGCGGCCAGGTCCCAGCCCAGGTTGGCCGGGGCATACCAGATCACCTGATCGGCCTGGTTGACGCTTTCCGGCAGGCCATCGCGGTGCGCGCCAAGCTTCATGGAGTTGGAGCGCGGCTCGATGATGGCGATCACCGGGGCATCGCCAACCCGCTTGCGCAAGCCATCCAGCGTAGTGGCGATGGCCGTCGGGTGATGGGCGAAGTCATCGTAGATGGTCACGCCATGCACTTCGGCGACTTTCTCCATGCGCCGCTTCACGCTCTTGAACGCGCTCAGACCGGCAATGCCCATCGATGGCACCACGCCCACATGGCGTGCCGCAGCCAGGGTGGCCAGGGCATTGGCGACGTTGTGCTGGCCGGTCAGCTCCCACTCCACCACGCCCTGGCTCACGCCTTCGAACATCACCTCGAAGGCCGAACCGTCGGCGCTCAGCAACTTGACCTGCCACTGGCCACCGGCGCCGGTAGTCTGCACCGGGGTCCAGCAGCCCATCTCGATCACCCGCTGCAAGGCAGGCTCCGTGGTGGGATGGATCACCAGGCCTTCGCTGGGAATGGTCCGCACCAGATGGTGGAACTGCCGCTCGATAGCCGGAAGATCAGGGAAGATGTCCGCATGATCGAATTCCAGGTTATTGAGGATCGCGGTCCGTGGGCGGTAGTGGACGAACTTCGAGCGCTTGTCGAAGAAGGCGCTGTCGTACTCATCAGCCTCGATCACGAAGAACGGCGTACCGCCCAAGCGCGCGGAGACGGCGAAATTCTGTGGCACGCCGCCGATCAGGAAGCCCGGGCTCATGCCCGCATGCTCCAGGACCCAGGCCAGCATGCTGCTGGTGGTGGTCTTGCCGTGGGTCCCGGCCACCGCCAGTACCCAACGCCCCTGCAGCACATGGTCGGCCAGCCATTGCGGGCCGGACACATAGGGCAGGCCCTTGTTCAGCACGTACTCCACCGCCGGGTTGCCGCGGGACATGGCATTGCCGATCACCACCAGGTCCGGCGCCGGGTCCAGCTGGGCAGGATCGTAGCCCTGGGTCAGCTCGATGCCCTGGGCCTGCAACTGGGTGCTCATCGGTGGATACACGTTAGCGTCGGAACCGGTGACGTGATGGCCCAGCTCTTTGGCCAGAACCGCCATCGACCCCATGAAAGTGCCGCAGATACCGAGAATATGGATGTGCATAGTCGACCTCGAAAAACATCGGCGCAGGTTAGCGTAGAGGGCTGCAAATCGCACCCATTAGCTGACCGGGAGGTTGCTGCTGGCCTGCGCTGGCGCAAGCCCGACGGGCCAGCAGCGGCCAGCAGCTCGGACTAGCGCGCGATGCCGTGCTTGCGCAGCTTTCTATAGAGGGTGTTGCGGCTCACGCCCAACTGCTCGGCGGTATGGGTCATGTGCCAGCGCTGCTGCTCCAGGGCCGCCAGCAACGCCACCCGCTCGGCATCCTCCAGTGGCCGCTCCGGCACCTCTGCTTCCGCTTCGCCCAGCGGCGCCGGGCGGCTGTGGCGGATCAGCGGCGGCAGATCATCCAGGCCAATGCGGCCGTTTTCACACAAGGCCGCCAGGGTACGCAGCACGTTGCGCAATTGCCGCACGTTACCCGGCCAGGAATAACTCAGCAGGCTCTGGCGCACCGCGTCCTCCAGCATCACCGGCTGGCCGCCCGCCTCTTCGGCCAGGAGGAAATCCAGCAACTGGGATTTGTCGCTGCGATCGCGCAAGGCCGGCAAGGCGATCTCCAGGCCATTGAGCCGGTAATACAGGTCCTCACGGAAGCTACCGTCGCGCACCCGCTCCAGCAGGTCACGGTGGGTCGCGCTGATGATGCGCACGTTGACCGGTTGCGGCTCGCCGCCGATCGGCACCACCAGCCGATCCTCCAGTACCCGCAGCAAACGGGTCTGCAGGGCCAGGGGCATATCGCCGATTTCATCGAGGAACAGGGTACCGCCATCGGCCTGCTGCAACTTGCCGCGCATGCCTTCCTTGCGCGCCCCGGTAAAGCTGCCGCCGCGATAACCAAACAGCTCGCTCTCGATCAGGCTTTCCGGGATAGCCGCGCAGTTGAGCGCGACAAAGGCCTTGTCCGCCCGCGCGCTGCCCTGGTGCACCGCCTTGGCGAAGGCCTCCTTGCCGGAGCCGGTCTCGCCATTGATCAGCAACGGCACATCGCGCTCGAACACTCGCGAGGCGCGGCGAAAATCGTTCTGCAGGCCGTCATCCCCCAGGCAGATCCCCGAGGGCCGCGCCGGCGCAATGGCCTGCGGTGCCCGCAGCACCGCTGGTTGTGCGGCCGGCTGTGGCTGGCCGCGCAACAAGGCGAACAGGCGTCGCCCGTCCCGGGTGCGCAATGGCCAACTGGCGCTGGCATTGATACTGGCGCGGCCGAGCAGTTCATCCAGGGAGCAGTCGAAAAAGCTTTCCACCGGCTTGCCCAGCAACCCGCCGCGAATATGCCCCAGCAGGTTCAGGGCGCTCTGGTTCACCGCACAGATCCGGCCATCGCCATCGAACGCCAGCAGGCCCTCGCTGAACAGCCCCACCGACTCCGCCTGCAGATGAAAGCGCAGCAGCCACTGGTTCTCGAAATAACGCAGGAAATAGCAGCTCTCGATCATCTTCGCCGACAGATTGACCAGGGCCATGGTGTGAAACTGGCTCTGCCGGGACACGTCCTGGCGCGCCGACGACACATCCAGCACCGCCAGCAACTCGCCATGGGGGTCGAACACCGGGCTCGCAGAGCAGGTCAGGCCGGTGTGCCGGCCGCGGAAATGCTCGCCCTGGTGAATGGTCAGCGGCTGGCGCTCCACCAGGCAGGTGCCGATGCCGTTGGTGCCCTCCCGGGCCTCGCTCCAATCGGCGCCCAGCCACAGTCCGGCATGCTCGAAGATCTTGCGTTCGCTGGGGGCGGTAATGCAGTTGAGGATCACGCCCCGGGCATCGGTCAGCAGCACCGCATGCCCGGCGCCGGACAGTTGTTGGTGCAGGTTGGCCATCTCGGTGCCGGCAATCTGCAAGACATCTTGCAGGCGCTCGCGGCTTTCCAACAGGCGGCCATGCTCAAGCACCGTAGGGGCCATGACCTGGGCCGGGTCGAGATGATAGTCCTCAAGGCAGCGCAGCCAGGAGCGGGCAATGGAAGGATCGCTGCCCGGGCCCTGCAAATGAGCCTTGCCCTGGGCCACGGTGAGCACCTGCTGGGCATGCCGGCTCAAGTAATTGCTAGTGTGCATTTCTTATTATTCTCCTGCTGCGCTGTCACGCTCAGACGAAATACTGTCGCCACTGCCGGGCTGCAATTGACTACGAAGGAGGAATGCTCATCAGACTTGTCCGACAAGATTCGACACGCGAACCAGCATCCTCCAGGCGCTGCTGCATTGCAATGCCGGCTTGACTCCCGAGTCACAGGTTGTGCCACTTAGGTTACAAACTGTCACTCAAGCCTGTACCGGATCCGTCACAGCGCCCCGTAGCGGTCCCCTCGAAACATCCGCAAACCCTTGATGCATATGGCCTGTAGCACGCTGGCCCGACCTTTGCTCTACGCTTGATATGCGCTACGGCGCGTCCTCCCCCATAAGCATAAAAGCCAGGAGATACCCACCATGCGTTACGCACACCCCGGTACTGAAGGCGCTATCGTTTCGTTCAAGAGCAAATACGGTAACTACATCGGCGGCGAGTTCGTCGCGCCTGTCAAAGGCCAGTACTTCACCAACACCTCGCCGGTCAACGGCCAGCCGATTGCCGAATTCCCCCGCTCCACTGCCGAAGACATCGACAAGGCCCTGGACGCCGCCCATGCCGCCGCTGACGCCTGGGGCGCGACCTCGGTGCAGGCGCGCTCGCTGATCCTGCTGAAGATTGCCGACCGCATCGAACAGAACCTCGAACTGCTGGCCATCACCGAAACCTGGGACAACGGCAAGGCCGTGCGCGAAACCCTGAACGCCGACATTCCCCTGGCCGCCGACCACTTCCGCTACTTCGCCGGTTGCCTGCGGGCCCAGGAAGGCAGCGCTGCGGAAATCGACGGCAACACCGTGGCCTATCACATCCATGAACCCCTGGGCGTGGTCGGGCAGATCATTCCGTGGAACTTCCCGATCCTGATGGCCGCCTGGAAACTCGCCCCGGCCCTGGCAGCGGGCAACTGCGTGGTACTCAAGCCCGCCGAGCAGACCCCGCTGGGCATCACCGTGCTCATGGAAGTGATCGGCGACCTGCTGCCACCCGGCGTACTCAACGTAGTGCAAGGTTTTGGCCGCGAAGCCGGCGAAGCCCTGGCCACCAGCAAGCGCATCGCCAAGATCGCCTTCACCGGCTCGACTCCGGTGGGCTCGCACATCATGAAGTGCGCCGCCGAGAACATCATTCCGTCCACCGTGGAACTGGGCGGCAAGTCGCCGAACATCTTCTTCGAAGACATCATGCAGGCCGAGCCCAAGTTCATCGAAAAGGCCGCCGAAGGCCTGGTGCTGGCATTCTTCAACCAGGGTGAAGTCTGCACCTGCCCATCCCGCGCCCTGGTGCAGGAATCGATCTACGACGAATTCATGCAAGTGGTGATGAAGAAGATCGAGCAGATCAAGCGTGGCGACCCACTGGACACCGACACCATGGTCGGCGCCCAGGCTTCCGAGCAGCAGTTCGACAAGATCCTCTCCTACCTCGACATCGCCAAGAACGAAGGTGCGCAGCTGCTCACCGGCGGCAAGGTGGAAAAACTCGAGGGCGACCTGTCCAGCGGCTACTACATCCAGCCGACCCTGCTCAAGGGCACCAACAAGATGCGCGTGTTCCAGGAGGAAATCTTCGGCCCGGTGGTCAGCGTCACCACCTTCAAGGACGAAGCCGAAGCCCTGGCGATCGCCAACGACACCGAGTTCGGCCTGGGTGCCGGGGTCTGGACCCGCGACATCAACCGCGCCTACCGCATGGGCCGCGGGATCAAGGCCGGCCGCGTCTGGACCAACTGCTACCACCTGTACCCGGCCCACGCCGCGTTCGGTGGCTACAAGAAATCCGGTGTCGGCCGTGAAACCCACAAGATGATGCTCGACCACTACCAGCAGACCAAGAACCTGCTGGTGAGCTACGACATCAACCCGCTGGGCTTCTTCTGATCGATCCTCCCGGCGGCCCAGGCCGCCGGGAGGCCTTTTCGCGGCCTTGCCGCACAGGTTCACCTGCTCTGATCCGGTGCCGACGGCTTGCCGGACGGGACACTGCTGTCGGAAGTTCTGCGCCAAACCAGTCGTGCACAGACCCTGCTTGAAAAACAATAACAAGGGACAAACGCAATGGATCAGATCGGCAACTACGTGCTCTACCTCATCATGCTCTGCGCCGTACTTGGCGCCTTCGCCGCCATTTATGACAGCGAGCGAGGCCTGGGCAAGGAATTCATGGAAGGCATTCACGCCACCGGCTACATCTTCGTGCCGGCCGCGGGCATCATGGCCTCCATCCCCTATCTCACTGTGGTCATCGAAACCGTCTTCGGACCGTTCTTCAATTCCCTGGGAGCCGATCCGGCCCTGGCGGCGACCATGATCATTGCCTCGGACATGGGCGGCTATCAGCTGGCCTCGGCCCTGGCCGCCAGCAAGGAAGCGCTGGTAATGGCGCTGATCACCGGCTTCATGGGTGGCGCCACCATCGTCTTCTCGATCCCCATGGGCCTGGCGATGCTCGACAAGCGCGACCACAAGTACATGGCCCTGGGGATCATGTCCGGGATCCTCACCATTCCCGTGGGCGTAATGATCGCCAGCCTGATCCTGGCCTTCAGCAACCCGCAGGTACGCGAACTGGTCAGCACCAGCGGCGAAGCCAGCTACCAACTGGCCCTGGGCCTGGGCAGCATCTTCGCCAACCTGCTGCCGATCCTGATCTTCGTCGTGGCCCTGGCCCTGGGCCTGCGCTTTTTGCCGGACATGATGATCAAGGGTTTCATCATCTTCGGCCGGGCCATGGACGCGGCGATCAAGCTGGTACTGGTGTTCTCCATCGTCGAGTATTTCACCGGGGCCTTCTCCGCGGTGTTCGGCGGCTGGGGCTTCCACCCGATCATCGCCGACGCCGAGGACCAGACCCGCGCCCTGGAAACCGCCGGCTACATCGGCATCATGCTGGCCGGCGCCTTCCCCATGGTCTACCTGCTGCGCAAGTACCTGGGCAAGCCCCTGGAAAACCTCGGCGGCAAGTTCGGCCTCAGCGCGGTAGGCAGTGCCGGCATGCTGGCCACCATCGCCAACATCCTGGCCATGTTCCGCCTGGTGCGCTTCATGCCGCCCAAGGACAAGGTGGTGAACATCGCCTTCGGTGTCTGCGCCGCCTTCCTGCTGGGGGACCACCTGTCCTTCACCGCCAACTTCCAGCCGACCATCATCCTCCCGGTATTGATCGGCAAGATCAGCGCCGGCTTCGTCGCGGTGGGACTGGCCTATTGGCTGTCGGTGCCCAAGGCCCTGCAACTGGAAGCCCAGGACCGGGCTGCCGGAATCATCGGCGAAGGCGAGTACCTGGGCGGCACGGCCCTGGAAACCCCGGAACCGGCAGGCCAGAAGGCCACGGCCTGACTCCGGCGCGGCGAGGAACGCCTGCATGCAAGCCTTCACCGGCGGCGCCCAGGTCTTGCTGCTGGGGCTGGACTTCGGGTCCACCACCAGCAGCGTGCTGATTGCCCAGGCCAGCCTCAGCAGCCACTGCATCACCGGGCGCATGGCCCTCAACGAACCCCGGGTGCTGTTTCGCGGCGACCCGGTGTTCACGCCCTTCAAGGATGAGGTCATCGATGAAGCCGCGATCCGCGGCCTGATCGAAACCTGGCTTGAACAGGCGGACGTGCGCCCGCAGCAGTTGTTTTCCGGCGGGGTGATCATCACCGGGCTGGCGGCCCGGCGGCACAACGCCCAAGCCCTGGCGCAACTGGCGGGGCAACTGATCGGTAACGCACTGATCACCCGTGCCGACGATGGCGGCCTGGAGTCCTGGCTGGCGTTCATGGGCAGTTGCTCGGCCCTGAGCCGCTTTCACGCGCAGCAGCCCATGCTCAACCTGGATATCGGCGGTGGCACCACCAATGCCGCCTGGGGCCTGGAGGGCAATGTGCTGGCCAGCGGTTGCCATTTCATCGGTGCCCGGCACCTGCAATTCGAGCCGGGCAGCTATCGGCTCAGCGGAATGTCGGAGTTCGGCCGGGCCCTGCTCGATCACCTGGCGATTGGCAAAACATCCGGGCAACTCCTCGACAGCTCACAACTGCAGGCCGTGCTGGATTGGTACATCGACGCCCTGCTGGCGCTCGTGTCGGGGGACCGAGCGTTCTTCGCCAGCCCGCTGGGCCGGTTGACGGAGCAACTGCCGCTGAACCTTCCGGCTCACGAACCTGATGTGGCGCTGACCTTTTCCGGTGGCGTCGGCGAGTTGCTGTATCGGCACTTGCAGGGTGAAACCCTGCCCGGCACCACCCACTACGGCGACCTGGGTATCGACCTGGCCCTGGCCATTGCCCGCCAGCCGCGGCTGGTGCGTGACGCCCGCCGCCTGGTCCCGGAAAACCGTGGCCGGGCCACGGTCTACGGGCTGACCCTGCACAACACCGAAATCTCCGGCAGCACCTTGTTCCTGCCCCGGCCCGAAGCACTGCCGCTCAAGGACCTGCCCATCGTTGCCCGTCTATCGGTGCGCGCCTCCCGGCAGCAACTGGAGGCGGCCCTGGAACTGGCCCTGAGCAGCCGCGACGGTGCCTGCCTGCAATTGCTCGATGGCGGCCAGGCGCCGGGCCTGGAAGAAATACGCCACCTCGGCGCCCTGCTGTGCCGGGCCCTGGGCACTGCCCGCCCGGCTGCCCAATGGCCGCTGGTGCTGCTGTTGGAGAGCAACGTCGGCAAGGTCCTGGGCAACTACGCCACGGATTGGGGGCGCAGTTCTTGCAACCTGATCGTCATCGACGAAGTACGTGAACGCTCGGCGCACTTCATCAATCTGGGAACACCCCATCAGCACATAGTGCCCGTCGCCTTTTACGGTGTGCACTGATGCCGATGCCGGCCAAGGAGAGTCTTGCCATGTCACTCACCGAACTGCAGCACATCCGCCTTCCCGTCGTCCCGGCCGAACGTGGCTACAGCACCCGGGTGCTGGATCGCCAGATCGCCTTCGACAGCCTCAAGGCAGTGCTCGGCGCCGCTGACATCAGCAAGGCCGGGGACCGTGTGGCGGGGCTGGCCGCCGTGGATGAAATCACTCGCGAAGCAGCGCGCAAGGTGCTCTCGGAACTGACCCTGGATCACTATTTCCAGCACCCGCTGACCGACCGCCACGGCCATATCGACAGTGTCATGCAGGTCAACTACGACATCGACCACGAAGTGTTCGGGGAAATCGCCCCTCTTACCCTGGGCGCCCTGAAAGATCGCCTGCTGCGCAGCCACGGCACCGAAATACGCCGCATCGGCCGCGCCCTGACCGGGGTAATGGTGGCCGCCCTGGCCAAGCTGCTGGATGTGCATGAACTGATCCTGCTGTCGAAAAAGCTCAAGAGTGGCGCGGCCGCCAAGGCCCGAACCCTGGTGGGCCTGCCCGGCACCCTGTCGTCGCGCTTGCAGCCCAACCATCCCACCGACAACCTCAGCGGCATCACCCTGCTGGTCTACACCGGCCTGAGCATGGGCTCGGGGGACGCGTTGATCGGCCTCAACCCGGCCATCGACACCGTGGACAACATCAGCGCCACGCTCCACCACCTGGACAAGCTGCGCCGGGAAACGGGAGCACCCACCCAAATCTGCGTGCTGTCCCATATCAAGACCCAACTGGCCTGCCTCGACCAGGGCGCTCCAGTAGAGATCATGTTCCAGAGCCTGGCGGGCACCGAACGTACCCTGACCGACGAGTTCGACGTTACCGTGCAACTGCTGGACCAGGCCTGGCAGACCATGGCCGAGCG
The DNA here is from genome assembly GCF_900116505.1 of Pseudomonas sp. NFPP25. Taxonomy (NCBI): domain Bacteria; kingdom Pseudomonadati; phylum Pseudomonadota; class Gammaproteobacteria; order Pseudomonadales; family Pseudomonadaceae; genus Pseudomonas; species Pseudomonas sp. NFPP25. Next base: position 108,192 of record NZ_FPBG01000009.1, on the reverse strand, counting down.
CGGCCCGCTGCGGGACGTGGCGGAAAACTTCATGTACTTCGAGACTGGCCAGGGCAGCGAGCTGACCTACGGCAAGCACGAAGGCATCGACATGACCACCTGCGAAGCCCTGTGCTACGGGCTTGCCCGGCGCTACCGGCCGTACATGGTGAACAACGTCACCGGCTTCATCGGCCCGGAAACCCACCTCGACAACTTCGAGATGACCTACTCCTGCCTGCAGGACCAGTTCATGGGCAAGTTGCTGGGCCTGCCCATGGGCATGGCCCCCTGCTACACCCTGCACTCGCAAGTAACCCTGGAAGGCCAGCAGATGGCCACCGAGTTGCTGACCGCGGCCGGGGCCAACTTCTTCATGGACGTGTACCTGAGCACCGACCGCATGCTCGCCTACTTCGACACCAGCGCCCACGACAACCAGACCCTGCGCGAGGTGCACGACCTGGCACCGGCCCCGGAATACCTGCGCTGGGCCCTGGGCAAGGGGATTTTCCAGGAAGACGCCCACGGCAACGTGGAACGCGGGCCGAACTGGGGCAACCCGAGGATTTTCTGCCAGTCGGACATCGACTTCCAGCGCCTGCTGGAATCCACCCCGGCCACCTACGGCTTCGACAACGCCGGGCCGCGCCCGGCCAACAGCGTGTCGCGTACTGTGCGCGCCAACCTGGCAGTGGCCCGCGAGGCAATCTACGTCGACTTGCGCCCCAGCGAAATCGGCGCCATTGCCCTGCGCGAGCTGCGTACCGCTGCCCCGGACAAGCTGGCCCATCTGCAAGACCCGGAGCTGGGCGCGCGGCTGACCGAGGAAGTGCTGCGGCGCCTTAAACCGGAATACAACGACGTGCAGATCGTGATTTCCGACGGCCTCAGTGCCGAGGCCATCCACCACAACATTCCCGAGCTGCTGCCGGTGCTGCTGGACGGCTTGCACAGCCGCGAGCTGCGCATCGGCCAGCCGATCCTCGCGCCCTATGGCCGGGTCAAGCTGGCGGAGTCGGTGGGCGAGGCCCTGCAACCCCAGCTGATCATCGTGCTGATCGGCGAGCGGCCCGGCGGCGATGCCCTGGCCTCACGGAGCATGTCCGCCTACCTGGGCTACCGCCTGCCGGACGACCAGGCGCGCCGCGCCGCCGCCCAGTTCAGCGGCAATGCCGACATTCGCTATGAATACACCGTGATCTCGAACATCTACAGCGGTGGCCTGCCGCCGCTGGAAGGCGGCAGCCTGGTGGCGGAAAAGGCCTTTGCCATCCTCCATCACCGGGCTGCCGGCAACCGTCTGGAAAACCTGCTGAAGAAGGTGGCATCCTGATGATCCGCCAGCACTCGGCAACGCCCCTACATCGTTGAAACGGAGACTGAGATGGCCCAATTTTCCCACAGCGTAGGTTCTCAGACCTATCGCTTCGACAGCCTCAAGGACGTCATGGCCAAGGCCAGCCCGGCCCGTTCCGGCGACTTTCTGGCCGGGGTTGCCGCCCTCAACGACGGCGAGCGGGTTGCCGCCCAGATGACCCTGGCGGATATCCCCCTCAAGCACTTTCTCGAAGAGGTGCTGATTCCCTATGAGTCCGACGAAGTCACCCGGCTGATCATCGACACCCATGACCGCGAGGCCTTCGCCACGGTCAGCCACCTGACCGTGGGCGGCTTTCGCGACTGGCTGCTCAGTGACGCCGCCGACGAACAGAGCCTGCGGGCCCTGGCGCCGGGCCTGACCCCGGAAATGGCCGCCGCGGTGTCGAAGATCATGCGCGTGCAGGACCTGATCCTGGTGGCGCAGAAGATCCGCGTGGTGACCAAGTTTCGCGGCACCCTGGGGCTGCGTGGACGCCTGTCCACCCGCCTGCAGCCCAACCACCCCACCGACGAGCCGGCGGGCATCGCCGCAAGCATTCTCGACGGCCTGCTGTACGGCAACGGCGACGCGATGATCGGCATCAACCCGGCCACCGACAGCATCGCCTCGATCTGCGCCATGCTGGAAATGCTCGATGCCATCATCCAGCGCTACGAGATCCCCACCCAGGCCTGCGTGCTGACCCACGTCACCACCTCCATCGAGGCGATCAATCGTGGCGTGCCCCTGGATCTGGTGTTCCAGTCGATTGCCGGCACCGAAGCGGCCAATGCCAGCTTCGGCATCAACCTCAACGTGCTCCAGGAAGGCTACGAGGCGGGCCTGAGCCTGAACCGCGGTACCCTGGGGCAGAACCTGATGTATTTCGAGACCGGCCAGGGCAGCGCCCTGTCGGCCAACGCCCACTTCGGCATCGACCAGCAGACCTGCGAAACCCGCGCCTACGCCGTGGCCCGGCACTTCAAGCCGTTCCTGGTCAATACCGTGGTCGGCTTCATCGGCCCCGAGTACCTGTACAACGGCAAGCAGATCATCCGCGCCGGCCTGGAAGACCACTTCTGCGGCAAGCTGCTGGGCGTGCCCATGGGTTGCGACATCTGCTACACCAACCACGCCGAAGCCGACCAGGACGACATGGATAACCTGCTGACCCTGCTGGGGGTGGCAGGAATCAACTTCATCATGGGCATCCCCGGGTCCGACGACATCATGCTCAACTACCAGACCACGTCCTTCCACGACGCGCTCTATGCCCGGCAGACCCTTGGCCTGAAACCCGCTCCCGAATTCGAGCAATGGCTGGCCAGGACCGGCATCTTCACCCAGGCCGACGGCAAGGTGCATTTCGGCAACAACCTGCCGCCGGCTTTCCGCCAGGCGCTGGCCCAGTTGGGATAAGGAACAGGCTCATGCAAAAACACCCGACCGATTCGCAGAACCCCTGGCTGGAACTGCGCCGCCTGACTCCGGCACGCATTGCCCTGGGCCGTACCGGCACCAGCCTGCCCACCGATGCTCAACTGGACTTCCAATACGCCCACGCCCAGGCCCGGGACGCCGTGCACCTGCCCTTCGACCACGCCGGCCTGAGCGCTCAATTGGCCGAGCGCGGACGTGACAGCCTGCTGCTGCACAGCGCCGCCACCGACCGCCACAGCTACCTGCAACGCCCCGACCTGGGACGCCGGCTCAGTGACGACTCGGCCCAGGCCCTGCGCGACTACGCCAGCGCCCATCCCGGCGGGTTCGATCTGGCAGTGGTGGTAGCCGACGGCCTGTCGGCCCTGGCGGTGCATCGCCATACCCTGCCATTTCTGGCACGCATGGAGGAACAGACCGCCGCCGAAGGCTGGTCGCTGTCGCCCGTGGTGCTGGTGGAACAGGGCCGGGTGGCGGTGGCCGACGAGGTCGGGCAACTGCTGGGGGCGAAGATGACGGTGATCCTGATCGGCGAACGCCCGGGGCTCAGTTCCCCCGACAGCCTGGGGCTTTACTTCACCTACCAGCCGAAAATCGGCCTCACCGACGCCTATCGCAACTGCATCTCCAATGTGCGCCTGGAGGGCCTGAGCTACGGCATGGCCGCTCACCGCCTGCTCTACCTGATGCGTGAAGCCTGCCGCCGCCAACTGTCGGGGGTGAACCTCAAAGACGAGGCGCAAGTGCAGACCCTGGACAGCGACGAGCAGGCAGATATGAAGGGCAACTTCCTCCTGGGCCCGCCCCAAGCGTGATTTTGCAAGACGATTGCGCTTTTTCGCCGCTTTGGGCAGCATCGCAACACGGCTGCCCGAGTCATCCAACCTGTGCCGTCACATCCACTTGAAGTTGAGAGCCACCATGCGGATTACTCAAGCAACCCTCGAGCACCTGGATCTGTTGACCCCCTTATTCGTCAAATACCGCGAATTCTATGGCGCACTGCCCTACCCGGATTCGTCCAGGGCCTTCCTGGAAAAACGCCTGCGGCGCAAGGAATCGGTGATCTACCTGGCCCTGGCCGACGACGACAGCAACAAATTGCTGGGCTTCTGCCAGCTGTACCCGAGCTTTTCCTCCCTCTCCCTCAAGCGTGTGTGGATTCTCAACGATATCTACGTTGCCGAAGACGCCCGACGCCAGCTGGTGGCGGACAACCTGATGCGCACCGCGAAGAAGATGGCCAAGGAAACCAACGCCGTGCGCCTACGGGTGTCCACCAGCAGCAACAACGAAGTGGCACGCAAAACCTACGAGTCCATGGGTTTTCGCGAAGATACCGAGTTCAAGAATTACGTCCTGCCCCTCAGCGACGACTGACTCTGCAGACAGCGGCCCCAGGGCCGCTTTGGTATTTCCGCCCCTGACGCACGCCCTCCCGGCAACCTACCAAGCACCGGCCAAGCCGAAACGCCCCGCTACAATCTGAACACGCATTTCACTTGTCAGCCCTTATAATGCCGACCTTTTCGGATCGTAAGAAAAGCTACACACCCCTGTAGTCCCTTTCTCCGAGTCATCGCACAGGCCTGCCGAGCCAGGCTGTCATCACAGGTGCCCCAATGGATTTCAACCCGATCGACCTAATCCTTCATCTCGACGTTTATCTCGACATGCTGGTGACCAACTACGGGCCCTGGATCTACGCTATCCTGTTCCTGGTGATTTTCTGTGAGACGGGCCTGGTGGTAACCCCCTTCCTGCCCGGCGACTCCTTGCTGTTCATCGCCGGCGCGGTGGCCGCAGGCGGCGGCATGGACCCGGTGCTGCTGGGCGGCCTGCTGATGCTGGCGGCTATCCTTGGCGACAGCACCAACTATGTGATTGGACGAACGGCAGGGGAACGGCTGTTCAGCAACCCCAACTCGAAGATCTTCCGCCGCGACTACCTGCAGAAAACCCACGACTTCTATGAAAAGCACGGCGGCAAGACCGTGACCCTGGCGCGCTTCCTGCCGATCATCCGCACCTTCGCGCCCTTCGTCGCCGGCGTGGCGCGCATGCCTTACCCACGGTTCTTCGCCTTCAGCGTGGCCGGCACCATCCTCTGGGTCGGCGGCCTGGTGACCCTGGGCTACTTCTTCGGCAACGTGCCCTTCATCAAGAAAAACCTCTCGCTGCTGGTGGTGGCCATCATCCTCCTGTCCCTGGTGCCGATGATCATTGGCGTACTGCGCAGCCGTTTTGGCCGCAGTACCGAAAAAGCCGAAACCCGCTAAGCACCATGTGGTCCCTCAGCGCCTGGCGCCGCAAGCGCCGGCTGGCCAGGCACCCGGTCAGCGATGAAACCTGGCAGCGGGTACGCCAGCACCTGCCCTTCCTCGACGGCATCAGCGCCGTCGAGGACCAGTGGCTACGCGAGGCCAGCGTGCTGTTTCTCGACGACAAGCACCTCACCGCCCTGCCCGGGGTCGAGCTGCATCAGGAACAGCGCCTGCTACTGGCGGCCCAGGCACAGCTGCCGCTGCTGCACCTGGGGGACCTGAACTGGTATCAGGGCTTCCACGAAATCATCCTTTACCCCGACGACTTCCTCAGCCCGCAACGCCATCGCGACGCCAGCGGTATCGAGCACGAATGGGATGGCGAGCACAGTGGCGAAGCCTGGCAGCAGGGGCCGATCATCCTCGCCTGGCCCGGAGTCCTGGCCAGCGGTGGCTGGGAAGCCTACAACCTGGTGATCCACGAACTGGCCCACAAGCTGGACATGCTCAACGGCGACGCCAACGGCCTGCCGCCGCTGCACAGCGACATGCGGGTCAGCGAGTGGGCGCAAGTGATGCAAAGCGCCTACGACGACCTCAACCACCAGTTGGACCGCAATCCGGACGCAGAAACCGCCATCGACCCCTACGCCGCGGAAAACCCGGCGGAATTCTTCGCCGTCACCAGCGAATACTTCTTCAGCGCCCCGGACTTGCTGGTGGCGGCCTATCCGAAAGTCTATGCACAACTACAGCTGTTTTATCGGCAGAATCCACTGGCCCGGTTACAGCAACTTCAAGCAGAAGATCCGGTCTATCAAACGCACCACTAATGTCCTGTCGCGCTATTTAAGCTGTTCATCTGAAGACCGGTTACCTGACAACCAGGCCGCCGGTCGCTCGGTAAACCCGAACACGCCCGCGACACAGTACAACCAAGGTTCTACGACCCTTGGTACGTGGCATCGGTAGCGGAGTGTGTCTATAATCGCCGCCACTTTTTGGTCAATCCGGCCAAGTCATTTGGTCAACTAACGGGGGCAACGCCCAATGAGCTACAGCAAGATTCCGGCGGGCAAAGACCTGCCGAACGACATCTACGTCGCTATCGAAATCCCGGCCAACCACGCGCCGATCAAGTACGAAATCGACAAAGACAGCGACTGCCTGTTCGTTGACCGCTTCATGGCCACCCCGATGTTCTACCCGGCCAACTACGGCTTCATCCCCAACACCCTGGCTGACGACGGCGACCCCCTCGACGTACTGGTCGTGACCCCTTATCCAGTAGCGCCAGGCTCGGTGATCCGTGCCCGTCCAGTAGGCATCCTGAACATGACCGACGACGGCGGCGGCGATGCCAAAGTGATCGCGGTACCACACGACAAGCTGTCCCAGCTGTATGTCGACGTGAAGGAATACACCGACCTGCCAGCCCTGCTGCTGGAACAGATCAAGCACTTCTTCGAGAACTACAAAGACCTCGAAAAAGGCAAGTGGGTGAAGATCGACGGTTGGGGCAATGCCGATGCAGCCCGCGCCGAGATCCTGAAGTCGGTTGCTGCCTACAAAGGCTAAGAAGCAACTGCACGCTTGGAGCAACAAGCTTCAAGAAAGAGCCCCGGTCATCCGGGGCTTTTTTATGCCTGCACGCAGCACCAATTGCCTGCTGGCGCCCGCTTGCCGGTGAACCGCTTCCTCGGCCGACCACGCATCCAGCAACATATTCTTCGCACTTTTTACTGCTTCAAGGCCTCTGGAACGCGCTTCGCACTGGGAATTCCCGGCGAATATGCGTATGCTGCGCCCCACATTTGCGCATCGACCCTTGAAGCGGTCAGAGCGCCTGACGAAGCGGATGACTTTCTCGCCCAGTCCCACAGCCAGCCGCAAGAGCTGGGTGTACGTTTTGAAGGCTGGTGCGGTTTACCAAAAATGAACCAAGCCAGTCCCCGAGAAGCCGGCCACAAGCCGGCTTTTTAATGCCTGAAATAAAAGCCTGATCATTGATACCTTCACCACCTATAGGTACGAGCTTGTCATGCGCCACCTCTGACGCAACCCAGCGCAGAAAGCCTGACAGGATCTCGCTCTTGCTATGTAGGATTAGTAAATCCGAGAGAACGGAACCGATCAGATACTGTATTTTTTTGCAAATCAGATTTTTCGTGAAAGTCCTGTGTTGATGCACATAAGCCCGCCAAAGCTTGATTACCTCTAAGCAAGTCAACTACTCAGAGATTGTTGTACTACCGATGAAGCCAGAAAAAGTAGCGATGAGCGACTACTGGCCCTTCGCTACATTTCATTGCCGAGCATGTCGGCAGCTACAGATCCAATTCGTGAAATCAGAAATAAAAGCCTATAACGAGCAATGAAGACTGCCATTTATCAAAAAACTGGAGTATTTAGAGAATTACCAAGAACTTTGTGCATGAAGCCTGACTGCGGCATTTTCATCAAATGCCTCAGTCACTAGAGAGACTAAATTGGGGCTTGCATAATGTTGGATTTTTTGGAGAATTTGCCATTGCTCGGCGCTCAAATTGTGGCAAGCCTCCAGATCCACCCAAGGCCGGCCATCGGAAATCAACACGACAGACTAGAAAGCAGGCAAACACAGCCTTGCTATGCTGTCACTGGTTGAAGGTAAAACGAGCGATGGCAAAGTGCCCATGATGCTGTCTCTAGAGAAGGCTCTAAGCCATCACGTCAAGGCTGCGAACTAATCGACTCGAAAAGCTTGAAACAAATCTCCGATTGACCGTTCCCTCCCCTCCTTGGGAGAGACAGACAATTGTAGTGGCCGATACGAGAATTTCCTCACAATGCGCGCTCGATCGAACGAGATGCCAGAAGATGCTCCTAGGGCATCCTTCCCGCCGTAAAGCACTGGAGTAGATAGACCACGCAATTTCATTATCTCAGGGAGTTCGGATATGCTCCCACGCCACACACTTATGCACCAGCCAGCTCAAGAGACAGGCTTTATTAGTGTTTTGCACCGGATTTATTTCATGGAGACAAATCGATGGATGGACGCGAGAAGGTCGCAATTGCCGCGGGCGGTATTTATTCCTCTGAAGCCTCTTTCGGCGATACAGCTTCAAACATGAAGCTGCAACCTGATGTAACGGCCTCCAATTCGCCGGCGGTTTCTAACATGTCGCAACAGCGCATACTTATCCCAACGATCCTCTGCGGTGGCGCAGGATCAAGACTTTGGCCTGTTTCTCGCGAGCTGCACCCAAAACCATTTATTCGACTCGCCGACGGTCAGAGCTTGCTGCAAAAAGCTTTTTTACGCGGAGCAGATCTGACAGGTGTTCCAGAAGTACTCACCGTCACCAACCGTGAGCTTTTCTTCAAAACAGAAGATGAATACCGCGAAGTGAATTCGGCAGGCGTTGCGACCTCATTCATTCTCGAGCCCGCGGGGCGCAATACCGCGGCGGCCATTGCAGCCGCGACACTGCAAGTCGCCAGCAGCCACGGCCACGACGCCTTAATGCTCGTGCTGGCGGCCGATCACCTGATCTCTGACCAATCAGCGTTTGCTGAAGCGGTGGGCCATGCTTGCAAGCTCGCTGAAAGCGGTAAGTTGGTCACCTTCGGTATTCAGCCTGATGCCCCAGAAACGGGTTATGGGTATATAGAAGCAGAAGAAAATCGCGTCATTCAGTTCGTTGAAAAACCCTCACTGGATAAGGCAAAGCAGTATCTCGCTTCGGGGAGCTTCTACTGGAACTCCGGCATGTTCTGCTTTAGCGTTAAAACAATGTTGCAGGCCATGAATGAGCACTGCCCGGACATTCTTAATGCGACCAAAAACTGTATTGCACAATCTCGCACCGCCAGCGGCAAAGGCTTTGTACAGGTAGAGCTTAGCTCCAGTGATTTCTCCGCCATTCCAGAAAACTCCATTGACTACGCAGTCATGGAGAAATCAGAGCATGTTGCTGTCGTTCCATGTGACATTGGCTGGAGTGACATTGGCTCTTGGTCAGCCCTGGGCGACCTTATCAGCCCTGACGCCGATGGCAATAGAATTACTGGTGAGGTTTCATTACATGAGACAACGAACTGCACCATCCAAAGCGTAAACCGTATGGTGGGCGTTGTCGGAGCAAGCAACCTAATCATCATCGATACTGCCGACGCTCTATTAGTAGTGGATAAACTCTGCACTCAGAACGTTAAGCATATTTATTCAGACTTAAAAAACAAAGGACATGACGTCCACAAACTGCACCGCACTGCATACAGACCATGGGGCACCTATACAGTCCTGGAGGAAGGCGAAGGGTTCAAGATAAAGCGCATTGAAGTTAAACCTGGAGCGAGCCTTAGCTTGCAGATGCACCATCACCGTAGCGAACATTGGGTTGTCGTAAGCGGGCAGGCAACGGTGATAAATGGAGATCGAGAAATACTCATCAACACCAATGAGTCAACTTTCATACCCGCGGGCCACAAGCATCGTCTTACCAATCCGGGAAAAACCCCCTGTGTAATGATTGAAGTCCAAAGTGGAAACTATCTTGGCGAAGACGACATTGTTCGCTTCGAAGATAATTATGGGCGAGCCGACTAACTTAATGTTCTGGATAAATTCCATGCACTCAGAAGACACTAACCCAGCCACTTCCGATACTTCTTTTTTTGCCGGAAAAAAAGTATGGGTCACCGGACATCGAGGCATGCTAGGTGCTGCGATGGTTAGAAATTTACAAGAAAAAGATGCAACACTACTGCTGACTTCAAGAGCAGAGTTGGACCTTACAAACCAAGCTGCGGTTCTAGAGTGGGCAGAAGCCAACAAACCGGAGCTGGTTTTTCATATAGCCGCCAAGGTGGGCGGAATCTATGCAAACGCTACCCTACCCTCAGACTTCCTTCGTGAAAATCTGCTTATTCAAACAAGTGTAATCGACGCGGCGCATAAAACCGGTGTCAAAAAACTTGTTTTCGTCGCTTCCAACTGCACGTATCCAAGCCAGGCCAAAAACCCTATATCCGAAGACGCTTTGCTGACCGGCATGTTCGATCACAATATTCGAGCATATGCTATTAGCAAAATTGCAGGAATCGAAATGTGTCGAGCATACAATCGTCAACACGGTTGCGATTTCATTTCGGTAATTCCACCAAACCTGTATGGACCTGGCGACAACTATCATCCAGAGCATGGCCATGTTGTTGCAGGAATTTTACGACGGATACATGAAGCGAAGCTTTCGGGAAGCAAGGACTTTGTAGTATGGGGTGACGGTACCCCACGTCGGGAACTGCTACACGTAGATGACCTCGCAAGTGCTCTTGAGTTTGTCATGAGGGCCCGTGCAGCACACGACTTGTACAATGTAGGTTGTGGACACGATTTAACGATATCAGAAATAGCTAATATCGCATCTGAAATTGTCGGTTTCAAAGGAAACATTTCATACGACACATCCAAACCAAACGGTACGATGCGCAAACTACTCGATAGCTCTCGCATTCATGACCTCGGATGGCGTCCTAATATTAATGAGCGCGATGGAATGCAAAGCGCGTACGCTGACTTTTTGAGTAGATACTGAGTTCATGACAACTAAGCCTTTTGTACTTCCTGAAAATTTAATTGGTCGCTTTGCTATTGTAAAGCTCTGGCCCGATATTAAGACTGCGGAAGATGAATGCATTGCACGCCTGAAGATTGCCGCAAATACTCTGGGTATAGAGTGCGTAGAAGTTCACGCCGACGGTAGCTTCCTTTCACATCCGGAGGCCAAGGCGTCAAAGGACAATGTGGACTTTGTACTTCACCTGCACTATGACACCCCAAAACAGTACGATGCTTTTTCTATAGTTGCACTGTGGAATCCACTCAGATTTTATCATGAGTGGGGATACGAGCGTACCTCCAGAAACCTTACAACCCATGATGACTTCGTCAGCTGCAGTTCAGACGCAGCAGATAACCACGTGGGCAGAATGATTCGCTCAACACACTCTCATTTGCCAGTTCAGTTCAAGTTGTATCATTCAACTGCCGATATTATCCACCCCCCCTCCCTGGGTGATGGAAAGCTTTTCTATGCAGGTATTAACTGGGAAGCTATCAGCGGTGGAAAATCGCGCCACCAGGAGGTACTCAAACGCCTGGACCCAAGCGGCCTCTTGAGAATTTATGGTCCAACCATATTCCAAGGAGTGAAAGTCTGGGCTGGCTATGAGAGTTATATCAAAGAGGTTCCTTTTGATGGCACCTCCATGATCGATGAAATATCAAAGGCAGGCATTGCATTGGTGCTTTCTTCTCAGGCTCACAAAGAGTCGGAGTTGATGTCCAATCGTTTGTTTGAAAGCATTGCTGCTGGCGCACTGATCATTTGCGACGAAAATCCATTTGCCAAGAAATTCTTTGGCGACTCGCTGCTCTATGTAGACAGCCGTACAACTGCCGAACAGATGTACTCTGATATCGTCAGCCATCTTGAATGGGCCCAGAAGAACCCGACCCAAGCGTTGGCGAAGATTGAAAAAGCTCAGAAAATTTTCAGCGATCACTTTACACTTATTAAAAATCTGAGCGACTTGTACTCTGGTTTTACCCAGCGCAAAAACGATTTGCAAGAAAAACAAAATCCGCAGGGTAGCCTGTCGGTTAAAGTTCGCGTAAATCTTCTGATGCCCGAGTACTCCCCCTCGACACTCCAGGAGCACGTAAAAAGTATTCAGGCACAAGAATACTCCAATTTCTCTTCGGCTCTGGTCGTAGACAAAAAAGATGCAGTCGCCTTTCAGCGCGAGATAAGTGCCGCTCTGGCCACTTCAGCAACCCCTATTGATCTTGTTCAGGTAGAGTTCTTCAAGTCCGGAATTCATCCTGAAATCAAATCGCGGACACGTTTGGGCGAAATCATCAATGGCCTTCTTGAATCAAGCCAAGACTCCGATGCCTTTATGCTTGTGGCACCTAATGAAAGACTTTTCTCAAACCATCTAGCCGTTCTGTGTGGTGCTCTACAGCGGGACCAAAAAACTCAGTGTGCTGCAACAGCAGCGCTACTCATTGACGGCGATACCCCCATACACACCGTACATGAGCTAATTGACTTTGGGCATGTGAATCGAGCAGGACCTACAGGATACGGACGTTTTATATTCCGTACAAACGCCATACCTCATGATATTGGAATTGCTCTGCGCCACTTGGATGGCCGCCCATTGGCAGCGATGGTTGGTCAACACACGATTATGCAGCAAATGCCAGCATCCATTTCAATCAACGTGACCCAAGACTTTCCGGAGCGGACTTGGGATGATGCAGCCGAGAGCGAAATTATTTACCACTTCGCACCTGAAGCTCTAAATCTCGCGACAGGTTTTGGCCCTCGTCCGCGCCAGCCGGTACATGTTGCGACTGTAATTGAAGCTACTAGCCTGCATTTGATGAAAAAGCTATTAAACCGTAACTGGATAAAGTCTCAAATTTCGGCCATTCGAAAGCATGGACTTAAATCCAGATTCAAAGTGCTAAAAAGAAAACTAGCTCTGTAGTATCAAACCTTATAGTTCAAAATAGCCGCCTGTTTAAAAATAGCGGCTTTTTGACTACAAAGTACAGAGCATTAATTTTCTGACCCCATGCTTATAAACCTGCATGTAGAACTGGAATGAGCTTGCTATGAATACTGGTCACTTATACGAAAAATGTAAGCTCCAGGCTTTAAAAAATGAGATGCCGGCAACACTGACTGTGGATAGTGGCCCATTCGTGGTGAAGTCTGCATTAGCCTACGTAGCCCGAAACACAGGACTCCCGGGCCACAGTAGCAAAGTCAGCCTTAACGATCGCCAGAAGGTCAAACCGAAGCAGCCGTCCTGAGGACGCTGGAGAAATCGAACTGATGCGAAAATTTTCTATCTCACCAGCAGAAATGCTGATCAGCCTCTGGCGAAACCGGAGCTTGGTACGCACATTGATACAACGCGAGGTGGTAGGTCGCTATCGTGGTTCGATCATGGGAATACTTTGGTCTTTTTTTAATCCGATCTTGATGTTGGTCGTCTACACTTTTGTTTTCAGCGTGATATTCAAGGCGCGCTGGAGTGGTGGAAGCGAATCAAAAACCGAGTTTTCACTTGTATTGTTCGCCGGACTCATCATATATAACCTCTTCGCTGAATGTGTGAACAAGTCTCCTACACTGATTACGTCACATATCAATTATGTCAAGAAAGTCATCTTCCCTCTTGAGATACTGCCATGGGTTGTCTTGGGGTCAGCAATGTTTCATGCCATTGTCAGCCTGGGAGTTTGGCTGATCGCATACTCCATTCTCTTCGGAGTACCAAACGCAACGGTATTGTTATTCCCACTTATACTATTGCCCTTGGCCATGTTCATAATGGGCATCACTTGGACCTTGGCATCACTTGGCGTTTACCTACGAGATATCGCGCATTTCATCGGTACAATCACAACGCTAATGATGTTTTTGTCACCGATATTCTACTCCATCGATGTACTACCTGAAGAATATCGACCATTTTTCATGGCTAATCCACTTACTCCTATTATTGAGCAAACACGAAACGTTTTGTTTTTTGGTATATCCCCGAACTTTTCAATTTTGGCAGTTTATTTTCTTGGATCCATACTAATTGGGTGGACCGGTTTTATCTGCTTTCAAAAAACACGAAAAGGTTTCGCTGATGTCCTCTGAAATTGCGATCAAGGTAGAAAATCTGAGTAAATGTTACCAAATTTACGAACAACCAAGAGATCGTCTCAAGCAAGCTCTCTATCCGAAATTTCAAAAGCTTTTCGGACTGACAGAAAAACAATACTTCAGCGAGTTTTGGGCCCTCCGAGATATCAGCTTTGAGGTAAAAAAAGGCGAATCCGTTGGGATTATCGGCAGAAATGGAAGTGGCAAAAGTACTTTATTACAAATAATAACAGGGACACTTTCAGCCTCTACCGGAAAGGTCACCACGCAGGGACGAATCGCTGCGCTATTGGAGCTTGGCTCTGGTTTTGATCCGGACTTCACAGGCCGTGAGAACGTGTATCTAAATGGTGCATTGCTTGGAATCAGTCACCAAGAAATCGACGCGCGATTCGATAGCATTGCTGCGTTCGCCGACATAGGTGAGCACTTAGACCAACCCGTCAAAACCTATTCCAGCGGCATGCTGGTGCGGCTAGCCTTTGCTGTTCAAGTTCAAGTAGAACCTGACATTCTGATTGTCGATGAAGCCTTGGCGGTTGGCGACGCATTATTTCAAAAGCGTTGCTTTCAACGAATAGAAAGACTTGTCTCGAACGGCACTACTGTTCTTTTCGTCTCCCATGAGCAGGAAAGTGTAAGAACACTGACGAATCGTGCGCTCCTGCTAAAAGATGGTCGCTCCAGGGCCTGGGGACTGTCCTCCGATGTGGTACTAGAGTACCGACGGCTATTGCACGAGGAAGAAACCACTTACCTGTCCTCTCTCGCCAATGAGATTGCGGCCTCCAAAAGTAAGGAGGCCGAGGAAAATATTGTCGTTGATGAGAACGCCTCACGTTCAGAGAAAATGTCATTTGGCGACGGTGGTGTGAAGATACTGAGCGTTCATACACTCAGTGCTGAAAATCAGGCCTGTAATATCTTTTATCCCGGGCAGGACTTAAAAATAAAAATTACCTGTCAATCCAGTATCAAGATCAGCAATTTGAACGTCGCAGTACGTATACGCAACAAAGAGGGCGTAAAGATATATTCATGGGGAACATTGAACCAAGACATGGCGGCCATTGCCTCAGGCAGTGACAGAAATCTGTTTTGGAATAGACACATCAAGCCAGGCGAACAATTTGAAGTGATTTTAGAGGCGCCGTGCAACCTGGGAGCGAACCTTTATGAAATTCAAGCCGCTATCTCCCATGAAAACACCCCAGATTACCAATCCCAACGAATGTTGCACTGGGTTGACGAGGCAGCATTTTTCCAAGTCATGATGATGATGGATAAATATTTTTTCGGTGGTGTGTCCGACCTTAAAATGAATGCGAAATGGTAATGACACTGAATCAGAAGGCTTATCAATGACTGATTATAGAGCTGAGTACGACGACTATTGGTCGCGAGAGGACAGGGTTGGCGAATCCAGCGGTGACGTTGAAATCATTGCCAATCATATCGTGAATACCTGCGGCCTCGGCAGCGTCCTTGACCTTGGATCAGGCGAAGGCTTGCTGGTCGGCGCCCTACTGCGCAGAGGAATTGATGCTAAAGGCCTAGATGTCAGCACTGTAGTGGTTGAACGCTGCAATAAACGATTGCCGGGACGTTTCCAGCAGGGCTCCATCCTTTCACTTCCATTTACTGACGGCGCTTTCCATACCATCGTTTCAACAGACTGCATGGAGCATCTGGAAAAAACAGATGTGCCACAGGCGCTTCAGGAAATTTTTAGAGTTGCGGGCAGATACGTATTTCTGCAATTGGCAACAACCCAAGACCGAGATGGACATTGGCATTTGACTGTCGAAGGCCGTGCTTGGTGGGAGTCAAAGTGCTTTGAAGCTGGGTTTAGAAAGCACCCTAACTATTATCGATTGAATGAGTACGAGGCGCTCAACAACGATAGTTGGCAGATCTACATCCTTCTCGAAAAAATTCCGGCCGAGGCACTGACCGACTATACACTTGAGTCTCTAGATGCAGAGCGTGGCCTGCATATGGATATGACGCGCGACACTGGAGAGCGCTCGGATGCCCATATCATCCGTTATCAATGGGCATGCAACTATATTAAGCCAGGAGATCGCGTGCTGGATGCCGCATGCGGCCTCGGATACGGTGGGTATATTGTCCGTCACTTGACTGAGGCGGCATCTGTCGTAGGTATCGATGGTAGCGATTACGCAATCGACTACGCGACAAAATCTTTTTCATTCAATAGCGATAGAGCCAAATACCAATCGGGCATGCTCCCTGAAGCACTATCGCAATACCAAGATGGTTCTTTTGATGTTGTAATTTCCTTCGAGACGCTCGAACACGTCGAGAAACCAGCAGAGCTACTCCAAGAGTTCTATCGGGTACTGACGCCTGGTGGCCGGGTCATTGTGAGCGTCCCCAACGATTGGAGTGATGAGACAGGCACCGATCCGAATCCCTTTCATCTTCATGTGTACGACTGGAAGCGCTTAAAATCCGAGCTTTCTAACCACTTCTTGCTTGAAGACGCATACGCACAAACTGCAAGCCAAGTTAAGCTCGCGGGGCAAGATAATGTCTGGGAGCGTCGTAGTCGGTCCCTCAGACAAGTACCACTATCCGAAGACTCTCCGGTAGAGTGCGAGTGGTGGTTGATGACTGCCATGAAATCACCACTGGGATCCACGTTTCCATATGAAGAAAGAGTTTTCGCAAACATTGCAGACTCAGGACATCCTTCAATTCGCTACTCGGCGTATTTTGAAAACCCATGGCTCATCTATGCCATGGTTAATGTCAGCTATCGCCTGAAAAACCCTCAAACCTTAGCGACGCTCGCAGAGCAGGTATTGCGCACCATGGACCGGAAGTCCAATGACTACGCAGCCGCGCTATGTGTTAAAGCCTATTCCATTTTTGAAGCTCATCTGATGGAAGTTGGCGCAGTAGCGGAGGTTCTTGCAAAAATAGATCAATTTACAGAACTTTCTTCCAAGGACCTTATGGGGGTGCGCTGGAAAGTTTCTCTCCTCATGATTAAAGGAAAGTTACTGCAAGCTACCGGCCAAATGCTTGAGGCGAAAGAAGCTTTTATAGCCTGCACCAAGATTGACATTCGAAAGTTTGGTATCCACCTCGCTACTAAAGTAACAGAAGCACACTACCTAGCAGGTAGGATCTCACTCGCACGTGAACAGCAGGAAGAGGCTCGCCAATATTGGCAGAAAGGGCTGCTCTTTGGCCAAGTACTACTCGAAGCCTCTCTTGAAGATGTACTGATCAAAAAAACTGCTCCTAACCGTTTTAATAATGGAGATGGTGTTCGCGAGTACACAGTTGCTTGGAACAATATTGCAAAATGCGCAAACGGGATTTATCTATTAAATTTAAACTACGACATAGATTATCTTTCGCTCGAGAACTGCCACCAAACTGAATACAACAATGTAAACGAGCAGCTTATTATTGTTCGCCAGACACTGGTAGAGCGCACACGGCTACTCGAGCAAACTAAAAAAGAGTTCTCTGAACTTGATCAGGACCTGATCAATACCAGACAGCTGCTCATCGAGCGCACAGCACTTCTAGAGCAAACCAGCCAAGATCTCTTAGAGCGCACCGAAGACTTGGTCAACACTCGCCAAGTACTGATCGACCGAACTGAAAGGCTGGAAAAAGCGCTAAAAGATCTTGAGCAATAACGACCAACCAGTCCAGAGATAGGTTCCGTCACTGTCTCTGGACAACCAATTATTTTGCGATCAAGGAGGAGGGGGGGACAAATGATAAAACGACTTACATTAAGAACCTACTACAAAAAGGGACTAGGCTTGAATAGCGGTTCCGCAGCCAGCCAAGCAATGACGATTTAAATAGTTTTTTTGGGCATTCAGTAATACACCAGCCTGATCAAAACTTAAACACCCGAACACTACCTAACTTTAAGTGAAGAGCATGAAAAAGACAGCATTAATTACCGGAGTAACAGGACAAGATGGGGCCTACCTCGCGGAGCTTCTTTTAAGCAAAAATTATGAGGTCCATGGCATCAAGCGTCGTAGCTCACTGATCAACACTGATCGTATCGACCATCTTTACCAAGATCCGCACGAGCCCGATCAACGTTTTATCCTGCACTACGGCGACATGACCGACTCGTCGAGCCTGATTCGTATTATCCAGCAAGTACAGCCGGATGAAATCTACAACCTGGCAGCACAGTCGCATGTGGCTGTATCCTTTGAAGAGCCTGAATACACTGCTAACTCAGACGCATTAGGCGCTCTACGTATTCTAGAAGCCATTCGGATCTTGGGCCTAGAAAAAAAGACCCGTTTCTATCAAGCATCTACTTCTGAACTCTATGGCTTAGTGCAAGAGATCCCTCAAAAGGAATCCACACCGTTCTACCCGCGATCGCCTTATGCGGTTGCCAAGCTTTATGCATATTGGATTACCGTCAACTATCGTGAAGCCTATGGCATGTACGCCTGTAACGGTATCCTTTTCAACCACGAAAGCCCTATTCGTGGTGAAACCTTCGTTACTCGCAAGATAACCCGCGCACTAGCTCGAATTAAACTTGGGCTTCAAGACTGCCTGTACCTGGGTAACATTGATGCTAAACGCGACTGGGGCCATGCAAAAGACTATGTCGAGATGCAATGGCTGATGCTGCAACAAGAGACACCGGAAGACTTCGTCATCGCAACTGGAGTTCAATACAGTGTCCGTGAATTCGTAGAACTGGCAGCTGAAAAAATCGGCATTACTATTACTTGGAAAGGCCAAGGCGTTGACGAAAAAGGTTTCGACGAAAAAGGCAACTGCATAGTTTCAATTGACCCTCGCTACTTCCGTCCGACGGAAGTCGAAACTTTGCTCGGTGATGCATCAAAAGCAAGAAAAATTCTCAATTGGACTCCAAAAATCACGTTCAAGGAACTGGTTTCGGAAATGATGCTGGAAGACATGAAAATCGCAGAGCGTGATGAACTGGTGACTAAGCACGGATACTCATCCTACAATCGCCACGAGTAAATAAGCAATGGATAAAACCTCCAAGATATACATTGCCGGCCATCAGGGGATGGTAGGTTCGGCCATTAAGCGCCGCCTTCATGAGGAAGGTTATGTCAATCTGGTATTTCGAACTCATACTGAACTGGACTTAACCAATCAGCCTGCAGTCGAAGACTTCATACGAGTCGAAAAGCCGGATTACATTTTTTTGGCCGCAGGAAAAGTGGGCGGGATTCATGCAAACCAAACTTACCCTGCTGATTTTATATATCAGAACCTGATGATCCAGACAAATGTTATACATTCAGCTTGGAAGGCAGATGTCCAGCGCTTACTTTATCTTGGATCCAGTTGCATTTATCCTCGTGAGTGCCCCCAACCTATCAAGGAGGAGTACTTGCTCACAGGGCCCTTAGAGCAGACAAATGAAGCATATGCTGTCGCAAAGATAGCAGGCCTAAAACTGTGTGAAAGCTACAACCACCAGTACGGCACTCAATATGCGTCAATTATGCCGACTAACCTCTATGGTCCCAATGACAATTACGACTTAAACAATAGCCACGTGTTGCCTGCGTTAATTCGTAAGGCACATGAGGCTAAGGTCAATGGGGAAAGCCATCTTGTCGTTTGGGGGTCGGGCAGGTCCAAACGTGAATTCCTGTTTGTCGACGATCTCGCCGATGCCAGCGTTCTCCTGATGGAGACACCTACAGATGGCGGGCTATTCAATGTCGGAACCGGCAAGGACATAACTATCCACGATCTGATCATAACTGTGATGAGTGTTATTGGTTTCGAAGGCGATATAGTCTTTGATAGTGACAAACCAGACGGAACGCCGAGAAAGCTCTTAAACATAGACCGTATGCGCAACTTGGGATGGAGCGCAAAAACTTCACTGCAGGATGGTATCGCACGTGCCTACGAGGACTTCCTGTCCAATGTGGCGGAGTAAATTAATGACCGAACCTTTGATAACAATTGCCGTACCCTCTTATAATCAAGGTGAGTTTCTTGACGACGCTTTAGCATCAATTTTTCAGCAGGATATTCCTGTTGAGGTTTTTGTCCTAGATGGCGGCTCAACTGATAACTCCGTGGAGGTTATTCGTAAATGGGAACACCGCTTATGTGGATGGCGCAGCCATGCGGATGACGGTCAAGCCGCGGCAATCAATGAGGGTATTTCGCAAGGAAAAGCACCCTATGTTTGCTGGCTAAATAGCGACGACTGGTTCCTACCAGATGGGTTGGCGACACTCGTGAAAGAGTTGCAAGCCTGCCAAGATGTACCAGCCGTTTACGGTAGGGCCTGGAATGTGATTCAGAAAAACGGAAAATGCACACCTGTGTGGGTGGAACCCTTCCAGGAGCGCAGGCTGGCCTTGCGTTGCATCATCTCTCAACCCGCAACCTTGATCCGTCGGACAGCATGGGACTTGGTAGGAGGCGTAGATGGAAAGTTGCACATGGCTATGGACTATGACTTGTGGTGGAGGCTGTACAAACAACTGGGGGCCATGCGATTCGTTGATAACTACGTGGCAGTCAATCGTGAACACGCAGCAACCAAGACCAAAACCTTGAGAAGGCGCCACTACAAGGAAGCGATGGCGGTGGTGCGTAAGTATCACGGCAGCCTACCTTTAAAGTGGTGGCTGGCTCAGCCTTACTCTGTTTGGTTCAAATCAATAGTCGGTTAGTTAAAGGTCCAGACAGGCATGAGGATTCTTCATTTCTATAAGACATCGTTCCCTGATTCAATAGGTGGTGTCGAGCAGGTGATTAGTCAAATCGCCAGAGGCGCCACTAGACTCGGGGTTCATACAGACGTATTGTCACTTACTCCTAACATCGCCCCTCGCACAATCGAAATTGACGGTTATTTTTCACACAGGGCAAGACTAGACTTCCAAATCGCATCGACTGGGTTCTCTATTTCAGCGTTCCGGCGTTTTGCACAACTGGCCAAAGAAGCAGATGTTATTCACTTCCACTTTCCGTGGCCATTCATGGATATTGTGCATTTAACCCTGCGTATAAAAAAGCCTACGGTAGTCACTTATCACTCCGACATCATCCGCCAGAAAAATCTGCTTAAAATCTATCGCCCCATTAAAAGATTATTTCTTAACAGCATGGATTGCATTGTAGCCACCTCGCCAAACTATTTAGCCACCAGCGAAGTGCTTACTGGATACGTGGATAAAGTTAGAATTATTCCGATCGGCCTAGATAAATCCAGCTATCCAGTTCCAAACGTAGAGCGTCTAACGTTCTGGCGGAATAAACTTGGAAAAAAATTCTTTCTTTTTGTAGGAATGATTCGCTATTACAAAGGGCTTCATATTCTAATGGAAGCTGCACAGGGTACTTCTTACCCTATAGTCATAGTTGGAGCAGGCCCAATTGAAGATCAGATCAAGGCACGAGCAGCTAGGCTGGGCTTGAATAATATATTCTTCCTTGGGCAACTCCCCGAGGAGGACAAAGTTTCCCTTCTTGAGCTTTGCTATGCGGTAGTGTTCCCCTCGCACTTACGATCCGAAGCTTTCGGCATTTCACTTCTTGAAGGTGCCATGTTCGGAAAACCGATGATTTCCAGTGAGATCGGTACCGGTACGACCTTTATAAATATAGCCAACGAAACGGGGCTAGTTGTTCCACCCAGCGACCCAGATGCGCTACGTCAAGCCATGCGTTACCTTTGGGATAATCCAGCAGAGGCAGAAAAACTAGGCAAGAAAGCCGAAGAGCGATACTGGAAGCACTTTACCGCAGAGGTGATGGTTAACGAATACGTCAAAATTTATCGAGAGCTGGCTAAAAAATAACCAGACAGTTTCAGGTATAATACTAATAACCTCCTGAGACTTCTGGCTCCTTTCCAGGCAAGCCCCGCCTCATATAGTTATAACCTTCCCTTGGCTCTACCCGATCTGACCTTCTGGACTTTTTTGACATATAACGCGCACGAACAATGTTACACTACAATACTAATAGCCCCCACTCCGAAAGTTTAACCCTCCTTTAATTCCAACTATCCAACAACTAAATTGATTGACTCAGCTTGCCCGACCGAGCTGTTTCATGAATGATGGATAGCGGCTGGCGCCATTCTACCATTGAGACACTCAGACCGACTTCTTAGTTACCTCCAACGGACGACACAACTGCCCATTAATCCTCGTTTTATCGCTTACTCTGTTTACTGCTTAGTCTTGGACTAAATCCTGATATAACTTTGAGCAGAGGCCATTGTATTGACGCTCCACATCCCCACCCTGCTCGTGGTTTCGACTTTCATTTTCGTCCTGACCGGGCTATCGACCATTCACACCTGGCTCCGCGAAACTCGAGAGCGCCCATTGTCCGACCTGAGCAGCATGATGCTTCTGGCCGCCTTGGGTCTGGCGCAGGTAAGCCTGCATAATCTGGAAGCAGAGTTCGTACCTGAGGTGCTTGGCAACATGGTTCTTTTGCTGCTTGCAGCATTGAACCGAAGCGAAATACGCATACTCACGGCCGCACTTCCTGCAAACCGAAAATACTGGCTAGAGCAGCGTCATGGCTTGCTCTGTGCCTGATCCCCTCTTTTTATGCTTCCATAACAATATGGGTTTCGGTGTATTCAGCTATCGTCGCCAGACATGGCTTGCTAACAATATTGGAGTTCTGGCGCAACCGACATTGTCTCGAAGTTACCTACCTGCCAGCCTTGATCTTGATCTTGATCTTGATCTTGATCTTGACGGTGCTGCATACCGCGTTTTATGCCGAGCGTACCTTTGTCGACCAGGACATCCCCCTTGATCAGGCGCTGAAGAGCCTTGTTGCCGGGGTGCCACTCTTCTCCATTCATGCTGTTCGAATCGATGCTGTATGTGATCGGCATTGCCTACGTGACCCTGTGCATGGTCAAGGAACGAGTCGAACTGCGCTTCAAGGCGGCGGCCTTCTGCGACGCCCTGACCGGTATCGGCAACCGCCGGGCGTTCATGGTCAATGGCGAGCGGATGCTGATCGAATGCCAGCGCCGGTGCTCACCAATGGCCTTGCTGCTGTGCGACCTGGACCATTTCAAGCGCCTGGACGACGCCTACGGTCATCAGACCGGCGACCAGGTGCTGGTCGCATTCAGCCAGGTGCTTGCAGAAACCCTGGGTACAAAAGACGTATTTGCCCGCATTGGCGGTGAAGAGTTCGCCTGCCTCCTGGCCGCGACCGATGAGCAGGCCGCAGTAACGGTAGCCGAGCGGGTTCGCCAGGCTTTTGCCCGCTTGCCTCTGCTGGAACCCGGGCTGCTCAGCGTCAGCATCGGTGTGGTCAGCAGTGAAACCCGGGGCTACGACCTGCCGCGCCTGTTGTCCCTGGCCGACGAAGCCCTGTATGGCGCCAAGCACCAGGGGCGCAACCGAGTGCACACGGTATCGCGCAGCGCCCTGGAGTTGCAGCCGGACTGAACGGCCAGGCCGCCTGGCTCCTGCGTGGTTTTGCCAATCAGCGGGATAACTGTGATACGCCCCCCAAAGGCGGCAAATAAGGCACTTAGCCAGTATTTCCGGCGCCCTTGGGCAAGAATAAACTCGCCGCTCTCCAGGACTCTCGGATGACAAGGAATGTGGAATAAAGAAGCCGCTATCAGTCACTTGAACGCTCACGCTCACGCCGGTAGTACGGGGCGCTGTGCGGCCTATACTCGCCAGGCGATCGAAGCCGGTGGCGGTGGGGTGATTCTGCACAGGAAGCACTCGGCCAAGGACTTCGGCTCATCATTAACTTCTGCCGGTTTCATCGAACAGCCGGCCGGCCAGACGCCCGCAGCGGGCGATGTGGTGATCATCCAGCCCATTCCCGGGCACCCCCACGGTCACATGGCGATGTTCAACGGCACACTCTGGGTGTCAGACTTCAAGCAACTGCACGGTTTCTACCCGGGGCATTCCTACCGGGTGCAGAAACCTGCCTACAAAATCTATCGCCATCCGTAAGGGGTCCCCCATGAGAATGCTGTTCTGCTCGCTGCTGGCAGCGGTCGCGATGCATCAGTCGGTCGCCCTGGCCGACTGCGCCAGTTCGCCAAAGCCCGCAACCCAGGCGTTTTATAGCTGGTACCTGCAAACCTTCAGCGAAGACAAGGATCCGTTGACCGACAATGTGGCGGAAATGAAGAAGTACGTCTCCGACTCGCTGATCACCAAGATCAAGAAACAGATGGCCAGCCCCGACGGCCTGGAAGAGGACTACTTCCTCAAGGCCCAGGACTACATGGATGAGTGGCTGACCCAGATCAAGGTCAGCGAACCACAAGTCCAGGGCTCCAGCGCCAAGGAGCAAGTGACGTTGGGCAACACCCCGGACACCACCCAGATCGTCGATGTGCGGATGATCAAGGACAAGGGCTGCTGGAAGATCGATGAAGTGATTTCCACCGCCGACCAGAGCGATTGACCTACCGCTTCGGCGCTGACTCCGGCCACAGCGCGGGTCGTCCATCCGGGCGATCCGCCATGCTAAGCTGCGCGCCGTTTCGGGCAACGGCCCGGGACCTCCTTCACTGAAAAAGGACTCTCAGTCATGTCGTTGCCGGCCGCAGTACGCCTGCCCCTGTCATTTCTCTCGCTGTTCAGCGTTCTCAGCCTCAGCAGTTCCTGGGCCCATGCCGATGCGCAACAGGACGTCGCCAAGGGGCGCTGGCAAGGCCTGGCCGGCATGGCCAACCTGTACCTGGACGAAGCCACGCCAGCGGATTTCATCGAGGCCGGGGACAATGAGAAGAGCCAGCACGACAACTACGCCGGCGCCCTCGCCTATTACCTGACCGCTGCCCGCCTCGATCCGAAGAATGCCTACGCCTCCTACCAGGCCGCCGGCAGCCTGGCGGCCATGGACAAGAACAAGCGCGCCGCCGAATACCTCGACCAGGCCCGCGAGCGTGGCTTCTGGCAGCTGGTGCTGCTCAAGGAAGACGACGAACTGGAGTCGTTGCAGCAGGACCCGGCCTACAAGAAGCTGCTGCAGGCCGCCGAGAAGAACTACCCGGCCAAGGCCAGGGATGCGGGCCTTGCGGCCTTCAGCATTCCCCAGGGCAAGGCCCCGAGCGAGGGCTGGCCGGTAGTGGTCTGGCTGTCGGGGTTCGGTACCGAAGGCAGCGACGGCATCGACATGCGCACGGACCTTGTGGGGGAAAAAGCCGTGCTGGTGGGCATCAACGGCACTCTCAAGCGCGACGAGCACCAATTCATGTGGCAGCAGCATTCGGTAGCACCGACCGAAGAAGCGGTCAGCGCAGCGCTGAAGAAACTGGAAAAGCAGACCCGTATCGATCGCTCGCGCATCGTCCTGATGGGTTTCTCCCAAGGTGCCGAGCACGCCTCGCACCTGATCGCCGAGTACCCACAGCATTACAGCGGCGCGCTGCTGCTGTCACCCGGCGGCTACCGGATTCCCTTCGGCGAAACCAAGGCCCGGGACAAGCGCATCGTCATCGTCCATGGCGCCAAGGAGCACGAGAGCAACCAGAAGCTCACCGCCGCCACGCAACAGGCCCTGGAACCCGGCAACCAGGTCCAGAGCCATGAGCATGAGCAAGGCCATACCTTCCAGGACGACTGGCGCCAGGTGTATCCGGGCTACCTGAAGTTCGCCCTGAACCTCTGATGCCAGGTGCCGGGGCTTGAGCCCCGGCTGCTATCACTTGGCCGGAGTCATGGGCCCGGGGGCCTTTACCTGAGTCATCAGGTCATCGTCCCACTGCCCCTCGACCTTGACCTGAGCCAGGGCCCCCAACTCCATGGCCTCGATCAGGTTGTGGTTGAGGTACACGTAGGTGCCCGGCTGCTTGAAGGTGTAGAGCGCCGCCAGGGCCGAACCGCCGGGGATGAACCAGGTCTCCAGGTTGCGTTGCGGGGCGTTGGCGAACTTGCCGGTGGTCCAGACCCAGTCGCCATGGCCGCCGATCAGGTGCGGACGGCTGTCGCGGTTGGCCTGGGAGTGGATGAACAGCACGCTTTCGCCGACCTTGGCGGTCAGGGCGTTGGCTCCGGTCAAGGCGCCGACACGGCCGTTGAACACCACGTGGCTCGGGGTCAGGGTACGCATCACTTCACGGGTGTCCTGGTAGCTGGAGGCCAGGTCCGGGTAGCTCTTGTAATGCCCGTCCTTGTCCTTGGGGATGTACAGGTCGAACTCGCCGATGGTGTAGGCCCGGTCATAGTGCAAGGGCTTGCCGGCAGGGTCCTGCAAGCCTTCGCGCGGCAGCACCATCAAGGTCCCGCTCATGCCCGAAACCACGTGCCAGGGCACCATGCCCGGCGGCGCGCAGTGATAGACGAAGGTCCCGCTGCGGTCAGCCTTGAAACGCAGCACCACTTCCTGCCCCGGCAGCACCTGGGTCAGCGCCGCACCGCCCAGGGCACCGGTGGCCGCATGAAAGTCGATGTTGTGGGGCATGGTGTTGCTGGCCGGATTGCTCAGGGTCAGCTCGACGTAGTCGCCCTCGTGCACCACCAGGGTCGGCCCCGGCATGGAGCCGTTGAAGGTCATGGCCTGCAGGGTGGTGCCCTGATCGTCCACCACCATCTTTTTCTCTTCCACGCTCATGCGGAACTGCACAACCTTCGGCGGCCCGCTGACAGCCTGCTCATGAGCATGCACCTGGGGCGGCGCCACCAGGTCTACCTTGACCCGCTGCAAACCGTCGGCGCCCGCGGCCAACACCAGGCTGGAGGCACAGCTTCCGGCCACTACACAGCACTTCAACCACGATTGAAAAGCACCCATGTTCTGCATTTCCCTGCCAATGAATGGTGATTCATTGCAAGGCAAACACCGGGGGCCCGTATTGTCTCAGGGCAATGAACGGATGGCCGGGAAAGCGCATCCGTTGAGCCCGGTCATGGATAACTGAAACTGCGCACCAGGGTCAGTTCCCCGGGGGCGCGCATCGGCACCACAAAGGTCTCGCTCTTTTCATCCGGCGTGCCTTCCTCGGTAATCACTGTGACCTGGGCGGTGGTCAGGGGCTGCACGGCATTTTCCTGGCCGCCGTCTTCATCGTCGTCACTGCGATAACCGCCACCGTAGTAGTTCACATAGACCAGGTACTGGCCCTTGAGCGGCGCCGGCATGGAGAAGATCTCCGGGCCGTAGCCCGTGGTCACGTCCACATCCAGGGTCGCGCCGTTGGGAGCCACGCGGTCGCCGTACCAGATGTGCGCGCCGTCCGGGGTTACCAGGTGCAGGTCGAGGTCGGTATTGTCGCTGTCCCAGGACAGCAGCACGCGCAACTTGGGCGGGGTCACGCCACCGCCGGTGTTGAGAAACTGCACGCGCTTGCGCTGCTGGCCATCCGGGCTGCGCACTTCGACGCTGTTGCTGCCGTTGGGGAAGGCGTACGGCCGGTCGAAGCTGCCTTGCTCATCGAACTTGAGCGGCATGCTGACGCCATTGACGATCAGCTTGCCGGGCTCTTTGTTCGCCTTGGGCGCACCCTTGATCTGCCCGCGAATACGCGCGGTATCGGCCTGGCCCTGGGGGGTATTCACCGAGGAGGCCGGGTAGTTGACCTCCTGAATGTACTGTTCACCATCCATGGCTCGAGTGCGCCAGCCGCCCTTGGGGGTGTCGAGCTGGATGCCGCTGTCGGCCAGGGCCATGGGCAGGCTGAACATTCCACAAAGGAACAGGAGGACCGGGGGAGCAGGAAGTTTCATGGCCTATTCCAATAAAAGATGACGGGCGAGCCCTTCGATGTAGGTTTCATCCTGGCCGTTGGGATGAGCTTCAAAGGCCAGGTGCAGGTATTCGTGAGTCAGGTCGAGGCGATCTTGCAGCGAGAGCACGCCCCGCACATAAATGCGTTGCCGTTCACGGTCGACGTAGGGCCGGCCGAAACTCAGGCGGCACACGGCGAACTGGCTGATTTCGTTGTAGCCGATCTCTTGCTCCAGCGGTTGGCGCCAGCGCCGGCGCTGCTGCAGCAGCCACTCCTGGGCCGCCGGCAAGGGTTCGCAGGAGGCCACGGGGTTATCCCAGCGGCTGAGGCTGGCCCGGGGATAGGCGTGCAGCAGGATGGCGTCGTAGCGTTGCCCGGACCGGGCCTGCTCCACGGCCTGCTGCCAGGACAGTTTGTCCGGCGCCTTCAGGTCCGAGTGATAGGTGACTTGAGTGCCGGCCAGCACCAGGTCGCTGGTCCAGGCGGCAATGGCCCGGGCCTGGGCAGTGGCCGGGCGCGGCGCGACCCGCTGGCGGTTGCTGCTGTCGTCGATGCTCAGGCATTCGCCGCTGCGCCCGGCGTTCTGCAACAGGTAGGTACGGATGGCCACGGCCAGCGCCTTGGCGGCCTCCACTGGCTCACTGGTGGCTTCGCGCTGCAGTACCCGAGCGACATATTCCTCACGGTCCAGGCGCGCCACCAGTCGCTGGGCCGCAGGGTCTTGCTGCAGGAACAGCTCGCCGGCGCTGTGGATATCCAGCTGGTTGCCGTTGGCAAACTCCACCCGGTAATCCCCTTGCAAGGCACCCGGTTTAGCCGGCTGGCCGCCCTGGCTGACGCTTTTGAGCGGGTAGCGGGAAAACAGGCTGACCTCCACACAGCGGCCTTTATCCACAGGCGGGTTGTCCGGCAGTTCCTGGTTCAGGGCCTGGGCGTAGTCCTTCAACACCCGTTGGCTGGTGCCACGCCCGCCCACCCACAGCGGTGTGCCATCCACCAGCCAGCCGGCAAAACCACCCTGGCGCGACTGCGGGTCCTGATCCGCCAGCCAGCTCCAGGTCTTGACCCGCAAGCGCCCGCCCAAGGCGCCCACTACTGCGCCGTCGGCGGCATTGAGCACCACATCCAGCAGCACGCGCCGGGCCGTGTCCCGGGCCGGCAACAGCGCCAGCACCTGCAGCAGCTCCGCCACCGGGACCCGGGTCTGGGGCTGCAGCTGGTTGAGGTCCTGCAACCAGTCGGGAGCGTTGCGGGCCCGCCAGTAATGGCGCCAGTCAGCGGCGGACAGTTGCAAGCGCTGGGGCTCGAAATACAAACCGCAGGAACGTACCAGCGCCTGATCACGGGCGATGCTGGCACCCACCGCACAGCAGTAGACCTCTTCCTTGGACTTGCCCTGGCAGGCATAGGCCGGCTCCTGGGCGCCGGTGTCCACCAGCCAGGCGTAGACAAAGAGTTTCCAGACACTGCCCAGGGGCGCTTGCAGATCCTTGGGCAACGGCTCGCGAGACAGAACCTGGGTCTTGCTCAGGCTCACCAACTCACTGTCCGGGGCGTTTTTCCAGGCCAGGCGCAGGGGCTCGTCCTGGGCCGTCACCCACCCAGGAAGCAAACACAGACATAGCCAGGCCCAGCACCGCACCATGTTATTTGACCGTGACCTGACCCAGGGCCGGGGTGCGTTCCTGAGCCTGATGCTCCGGTGCGTACACCTGGTAGAAACGTGCCGGCGGCAGATTGAACTGGCCTTTCTGGGAGAAGCGAACCAGATGGCGCAGGCGCACTTCGCTGCCGTCGTTCAACGCATCCAGCGGCACCGCGTAGCTCATCTGCCCCGGTTCGGAGCGAGCCTTCTCCAGGGACGCCGCCTCCGTACCGGCCGGGCCGGCCAGCTTGATGCCCCAGGTGGTGCGCTCGACATCGGCGCCCGGCGGCAGCGGCACTTCCAGCATGCCGTACAGCAGCGGCCGGTTGCCTTCGTTGGCGATGATCACTTCGTCCAGGTACAGGCCGTCACTGGCGATCGGCTTGTTGCCCACCGGTTCCAGCTTGAAGGTGAAGGCTTCGTCCCCCGGCACCAGGCGCAACAGGCGGCGGGTGATGTTCACCGGCGACGGCGTGCCCATGTCCAGCTTGCTCAGGTAGCTCACCGACGCCCGCAGCGGACGTTCCGGCACAGAGCCCAGGGCCAGTACCGTCGGCACCTGCGCCCCTTGCCACTGCCAGTAGCTTTCACCGCTGGCGCTTTGGCGCTGTTGCCAGCCCTGCCCCGGGTTCAAGGCCACCGCCGGGGTCGACTGGGCGATGCTGCGCTGCAACCAGGTCAGGGCCAGGGCCCGTTCCAGGGTCGATTGCGACGGCAGCAGGCGTTGCAGCAAGGCACGCGCCGCGCCTTGGTCGAACGGTTTGAGCGACAGGCTCAGGGCCTGGGTGAACGGCTGGGAGCTGATATCCAATTGCTGCTGCGCCGCTTCCAGTTGGGCGACGAACGCCGCGGGTGGCGTGACCTTGGCATCCCGCGCCAGGGCCGCGGCCAGCACCCGGGCGCTGGCCAGGCCGAGGGCCGAATCCGGATCGTCCATCACCAGGCTGTCGCTGCCGTTGTCCTGCATGCTGGCTGCCGGGCCGCTACCGGCCTTGGCCAGGTCGTCCATCAGGCCGCTGACCAGGGTGTTGATCGGCAGTTTCATTTCACGGGCGAACGACAGGATCAGCGCCCGTTGCAGCAACGGCGTATTGCCAGCCTGCTTGGCGTAGACCTCCAGCACCCGCTGCCAGTGCTCCGGCGGCAGGTTCAGGTCCAGCACCTTGCTCGCATTCCAGTCGGCGTAATAGGCGTAGGCGGTGAGGAAGGCATCCGGCTCGGCATCTTCGCCCCACCAGGTGAATGCCGCTTCCGGCCCGGCCATGTGCACCAGGCGCAGACGGCTGTTCTGCATCATTAGCCGCAGCCGGTCGCGGATCTGCGGATTGCTGGCCAGCGCCGGGTAGGCAACGCTCAGCGGCAGCAACTGGCTGGCGGTCTGTTCGACGCCGCCATACGGGTATTCCAGCAGGTCATCCAGGGCCGAACGGAACAGCGCTTGCGGGCTGTCGTCCAGGCGCAGGCGAATGTCCGCAGCATCGGCCGGCAGGCCCAGCGGCGTGCTGATGGTGACCACGTCCAGGCTCTGGGTCTGCACGCTCTGCCAGCCGGCCGCACTGCTCACCAGGCGCACCGCCAGGGCATCCACGGTCTTGCCGCCCTGCACCAGCTCGGCGCTCCACTCGCCATTGCCCGGAGCAATGGCCGGCAGCGCCACATAGTTGATGCCGCTGTTGAGGGTCAGCGGCAGGCGCTGGGACTCACCGGCGTAATGGATCACCAGTTCGGCCTTGGTGGGTTGTTCGGACTGGCTGAAGGCGAATACCCCCAGGTCCGGCTTGTCACCCGTGCGGAAGCGGGTCGGACCGCTCCACTTCAGGTACAGGGCCTTGTCGGAACGCACGAACTGCTTTTTCTGCCCCACTTGGCCATCATCGGCGATGGCCCGGGCAGTGATGCGCCAGCGGGTCAGGGAATCCGGCATGCGGAAGGTGAAACGCGCCTTGCCGCTGCCGTCGGTGACCAGCTCCGGCTGCCAGGCAGCGGTGTCGACATCTTCGCGCCGCGGACGCTCCAGTACCTTGACCCCGCGTTCGCTGCGGTTGGCCTTGCCCGGGGCGGTGGGACTGCCCGGCAGGGCCACGTCGTAGCTGATGAACGACAGGCTGGCGCTGGTGCGCACATTGTTGCGCCGCGGGTGGTAGAAGAACTGGTCGATGCTCGGCGCCACTTCCGGTTGCAGGGCGTAGACCATTTCGTCCACCACGCTGACCGTCAGGTGTGCGGGCACCGGCTTGCCGGCGAACTGGGTAGACAGGTCGACGGTGACCATGTCACCCGGCTGGTATTTGTCCTTGTCGGTATGGATGGCCACATCGATCTGCGGCGTCAGCACCTTGATCCCGGCGTTCTGGAAGCTGTACTCGCCGCCCTTGGTGTAGAGCACGGAAAAGGTCAGGTTCGGCGCAAAGCCGTCCTTCACCGGCACCCGGGCGCGGTATTGGGTGGGGCTGAGTTTTTCCACCTTGAGCCAATCGCCGCCCTTGGACAGCAGCGCCGTGGCCTCGACCTTGTCCCGCTCCAGGGACAGCAGGGCGTCGTTGATCGGCTCCGGGAAGGTGATCAGCGCCAGGGCTTCGTCACCAGCCTTGTACTCGGGCTTGTCGAGGACGATTTCCACGGTGCCCGGCACCGCTTTCACGCCCTCGCCAGTGACCGAGTGGCTGGTGCCGCCCAGTACACGATCGTGCTCGTCGCGCAGGGTCAGGTTGTAGGTACCGGGGCGCTCGAAGGCCAGGGCGAAACCGCTGTCGGCGGCAGCCAGCTTGCCCTCGCCGGTGGACTGGTCCTCCATGCGCACCCAGCCGTAGCGGCTCGGCTTGACGTTCTTGCTCTGCTCGCTGGTGTTCTGGTTGGCGTAGCTGAACTGCACCTTGTCGCCGGCCGCGCTGAAACGCTGCGGCGCGCTGAGGCTGAAGCTCGCCGCGCCACGCTCGATGAGGATTTCCTTGGTGGTCTTGACCCGATACGCAGCGCCATCACTGGCGAATACGGTGAGCATGTAGCGGCTGGGCTTGTCCGCCGCCGGCAGGTCGAGGGTCGCACTGCCCTTGGAATCGGTGGTCAGTTCGGCGCTGGTCAACTCCACCGGGAACTGGCCCATGTACTGCAGTTCGTTGTCCACCATGGACAGCTGCTGGGCCCGCAGGCTCAGTTGCAGGCGAGCGTTGGCCACCGGCTTGCCGTCGGGGTAGAGCAGCACCAGGTTGCCCTTCACCGGCTCGCCGGTCTTGAAGTCCGGCTTGGCCAGGGCCAGGGAAACCTCAAAGTGCGGCTTGATGTACTCGGCCACGCGGAAGGCACTGCTGTAGACCTGGCCCTTGTAGCCAAAACGCAGTTCATAACCACCGGCCACGGCATTTTCCGGCAGTTGGAAGCGGCCCTGGGCGCCGGACTTGGAATCCAGGTTCAGGGTCATGTTCTGCAGGGCGGTGCCGGCGGCATCCAGCACGCTGACGTTCACCGTGCCGGCACCCGGCTGTACCGAGTCCCGGGCGTTCTTGAACTCGCGACCGACGATCTTCAGCGATACCCAGTCCCCCGGGCGATACAGCGGCCGGTCGGTGAAGGCATACAGTTTGGTGTCGTAGATTTCGCTGTCGTAATAGAAGTTCTCGGAGACGAACACGCCGCCTTCCTGGTCTTCGCCGATCACGTAGGAGCGCTCGGGGCTGACGTGCTTGAGGCGCACCAGGCCCTGTTCGTCGGTGGCGCCGCTGTTCATCACGCCGAGGCCGTCGGTCCACAGCACATTGACCTTGGGCACCGAGTTGCCTTCATGCTTGCCCGCAGCCCAGACCAGCAGTTCGTCGCCGGCGATCTTGCTCACCGCCACGGTGTTGGAAACAAAGACCATGGTGGTGGCGCGGTACTTGCCCACCAGGGCCTCCACCAGGTACAGGCCGGGCTTGAGCTGCCCCAGCGGGATGTAGACGTTGCCCGGGGCGACGTTGATGAACTGGCTGGAGGAACCGGACAGGTTTACCCCGGCCGGCGGCTGGATCGGCTTGGCCTGCCACAGCGGATAACGGAACTGGGTCACCAGGGGCAGCCCCGGGATCAGGGCGAATTGCGGCTGGGCGTCATACGGCGTCGGCGCCAGCATGGAGTTGCCCACCTTCAGTTCCGGCACCTCTTCGGTGACCTGCTTGCGTGACTCGTAGGAGAAGGCGCGCTGCATCACCCGGCGGGATTTGCGGTACCAGTTGTCCCACAGGTAGGCCAGGGTGTTGGACAGGCCCTCGCCCTTGAACTGGCCGTCGCTGACCACCCGGTGCAGGTTCTTCTGGCGCTTGAGAAAGTCCAGCGGCTGGTCGATCCGGTACACCCGGATGTCCGCGCCGCCATAGGGCTCCATGCGAAAGCGCCGGTAGTCACGGCCCGGGGCTTCGAGGCGCACCATGGCCTGTTCGTCGCTGGCGAAACTGCTGTCGGCCAGGAGGAAGAAACTCTCGCCGGAGACCGCCGCATAGTCGCTGGGCGGCACCGAGTCTTCGGCGTTGACCAGGGCCACGGGGGTGAGCAGGGTCAAGGCCAGGGTCAGGCGAAACAGAAAACGGGACATACGGGATTCGCTCATTGGGTGAGGAAGTTCAGTCGATAGATGCCGATGAAGTTGGGGTTGGCTGAGTCGGGTATCCATCGAGTGTCCTTCCATGTCATCAGTTGCTGCACGCTAGCCGAGCGCATGCCGTTGTCGGTGGGAGTGGTGGTGCCGGTGTGATAGGCGATGTTGCGGCCCATCCAGATCATCAGGTGCTGGTCGTCGCCCTGGTCGAAGAACAACAGGTCACCGGGGCGCGCCTGCCCCAAGTCACGGCTCACCAGATGGCTGTTGAACTGGATCAGCTTGATGGCATTGACGTAGGGCCCGGTCTGGCCGCCGCCCTGCTGCCACTGCTGGGCCAGGCCGCGCTGGCCTTCGCTCAGTTGCAGCTCCGGCGGCAGGTAGCGATTGGACATGCCGTTGGCCCGCAGCCATTTGTTGTCGTGGACCTTGAGCGCTTCGTTGGCAGCAAAACGCACCAGGCCCGCGCAGTCCTGCTGGTACCAGCGCGGGCTCGGGCCCTGGCTCAACTGCTCCTGGGCGATGCGCACGAACCAGGCACGGAACACCTGGGACTGCTGCACGTCCAGCGGCGGAGCCTGGGTCGCGCCCACGGCGCTGCTCAGCAACAAGGCCAACAGGCCAAGGCTGCTCAGACCTTTGCGCAGTGCACTCACAGGGCACGCCATTGCAGAGGCAGCCATTGCCAGTGACCGTCGGGCTCGCTGCCGTCGGGCAGGGTCAGGGCGTACTTGCCATAACCGCCGAGGGTACGCAGCTTGGGCACCAGGTAGGTTTGCGCGGCGTTGTTGAACACCGGCTCCATGTCCTGGGGCAGGCTGTCGAAGGTTTCCTGCTGGATCAACTGGGCCAGGGACTGCGGGCCCAGGTACACCGGCATCAGTGCATCCTTGGGCACCACGTCCGCCAGGGGCGGGAAGCGCTTGTCCAGGGTGCCCAGGGCCTTGTTCACCAGCTTGTCATCCAGGGAGAACACCAGGGTCGAGCCATGGCGGGCCAGGCTGACCTGCATGAAGGCGCGACCGGTGATGGTTTGCGGGTCCTTGGCTTCCTTGGCCGGGTACTGGCCGAAGTTGGAACTGACCTGGCGCTGCCACTGGTGCACGTCGCCGTTCTGCTGCTCGACCACCGGGAAGATGCGCTCCGCCACCTTGCTTTCCCGGGTGCCGACCATGGAGCCGAACAGCTTGCCCAGGTCCGCATCGAGCTTGGCATTGTCCTTGTCCTTGAGGCTGGCCACCAGCAGCGGTGTGTACAGCCGCGAGTCGGCGTACCAGCACAGGCCGGCGGTCCCGGCCATGTGCTCGGTCAGGGTGGTGGCCACCGCTTCTTCGGCCCCCAGCTTGACCAGCAACGGCTTCTGCTGCTCCGCCGCCAGGGGCAAGGCTACGCAGGCGCTGGCGCCCATGGGCATGGCCTGCCAGATCGGCTTGAAGTCGAACGCCGGCTGGTTGTCCTGCTCTTGCATGGCCAGGTAGCTGTGCCAGCCCTTGTCGTCCATGTCGAAGCGCAGGCCGGCGAAGTTGGGGATAAAGCGCTGGTAACCCATGGCCAAAACGCTGGAATTGACTGCCAGCCGCTGCTGCACTTCAGGCTTGCGCGCTTCCAGGCCAAAGGCCTCGGGGAACAGTTTGTCGCCGTTGAGCAGGGCCTCCAGAGCGGTGGTGGACACCGCACCATGCTCGTCGTCGGCGCCGGTGGCGGGGTCGTACAGCTTGGCGGGGTTGGACAGCACCACCAGCTTGTCGCCGTGGGAGGCGAATGCCAGGGACCGGCTGGCGTTGTAATTCAACTGGTACAGGGTCACCGCATCGCCACCGACCTTCAGGTCCGCCAGCTTGCTCAACTGGGTGTCATCCAGGGCCACCTTGGCCAGGGGCTCCAGCAGCTTGGCCAGGCCGCCGCGGTCCATCACCAGCAGGAAGTCCTTGAGACGCCCGTCGGCGCCGCGCCACAGCGCCACGTCGGCCGGCTGGTCGAACAACTGCTCGATCAGGTTGTCCTGCAGCTTCAGGTCATGCTCGTAGATGATCCGCCGCAGGCTACCGATCAGGCCCAGGCGGTCGGCGTGGGTCTGGTAATAGAAGACGAAATCCTCGGTCAGGGTTTCCTTGAGGAAAGGCACCGCCAGCAGGTCCTTGGGCAACTGCGCCAGGGAATGGGTTTCCAGCAGCCCATCGGGGCGGCTCAGGCCCAGCTTGTCGCCGGCCAGCTCCGCCACCGGAGTCTTGGGCTTGCAGCCCACGCCGGTGACCGCGGCCGCCACCAGGCACAGGCCCATGACCAGGACCGGCCAGCGCCGCTTGCTGGCGGGTTGTTCAGTACCGGGCACGCCGGCTGCCGGGGATGCTGTGTTTTCGCTCATGATTCACAAAGCCCAATTCATCCGTGGTGCGGGATGTTCAATAGTTGAAAGACTTGACCAGCAACAGGTCGCCGATGGCCCGCATGGGCACGATAAAGGTCTCGCGTTTCTCATCGACGGTGTTTTCGTTAAGGATCAGGTTGATCTGCGAGGTGATCACCTCGTTCTGATTGCTGCCTTCGTCGAAGTTGTATCCGCCGCTGCCGAAGTTGCCCCAGTAGTTCACGTAGATCAGGTAGGTGCCCCGCAGCGGTGCGGTCATGGTGAACATTTCCGGGCCCGGGCCATCGACGCCGTCCGGGTCCAGGCCGCCGCCATTGGTCAGGCCGGGGTGGCCGAAGAAGGCGTGCTGACCGTCCGGGGTAATGATGTGCATGTCCAGCTCGGCCTTGGGATCGTCCCAGCCCAGCACTACGCGAATGCGCGGTGGAGTCTTGTTCAGGTTGGCTTCATAGAACTGCACGCGCTTGAGGGGTTTGCCCTCGGAACTGCGCACTTCGACGCTGTTGGAGCCGGCACCGAACGCATAGGGCCGGGCAAAACGGCCCTGCTCGTCGGTGTAGAGATTCAACGGGTTGCCGTTGACCGACAGGCTGTGGGGCTGGCGCAAATGGCCAATGGCCTTGAGCTGGCCTTCGATCAGGGTGCGGTTGCGCTGGATGCCGCGGTCGATGGGCGGCGTCGGATAGGCCACGCGATCCTGCTCGGTGCGGTCCAGCAGGCCGGAATAACGCCAGCCGGCCAGGGGTTCCTGCAGCTCGGCAGAAGGCTCGGCGAATGCCGGCCCGGCCAGCAGCAAGGTCAGCAGAAGGGAGGATAGAGCGCGCATGTAATGCGTCCTGCCATGCATGGGAAAACCCTGGCGCCAGATCCTCGGCGCGGCTGCAAATATTCAGAAAGAGTGCCCGGCAACAAAGGGCGTTGGAAAGGCCGCAGATTAGCGACTTGGCGCCTGTTGCACAATTGCCGAAAAAGGAATTTGCGAGGGAATCGGCAATGCCCTGAAACCCCCGCAGCAAGTGCCATTACAGCGCCATCACCCCCTTCACTCCCGGGAGCAACGCGCGTCGTGAAAACCCCCGCCCCCCCTACCCCAACGCCCCCGCCCGAAGCCCGCCAGCGGGCGCTTCTCATTTGCCCGAAACCCCGCTGTCTGCTAGTGTCGCGCCGGTTTAACGTCAACCGGGATAGCCGCCATGGCCCGCAAAAAAGCTGCCTTAGATTTCGAACAATCCCTCGCCGACCTGCAAACCCTGGTCGAGCGTCTGGAGAACGGCGAGCTGTCGCTGGAAGACTCGTTGACCGCCTTCGAGCAAGGCATCGGCCTGACCCGCGATTGCCAGGCGGCCCTGGCCCAGGCCGAGCAGAAGGTGCAGATCCTCCTGGAGCGCGATGGCGAGCTTGCGGAACAGCCCTTCGATGCGGAACAGCCGGAATGATTACCACCTATCAGGCCTCCAGCCAGGCCCGCGTCGACGCTGCAATGCACACCCTGTTCACCGCCCCTAGCCCCGAACTTGCCCGCCTCTATGAAGCCATGCGCTACAGCGTGATGAATGGCGGCAAGCGCGTGCGCCCGCTGCTGGCCTACGCCGCCTGCGAGGCCCTGGGCGGCAAGCCCGAGCAAGCCAACGGCGCCGCCTGCGCGGTGGAGCTGATCCACGCCTATTCCCTGGTGCACGACGACCTGCCGGCCATGGACGATGACGACCTGCGCCGCGGCCAGCCCACTACCCACAAGGCTTTCGATGAAGCCTGCGCGATCCTCGCCGGCGACGGCCTGCAGAGCCTGGCCTTCAGCGCCCTGCTGGACCCGGCCCTGAGCGACGCCAGCGCCGAGATCCGCCTGCGCATGGTCACCACCCTGGCCCAGGCCGCGGGCCCGGCGGGCATGGTCGGCGGCCAGGCCATCGACCTCGGCTCCGTGGGGCTCAAGCTGGACCAGCAGGCCCTGGAATACATGCATCGGCACAAGACCGGGGCACTGATCGAAGCCAGCGTGATCCTTGGCGCCCTGGCCAGCGGCCGGGCCGAAAAGGACGAGCTCAAGGCCCTGCAAACCTACGCTCAGGCCATTGGCCTGGCGTTCCAGGTGCAGGACGACATTCTCGATGTCGAAAGCGATACCGCCACCCTGGGCAAGCGCCAGGGCGCCGATATCGCCCGGGACAAGCCGACCTACCCGGCCTTGCTGGGCCTGGCCGCAGCCAAGGAGTACGCCCTGGAACTGCGCGACCAGGCGCTGCATGCCCTGCGTCCGTTTGACGCAGCGGCCGAGCCGCTGCGCGAGCTGGCGCGCTATATCGTCGAACGCCGCAGCTGATCGGCGGTCCGCAGCAGGACCGCATATCGGCCAAGTTCGGCGCTCTGCGTGGGCAGCTTGCGATGCATAAGGTAAACTGCCGCCTCTTTCTATACCTATAACGATTCGCCTGATGCCCACGACGTTTCATGAGATTCCCCGCAAACGCCCGACCACGCCGCTGCTCGACCGCGCCCAGACGCCGGACGGCCTGCGCCGGTTAGGCGAAGCCGAGCTGGAAACCCTGGCCGATGAGTTGCGCCTGGAATTGCTCTACACGGTCGGCCAGACCGGCGGGCACTTCGGTGCCGGCCTCGGGGTCATCGAGCTGACCATCGCGTTGCATTACGTGTTCGACACCCCGGACGACCGGCTGGTGTGGGACGTGGGTCACCAGGCGTATCCGCACAAGATCCTCACCGGGCGCCGTGAGCAGATGGCCAGCCTGCGCCAGAAAGACGGCCTGGCCGCCTTCCCGCGGCGCTCCGAGAGCGAGTACGACACCTTCGGCGTCGGCCACTCCAGTACCTCCATCAGCGCTGCCCTGGGCATGGCCATCGCCGCCCGCCTGCAGAACAGCGAGCGCAAGGCCATCGCCGTGATCGGCGACGGCGCCCTGACCGCGGGCATGGCCTTCGAGGCCCTGAACCACGCGCCGGAAGTGGACGCCAACATGCTGGTGATCCTCAACGACAACGACATGTCGATCTCGCGCAATGTCGGCGGGCTGTCCAACTACCTGGCCAAGATTCTCTCCAGCCGCACCTACGCCAGCATGCGCGAAGGCAGCAAGAAAGTGCTGTCGCGCCTGCCCGGGGCCTGGGAAATCGCTCGCCGCACCGAAGAATACGCCAAGGGCATGCTGGTCCCCGGCACCCTGTTCGAAGAACTGGGCTGGAACTACATCGGCCCCATCGACGGCCATGACCTGCCGACCCTGATCGCCACCCTGCGCAACATGCGCGACCTCAAGGGCCCGCAGTTCCTGCATGTGGTGACCAAGAAGGGCAAGGGCTTCGCCCCGGCGGAGGTCGACCCGATCGGCTACCACGCCATCACCAAGCTGGAACCCCTGGACGCCCCGGCGGCCGCGCCAAAAAAGGCCGGCGGGCCGAAGTATTCAGGTGTGTTCGGCGAATGGCTGTGCGACATGGCCGCCGCCGACCCGCGCCTGGTGGGCATCACCCCGGCGATGAAGGAAGGTTCGGACCTGGTGGCCTTCAGCGAGCGTTTCCCGCTGCGCTACTTCGACGTGGCAATTGCCGAGCAGCACGCCGTGACCCTGGCGGCCGGCATGGCCTGCGAGGGCGCCAAGCCGGTGGTGGCGATCTATTCGACCTTCCTCCAGCGCGGCTATGACCAGCTGATCCACGATGTGGCGGTACAGAACCTCGACGTGCTGTTCGCCATCGACCGCGCCGGCCTGGTGGGCGAAGACGGCCCGACCCACGCCGGCAGCTTCGACCTCTCCTACCTGCGCTGCATCCCCGGCATGCTGGTGATGACCCCGAGCGACGAGAACGAGCTGCGCATGATGCTCAGCACCGGGCACCTGTACAACGGCCCTGCGGCCGTGCGCTACCCGCGCGGCACCGGCCCCAACGCACCGATCGACAAGAGCCTGGAACCGATCGAGATCGGCAAGGGCGTGATCCGCCGCCAGGGCAGGCAAGTGGCCCTGCTGGTGTTCGGCGTGCAACTGGCCGAAGCCCTGCAAGTGGCCGAGAACCTCGACGCCACGGTGGTCGACATGCGCTTCGTCAAGCCACTGGATGAAGCCCTGGTACGCGAGATCGCCAGCAGCCACGAACTGCTGGTGACCATCGAGGAAAACGCCATCATGGGTGGCGCCGGCGGTGCGGTCAGCGAATACCTGGCACGGGAAAACATCCTCAAGCCGATCCTCCACCTGGGCTTGCCGGACGCCTACGTCGAGCACGCCAAACCGGCGCAGATGCTCGCCGAGTGCGGCCTCGACGAAGCCGGCATCGAGGCCTCGGTGCGCCAGCGCCTGGCGCTGCTGGGCCTGGCTTGATCCACAACGGCCAGCTGTAGCCGCTGTTGCACGCCCGCCATGCGGGCGTCGCTTTTTGGCCTTCACTGTGCAGCCTCTCCCACTTTGCGGCGAAGGCCGAGCCGCGCCAACGGAATAGCCATGAAACTCTCTCGCCTGGCCCTGCCGCTTTGCCTTTTGCCCTGCGCCGAACTCTTTGCCGACACCCCCGACCGCGATCAGGCCCTGAAACTGCCCGAAATGCTGATCAGCGCCAACCGCCAGGTGGAAGCGCGCAATGACAGCAGCGCCGCCAACACCGTATTCACCCGGGAAGACATCGACCGCCTGCAACCCGGCAGCCTCACCGACCTGCTGCAGCGGGTGCCGGGGGTGCAGGTAGCCCAGGGCGGCGGGCGCGGCAACCTGCCGAACATTTTCATTCGCGGCACCAACTCGGCCCAGAGCCTGGTGCTGGTGGACGGCCAGCGCATCAGCAGCTCATCGAGCGGCGACAGTAACCTGCAGTTCATCAGTATCGAGCAGATAGAAAGGGTGGAAGTACTGCGTGGCTCGCGCTCAGTGATCTATGGCAGCGACGCCATTGGCGGGGTGATCCAGATCTTCACCCGGCGCGGAGCGGACTCGGGGCTCCATGGGCGCATGCGCGTCGCCGCTGGCAGCAACCAGACCTGGGAGCGCAGCCTGGGACTGTCCGGTGGAGATCAACAGACACGCTTCAGCCTCGGCGCCAACCTGGATGAAACCGCCGGGATCGACTGGACCCAGGAATCGTTCCCCAGCGATGCCGACCATGATGGTTACCGCAACAAGTCGTTGAGCTTCACCCTCAGCCATGCGCTGAACGATGACCTGGAGGTAGGCCTCAACCTGCTGGATAACCGTGGTCGCACGCGCTATGACAACCCCTTCGGGCGCTACGACTCAAGCTACGACGTCTTCGCCCAGGATCCTTACACCGACTTCAGTGTCAGCAGCGTCAGCGGCTATCTCGATGCGCACATCAATGATTACTGGACGTCGCGAGTAGAGCTGGGGCATAGCGAGAACCGCGACCTCAAGCGCGACAAACTCAGTGACGAACGAAACGTATTCAATACCTACCGGGACTCGCTGAACTGGCAGAACGATCTGCGCCTGGACGAACACAACAGCCTGATCCTCGGCGCTGACTGGTACGAAGACCGGCTCAATACCAGCCCGGCGCGATTTGCCGAAGACAGCCGCTGGAACCGGGCGGCCTTCATTCAGCACCGCTTTCGCGGTGACAGTTTCTCCACCGAGCTGGGTCTGCGCCGCGACCAGAACCAGCAATATGGCAGCCAGAACACCTGGAGCGGCACCTTTACCCTGCCGCTCAACCCGGACAATGACTTGCTGCTCTCCTATAGCGAAGGTTTCCGAGCGCCCAACTTCAGCGACCTGTATTACCCCGGCTTCAGCAACCCCGACCTCAAGCCGGAACACTCCAAGAGCTATGAATTGCAGTGGCGTAACCAACTGACGCAAAGCACTCGCCTGGAGACCTCGATCTTCCGCACCGATATCAAGGACGCAATCATTTATGACCGCATAGCCCAACGCCCGGAAAACGTTGGCGCAGCGAGAATCAACGGTTTCGAAGCGGCCCTGAAACAGGAACTGTTCGGCTGGCAGACCAGCATCGGCACCGCGATCATTGATCCGCGCAATCGCAAGGATGGCCATCAACTGCCGCGCCGTGCCCGCCGCACCTTGAATCTGGATCTAGACCGGCAGTTCGACCAATTGGCGCTAGGTGCCAGCTGGCAACTGGTGAGCAAGAGCCGTGAGGACTTGAGCACGAAAAAGCAGGTCCCGATTGGCGGCTACGGCCTGCTCGGACTGCGAAGCAGTTGGGCGATCAATCAGGAAGTGAAGCTGGACCTGAAACTCGACAACATCGTCGACAAGTCCTATAGCCGCGCGCTCTACGAGTACAACGGCAACGACTATGGCTACCGCAGCGAAAGCCGTACCTGGATGCTCGGCGTGACCTGGACGCCTGAGCTGTAAGATCCGCTGCCTTCGCCGGCAAGCCGGCTCCTACAGGCCCCTAGGGCAAGGCCTGCCGGTGAAGGGGCTCAGCGCTCAGGTGCGATCAAGGCACAGAGCCTGGCCGTCGCGGCAATCATCTGCCCGCTGGGCCGCTCCAGGCCCTTGTCCCTTACCAGCAGCAACCGCCCTTGCCGCACCGCCGCGACCTCCGGCCAGTCCTTCCAGGCATCCAGTTGTCCCTGGGCGGTGGCGAGGATCGCCTGCGGATTGCGCTGCAACACCGACTCGATACTGACCTGGGGCGCCGGCAGTTGCTGGTCGGCAAACACATTGCGCGCGCCGCAGACACTCAAGGCTTCGCTGATGATCTGCCCACCACCCACGGTATACAGCGGCTGGTCCCAGACCTGATAGAACACCGGCAACGGCGGTTCGCGGTGATAGCGGACGCGCAATGCAGCCAGTTGCCCGTTCAACTCGGCGGCCAGCTCGCGGCCGGCCGCCGGGCGACCCAGGCGCTCGCCGATCTCGGCAATCTGCGCGGTCAGTTGCGGGAAGTCATGGGGTTCGGCAACCAGGGTGGGGATCCCCAGGCGCGCCAGTTGATCGCGCTGGGCCGGGCCGACACTGCCCGGCCAGAGCAACAGCAGATCAGGCTTGAGACTCAGCAAGCGCTCGATATCCAGCTGGCCGTAGCGCCCCACCGAAGGCAGGTCCTTGAGCGGCGCGGGCCGTTCACCGGCATCCAGCACGCCCACCAGCAGCTCGGCAGCCCCCAGCTCTACAACGATTTCCGAGAGCGATGGCGCAAGACTCACCACCCGCTGCGCCGCCAGCGCCGGAACACTGGCCAGCAGGCACAGGACCGCCAGCCAGCGCAGCATCAGCCCAGTTGACGCGGAATGCGATAGAGGTAGAACAGCACCGCCGTGGACACCGCCAGAAGCATCAGCGGCACCGCTTCCAGGCCGACGAACACCGCCAGGGTGCCGATCCAGGCCGGCAGCGACGCCGCCAGGAACGCCACCCGCCGGCTGGCCGCAAGGTTGATCCAGGCCGCCGGTTCCTCGGGAGTGTCCAGGGCTTTCTGGGTGGCGATCAGGGCGTGCTTGTAGCCGCCGAAGAAGCGCAGGCTGACGAACATCGATGCCACCCCGGCAATGAAGAACGGCATCGCCAGCACCGGCAGGATGGGCTCGCCCTGGCCGAACAGCGCGTTGATCACGAACAACGGCAACAGGCCCAGGGCCAGGTATTGCCACCAACTGACGGTCAGGCGCCGCTTGACTTGGCCCCGGGTCACGCGCGGTCGACCTCGCCCTGGTGCTCGTTGCCCATCATGTGGTCGAGCTTGCTGGCCTTGGTCGCCAGGTAGAGTTTGTTGTGCGGGTTATGGCCGGTGTGCAGCGGTACGCGCTCGGCGACCTGGATCCCCATCTCGGTCAAGGCCTTGACCTTGCGCGGGTTGTTGGTCATCAGGCGCAGGGACTTGACCCCCAGGTGCTCCAGCATCGGCAGGCACATGGCGTAGTCGCGCTGGTCGGCGGCAAAGCCCAGGCGTTCGTTGGCCTCCACGGTGTCGGCGCCACCGTCCTGCAGTTCGTAGGCGCGGATCTTGTTCAAGAGGCCGATACCCCGGCCTTCCTGGCGCAAGTACAGCAACACCCCACGACCTTCGCGGGCGATGGCCTGCAGGGCGGCTTCCAGTTGCGAGCCGCAGTCGCAACGCTGG
The DNA here is from genome assembly GCF_900116505.1 of Pseudomonas sp. NFPP25. Classification (NCBI taxonomy): domain Bacteria; kingdom Pseudomonadati; phylum Pseudomonadota; class Gammaproteobacteria; order Pseudomonadales; family Pseudomonadaceae; genus Pseudomonas; species Pseudomonas sp. NFPP25. The sequence continues at coordinate 64,065 of NZ_FPBG01000009.1, read as the reverse complement.
CTGAACAGTGCATCGCCGGTCAGGCACTCGGAGTGCAGGCGGCCGAGAACCGGAGCGCCGTCGGCGATATCGCCCAGGCTGAGCACCACATGCTCGCGGCCGGTAGCTTCATCGAGAAAACCATGCATGGTGAATTGCGCAAAAGGCGTAGGCAGCTTGCAAGCAGCAACAAAAACGACGGGCACTGTTGTGCTCCTGATCTGTATGAGGACTGGAGATTCGCAGAGGCGGCATTGTAACAGCAGCCTCCACTGGACGCTTAGGCTGAATTATCGGAGATAAAGATCGATAAGTTTGATCAACGCACCGCCGGCTAAGGGCTCCCGTCAAAGGGATAAGGCTGTTTCCAGCGTTCGAAGATCGGCCGCAAACGCCCGGTGCTCACCAGCTGTGCCATGCGCTGGTCGTACAGTTCGCGCATTTCCCGCCCGCGCGGGTTGCTGGCGAACCCCAGGTACAGCGGCAGCTCGGTCAGGTGGGTACGCTTGAACTGGCTCGGATCGGAGGCCTGCCCCAGCACGTAGTCGATCTCGGTCTGGGCATCGATGTAATAGTCGGCGCGGCTGTACAGCAGCATCGGCAGGATGCCGATGCGCCGGCGGATCTCGTTGTAGCGACGGATATTGGGCAGGTAGTCCTGGTACTTGTAGCCGCGCACCCAGACCAGTCGGTAACTGGCGATAGTCGCCAGGCTCAACTCGGGGTTGCTGGCCAGTCCCAGGGCGTAGATGTGATCGGTGTCGTAGTTCCAGTGGGGGTAAAGCACACCCGGCGACTCATCGCGGTAGGCACCCATGTGGGCGTCCACTTCGCCGCGCTGTACCAGCCCGACCGAACGGGTATAGGGCACGCTGCAACGTTCGATGGTCACACCCAGCGGCTCGAAGACTTCGCGCAGGATGTCCCAGCCCAGCCCCTCGCCGTTGGCTTCGGTGTAATCGCTCCAGACCTCGCTGGCGATGCGAATGTGCCTGGGCTGCGCCTGCGGCTCCGCGGCCCGGACGCTGCAACAGCTCAAGGCAACCAGCAATACCAGCAGCGCGCGGCACACACCCATGCCTATTTCCTCAGCTGAAGCACCACACCAGCCCTTGCATCGCCAGCCAGGCAAACACCCCGGCGAGGACGTCGTCGAGCATGATGCCGACGCCGCCATGCACATGCCGGTCGATCCAGCGAATCGGCCAGGGCTTGAGAATGTCGAAGAAGCGGAACATCAGGAAACCTGCCAGCAGCCAGTACCAGCCTTCGGGCACCAGCCACAGGGTGATCCACATGCCGACCATTTCATCCCAGACGATGCCTTCGTGGTCATGCACCCGCAGATCGTCGGCCACCTTGCCGCACAGCCAGAAGCCGAACAGCATGGTGATGCCGAGCATCAGCCAGTAGCCCCAGTCCGGCAACATCTGCCACAGCGGGATAAAGGGTAGCGCAACCAGCGAACCCCAGGTGCCCGGCGCCTTGGGCAAAGTGCCGGAACCAAAGCCGAAGGCCAGGAAATGCCAGGGGTTGCGCCACACCGACGGTGGTACGAACTCCGCCGGGACCTGTTTGGGATGATCTGTCACTGTGTCTCCGGAAAGTGTTGATAACCCCGGGTGCCGGGGGTGATGTCCTGCCCATCGGCATCCAGCAGGGTCACCCCCTGCCCGGCCACCACTCGCCCGACCACCCGCACTGGCCAGCCGGCCGTCAGTAGCGGCGCCAGTTCGGCCGGTGGCAGGGTGAAGGCCAGGACGTAGTCGTCACCGCCACTCAGGGCCGCGGCGCGAGCGCCCTGCTGGCCGAGAAAGCCCAGCAGCGCCGGCGACAGCGGCAGCTTCTCGACCTCGACCTGCAAACCAACCGCCGAGGCCGTGGCGATATGGCCGCAGTCGGCCAGCAAGCCATCGGAGATGTCCAGCGCCGCCGTGGCCTTGCCCCGCAGCGCCTGGCCCAGGGCCAGTTGCGGTTGCGGCGACCAGTAATGGGCCAGCAGTGGCTCAGCCAGCGCCGGCTCGGCGCTGCGCTGGCCCAGAACCAGCGGCAAGGCGCCGGCGGCGTTGCCCAGGTCACCGCCGACGCACAGCAGATCGCCTGCCCGAGCACCGCTGCGGGTCAGGGCCAGGCCGGCAGGTACCCGGCCGAATACCGTCAGGGTCAGGGTCAAGGGGCCGCGGGTGGTATCGCCACCGATCAGGCGCACCCCGCAGTTCTGCGCCATGGCATTCAAGCCTTGGGCATAGGCCTGCAGCCAATCGGTGCTTACCGTCGGCAGGGTCAGGGCAAGGGTAAAGGCCAGTGGCGTGGCGCCCATGGCGGCCAGGTCGCTGACAGCCACCGCCAGGGAGCGTTGGCCAAGAAGAAAGGGCTCGCAGGGATCGGCGAAATGCACACCGGCCACCAGGGTGTCGGTGGAAATCGCCAACTGCTCGCCAGGGGCAACTGCCAGCAAGGCGCAGTCGTCGCCGATCCCCAGGGCAACACCCTCGCCGCCCTGCGCACAAGGCGCGGCAGCGAAGAAGTTGCGGATCAGCTCAAACTCGCCCATGGCAGCTGCAAGCGCGGTTCAGCGCTTGAACGCCTTCACTTCAGCTTCGCGCAGGCGTGGGGCCAGCTTGTCGAGTACGCCATTGACGAACTTGTGGCCATCGGTGGAACCGAAGACCTTGGCCAGTTCGATACCTTCGTTGATCACAACGCGGTACGGCACGTCGACGCGCTTGAGCAGTTCCCAGGTGGACAGGCGCAGAACCGCCAGTTCCACAGGGTCCAGCTCATCGATGGCCAGGTCCAGGCAAGGCACGAGCGCGGTGTCGATCTCGTTCTTGTTGGCCGGAACCCCGTGCAGGATCTCACGGAAGTAGGCGCCATCGATGTCAGTGAAATCGTTGTCGACCCGGAACTGCGCTTCGATCTCGTTCAGCGAATGCTTGGCCATGTGCCATTGGTACAGCGCCTGGGTCGCGAGCTGACGGGCTTCGCGACGCTTGGCGCTCTTGGATGGCTTGCCGGCATTGGCAGGCTTGGGATCGCGCGGGTTGAAACGATCGCTATCGTCGCTAATCACTTGGCCTCCAACTGCGCCAGCAGGCTGACCATTTCCAGGGCGGACAGGGCAGCTTCAGCACCTTTGTTGCCGGCCTTGGTGCCGGAACGCTCGATGGCTTGTTCGATCGAGTCAACGGTCAGCACGCCGAAGGCCACTGGCACGCCGAACTCCATGGACACCTGGGCCAGGCCCTTGGTGCACTCGCCAGCCACGTATTCGAAGTGCGGAGTACCGCCACGAATGACCGCGCCCAGGGCGACGATTGCCGCGAACTCACCCTTTTGTGCCACTTTCTGTGCAACCAACGGAATTTCGAAGGCGCCAGGAGCACGGATGATGGTGATGTCGCTTTCGCTCACGCCGTGGCGAACCAGGGCGTCAACCGCGCCGCTGACCAGGCTTTCGACGACGAAGCTGTTGAAACGGCCGACCACCAGGGCATAGCGGCCTTTAGGGGCGATGAAGGTACCTTCGATGGTCTTCAGGGTCATTCGACAAATCTCTTAAAGAGCCAGAGCGTGTCTAGTACACGCTCTTCAGTGATATTTGAACCGCGAATAGGCTGCCGGAAACAGGCGGCTTTTATTCGGAGGGCACGTATTCTACAACTTCCAGGTCGAAACCGGATATCGCATTAAACTTCATCGGCGCACTCATCAGGCGCATTTTGCGTACGCCCAGGTCGCGCAGGATCTGCGAACCGGCACCGACGATGCTGTAGGTGGTGGGCTTCTTCGCCGGCTGGTGCTCCGCGGTTTCACGGATATGCGCCAGCAGCACGTCGCCATCCAGCGGGTGCCCGAGCAACAGCACCACGCCACTGCCGGCCTCGGCCACCGTGGCCATGGCCGCCCGCAGGCTCCAGCGGCCCGGTTGCTTGACCATCAGCAGGTCGCGCAGCGGATCCATGTTGTGCACCCGTACCAGGGTCGGCTCTTCAGCGCAGATCTCGCCCAGGGTCAGGGCCATGTGCACGTCGCCTTCCACGGAATCACGATAGGTCACCAGGTTGAACTGGCCCAGTTCGCTATCCAGCGGCTGCTCGGCAATCCGCTGAACGGTACGTTCGTGGATCATCCGGTAGTGGATCAGGTCGGCAATGGTGCCGATCTTGATGTTGTGCTCGGCGGCGAAGGCTTCCAGTTCGGTGCGACGGGACATGGTGCCGTCGTCGTTCATCACTTCGCAGATCACCCCGCTGGGCTCGAAACCGGCCATGCGCGCCAGGTCGCAGGCGGCCTCGGTGTGGCCAGCGCGGGCCAGGGTGCCGCCGGGCTGGGCCATCAGCGGGAAGATGTGGCCCGGGCTGACGATGTCCTCGGCCTTGGCGTCCTTGGCAGCGGCAGCCTGCACGGTACGGGCGCGGTCAGCGGCGGAGATGCCGGTGGTCACGCCTTCGGTGGCCTCGATGGAGACGGTGAACTTGGTGCCAAACCCCGAACCGTTGCGCGGCGCCATCAGCGGCAGCTTGAGCAGCTCGCAGCGCTCGCGGCTCATGGGCATGCAGATCAGGCCGCGGGCGTGCTTGGCCATGAAGTTGATGTGTTCGGCCTTGCAGCACTCGGCGGCCATGATCAGGTCGCCTTCGTTCTCGCGGTCTTCGTCATCCATGAGGATGACCATCTTGCCTTGGCGGATGTCTTCAACCAGTTCTTCGATGCTGTTGAGCGCCACTCGGCACCCCCTTGAGTCAGGATTTGAGATAGCCGTTAGCGGCCAGAAAACTTTCGGTAATGGTGCCGCCCGTGGCCTCGGCCGCCTTGTCGCCCAGCAGCAGGCGCTCCAGGTAGCGCGCCAGCAGGTCCACCTCAAGGTTGACCTGCCGACCCGGCCGGTAGTCGGCCATGATGGTTTCCGCCAGGGTGTGGGGAACGATGGTCAGCTCGAACTCGGCGCCATTGACCGCGTTGACCGTCAGGCTGGTGCCGTCGACGGTGATCGAGCCTTTATGGGCGATGTACTTGGCCAGCTCTTTCGGTGCGCGGATGCGGAACTGGATGGCCCGGGCATTTTCTTCCCGCGCCACCACTTCACCGACGCCGTCGACATGGCCACTGACCAGGTGACCGCCCAGGCGGGTGGTCGGGGTCAGGGCTTTCTCCAGGTTCACCCGGCTGCCGGCCTTCAACTGATGAAAAGCGGTGCAGTCCAGGGTTTCACGGCTGACATCGGCCCAGAAACCATCGCCAGGCAGTTCAACAGCGGTCAGGCAGACGCCGTTCACCGCGATGCTGTCGCCCAATTTGACGTCGGCCAGATCAAGCTTGCCGGTTTCTACATAGACCCGCACATCTCCGCCTTTTGGGGTCAATGCGCGAATGCTGCCGATGGATTCGATGATGCCGGTGAACATGGAGTCCTCCTCGAGAACAGGGCCGCCGGGTAGGCGAAAGTCGGGAATTATACGCTCGCTGGCGGGGCCGGGATGGCAGTGACTCGCCAGTCATCGCCCACCGCACGCATTTCTATGATCTTCAGCAATGGCGCCTGGCTCATCTGCGCCAGCGGCCAGTCCAGCAACGGCCGCGCAGAGGAGCCGAGGAACTTGCCGGCGACGAATATCTGGTACTCGTCCACCAGGCCCTGCTGGGCAAAGGCCCCGGCCAGGCGTGGGCCGGCTTCCACCAGCACTTCGTTGACCCCACGGGCCGCCAGCTCCAACAGCAGGCGACGCAGATCCACCTGGCCATCGGGGCCGGGAACAATCAGGCATTCCGGGCCGTTGGCGTATTGCTCTTCCACCGCCGCACAAGTGGCAACCAACGCTGGGCCTGCCTTGAAGAATGGCGCATCCAGAGGCACCCGCAGGCGGCCGTCGATCAGCACCCGCAGCGGCGGCCGGCTCATGGCCAGGGCGGTCTGCTCGGCATCCAGGCCCAGTTCGGCGGCGCGCACGGTCAGCCGCGCGTCGTCCGCCAGCACCGTGTCGGCGCCGGTCAGTACCACGCTGGACTCGGCCCGCAGGCGCTGCACTGCAGAGCGCGCCGCAGGGCCAGTGATCCACTGGCTCTCGCCACTGGCCATGGCGGTGCGGCCATCCAGGCTCATGGCCAGCTTGACCCGCACATAAGGCAAGCCGTGCTCCATGCGTTTCAGAAAGCCTTTATTGATCGCCCGCGCCTCGCCTTCCAGCACACCGCCATGGGTGTCGATGCCGGCCTGGGCCAGGCGCTGCAAGCCACGGCCGGCCACTTCCGGGTTGGGGTCCTGCATGGCCGCGACCACCCGTGCCACACCGGCATTCACCAGGGCGTCGGCGCAGGGCGGCGTACGCCCGTGATGGCTGCAGGGTTCGAGGGTCACATAGGCGGTGGCGCCACGGGCCAGTTCACCGGCCGCGCGCAGGGCATGCACCTCGGCATGGGGCTCGCCGGCCCGCACGTGCCAGCCCTCGCCCACCACCTGGCCGTCGCGCACGATGACGCAGCCGACACGCGGGTTGGGATGGGTGGAGTAGCGGCCCTTGCGCGCCAGTTCCAGAGCACGGGCCATGTAGTGGGCGTCGAGGACCGCTTGCTCGGCAGGCTGGCTCATTGCTTGGCCGGCTCACGGGCGAGACGGTCGATCTCTTCGCGGAATTCGTTGAGGTCCTGGAAACGGCGATAGACCGAGGCGAAGCGGATGTAGGCGACTTCATCGAGCTTCTGCAGCTCGGTCATCACCAGCTCACCCACGACCAGCGACTTGACCTCGCGCTCGCCGGTGGCCCGCAGCTTGTGCTTGATGTGCACCAGCGCCGCCTCCAGACGCTCGACACTCACCGGGCGTTTTTCCAGGGCGCGCTGCATACCGGCGCGCAGTTTTTCTTCGTCGAAGGGCTGACGGCTGCCGTCAGTCTTGATCAGGCGCGGCATCACCAGTTCGGCGGTTTCGAAGGTGGTGAAACGTTCACCACAGGCCAGGCATTCACGCCGGCGGCGCACCTGTTCGCCCTCGGCGACCAGACGCGAGTCGATGACCTTGGTGTCGTTGGCACCGCAGAAGGGACAGTGCATGGTGGCAGGCAACAAAAAAAGGGAGGGCCATGGTAGCGCATCCCACTGGCAAGACAAGCCATAGCCTTTACGGTATACAGACCGACTATTATGTTTCGCACACGGAAATTCGCCTTGTTGGAGCTTCAGATGCCGCTCAGACCGCTCGTTCTGCTCAGTCTTGTCAGCCTGTTGGTCGCTTGCAGCAGCGATGCGCCAAAAACCGCGGCCCCCTCCACTTCACAGCAGCAGGCGGTGAAAAAAAATCAGGAACCGGCCGATCCAGGCCCCTTGCCGGCCTACCAGCGCGAGTTGAGTGGCACCCTCGAGGGCGTACCGGCCGGCGCCGATGTCGAGCTGGCCCTGCTGGTGATCGATGAGCGCGGCCGTCCGCAACGCCTGCTGGCCAGCAGCAACCTGAGCGGCACCAGCCAGGCCCTGCCGTTCCGCCTGCGCTTTGCCACCGAAGCCTTTCCGGCCGGCGCCCGGGTCGAACTGCGCGGCCGCGCCAGCCAGTCCGGCCAATTGATCCTGCACCTGCCGGCCCAACGCATCGACCAACCCACCAGCCAGGCCCTGGGCCAACTGCAATTTATCAAAGCCCCATGAATGTCCCGCTCGACCTGCAAGCTGCCCTCAGCGAACTGCTGGGGGACGCGCGACTGGTAGCCTGCGAGCTGCCCGATACCACGCTGAAACTCTGGCTGATCGACGCCGACAACATGGACCGCGCCTTCACCCCGGAAGAAACCCGGCGCATCCTCCACGAGCCGCCCTACTGGAGCTTCTGCTGGGCCAGCGGCCTGGCCCTGGCGCGCTACCTGGCCCAGCAGCCGCATTGGGTCGCGGGCAAGCGGGTGCTGGATTTCGGTGCCGGTTCCGGCGTGGCGGCGATTGCCGCGGCCAAGGCCGGGGCCCGGGAAGTGGTGGCCTGTGACCTTGACCCGCTGGCCATTGCCGCCTGCCGGGCGAATGCCCGACTCAATGGCGTCGAGCTGAGCTATTCCATGGATTTCTTCGCCGAGGCCGACCGCTTCGACCTGATCCTGGTGGCGGACGTGCTCTACGACCGGGCCAACCTGCCGCTGCTGGACCAGTTCCTCAGCCGTGGCCGCCAGGCCCTGGTGGCGGATTCCCGCGTACGGGACTTCCAGCACCCGCTCTATCAGCGCCTGGAAATGCTCAATGCCCTCACCCTGCCCGACCTGGCCGAACCCTGGGAATTTCGCAACGTGAGCCTCTATCACGCACAGCGGCGATAGCGATTTTCAGCCTCCCGGCCAGCCTTTATAGTGGTTCCATTCCCGCTTATTCGAGATACCCCATGAGTCAGGAAACGCCCTACATCTTCGACGCCCGCACCGCTGATTTCGACCAGTCGGTGATCGAGAACTCCTTTCACAAGCCGGTCCTGGTGGACTTCTGGGCCGAGTGGTGTGCGCCCTGCAAGGCGCTGATGCCGATGCTGCAGCAAATTGCCGAGAGCTATCAGGGCGAACTGCTGCTGGCCAAGGTCAACTGCGACATCGAGCAGGACATCGTCGCCCGCTTCGGCATCCGCAGCCTGCCCACCGTGGTGCTGTTCAAGGACGGCCAGCCCGTAGACGGCTTTGCCGGTGCGCAACCGGAATCCGCGGTGCGGGCCATGCTCGAACCCCATGTGCAGATGCCGCCACCGCCGGCCGCCGATCCGCTGGAACAGGCCGAAGCCCTGTTTGCCGAAGGTCGTATCGGCGATGCCGAGGCCCTGCTCAAGGTGCTGCTGGGCGAAGACAACAGCAACGCCAAGGCGCTGATCCTCTACGCCCGCTGCCTGGCCGAGCGTGGCGAGCTGGGTGAAGCCCAGACCGTGCTCGACGCGGTCAAGAGCGATGAGCACAAGGCGGCCCTGGCCGGAGCCAAGGCGCAGATCACCTTCCTCAAGCAGGCCGCGGACCTGCCGGACGCCGCCGAGCTCAAGGCGCGCCTGGCCAAGGACCCGCAGGACGATGAAGCGCTGTACCAACTGGCGATCCAACAACTGGCGCGCCAGCAATATGAAGCGGCGCTGGAAGCCCTGCTCAAGCTGTTCATGCGCAACCGCAGCTACAACGAAGGCATCGCCCACAAGACCCTGCTGCAAGTCTTCGACCTGCTGGGCAACGACCACCCGCTGGTGACCGCCTACCGCCGCAAGCTGTTCGCCGCCCTGTACTGAGCCGGCTGGTGCAGGAGCTGGCTTGCCAGCGAAAGCGTTCTGACAGGCCGAACGCGTTCGCCAGCAAGCGGGCTCCTGCAGGGTCATTGCACCCAGCTGTAGATCGGCGTATCGGCGCCGCTCACCACCTTGACCTCGGCGCAGTGGCGCAAGCGCACCAACAAGCGCTTGCCTGCCGCCGCGCTACCGGCCAGCCCTTCCAGTTGCTCCAGCAACTCCGGCCCGCTGAGCTGCCCGGCCTTGCGCAGCAACTCCTTGGTGGTCTGCCACAGGGCATCGTCCTGGCTGGCCGGCTTCGCCGCCACCGCGACGCTCTCGGGCTTGGCCGCCTGCAACTGAGCACCCAGTTGCGCCCAGTCGCCTTCGTCCAGTTCCAGGGTCAAATCCACCGGCCAGTCGCCGATGCTTCCACGAATCCGCAACATTGCCGTGCTCCTGAATTTTTCTGACGAGCATGCTCCCACGCGTCTTGCGCAACGCCAAGCGGCCGGTCAAACTCAGCGGCCGATTGTTATAAGATCACATAACATTTATTTCATCTTCGCTCCGGAGACTTGCTATGCGCCGTCTGCTACTCGCCCTGCCGTTCGCCCTGTTGCCGCTGGCCGCCGCCCAGGCCGCGCAAGCCCATGATCACGAGCATGAACATGGCAGCCTCGGCGCCCACGAACATGGAGTCGGCCGTTTGAACGCAGTGCTCGACGGCCAGACCCTGGAACTGGAGCTGGAGAGCCCGGCAATGAACCTGGTGGGCTTCGAACACGCTCCGAGCACCGACGCCGACAAGGCCAAGGTGGCTGCCGCCCGCACCCAGCTGGAACAGCCGCTGGTGCTGTTCAGCCTGCCCAAGGCAGCGGCGTGCGTGGTGGCCAAGCAGGAGCTGGAGAGCCCGCTGTTCGGCGACCAGCCCGATGCCGATGATCACGATGACGACGACCACGACGAAGATGCCAAGGACACCGCTGGCCACGAGCATCACCATGAGCACAGCGAGATCCACGCCCACTACCAGTTCACCTGCGCCAAGCCGGATGCCCTGAAGACCCTCGATCTGGGGCAGGTCTTCAAGACCTTCCCCGCCACCCAGAAAGTTCAGGTACAACTCATTTCGCCGAATGGCCAGCAGGGCGTCGAAGTCAGCGCCACGGCGGCAACCCTGAAGTTCTGAGCGCCAACCCTGTAGCCGCTGCCTTCGGCGGCTACAACACTCATCCGATGATCGACCCGACATGACCCAAGCACTTATCGAACTGTCCAACCTGGGCTTCAACTGGCCCGGTCATCCACCGTTACTGGACATCCCGGACTTTCGCCTGGAAGTCGGCGAAACCCTGTTCCTCAAGGGCCCCAGCGGCAGCGGCAAGACCACCCTGCTGGGCCTGCTGGGCGGCGTGCAGAAACCCAACCAGGGCAGCATTCGCCTGCTGGGCCAGGAGCTGACCGAGCTTTCGGCCGGCGCCCGCGACCGCTTTCGCGTCGATCACACCGGCTACATCTTCCAGCAGTTCAACCTGCTGCCGTTTCTCTCGGTACGCGAGAACGTCGAGCTGCCCTGCCACTTCTCCAAGCTACGGGCCGGCCGCGCCGCACAGCGCCATGGCAGCGTCGACCAGGCCGCAGCCACCCTGCTGGCCCACCTGGGGCTGAAGGACGCGGAGCTGCTCGGCCGCCGCGCCGATTCGCTATCCATCGGCCAGCAGCAGCGGGTCGCTGCGGCCCGGGCGCTGATCGGCCAGCCGGAACTGGTGATTGCCGACGAACCGACTTCGGCGCTGGACCACGACGCCCGGGAAGCCTTCCTCCAATTGCTGTTCGCCGAATGCCGCGAAGCCGGGGCCAGCCTGCTGTTCGTCAGCCACGACCAGAGCCTGGCAGCGCTGTTCGATCGCAACCTGTCGCTGGCCGAACTCAATCGCGCCGCCAAGCCCGCAGAGGTCTGAGATGTATCTGTTCCGTCTAGCCATGGCCAGCCTGGCTAACCGTCGCTTCACCGCGATCCTCACCGCCTTCGCCATTGCCCTCTCGGTCTGCCTGCTGCTGGCGGTGGAGCGGGTGCGCACCGAAGCCCGGGCCAGTTTCGCCAGCACCATCAGCGGCACCGACCTGATCGTCGGCGCCCGTTCCGGTTCGGTGAACCTGCTGCTGTACTCGGTATTCCGCATCGGCAACGCCACCAACAACATCCGCTGGGACAGCTTCGAGCACTTCGCCAGCAACCCCAAGGTAAAGTGGGCGATCCCGATTTCCCTGGGCGACTCCCACCGCGGCTACCGGGTGATGGGCACCACCGACGCCTACTTCCAGCACTACCAGTACGGCCACCAGCAGAACCTGCAACTGGCGGTGGGCCGGGCCTTCGCCAGCGACCCCTTCGAAGTGGTGCTGGGGGCCGAAGTCGCCGATGCCTTGCACTACAAGCTGGGGGACAAGCTGGTACTGGCCCATGGCGTGGCGGCCATCAGCCTGGTCAAGCACGACGACAAGCCCTTCACCGTGGTCGGCATCCTCAAGCGCACCGGCACTCCGGTGGACCGCACCCTGCACATCAGCCTGGGCGGCATGGAGGCGATCCACATCGACTGGCACAACGGCGTGCCGGCCCGTGGCGAGGGGCGCATCAGCGCCGACCAGGCGCGCAACATGGACCTGACGCCCCAGGCCATCACCGCCTTCATGCTGGGCCTCAACAGCAAGATCTCGACCTTCGCCCTGCAACGGGAGATCAACGAATTCCGCGGCGAGCCGATGCTGGCGATCCTGCCCGGCGTGGCCCTGCAGGAACTCTGGAGCCTGATGGGCACCGCCGAGAAAGCCTTGTTCGTGGTGTCGCTGTTCGTGGTCCTGACCGGCCTGATCGGCATGCTCACGGCGATCCTCACCAGCCTCAATGAACGCCGACGGGAGATGGCCATCCTGCGCTCGGTGGGCGCGCGCCCCTGGCACATTGCGACCCTGCTGATCTTCGAAGCCTTCGCCCTGGCGCTGTTCGGGGTGCTGGCCGGGCTTGGCCTGCTGTACCTGGGCATCGCCCTGGCCCAGGGCTACGTGCAGTCGAATTACGGCCTGTACCTGCCACTGTCCTGGCCCAGCCAGTATGAGTGGACGCTGCTGGGCGGTATTCTGATCGCCGCGCTGCTGATGGGCTGCGTGCCGGCCTGGCGCGCCTACCGGCAATCCCTGGCCGATGGCCTGTCGATTCGTTTATGAGCCCTGGTTTATGAAGACCCAACGCTTGCTGCGCTCTCTGCTTGCCCTGTCGCTGCTGTTCAGCTCGCCGCTGTGGGCGGCGGGGGCTCCGAAGGACCTGACCTGGTCGGAAATGATCCCGCCGGACGCGCCGCCGGAAGTGCCGAACATGAAGCCGCTGCACGACCTGTCGCAGATGAGCGATGCGCTGTCCGCCGAATCGGCCCCCGCTGCCAAGCAAGACCTGCCCAATGCCCCGGTGGTGAAGAGCCTCGACGGCCAATCGGTGCGTCTGCCCGGCTACATCGTGCCCCTGGAAGTGAGCGAGGAAGGACGCACCACAGACTTCCTGCTGGTGCCCTACTTCGGCGCCTGCATCCACGTACCGCCACCGCCATCGAACCAGATCGTCCACGTCACCAGCGAAGTCGGGGTGAAACTCGATGAGCTGTACCAGCCGTACTGGATCGAAGGCGATATGCAGGTCAAGCCCTCCACCAGCGAGCTGGCGGATGCCGGCTACCAGATGGCGGCGCAGAAGATCTACGTCTACGAGTTGCCAGAGTAAAAGAGTGCGGGCGGGCGATGCCCGGGGAACGTCAAAAGAGTGCGGGGCAAAAGAATAGTTCACCCCGCCAACCGGGGTTTGCCATTTCATTGAGCTGAGTCAAGGCGGTCAACTTGACGATCCTTACCATTGGACATAGCCAATCTGAATCGTCCTTTGGAGCTCCCATGCACAAGTCTCTGCTTAGCGCCTCCCTGATCGCGCTCGCACTCGCCGCCCCGATTGCCAACGCCCACGAAGCCGGTGACATCATCGTTCGTGCCGGTGCGATTACCGTCAATCCAAAAGCCAACAGCTCCGACGTCAAAGTCGATCGCGGTCCTCTGGCCGGCACCAACCTCGGCGGCAAGGCGACCATGAGCAGCGACACTCAGCTGGGCTTGAACTTCGCCTACATGCTGACCAACAACATCGGTATCGAACTGCTGGCCGCCACCCCGTTCGAACACGATGTGAAGATCAAGAACACTGCCCTGGCTCCGGCCAACGGCAAGCTCGGTACCCTCAAGCACCTGCCGCCAACCCTGAGCGTGGTGTACTACCCGTTGGATAACAAATCGGCGTTCCAGCCCTATGTCGGTGCCGGTATCAACTACACCTGGATCTACGACGAGCACGTCGGCAGCCGCGCCCAGACCGCCGGTTTCGACAACTTCCGCGCCAAGAACTCCTGGGGCCTGGCCTGGCAGGTCGGCGCCGACTACATGCTGACCGACAACATCATGATCAACGCCCAAGTGCGTTACATCGATATCGACACCCGCGCCTATGTGGACAACAACGGCGTGGCTCCAGGCACCCGTGCCAAGGTCAATGTCGACGTCGACCCGATGGTCTACATGGTTGGCCTGGGCTACAAGTTCTAAGCCCGCCAGACATGAAAAAGGCGCCTTGCAGGCGCCTTTTTCATGTCCGCAATTTCATTCAGCGGCCCATCAGGCGAGCCAGGCCAACACTCATCGGCGTGGGTTCGGGGAAGGTAAAACGCTGCAGCAGTCGCTGATTGCCGGCACGGGAGTGACGAATATCACCGGCACGGGCCGGGCCGTAGCTGATGGGAGGCAAGGCACCCACCACCTCGGCCAGGGCCGCAAGCATCTGCTTGAGGGTCGTGGCCTGGTTCAAGCCAACGTTGACCGCTCCCACTTCCAACTGCGGCGCCTCGATGGCCTGCACCAGCACCTGAACCAGATCGCCGACGTAGACGAAATCCCGGGTCTGCTCGCCATCGCCGAACACGGTGATCGGCAAGCCTTGCTGGGCGCGTTCGCTGAAGATGCTGATCACTCCGGAATAGGGCGAAGACGGATCCTGGCGCGGGCCGAAGATGTTGAAGAAGCGAAAGATCGCCGGTTCCAGCCCGTGCTGGCGCCGGTAGAAATCCAGGTAGTACTCGCTGGCCAGCTTGTCCGAGGCATAAGGGGTCAGCGGCGCCTTGGCCGTGTCCTCGTCAATGGACTGGCCTTCCCCGTTGTTGCCATACACCGCGGCGCTGGAAGCGAACAGCACTCGCTTGACGCCGTGCTCACGCATGGCCTCACAGACATTCAGGGTGCCGATGAAATTGCTCTGGTGGGTCTGCACCGGGTCGTCCACCGAGGCCTGCACCGAAGCCACCGCTGCCAGGTGCGCCACAGCGCAGCAGCCTTGCATGGCCTGGCTGACCAGCGACGCATCGGCCACATTGCCTTCGATCAGCTCGACTCGCGGATCAGCCAGCGGCAGGTTGCTCGGTTTGCCGGTGGACAAGTCGTCCAGCACCCGCACCGCGTAGCCCTTGGCGAGCAGGGCATCGGCCAGGTGCGAGCCAATGAAACCGGCACCGCCGGTGATCAATACGAGGCCCTCAGCCATGACGATAAAACCTATCCAGTAAAGCCGGGAGCGCGGCACGCCAGGCGCGCGGCTTGATCCCGAAGGTATGAAGGATTTTCTTGCAGGCCAGTACTGCGTGCTGCGGTTCCTCGGCGGCATCGGCGCTGGCGGCATGGGCCTGGGCGGTCGGCGCCTCGATGGCCAGCGGGTGCAATTGCCGGGCTTCGGTCAGTACCGCCTGCCCCAGGGCCAGGGGCGTGGTGGCTTCCTGGCCGGCGTAGTGGTAAGTGCCCCAAAGCGGCGCGGCGCAATCGAGCTGCTTGAGCACCGAGATGATCACCCGCGCGGCATCGTCCACCGGGGTCGGATTACCCCGCCGGTCGTCGGCCATCAACAGTTCGTCCGGGGATTCGGCCCGGGCCAGGAAACGCCCGAGAATGCCGTCCGGGCTGTCATCCAGCAGCCAGCCGAAACGCAGCAGCACGTGCTGCGGGCAGGTAGCGCGAACGCTTTGCTCGATCCGCCACAGAGCCTGGCCGCGCAGGCCCAGGGGCACCGGCTCGTCCTTTTCGCTGTAGGCAGTCGCCCGGGAGCCGTCGAACACCCGATAGCTCGAAGGCTGCAAGAGGATGATGTTGTGATGCTGGCACAGCTCTGCCAGACGCTCGACCGCCCGTTCCTGGCCGCTCAAGCGCGCCTCGCTCACGCTCTCCGCCTGAAACCAGTCGAAGTAGTAAGCCAGGTTGATCAAGGCATCCGGGCGGGTGTCGTCGAGCAGTTGCGTAAGGCTCGCGGCATCCCAGCCGTCTTGCGGCGGACGGGGGGCGAGGAAACCGATGTCTTCCTCCGCACCCAGGCGAATCAGCGCCTGCCCAAGGGCATTTCCGCCGCCCAGTAACATAAGGCGCATTCGCATAGAGTCAGCAGGCCCAGTCTGTTCAGAACGATGGTTGGAGTCGGCCAGTCTCGTGGGGCTGGCCGTCGATAATTGCCGGAATCGTTGCATTTTGCGGGTTTGTGGCGCAAGCGTCACTCAGAAAGTGTCGAGGCCCCATGGAATCAACGGTGCTTGCAAGTTGCCGGATGCGGCCGCATAAATCCATCCATGAACCTTGCCCAATCCGTGAATCCGGTGCTGGACGGCTTCCACCCCGCTGTCAGCGCCTGGTTCAAGCATACCTTTGCCGCTGTGACCCCGGCCCAGGCCCGCGCCTGGCCGCTGATCGCCCAGCGCCGCTCGACCCTGATCGCCGCGCCCACCGGCTCCGGCAAGACCCTGACCGCCTTTCTCGCGGTGATCGATGACCTGGTGCGCCAGGGGCTGGCCGGCGGTGGCCAGCTGCCGGACGCCACCCTGGTGGTGTATGTGTCGCCACTCAAGGCCTTGAGCAATGACATTCAGATCAACCTGCAGCAGCCACTGGCGGGCATCACCGAGCAACTGCGCCGCATGGGCCTGCCGGAACTGTCCATCAGCACCGCGGTGCGCACCGGCGATACCCCGCAGAAAGACCGCAACGCCATGCGCAAGAGCGCGCCGCAGATCCTCGTCACCACCCCGGAATCCCTCTACGTGCTGCTGGGCTCGGATTCCGGCCGCAGGATGCTGACCAGCACCCGCAGCGTGATCGTCGACGAAATCCACGCCCTGGCCGGCAGCAAGCGCGGCAGCCACCTGGCCCTGAGCCTGGAACGCTTGCAGGCCTTGTGCGCCGAACCCTTGCTGCGCATCGGCCTATCCGCCACGCAGAAGCCCATCGAAGCCGTGTCGCGCTTTCTGGTGGGCCACGGCCGCCCTTGCGAAATCGTCGATATCGGCCACGCCCGGCCCCGGGACCTGGACATCGAAGTGCCGCCGGTGCCGCTGTCGGCGGTCATGGCCAATGACGTCTGGGAGCTGGTGTACGAGCGCCTCGCCAACCTGGCCAGGGAACACCGCACCACGCTGATATTCGTCAACACCCGGCGCCTGGCCGAGCGCCTGGCCCGCCACCTCAGCGAGCGCCTGGGCAAGCAGGCGGTGGCCGCGCACCACGGCAGCCTGGCCAAGGAGCAGCGCCTGGAAGCCGAGCAGCGGCTCAAGGCCGGCGACCTGCAAGTGCTGATCGCTACCGCTTCCCTGGAGCTGGGGATCGATATCGGTGATGTCGACCTGGTGTGCCAGATCGGCTCGCCGCGCTCGATCTCGGCCTTTCTGCAGCGGGTCGGCCGCTCCGGTCACCAGGTGGGCGGCACGCCCAAGGGCCGGTTGTTCGCCCTGACCCGCGACGACCTGATCGAATGCGCCGCCCTGCTCGACTGCGTGCGCCGGGGCGAACTGGACACTCTACTGATTCCCCATGCCCCCCTGGATGTGCTGGCCCAGCAGATCGTCGCTGAAGTCAGCTGCCAGGAGTGGTCGGAAGCCGCGCTGCTGGACATGCTGCGCCAGGCCGCGCCCTACGCCGACCTGGATCAGGCCCACTACCAGGCGCTGTTGCAGATGCTCGCCGAGGGCTTCAACGGGCGCCAGGGCCTGCGCAGCGCCTACCTGCACCGCGACGCCCTGGCCCGCACCCTGCGCGGGCGCCGAGGCGCCCAACTGACCGCGCTGACCAGCGGCGGGACCATCCCCGACAACGCCGACTACAGCGTGCTACTGGAGCCCCAGGGGCTGAACATTGGCAGCGTCAACGAAGACTTCGCCGTGGAAAGCATTGCCGGCGACGTGTTCCAGCTGGGCAACACCTCCTACCGTATCCTGCGGGTGGAAACCGGCAAGGTGCGGGTCGAGGATGCCCAGGGCCAGCCGCCGAACATTCCCTTCTGGCTCGGCGAAGCCCCCGGGCGCAGCGCCGAACTCTCCAGTGCCGTGGCGCGCCTGCTGGCCCAACTCGACGAGTTGCTCGGCGCCACGCCCGGCCAGTTGCAAGCGGCCATCCACTGGTTGCACCACGAACTGGGCCTGAACCTGGCCAGCGCCGAGCAACTGGTGGATTACCTGGCACCGGCGCGCCTGGCTCTGGGCGCGCTGCCGTCCCAGGACACGCTGATCATGGAGCGCTTCTTCGACGAGTCCGGCGGCACCCAACTGGTGATCCACAGTCCCTTCGGCAGCCGCATCAACCGCGCCTGGGGCCTGGCCCTGCGCAAGCGCTTCTGCCGCACCTTCAATTTCGAATTGCAGGCTGCCGCCAGCGAGGACGCGATCGTCCTTTCCCTGTCCACCAGCCACAGCTTCGCCCTGGACGAGGTCTGGCGTTACCTGCACAGCAACAGCGCCGAACACATCCTGGTCCAGGCGCTGCTGGACGCACCGCTGTTCGGCGTGCGCTGGCGCTGGAACGCCGGAGTGGCGCTAGCCCTGCCGCGCTACAGCGGCGGGCGCAAAGTGCCGCCGCAGATCCAGCGCATGAAAAGCGAAGACCTGATCGCCAGCGTGTTTCCCGACCAGATCGCCTGCCTGGAAAACCTGGCCGGCGAGCGCGAGATTCCCGACCATCCGCTGGTGGAGCAGACCCTCGACGACTGCCTGCACGAAGCCATGGACAGCGAAGGCTGGTTGAACCTGCTGCGGCGCATGGAACAGGGCCAGGTGCGCCTGCTCAGCCGCGAACTGCCGGCGCCCTCGCCCCTGGCGGCGGAAATCCTCAGCGCCAAGCCCTACACCTTTCTCGATGACGCGCCCCTGGAGGAACGCCGTACCCAGGCGGTGCTGGCCCGGCGCTGGAGCGACCCGCAAGCCACCGACGACCTGGGCGCCCTGGATGCCGAAGCGATTGCCGCGGTGGCCGCCGAAGCCTGGCCAGCCCCGGCCAGTGCCGATGAAATGCACGAAGCGCTGATGAGCCTGGCCTGTATCAGCGAAGCCGAGGCCCAGGCCAACCTCCACTGGCCCGAGTGGCTGCAAGCCCTTTCCAGCCAGGGCCGCGCCTGCCGCTTGCAGGCCGGCCCGGGCGGCGGCTTGTGGCTGGCCCTGGAGCGCATCTGCTGTCTGCGGGCGCTGTACCCTCAGGCCGCCTTGCAACCCGCGCTGCAACCGGTGCCCGGTTTCGACCAGGCCTGGGAGGCACAGCCGGCCCTGGTGGAGCTGATTCGCGCCCGCCTCAGCGGCTTCGCTCCCCTGACCCTGGCGCAGATCGCCGCGCCCCTGGGCCTGCCCGCTTCCAGCATCCACCAGGCGCTGATCCAGCTGGAGAGCGAAGGTTATGTGCTGCGGGGGCGCTTCAGCCCTGGCGGCGATGAAGAACAATGGTGCGAACGTCACCTGCTGGCGCGGATCCACCGCTACACGGTGAAGCGCCTGCGCCGGGAAATCGAACCGGTGGCCTTGCAGGATTTCATGCGCTTTCTGTTCGACTGGCAGCACCTGTCGCCGGGTACCCAGGGCCAGGGCAGCGCCATGCTGGCCGAGGTGGTCGCGCAGTTCGAAGGCTACCCCGCAGCGGCCTCGGCCTGGGACAGCGACCTGCTGCCGGCGCGCCTGAAGGATTACTCCGCCAGTTGGCTGGATGACCTGTGCCGCAGCGGCAAGGTGGTCTGGAGCCGGATCAACAGCAGCGGCAAGATCGCCGCCAGCGCCCTGCGCAGCACTCCCATCGTGTTGCTGCCCCGGGCCCGCGTGGCGCTCTGGAACGCCCTGACCTGCCCCATCGACAGCAGTGACCTGTCACCCAAGGCGCAGAAGGTTCACGCCGTACTGAGCCAGCTGGGCGCACTGTTTTTCGATGAACTGCTGCAAGAAGCCCACCTGCTGCGCAGCGAACTGGAAACCGTGCTGCAGGAACTGGTAGGCGCCGGATGGGTGAACGCCGACAGCTTCGCCGGCCTGCGGGCCCTGATCACCCCGGCCAGCAAGCGCCAGAACCGCAGCAGCCGACGGGGTCGCGGCGCCTTCGTCGGAGGAATGGACGACGCGGGGCGCTGGGCCTTGTTGCGCCGCGCCGCCAGCGAGGATAGCGCCGCCACCCTGGAGCACGTGGCCATGACCCTGCTACGCCGCTATGGCGTGGTGTTCTGGCGCCTGCTGGAGCGCGAGGCCGACTGGCTGCCCAACTGGCGCGATTTGCTGCGTACCTTCCATCGCCTGGAAGCCCGCGGAGAAATTCGCGGCGGGCGCTTCGTCAGCGGCCTGGCCGGCGAGCAGTTCGCCCTGCCGGAAGCCATCCCGCTACTGCGCGAAGTGCGCCGCCGGCCCCATGACGGCAGCCTGATCGCGGTGTGCGGCGTCGACCCGCTGAACCTTGCCGGGACCCTGCTGCCCGGGCCCAAGGTCCCGGCCCTGAGCGGCAACCGCCTGGTGTTCCGCGACGGCCTGCCGGCGGCCGCCGACATCGGCGGCACCCAGCACCTGTGGCTGGAGCTGGAACCCCAGGCCGCCCAGGCCCTGCGCAACAAGCTCATCCGGCACTGACCTCCCCCCGTAGGAGCCGGCTGCCGGCGAAAGGGCCCGAAGCCCTGAGCCACATCCAGCGGCCTCTTCGCTGGCAAGCCAGCTCCTACCCAGGCAGCAGGCGCCCTTCCAGACAATCCACGCCC
>NZ_FPBG01000009.1:0-43544 GCF_900116505.1 Pseudomonas sp. NFPP25 | reverse complement strand
CGTAGGAGCCGGCTTGCCGGCGAAAAGGCTCGTGAGCCCTGCGCCAGATCCAGCGGCCCTTGCGCTGGCCGTCGTTGCGCAATCATTGCGGGCGTGGGGATTCGGGGAGCAGCAGCGCCGAGTCGTCCTGTTCCGGTTCGTCTTCATGCACCCGCCGCGCCGGCAGCACCACCGGCTGTGGATAAGTCTGGGCGAAATGCACCCAGGGGCAGTTATCCACAAGCTTTTTCAGACGCTGGTTGAAGGCCCGGCTCACCGCGTACTGGCCGCCGGACACCGTGCGGAACTGGGCCGTCAGCACCACGCCGTTGAGGTCCATCTTGTCCACCCCGAACACGTCCAGGCCGCCTTGCAGGTTGTAGCGCAGGAAGCTGTCCTCGCTGATGGAACGCCCGGCTTCGCGGATCAGTTCGATGGCCTTGTCGACGTCGGTGTCGTAGGTGAACTGCACCGAGAAGAAGGCATAGGCGAACTGCCGCGACTGGTTGGTGACCGCCTTGATCTGGCCGAACGGCACCGAATGCACGAAACCCTTGCCGTCGCGCAGGCGCAGGGTGCGGATGGTCAGGCCCTCGACGGTGCCGGCATGGCCGGAGTCGAGCACCACCCAGTCACCAATGGACAGGGTGTCTTCGATGATGATGAACAGGCCGGTGATCACGTCCTGCACCAGTTGCTGGGAACCGAAACCGATGGCCAGGCCTACCACCCCGGCACCGGCCAGCAGCGGCGCGACGTTGATCCCCAGGTTGGCCATGGTGGTGATCGCGCAGATCACCACCAGGATGATTTTGATCGCATTGCGCAGCAGCGGCAGGATGGTCTTGACCCGGGTACTGGGCTGACGCGCCGAACGCTTGTTGGCCGGTGGCTTGAGGGCCTCCTGGATCGCCGTGTCGAGCACCACCCACAGCAGCCAGGTCACCAGGAAGATCAGGCCGATGCTGCTCAGGGAGTCGCTGATGGCCCGGCCCACGGTATTGCGCTGGGCGAACTCGAACAGCGAGATCCCCCAGATGCGCCCAAGGATCTCGATGAAGGCGATGGCCATGACGATCCGCAGCAGGGCGTGCAACAGGCTCAGGAAACGCTCCTTGTAGGCGCTGCTGCGCTGAATCGTCTGGGCGCTACGGGACTTGAACAGGTGCTGCAGCACGGTGCTGAGGAACACCGTGGCGATCAGCAGCACCGTGGTCAGCAAGGCGCAGCGCAGGGCCTGCTGGCTGTCCTCGCCGGCACCGATCAGGCTCACCGCCGAGACCAGCACCATCAGCAGGATCGGCCAGTACCAGAGCCCGGAAAAGATCCGCAGCGACTCCTGCAACGCCGGCTGTTTCAGACGCTGGGCCAGGGAGCGGTTGCGGATCAGGTGCGCCACCGGCCGGCGCAGGCGGATCACCAGCACCGCGAAGATCAGCGAGGCCAGCAGGCCGGTGAACACCGCCACGCTGCTGGTGATATTGCCCCCCAGCTGGCGAGCGATCTGCGGGCTGGTCAGGGCATCGCTGAGAGCCGCAAGGAAACCGATCAGAAACAGCGGTTTCGGGCAGTAGCCACGGATGATCCGCACCGCGGGCCGCTTGTGCCCGACGTTGAACATCACGATCAGGCACAACAGCACCGAGGTCGAGACGATGCCGCTGCTGGTGGCATAGGCCAGGCACAGGGCCAGCGCCCGCCCCACCGAACCGTTCAGGGAATGGCTGACGTAAAGCGTCAGCGGCAGGCAGACCAAGGCCGGCAAGGTGTAAGGCAGCAGGTATTCCAACAGGCCCTGGCCTCGGGGCCGGGCTTGCAGCCAGGGCCGCTGGCTCAGCCGCCGTACCAGCAGCCCGGCCAGCACCGTGAGCAGGGCGAAGCTGCCCAGCCAGGTGCCGGACAAGGTGAGGAAATCTCCGGCCACGCTCCAGCCCGAACGGTCCGAGGGCTGGTTCACCAGGCGCCCCACTTCATCCGCCGCACGGTCGGCCCGCAGGCGCCAGGCGTCGATCAGGTTTTCATTGAGGTCGAGCTTGTCCTGGACATCGTCGATGCTCGAACTGATGGCGCCCAGCAGGCCCCCTTCCACCAGCAGTTCCGGCTTGGCCGGGGCCGCCGCCGGGGCTGTTGCGGCAGTGGCGGCGCAGAGCTCGCTGCTGCCCAGAACGAGCAGCATCCCGAGCAAGATCGCGGTCTTGAAATTCAACACAACGCAGGGCTCCTTCAGCAGGGTCTGTAAGGAACTGATCAGCAAACGCCCGGCAAGTTCGCTTCAGTTGCCCCCGGGGCCGGCGCGCCGGTGAACGACGGGCTCCGGGATCCTTGACCCACAGGCAAATATCTTGTGCCGATAGGGCTATTTTTCCGCACGAGTCAAACCCGGACACTGCGCGCCAATCCCACTTTCACCGGAGTTGCAGTGATGCCCATTGCCCTGCTCGCGCTGACCCTCAGCGCATTCGCCATCGGCACGACCGAGTTCGTTATCGTTGGCCTGCTACCCACCATAGGTACCGACCTCGGGGTCAGCCTACCGTCCGCCGGCCTGCTGGTCAGCCTCTACGCTCTGGGCGTGGCGATTGGCGCCCCGGTGCTCACCGCCCTCAGCGGCAAGGTGCCGCGCAAGCTGTTGCTGCTGTCGCTGATGGTGCTGTTCACCCTTGGCAACCTGCTGGCCTGGAAAGCACCCGGGTATGAATCCCTGGTGCTGGCACGGATTGTCACGGGCCTGGCCCACGGGGTGTTCTTCTCCATCGGCTCGACCATCGCCACCAGCCTGGTGCCCAAGGAAAAAGCCGCCAGCGCGATCGCCATCATGTTCACCGGGCTCACCGTGGCCCTGGTCACCGGCGTACCCCTGGGCACCTTTATCGGCCAGCATCTGGGCTGGCGCGAAACCTTCCTCGCAGTGTCCGCCCTGGGGGTGATCGCCTTTATCGGCAGCCTGCTGTTCGTGCCGAAGAACATTACCCACCGCCCGCCGGCGTCGCTGCTGCAACAACTGCAGGTGCTCAAGCAACCGCGCCTGCTGCTGGTGTACGCCATGACCGCGGTGGGCTACGGCGGCTCGTTCATCGCCTTCACCTTCCTGGCGCCGATCCTCCAGGACATTTCCGGCTTCAGCGCCGGCACCGTGAGCCTGGTGCTGCTGGTGTACGGCGTCTCGGTGGCGGAGGGCAATATCTGGGGCGGCAAGCTGGCGGACCGGCGCGGACCGATCGGCGCCCTGAAGATCATCTTCGCCCTGCTCGCCGCGGTGCTGCTGATGCTCAGCCTCACCGCCGGCAACCCATGGCTGGCGCTGCTGACCGTACTGCTGTGGGGCGCGGTGGCGTTTGGCAACGTACCGGGGCTGCAGGTCTATGTGGTACGTCAGGCCGAGCACTACACACCCCAGGCGGTGGATGTGGCGTCCGGCCTGAACATTGCCGCCTTCAACCTGGGGATTGCCGGTGGAGCCTGGCTGGGGGGCTTGATCGTCGCTCACCTGGGGCTGATCCACACCGCCTGGATCGGCGCGCTGGTGGTGCTGGTGGCCCTGGCCCTGACCGTCTTGAGCGGCCACCTGGATCGCCGCAACCCGCTAGCGTTCGCGCCGGCCGGCGGCAGCGCCCGGGCAGTGGCCGGCCACTGAACAGGCCGCAGCCGGGTTACGGTACCCGGCTTGCAGCCGTTGAGGTGGCACCGAAGCGATTGCGATATTCACTGGGCGCCAGCCCGGTGATTTTCCGGAACAGGCTGCGAAAGGTGGCAGGGTCCTGATAACCCACGGTCCAGGCGATGTGATCGATGCTGCCGTTGGTGAACTCCAGCAGTTCCCGGGCCTTGCCCACCCGCAGGTGCTGACAGTACTGGGTCGGCTTGAGGCCGGTGGCCGCCCGGAAGCGCCGCAGCAAGGTGCGCGGCTCAAGCCCCGCCTGCTGCGCCATCACCGGCAGCGAAACATCCACCGCGCCATTGGCCTGCAGCCAGTGCTGGAGCTTGAGAATCGCCCCGTCGCCGTGGCTGAGGATCGGTGCGAAATTGCTGCCGCACTGGCTCGCGCTGGCACTGTGTTCCATCACCAGAAAGCGCGCCGTGGCACTGGCGATGCTCGGCCCCAGCAAGCGGTTCACCAGGCGCAGACCAAGCTCGGCCCAGGCCATCAGCCCGGCGCTGGTGATCAGGTCGCCGTCATCGACAATGGGTTTGTCCGCTTCCAGGCGCACCTGTGGGTAACGCTCGGCGAAGGCCTGGGCCGAGGTCCAGTGGGTGGTGGCGCTGCGGCCATCGAGCAGGCCGCTTTCGGCCAGCAGGATCGAGCCCACACAGACCCCGCCCAGGGTGGCTCCGGCGGCGTGTTGCTGGCGCAGCCAATCCATCAGGGCGGCAGATGACTGATGGCTTGAGAAGCCCGCCAGCGAAGGCGGGATCAATACCGCCAGCAAGGCCCCGGGGGCTTCGGCCAGGCTGTCGTGGACCCGCACCGGAGGCAGTTCGCCGCTGGCCTGCCAGTGGCTGACGCGCAACCGCGGCAACTGCGCCTGCGGCTGTTCGCCGGCAATCCGGTTGGCCACCTCGAACAAGTCGCTCAGGCCATGTACCGCCGCCATCTGCACACCGGGATAGAGCAGTACCCCCAATTCGGCGTGCGTGCCTTGAATACCCACTGTCAGTTTTCCCCCGGTTAATGTCGGTGCGGCCAATCCTCGAAGGAACGACCGGTGGCGATACTGGCTCCCACGTCAATCACTCACCCGCAGGTATTACCCATGGCCAGACAGGCACTCATCGTAATCGATATCCAGAACGACTACTTCGCCGACGGCAAGTGGCCCCTGATCGGCGTCGACGCTGCAGCGGACAACGCCGCCCGGCTGATCCAGGCATTTCGCCAGAACGCTGAACCTGTGGTGCACATCCGCCACGAATTCACCTCCGACGACGCTCCCTTCTTCACTCCCGGTTCCCCCGGTGCGCAGTTGCACCCCAAGGTCCAGAACCACGCCGATGAGCCGGTGGTGCTCAAGCATTTCGTCAACGCGTTCCGCGACACAGAGCTGCAATCGCTGCTCACGCGGCAGGGCATCGAGGAACTGGTGATCGTCGGCAACATGAGCCACATGTGTGTGGAAGGCACTGCCCGGGCCGCTGCCGACCTGGGCTACCCGGTCAAGGTGATCCATGACGCCTGTGCCACTCTCGACCTGGAGTTCGCTGACCAGCGCGTGCCCGCCGCCCAGGTACAAAGTGCGGTGATGGCGGCACTGGCGTTTGCCTATGCCAGCGTGCTGTCCACCGAGCAGTTTCTGGCGGCCGGGCAGGCCCCTGCGGCTTGATCACCCGCAAGCGGTGAGCCGTGGCTCACCGCAACTTCATGGCACCAGGCATTTCCCGGATTAAGTTCGCCGCTGTTTACCGAGAGGTTAATAGCGGCAAATGCCAATAGTTGCAGGACCTACAAGTTAACCATAATGCGCACGAATGATTCCCATTAACAAAAAAACACTCCCCGACAACCCGCTCGGACAGCTCTATGGAACAACTAAATAACACCCCATTAATAAGCAAGCCATTAAATAGCTGACTAATAGTAATCAAGGGTTAATCCGTTATTTCAAAACCTGATTTGAAACATTTGTAAAAATCCATCAAGAGCTGCCCTCGCACATGATTTAGTGCGCTTTCATGAAACGATTTTTCTATATATCCAATTTTCATAATCTTTATAGCAAAGTAAAAAACAGCCCCACCGCCTATACCATCCCCAGCATTCATTGAGCAAGAACAGGCTCCACCAGACTTCTTGCAAGACGTTCAGCGGAGCCGCCCCGGACTAAACACGCACTTTCCCCTGAAGCCATAAAAGTGCCTTGCAGGCCACTTCATTCAACTTACTTGCAAAACCCTCGGCCTTGACTAAGTTGATAGCTACTCGCCACTGAAGTGTTCTTCAGCCGCCAGAAGATCAATAAAAACCGTCGAGGAATTCAATAACCAGACGCCCTCCTGCCCTACCCAGCTGACACTGACACGGAATCCAGTCATATCAATCAAGAGGGACGCTTGATGAAGCGCAGCTCGTTGTCTCGTGCCTTTTCACTCAAGGGTGCGGCCGAAAATTACTGGCTCTCGTTATTACTATTCTCGATCCTGGTTATCGCCAGTTTCCTGTTGTTTGAACAGCAGATCCAACAGCTGCTGAGTCACCTGGGCACCTTCCTTCCCACCGATCCCGTACAGCGCCTGAGCCTGGCCCTGTTGCTGGTAACCCTGTTGGCCCTGGACGTGCTGCTGCCCGTGCCCTCCAGCCTGGTGGCACTGCTGGCCGTGGCGGCCCTGGGCGCCATTGGCGGCTACCTGGTGATCTTCATCGGCCTGTGCCTGGGGGCCAGCCTTGGCTACTGGCTGGGGGCCGGCTACTTCCGCCTGCTGTCCAATTGGCTGGGGCTCAGGACCTGGCAACCCGGGCAACTGGCCTATCGCCTCAGCACCCTGTCGCTCGTGTGCCTGCGTGGCGTGCCGGTGCTGGCAGAAACCTCGGTGCTGGCCGCCGGCATGCAACGTTATCCGCTGCGCCAGTTTCTTCTGGTCACCACCCTGGCCAACGCCGGGCTGGCCCTGGCCTATGCCGCCATCGGCAGCCTACTGGTGGAACAGAACGCCCTGCTGGCAACCATTCTCGCCAGCATGGTGCTGCCCGGGCTGTTCCTCGGCACCCGCAGCCTGTTCAAGAGCCGCCTGGCCCAGCCCCGGTACGATCAGGCGCAGTCTCTGGAGGGCCGCTTCCAGGTGAGCTACCACTACCCGGTGCTGTTCACCGATCACATCTTCCAGGCCGACAACCCCTGCCTGCACCAGCAACTGACCCGGCAGAACCCGGGGCGCACCACGGTGCTGGTGTTTGTCGATGAACAACTGCTGCTGTGCTCGCCCCAGTTGCCGCTGCAGATCGACCACTACTTCAGCGCCCACGCCGCCGACCTGCATCTGCAGGCCGCACCGATCGCGGTGCCGGCCGGCGAATTGAGCAAGACCCCGGACGTGCTCCAGCAGCTGTACGCGCAGATGCTGGAACACGGCCTGGATCGCCACTGCTATGTGCTGGCCCTGGGCGGCGGCGCAGTGCTGGACGCAGTGGGCTATGCCTGCGCCACCTTCCATCGGGGCATGCGCCTGATCCGCATCCCGTCCACCGTGCTGGCGCAGAACGATGCCGGCATCGGGGTGAAGAATGGCATCAACGCCTTCGCCCAGAAAAACCTGCTGGGGGCCTTCTACCCGGCCACAGCGGTGATCAACGACTTCCAGCTGCTGCTCAGCCTTTCCCACCGGGACCAGATTGCCGGCCTGGCCGAAGCGGTCAAGGTCGCGGTGATCAAGGATGCCGCGTTCTTCCAGTGGATGGAGCAGCAGGCCGAAGCCCTGGCCGGTTTCGAGCACAACGCCAGCCGCTACGCCATTCACCGCTGCGCCGAACTGCACCTGGGCCATATCACCGGTGCCGGCGATCCGTTCGAACGGGGCAATGGCCGCCCCCTGGACTACGGGCACTGGGCAGCCCACAAGCTGGAGAATCTCAGCCAGCATCGCTTGCGCCACGGTGAAGCGGTGGCCGTGGGCATGGCCCTGGATGCGCTGTATGCCAACGCCAGCGGCCTGCTGTCCGGCGCCGACTGCCAGCGCCTGCTGCGACTGCTGGACAGGCTCGGCTTCAACCTCTGCCCGCCGGAACTGAGCCTGCGGGACAGCCAGGGGCGTTCGCCGATCCTGGTGGGCCTGGAAGAGTTCCGCCAGCACCTGGGGGGCCAGCTGTCGATCCCGATGCTCAACCGCCTGGGCCAGTCGGTGGATGTGCACCAGATCGACATGCCGCTGATGGAACAGGCCCTGCTGCGCCTGGCAGGTTTCGGCGGGCCGGATTTCGCCTGGGGCCCGGGGTGCGCGCAATGACCCAATCGTCGCTGACCACCTGGCTGACCCTGGGCCGGGTCTCCAACCTGCCAACGGTATGGACCAATGCCCTGGCCGCCGCGCTGCTGGCCAGCAGCGCTACCACCCTGGCGCCGCCCTCGCCGCTGGTCTGGACCCTGCTGCTGGTGGCGCTCTCGGCGCTGTACCTGGCGGGCATGCTGCTCAACGACCTGATGGACGCCGACTGGGACCAGCAGCACCACAACCCGCGGCCGATCGTTCTCGGCCTGGTCAGCCGCGCCCAGGTCCGCCTGGCCACTGCCGCGCTGCTGCTGCTGGCGGCGCTGGCGGTCCTCGGCCTGAGCCGGATGATTGCCCAGCCCCACTGGCTGCTGGCCAGCGCCGGATTGCTGCTGCTGTTTATCCTTGGCTACAACCTTCTGCACAAGAAATATCCCCACAGCGTCTGGCTGATGGGCGGCTGCCGCTCGGCGCTGTACCTGACCGCCGCCGCCAGCCTGGCCATGCCGCCCCAGCCATTGTGGCTGTGCGCCGCGCTGCTGGGCACCTACATCGCCGGCTTGACCTACCTGGCCCGCCTGGAGCATCGCAACCAGTTGCTCAGCCGCCTGCCGCTGCTGCTCATGCTCAGCCCTCTGCTCCTGGCCGCCTATGCCGGCAACAGCGTGTTCTGGCTGGTTCTGCTGCTGTGGCTGGGCTGGTTGGGCTGGCACTACCAGCGCCACCTGGCCAACCCGCAACAACGGCAGGTCCGCGCCTTCATCGGTGCCGGGCTGGCCGCCCTGCCGCTGTTCGACGCCCTGGTGCTGGCGGTGGCCAACCAGCCCTTGGGCAGCCTGCTGTGTGTGCTGGTGTTCTTTCTGCTTCCCCACCTTCAACGCTGGATCAAGCCGACATGAACATGGATCCCATCGCCCCTGCGCCGCGGGCGCTTGCCATTCGCCATGGTGCCTTCGCCGAGCGCCAGCAATTGCTGGAACGGCATCTGGACGACGACAGCCGAAGCTGGTGGCAGCAAGCCCGGGAACAACTGGCCCGACAGCCCTCGGCCAACACCCTGATGCTGCTCAGCAGTCAGTGTCGGCGCCGCTTGGCCAACGCACCGCTGGCCCCCAGCCCGGACTGCAACCGCACTCAACTGGCCCGGGCGCTGCTGCTGGCCCAGTTGCTGGAGCAGCAGGCCGGCGCCGGGCAACTGGCCCTGTTACGCCAGCTGTTTCTCTGGGGCGACGACCAGGAAAAGGCTGCCCTGCTCAAGGCCCTGGATGACCTCGACAGCCAGGGGGCCAGCCTCGACCTGGCGCTCCAGGCCGGGCGCACCAACAACCGCGAGGTGTTCGCCGCCATCGCCCTGGACAACCCCTTTGCCGCGCGCCACTACCCGGAACGGGCCTTCCACCAGCTGGTGCTCAAGACCCTGGGCATGGGCCTGGACAGCCGCCACATCCACGGCCTGGCAGAACGGCGCAGCGTCGACCTCAACCAGTTGGCCCTGGACCTGATGGAAGAACAGCTGGCCGCCGAGCGCGAGGTCGCCGACGGCCTGCCCCAGGCCATTGCCTTCGAGCTGTTGAGCCTGGCCCAGCTGCAGCGCCTGCGAGGCCTGTACCAGCAGGGACGATTGCCTGCGCACTGGCGCGACCACTTCCCGGCAGGCGGTTGACCCCCGGCAGCTGAGCCCACGATTTTTCCCGCACTCAAGCAAGGAGCCACCATGGCGAAGTACTTCGACCCGCACATTCATATGGTCAGCCGCACCACCGACGACTACCAGAACATGGCCGCCGCCGGCATCACCGGGGTCATCGAGCCTGCGTTCTGGCAAGGCCAGGCGCGCACCAGCGTCGGCAGCTTCATCGACTACTTCGACACCCTGCTGGGCTGGGAGCGCTTTCGCGCCAGCATGTTCGGCATCCACCATTTCTGCACCATCGGCCTCAACCCCAAGGAAGCCAACGACCTGTCGGTGGCTAACGAAGTGCTGGAGATCCTGCCGCGCTACCTGGTCAAGGACGGCGTGGTAGCGGTAGGGGAAATCGGCTACGACGACATCACCCCGGAAGAAGATCGCTTTCTCGCCGCGCAACTGGAACTGGCCAGACAGTTCAACCTGCCGGTGCTGGTGCACACCCCGCACCGCGACAAGATCGGCGGCACCAAGCGCACCCTGGCGGTGATCCGCGAGGTGGGCATCGCCGAAAACCTGGTGATCATCGACCACCTCAACGAACTGACCCTGCCCCTGGTGCTGGACAGCGACTGCTGGCGCGGGCACTCGATCTACCCCAACACCAAGATGTCGGAACAGCGCATGGTGGCCCTGCTGCAGGAATACGGCAGCGAAAAAATGGTGGTCAACAGCGCTGCCGACTGGGGCATCAGCGACCCGCTCAAAGTGCCCAAGACCGGCCAGGCCATGCTCGCCGCCGGCTTCAGCGAAGCCCAGGTGGAGCAGGTGCTGTTCCACAACCCGGTGGATTTCTTCGCCCAGAGCGGGCAGTTGGACAAGCAACTGGTGAGCACCCCGCTGCCGATCGACCAGCGCCGCCAGTGGCAGGACAACTCGGCCCTGAGGGGCCAGGAACCGGTGGTCAAATGAGTGCCCGGGCCGGCTGGAACGCCGCGCAGATCGGCTACTGCAGCAACGTGCACCCGGCCCGTGACGTGGCAGGCCTGCGGGCGTCGATCCAGGAACATTTCCAGGGCGTGCGGCGTCAGCGTGGGCTGGCGGTGCAGGACAGCGGCCTGTGGATCAGCGCCCAGGCCGCCGCCGAACTACAGGTGCCAGAGGTGCGCGAGGCCTTCATCGAACTGCTGCACGATTGTGGCCTGCGCCTGACCTCGCTCAACGGTTTCCCCTATGGCCAGTTCCATGAAGGCGCAGTTAAGGCCGAGGTCTACCGGCCCACCTGGGCCGAACCCCAGCGCCTGGAATACAGCCTGCAACTGGCGCATCTGCTGGCCGCCGCTCTGCCCCTGGATTGCCAGCAGGGGGTGATTTCCAGCGTGCCCTTCGGTTATGCCGCCACCTGGGACGATGCCCAGCAGCAACAGGCCGAAACCCACCTGCGGCAACTGACCGCCGAGCTGGCCAACCTGCATCGCAGCAGCGGCAGGAAGATCCTGGTGTGCCTGGAGATGGAGCCGGATTGCGTGCTGGAAAACACCGATCAGGCCCTGGCCTTTTTCAAGCACTGGCAGGCCACCGATCCCCATCATGGCTACCTGGCGCTGTGCTTCGACGTCTGCCATCAGGCGGTGGTCTTCGAAGACTGCTATCAATCCCTGCAACGGCTGCTGGATGCGCGGGTTCCGGTGGGCAAGATCCAGCTGTCCAACGCCCTGATCTGCCAGTTGCCGTTTGCCGATCGCCCACGCCGCCAGCAGGTACTGCAGGCCCTGGGCAACTTCGCCGAAGCCACCTACCTGCATCAGGTCAAGGCCCGGGATATGGCCGGGCAGCTACTGGCCTGGGCCGACCTGCCCGGGGCCCTGGACGCCGCCGAGCCGGCCCAGGGGCAATGCCCCGAGTTGCGCATTCACTTTCATGTGCCGCTGTTCAGCGAACAGTTTCTACTGGCCGAGCTCAGCGGCAGCCAGCAGGCCTTGCTGCGCACCTTCGACTTTCTCGCCGCGCACCCGAACTTCCAGCCGGTGCTGGAGGTGGAAACCTACAGCTGGAACGTACTGCCCGGTGCGCTGCGCCCGGACAGCGAGCAGGCCTTGCTGCAAGGCATCGCCGCCGAGCTGCAATGGGTCGAGGGCCAACTGCGCCAGCGGCATCTGCTGCGTACCCACTCGTCTGCCCTGGAGGCTCCGGCCCATGCCTTCTGAACGCCCGCGCCAGCCCTTGCTGCTGATCAATGTGGTGGGCCTGACACCCAGCCTGCTGGGGCCGGCCACGCCGCGGATC
This sequence comes from Pseudomonas sp. NFPP25, assembly GCF_900116505.1. Classification (NCBI taxonomy): domain Bacteria; kingdom Pseudomonadati; phylum Pseudomonadota; class Gammaproteobacteria; order Pseudomonadales; family Pseudomonadaceae; genus Pseudomonas; species Pseudomonas sp. NFPP25. The sequence goes on along the minus strand of NZ_FPBG01000009.1, from coordinate 31,738 downwards.
AACAACCTGCTGCAACGGGCGCGAATGGCCCGGCTGCGCCCCGTGTTCCCCGCCGTGACCTCCACCGTGCAGGCCTCGATCCTCACCGGGCTGCCGCCTTCGGAACACGGCATCGTCGGCAACGGCTGGTATTTCCGCGATCAGGCCGAGGTGCGTTTCTGGCTGCAGCCCAACGCGCTGATCCAGGGTGAAAAGGTCTGGCAGGCGCTGCAACGGGAGATCCCCGGCCTGCGCTGCAGCCAGCTGTTCTGGTGGTTCAACATGTATGCCCAGGTGGAGGCAGCCATCACCCCGCGCCCCCACTACCCGGCCGACGGGCGCAAGATGTTCGGCCTCTATTCGTCGCCTCCGGGGCTGCACGAACGCATCGAACAGCAGATCGGCGAGTTCCCCTTTCCGAGCTTCTGGGGCCCGGCCGCGGGGATTGCCTCCAGCCGCTGGATCGTCGACTGCGCCATCGCCGAGTTCCAGATCAGCCGCCCCGACCTGCAACTGATCTACCTGCCGCACCTGGACTACAGCCTGCAACGCCTGGGGCCGGAGCATCCGTCCATCAGCGACGAAGTGCGGGCCATCGACCATGAAGTCGGGCGCCTGCTGGATTTTGCCCAGCAGCAAGGCGCGGCCGTGATGCTGGTCTCCGAATACGGCATCGAGGCGGTGCAGCAGTCCATCTCGATCAACCGCGTGCTGCGCGAGCAAGGTCTGCTGCAGGTACGTCGTTCACTGAGCTGGGAGCTGCTGGACCCCGGCGCCAGCGCGGCCTTCGCCGTGGTCGACCACCAGATCGCCCACGTCTATGTGCGCCAGCCCGAGGACATTGCCCGGGTCAAGGCCCTGCTGCTGCGCCAGCCCGGTATCGAGCAGGTGCTGGACAGGAGCGAGCAGCAGGCCTGCCAGCTCGATCACCCACGCAGCGGCGAGCTGGTGGCGGTGGCCGCCCCGGGCTTCTGGTTCGATTACTACTACTGGTTCTACGACCGCCTAGCCCCGGATTTCGCCCGCACTGTGGATATCCACCGCAAGCCGGGCTACGACCCACTGGAGCTGTTCATCGACCCGGCGATCCGCTTTCCCAAGCTGCGGGTCGCTCGCCGGCTACTGCAGAAGAAGCTCGGCTTTCGCTACTACATGGACCTGATTCCCCTGGACACCTCACTGATTCGCGGCAGCCACGGACGCTTGCCCAGCAGTGCCGAGGCAGGGCCCCTGCTCATCACCGATTGCGATTTACCCCTGCCGGCGCACCTGCCGGCCACCGCGGTAAAGCACCTGCTCCTAGAGCATTTCCTAGGGCGCCCCTATGACGATACGGCTCAGGCCAAGGAGATTCCATGCGGCGAACCATCCCTATAGTCGTGCTCGGTGTGTTGAGCGGCCTCGCTCACGCACAGACCACGCCCGCCTTCAGTTGCAGCAACTTCCTGACGTTCAATGGTGACCAGGCCGGCACCCTGAGCACCTTCAAGCAGAGCCCGGAAACCATGGCATGGAACTGGTTTGTGTGCCTCAACCAGCCGGCCGGCTCCGGTAGCCCGGAGCGGCTCTGGGAGACGTTCAAACCATCCGATGAGGTCTACCTGAGCAAGGGGCAGGCTCCCCAGCCCTACAGCACCCAGGCCAACCTGCCGAGCCAGGTGCAGACCCAGGCGCAGAAGATCCCGGGCATGAACACCAGCGGGCTGTTCCTCAACCTGGGCAACGACACCGACGGCAGCACCGACAACGGCACCCAGCAGGTCGATGGCCTAGCCCTGGAAATGGGCAACCAGGTGCCGGAAGCGCAACGGGGCCAGTCGGTGCGTTTTCACATGTTGATGGGCCAGGACACCTTCAACTACATCGTCCAGCAGAAGATCTACAACCGGAACGGCATTGCCGCCCTGACCAGCAGCCTGAACTTTCCCGCCACGGCCTGGGAGCTGAAGACCTCCTGGTTGTGGATCGGCAGCGATAGCACCTTCCAGGCGCAACTGGCAAAGGATGGCTACTTCATCGCCCAGGCCTACTACGTCGACAAGCAGGGCCAATACCACACCGGCTACGCCGGCCTCAGCGGCATGCACGTCATCAACAAGCTGACCCACGACTGGGTCTGGACCACCTTCGAGAACCGCAACAACAGCAAGTACACCGTGACCAACGGCACGCCGGCCAAGCCCATGACCAACATCACCGGGCCCACTGACGCGGCCCAGCCGGTGAATGCCACCTTCCAGCAGCAGAACCCCACGCTGGCCCAGTACGAGTTGATCGGCGTGCAGTACGACCAGGCCCAGGCCGAGCCCAAGCTGCTGGCCAACTCCCAGCTGGAATCGGCCTTCCAGAGCCACTCCTCGTGCCTGGCCTGCCACAACACCGCGGCCTATTCGAGCAACAACACCTACTTCAACTTCGCCCTGAAAGAGGATGGCGGGATCGTCTACCCCACCACCGTACTACCGGACTCCGACTTCGTCGGCTACCAGAAACTGGACTACGTCTGGTCGCTCAAACGCGCCCAGTGGCAGCGCTAAGGAGCAGCTCATGAGCGTCTTGAACTTTCCCCGGATCTACTTCAATGGCCACATGTTCTGGAACCCACCGACGGCCAACAACAACGACGTTTTCCCGCTATATGACGCGGTGAAGATGCGCATGAACTGGCCGTTCCTGTCCTACTACGGGATCAACGACCAGAACGCCCCGCAACAGCTGATGCCCTGGACCATCGCCCCGCTGGCCTACGAGAACGTGCCGGACTACGTGCTGCAGGTGCCCACCAATGGCTCGCCCAGTGGCTACCCGATGATTCCCGCCGAATGGGACCTGTTCGGCGACAACGCCTGCGGCTTGGTCGACTACGAGCAGACCCGCTCGGTGATCGTCGGTGGCGAGTTCCAGGCCAACACCTACATCGACAACGACCCGCTGGTGAACAAGTGTTACCAGTTGCAGGGCAACCCGTTCGGCAGCGCCGCGCCGACAGCCGCGCGCTTCGTCGATATCAGCCCCTGGCAGAACACCTTCACCGCCCTGTACTTCGACAAACTGGTACTGGGGGACGCCACCTGCGGCCTGACCTTGAAGCGCCGGTACCGCATGCTCGACCGCTTCCTCAACTTCAACTGGGGGGCCTTCGGCGGCTTGAGCTACGTGACTACCACCTGGCAGACCTGCTTCCCGAAAGACCAGTTGCAGTGGATCGTCGGCGACTCGCAACTGCTGAAGACCCTGCAACAGGAGATGATCAACCAGAACGCCAAGGGCCTGATGTTCCGGTTCACCACCTACCTGACCTTCTACGACAAGAACGGCATCTTCAACGACTTCCCGGTGGTGGACAGCCACTCCAAGACGCCCGAAGCCATGGCCGCACTGCAGGCGATGTACCAGAAGGGCCTGGATAACGTCGCCGACATCTTCTTCAACCCGGCCTACAGCCGCACCGCCGGTACTCTGGGCCTGTGGTTCGACAATGAATACCCCACCGCTCCGGCTGGCCGGCGCCTGGAACCCAAGGCCCCGGTACCGGTGTGCAAGGCGGTTCCCAGAGACACCAAGCCTGCGGCCATGACCCTGGGGGTGATCAGCGCCCAAGTGCACGACAACACCCTGTCCCTGGACCTGGGCAATACCTTTCCGTTCTATCCCGCCGGAGACAGCGCCGCACTGCCGCCCACCAACACTGACCTGAGCCAGGGAATTCCGGTGCCCGGGAAATACCTGGCCGGTGATTACGACATCGGGGTACGGCCCACTGGCGGCGCTTTCCACAAAGTCGCCAGTTTTGGCTTCGAACAGTATCGCCAGACCGCCTTCGACAAGCGCGCCGGCCTGCTGGACCTGCCCATCAGCCCCGCCGACCAGGCCGCGTTGCAACAGGGCGCCCTGGAGCTGCAGTTGCAGGGCAGCCAGGAACTGGTCGCCGCCGCCCAGAATATGTGGACCGCCGAGGTCCTCGACAGCGGCTGCTTCATCGATGTGGGCGACACTCGGGTCCTGAGCATCATGGTGCAGTACGACGGCCAGCCCGCGCCCGCGGGCACCGCGCTGTGGGTGGCGGAGTACAACAACGCCTACATGCTGACCACCAGCGACTATTACCTGGCCTTCAGTAACGCGGCCAACTTCACCCTGTTCAACAACTACCCGAAGGACCCCGGGAGCAACACGTCGAACCGACCGCAGTTCGTCGGCACCCAGAGCGCTGAAAGCCTGTTGCACGTGGGCAGCGGCCGCCGGCTCAGCGCGGTGCTGAACGTCGAGGACAGCGAGCCATCCGAGCCCATGCTCTACCAGAGCTTCCTGACCACGCCCTCGGCCGCGGCCCTGAGCCCCCGCCTGCAGTTCACCAATGGGCAGGCATGCAGCGGCACCCTGGCAGACCCGCTGAACGCCACCGTGCAGTACAGCCTGGCGCAGATCCTGACCGACGCCAATGGCATCGCCCAGGTATCGGTCAAGGCCGTGGCGGCCGGCTTCCCGACCTTGCGCTTCTTCATCCAGGACGGCCAGCAGCAACCGACGGTGCCCTTCAGCTTCAACTACACCGATGCCTACACCGACTTCCTTGCGCCCCTGCGGGTCCTGCCCCAGGAGCCGGAGATGCTCAAGGACTTCATCGACTGCTGGAACCGGGTGTGCACCCAGGACGACGCCAGCGTGCGGATCTGGAAGGAGTTCATCTTCCCCAGAATCCTCCAGCCCTTCTATTACCTCTACCCGATCATGAACAAGTTCATGCCGCTCAACTCCCTGCAACGCATCGAGGGCGCGATCAACCAGTTCATCGTACTGATCAGCAAGGACTACCAGGAGGAAAGCACCCTGGCCATGCCGATCACCCGGGACCTGCCGCAAAGCCGGCGCAGGGTGCTGGAAATCTGGGCCCAGGACCTGGTGAGCAAGGGCTACCCACCGATCCCGCTGAAACTCAACGACTACCCCCACGGCTGAGCCGCAAAGGCCAGCCCATGGAATGCCGGGCGACCCCGTCGCCCGGCGCTTTCAAAGGAGTGTCAGATGAACGCCAGTCTCTTCAAGCAACTGCTGTTGGCCGCCAGCCTGCTGAGCGCCAGCCAAACGCTATGGGCCGAGACCTACCCCGACAACGTCTACTTCAACATGGGCGTGCACAACGACCGGGGGTGCGACGCCAAGACCAACAACTGCATCGCCAAGCGCAAACCCGGCGAGCCGGCCGATCCGCTCTACCCGGCAACCTGGGTCAGTGACTGGATCATGTACCGGGTCACCGCCAACTACGTGAAGAACCCACCGCCCTACAGCAGCCCGCCCAGCACCCTGGAACCGGCCGACTACACCGTGTCCCGGGGCACCAGCTACTACGACAACGACTATGTGCCGGCCGACAAGGACGGCACCGGGGCGATGATGGAGCACTACGAGAAGTACTGCCTGCCGATCTTCCCGATCAAGGACAACAACTACACCTGCTCCTTCGTTTCCCTGGGCAACAAGGCCTACTTCCTCACCTACCCCGAGGACCGGCCAAAGGACATGCCGGCCTGCTGCATGTTCTCGCCGATGAACCACCCGCCGCGCCGGGACTTCATCAAGCACCTGCCCTACAGCGCCGCCCGCAGCCAGCATCTGGATGGCAGCGTGCAGGCCTACGCGCTGGAGATCCCGGTCCAGCCGAGCCCGATTCTGTTCGGCTATGCGTTCTACAAGAAAGCCAGCAGCGACGGCCCGGGCCAGCCGGCCTATCAGCATCCGCAATCGTTCTATTTCTCCGGTGACGAGAGCGTCGCCAACGCGCCAATCGTCAGCCAGAACTACCTCAACTGGCGCACCGAGAAACCAAATCCGGCCACGACCTGGGACCAGGTGGCGAAGATGTGCCCGGCCAACCCGCCGGACTGCCAGCTCTTCACGCCACCGCCATCGCTGAAGAACGGTGCGCGGCCGCAGTGGAACCAACTTTCGCCCCCCTCGCCATGACAGGAGCCGCCTCATGAACCCTTGGAGCCGTTTCACCGCCCTGTTGTTGCTTGGCCTGGGCAGCCAGCAGGCCAGCGCCCTGCAACCCAGCGCAGCGGCGCCGCAGACCAGCTGCCCACCCACGGCTGCGGTGCCTGCTGCGGGCGCGTCGCAGCAGGCTTTCGATCAATACAGCTGGAAGATGTTCATCAACCTGAACTGGCCGGCCCAGGCGGGACAGCGCGGAGTGGCCGATTGCAGCAAGCCCCTGGGCAGCCCTGGCGATACCGTGTGGCAGACCTACAAGAGCGTCAGCGAGACCTTCCTCCCCGGGGCCAAGAATCCGGGCCTCTGGAACTCGCAACTGCCCCGCAGAAATCTCAGCCTGATCAACATCGCCGCGGTCAAGAACACCCAGGTGGTGCAATCGGACAACCAGGCGGTGGGCGGCTGGCTGATTGACCAGCGCGGCAACCCGACCTACTACGACATCGCCGCCAACGAGGTCTCCTACAACTACATCGTCGATAACGACTTCTACAACGCGGTGGTCGTCAACGCAGCGAAGAACATCAGCTTTCCCAACAACGCCGGCGAGATCAAGAGCAGTTGGCGCATCCTCAGCAGCGCCGACGACAGCAGCCGCTATCTGACAATGAAGGCCCTGGTCACCCAGTTCGACAGTCAGGGACAGCCCAACGGCACCACCGAGGCCACTTTGGGATTGGTGGGGTTGCACATAATCAGCAAGGTGGAGGGGTTCCCGCAGTGGATCTGGTCGACCTTCGAGCAGGTCGACAACGTGCCTCCCAAGACCCAGCTGGGGGGCCGTTGGGTGGACCAACCGGTCTCGGGGATTTTCTACTCCTACTTCAACGCCAAGGCGCCCGCCGAAAGCCTCAACCAATCCCCCTGCCTGTGGCAGCAACAAGCTGGACAAATGGTCTGTACCCCAAAACCCGGTAACAGCTTCAGTACCCCGGACCCGCTGAACCGGGTCACCCCGATCACGGACGTCACCCAGCAGATCAATACCCAATACCAGGGCGATCCGCAGGTACAGCAAAGCGTGTTCAAGTACTACCAGTTGATCACCACCCAACGCCCGCAGTCGCCGGATAACCCCGGCAACCCCTTGGGGCAACCAACGCCATCACTGTCGGCCAACGTCACCATGGAAAGTTACATCCAGACCAACAGCAGCTGCATGAACTGCCATTCCATGGCCGCACCGCTCAACAGCCAGTACAAGAGCGACTTCTCCTTCCTGTTCAGATTCGCCCAAGCCCCAGTCACCAGCGTCGCCAAGGATAAGGAATAGATCATGAGCATATTGAATGGACCCCGACTGAACTTCTGGGGCGGCATCTCTACCGACGTCAGCGTGCCAAACAACTCACCGACCTTGCCCAATGGCATCGCCACCTCCCTTGAGCTGTTCGACCTGACCACCTCGACCGTGGCGGACCAGGCCAAGACCTATAGCGATGAGCACCTGTACCAACTGATCAACGCCCCGGACCCGAGAATCGGCCCCAACAGCCGGTACACGGCCGGCGGCTGGAACCACTATGGCGAACACGTGGTGACGCTGCACAACGCGCTGATCAGTTCCCAAGGCACCCCGGGCAACATTGCGCTGGAAGGGGATATGGTCGGACAGCCGGTTTACCTGCTCGGCTCCGTGACCCCCGGCACCGGACAAGGTCCCTACTCCGGCCCAATGATGGTCGACCTGGACCCCACAGCCAGCACCACGACCCAGATCTTTGTCGGAGGCCTGCAGATCGGCAACGGCAACACGCCTCAGCTCTTGATTCGCTGGGATACCGTGTGCAGCAGTTTCGACCTCAATACCCGGGTGCTGGAGCCTGCAACCATGGACTCGCCGGGCTCCTTCCACGCCAGCGGCACCTTTCAACTGACCTTTCCGCTGAGCAGCATCGTCAGCTACAACAAGGAAAGTGCCGGACTCCGGGCCCTGATCGAGGCGCCCAACGCTACCGGGATCGTGCTGCGTTTCGTGATGTTCGAAATGTGTCCGACCCTGACCACCGAGCAACTGAATGCCGACTACGCAGCCAACCAGTTCAGCCCGAACCCGAGCATCGGCCGGGTCATCGGTACCCTGGCCACGGCGTTTACCGATGAGCCGCAGATCTGTCCGCCGGGCCGCCAAATCATCAATGCCGACAAAGACCTGAACATCAACAGCGTGGCCTATGCCGAGGTCGCCAACGGGCAACTGAGCATCGACATGGTCAACCTGATCCCCAAGCAGACGTTCAGGGCTGTACGCGACGACATCACCAGCCCCATCGGCCCCAACGCCGACTTCGGGACCGTCACCATCGCGGCCGGAACCACGCCCCTGGCGAGCTTCGAGCCCAGCAATCCGCTGCTGCAAGACTACTACCGGTACGGCGGCATCATCGACGTGCCGCTCAACTCGACCCAGACACAGTTGGTGCAGAGCACGCCCTTGTGCATTAGTGCCCCCGGGACCACCCGCAACCCGGCGCTGTCGGCCCCCGAATGCCCCTATCGGGTCTACAGCGATCAGCGCAACACCTACCTCGATCCCGACAGCACAGGCGTGCAGATCACCTTGCAAGTACGTTATCTGGGAGCGCCGGTGCAGAAGGCTACGCCGATCAGCATCGATGCCTCGGCGACCGCCGTCTATCAAGCCAACCGCTACTGGAACTTCCTGGAGCTTCCGAACTCGGTAACGGTGCCGGCCGGTCAACCTTCGGTGAGTTTCAACGTCGTTCCCGTCGCCGGTTCCAATACCCAGGCTGGCTTCACCACACTGACCTACACCATCGACAACAACCCTCTTACCCAGAGCTTCAGCAACTTCCGCAAGTACGCCTGGAGCGACTTCGGCGTTCCAACAGGCAGCATCGTCACCTGGGAACAGGCGTTTCAAAACGTGCTGCGCTTTCATTACCTGGCCTTCCCCGCCATGTCGCGCTACATCCAGCTCAATCAGCCCGACGCGGTGATGGGTTACAAACAGGCGATCCTGGCCCGGATATCCCCCGAGTACCAGAACACCACCTTGTACATGTCCGTGGTGCGTTCGATGTCGCCGAGCCAACGCTCCCTGCTGACCGCCTATCTCAATGGCACGCCCTGGCAGCCTTGAACAAGGAGAAGACCATGCCCGTTGCTCTGCATATTCCCACCCAGCTCGAGCAGGTGCTGCGACCGGATCACGTCATCGCCGAGGGCCTGCTCAACCCTCGCGGGGTTTGCCTGCAAGGCGATGGCAGCCTGCTGCTGGCGGAAGCCGGCTCAGGCCTGCCGGACCAGCCGTTCAGCGGCCGCATCAGCTGCCTGCGTCCGGATCCGGGCCAGCCGGGCGCCTACCTGCCGCCCCAGGTCGTGGCCCAGGGTTTTCGTTCGATGAACATGCAATCACGCATGCTTCGCGACGAAATCATGGGCCTGTCGGACATCGCCCTGGGCGACGGGCACTGCCTGGCCAGCCAAACCGATTACGTCGCCGGCTCCAAGCTGCTGGACCTGCAATACAACCCGCCCGAGCCGCTGTTCCATAGTCGCGGCAACCTCAACTCGCTGTGCTATCACCCGTCGCGCCGCAGCTGGCTGGCGGTCAAGCCCGATAGCAACCAACTGGTGGAGTTCAGCGAGGGCGGTGAACAAGTCCTGGCGCAACTGCCCGATCTGGATCAAGGCCAGGAAGCCGTTCCCGTGACCCTGGTGCACGAGCCGCAGACCGATGCCGTGCTGGTCAGCCTGTTCTCCGGCGAGCTGCGCCGGGACCCGGCGCGGATGGGTATCGACTTCGCCGACAAGGCGGGCCAGGTGATCCGGGTCTGGCCCGAGAGCGGCAGGATCGAGGTGCTGATTCGCGGACTGCAACTGCCTACCGGGCTGGCGCTGGACCCGCAGGAGCGGATCCTGGTGCTGGAACTGTGCGACCGGCTGCTGCAACCGTTGCCGCCGGACTGGGCCGGCGAAGTCCTGCACGGCGGCTTCGCCCGCTTCAGCGGCCGCCTGCTGCGCTGCGATTTGCAGCAACGCAGCGTGCAAGTACTCGCCAAGGGCCTGGATACGCCTTCCAACCTGTGCTGCGTCGGAGACGCGGTGCTGGTGAGTGAAGGCATGGGCCTGAGTGGGCGGCCGATTCCGACGCCGGAGCAGCAGGTGGTCGCACTGAGCGGCCGACTGCGGCGAGTGGCGCTTTGAGCTGAGTGATGCGGCACACCGGTTAAACCCGGGCATAAAAAAACGGGGCCATCTGCATGGCCCCGTTTTTATCGATGCTGAACGCTGAAAACAGCGATCAGAACGGAATATCGTCATCGAAGCTGTCGAAGTCCGGAGCCGGCTGCGGAGCGGCCTGCTGTGGCGCTGGACGCGACTCACGCTGAGGCTGCGGAGCAGGACGGGACTGCTGTGGACGCGGTGCCGAGTTGGACATGCCGCCCTGGCCTTGCTGGTCGCCCTGTGGACGGCCACCCAGCAGCTGCATGGTGCCCTGCATGTCGACGATGATTTCGGTGGTGTAGCGCTTGATACCGTCTTTTTCCCACTCGCGGGTCTGCAGCTTGCCCTCGATGTAGACCTGCGAACCTTTGCGCAGGTATTCACCGGCGATCTCCGCGACCTTGCCGAACATCGACACGCGGTGCCACTCGGTGCGCTCAACCTTCTGACCGGTCTGCTTGTCGGTCCACTGCTCGCTGGTGGCCAGACTCAGGTTGGTCACGGCGTTACCGTTAGGCAGGTAGCGAACTTCGGGATCCTGGCCGCAAGTGCCGACCAATATGACTTTGTTAACCCCACGGGCCATAACGTTCTCCTAGGCTTCGCTCGCCGACGGCGCTGGATTGACCAGTTGCTCGAGGGTCGTGCGATCCAATAATTCGGTGTCCAATTTGATGTAAATGGCGGCCTCTTCGGCCACCACTACGGCATCTGTTACCCCAACAACGGCCTTCAGGCGCTCGACCAGGCCGGCTTCGCGGATCGCTTCGGGCGATAACGGCAAGCGCAGGCTCGTCACATACGGGGGCTCGCGCATGGTAACAGCAAAGGCCAGCCAGAGTGCAGCCAGGACTGCGCATCCAAGGAACACAGCCGACAAACCGCCATGCTGGAACAACCAGCCGCCGAGGATGCCGCCCAGTGCCGAACCGAGGAACTGGCTGGTGGAATACACCCCCATTGCCGTTCCTTTACCACCCGCCGGCGAAACCTTGCTGATCAGCGACGGCAAGGACGCTTCCAGCAGGTTGAACGCGGTGAAGAACACCACGGTACCAATCACCAGCGCCCGCAGGCTGTCGCCGAACTCCCAGAAGAATAGCTCGGTGAGCAGCAGCGTACTGACCGCGCCCAACAGAACTCGTTTCATTTTGCGTTTCTTCTCGCCGTAGATGATGAACGGGATCATGGCGAAGAACGAAATCAGCAGTGCGGTGAGGTAGACCCACCAGTGCTGCTCCTTGGGCAGGCCGGCTTTTTCCACCAGCGCCAGGGGCAAGGCCACGAAGCTCGACATGAGCATCGCGTGCAACACGAAGATACCAAGATCCAGGCGCAGCAGATCGGGGTGTTTGAGGGTCGGGATCAGCGCCTGACGCGCCACTCCGGATTCCCGGTGCTGCAGCGGCCCGGTTGAGCGCGGCACCATGAAGGCGATGATCAGAATGCCCACCAGGGCCATGGCCCCGGTGGCCAGGAACAGCCCCGAAAGCCCGAAACTGCGGGTCAGCAGCGGGCCAACCACCATGGCCACGGCAAATGACAGACCGATGGTCATGCCAATCATGGCCATGGCCTTGGTCCGGTGCTGTTCGCGGGTCAGGTCGGAAAGCAGCGCCATCACCGCCGCGGAAATTGCGCCGGCGCCCTGCAGGATACGCCCGGCGATCACCCCCCAGATCGAATCGGCGTTGGCCGCCAGCACACTGCCCAGGGCGAACACGATCAACCCCAGGTAGATAACCGGACGACGACCGATACGGTCGGAAATGATCCCGAAGGGAATCTGGAACACTGCCTGGGTCAGGCCATAGGCACCAATCGCCAGCCCGATCAGGGTCGGGGTCGCTCCTGCGAGATCCATTCCATAGGTCGCCAGGACCGGCAGTACCATGAACATGCCAAGCATACGGAAGGCGAACACCAGGGCCAGCCCGCTTGCCGCGCGGGTCTCGCTGCCACTCATGCGTTCGTTGTGGGGATCGTGCATGGATAAACCTCATGTGAACCGGCGGCGATTCTACCAGTCGGATCGATTGAGGGGGTATATGGCGACGCTTTGCCGCGCAGCCCATACCAGCGATCAAAAAAGCGCCGAACGATAGTGTGCATCCATCCAGTGTTTGGTTTTATACTCCTGCCTTTACGCCCGCCGATCGAGGCCACTTTTGGACAAGATTCTGATTCGTGGGGCCCGCACCCACAACCTGAAGAACATCGACCTGACCCTGCCGCGGGACAAGTTGATCGTCATCACCGGGCTGTCTGGGTCCGGCAAGTCGTCCCTGGCTTTCGACACGCTGTATGCCGAAGGCCAGCGCCGCTATGTCGAGTCGCTCTCGGCCTATGCCCGACAGTTCCTGTCGATGATGGAAAAGCCCGATGTCGACACCATCGAAGGCCTCTCGCCGGCGATTTCCATCGAACAGAAATCCACCTCCCACAACCCGCGCTCCACCGTCGGCACCATCACCGAGATCTACGACTACCTGCGCCTGCTCTATGCCCGCGTCGGTACTCCACGCTGCCCGGACCACGACATCCCGCTGGAAGCCCAGACCGTCAGCCAGATGGTCGACCTGGTGCTGGCCCAGCCCGAAGGCAGCAAGCTGATGCTGCTGGCCCCGGTGATCCGCGAGCGCAAGGGCGAACATCTGTCGGTCTTCGAAGAGCTGCGAGCCCAGGGCTTCGTTCGCGCCCGGGTCAACGGCAAGCTGTTCGAGCTGGACGAGCTGCCGAAGCTGGATAAACAGAAGAAGCACTCCATCGATGTGGTGGTCGACCGCTTCAAGGTCCGCGCCGACCTGCAGCAGCGCCTGGCCGAATCCTTTGAAACCGCCTTGAAACTGGCGGACGGGATTGCCCTGGTGGCGCCGATGGACGACGAGCCGGGAGAGGAGATGATCTTCTCCGCGCGCTTCGCCTGCCCGATCTGCGGCCACGCCATCAGCGAACTGGAACCCAAACTGTTCTCCTTCAACAACCCGGCCGGTGCCTGCCCGACCTGCGACGGGCTGGGGGTCAAGCAGTTCTTCGACATCAAGCGCCTGGTCAATGGCGAGCTGACCCTGGCCGAAGGGGCGATACGCGGCTGGGACCGGCGCAACGTCTATTACTTCCAGATGCTCGGTTCGCTGGCCTCTCATTACGGCTTCAGCCTGGAAGTACCGTTCAACCAACTGCCGGCGGATCAGCAGAAGGTCATCCTGCACGGCAGCGGCACCCAGAACGTCGACTTCAAATACCTCAACGACCGGGGCGACATCGTCAAGCGCTCCCACCCGTTCGAAGGGATAGTGCCGAATCTGGAGCGCCGCTACCGGGAAACCGAGTCGGCCACCGTGCGTGAAGAGCTGGCCAAGTTCCTCAGCACCCAGCCCTGCCCGGATTGCCGTGGCACCCGCCTGCGTCGCGAAGCGCGGCACGTCTGGGTGGGCGAGAAAACCCTGCCGGCAGTCACCAGCCTGCCCATCGGCGACGCCACCGATTATTTCGGCACCTTGAAACTCACCGGGCGCCGTGGCGAAATCGCCGACAAGATCCTCAAGGAAATCCGCGAGCGCCTGCAGTTCCTGGTCAACGTCGGGCTCGACTACCTGACCCTGGACCGCAGCGCGGACACCCTGTCCGGCGGCGAAGCCCAGCGTATCCGCCTGGCCAGCCAGATCGGCGCCGGCCTGGTGGGGGTGATGTACATCCTCGACGAGCCGTCCATCGGCCTGCACCAGCGGGACAACGATCGCCTGCTGGGAACCCTGAAACACCTGCGCGATATCGGCAACACGGTGATCGTGGTTGAACACGATGAAGACGCCATTCGCCTGGCCGACTATGTCGTCGATATCGGCCCGGGGGCCGGTGTGCACGGCGGGCGAATCGTTGCCGAAGGCACCGCCGCAGAGGTCATGGCCCATCCGGACTCCCTGACCGGCAAATACCTCTCGGGCCGGGTGAAGATCGTGGTGCCGGCCAAGCGCACGCCGCGCAACAAGAAGCTCTCCCTAACCCTCAAGGGCGCTCGCGGCAACAACCTGCGCAATGTCGACCTGGAGATCCCTATCGGCCTGCTGACCTGCGTCACTGGGGTATCGGGCTCGGGCAAGTCGACCCTGATCAACAACACCCTGTTCCCCTTGAGCGCCACCGCACTGAATGGCGCCACCACCCTGGAAGCCGCGCCACACGACAGCATCAACGGCCTGCAGCACCTGGACAAGGTAGTGGATATCGACCAGAGCCCGATCGGCCGGACTCCGCGCTCCAACCCGGCGACCTACACCGGGCTGTTCACCCCGATCCGCGAGCTGTTCGCCGGGGTACCCGAGTCGCGCTCCCGCGGCTACGGGCCCGGTCGCTTCTCCTTCAACGTCAAGGGTGGGCGCTGCGAGGCTTGCCAGGGTGATGGCCTGATCAAGGTGGAAATGCACTTCCTGCCGGACATCTACGTGCCCTGCGACGTGTGCAAGAGCAAGCGCTACAACCGCGAAACCCTGGAAATCAAGTACAAGGGCAAGAGCATCCACGAGGTGCTGGAAATGACCATCGAGGAAGCCAGGGAGTTCTTCGACCCGGTGCCTGCCCTGGCGCGCAAGCTGCAGACCCTGATGGATGTGGGCCTGTCCTACATCAAGTTGGGGCAGTCGGCGACGACCCTGTCCGGTGGCGAAGCGCAGCGGGTCAAGTTGTCTCGCGAGCTGTCCAAGCGCGACACCGGCAAGACTCTGTATATCCTTGATGAGCCGACCACGGGCCTGCACTTTGCGGATATCCAGCAGTTGCTGGACGTACTGCACCGCCTGCGCGATCACGGCAACACCGTGGTGGTGATCGAACACAACCTGGATGTGATCAAGACCGCCGACTGGCTGGTGGACCTGGGGCCGGAAGGCGGTTCCAAGGGCGGCCAGATCATTGCCGTGGGCACCCCGGAGCAGGTTGCGGAGATGCCGCAGTCCCATACCGGGCACTACCTCAAGCCGTTGCTGACCCGCGACCGCGCCTGAGGCCCATGAAAAAGCCCCTGGCACTTGACGGTGCCAGGGGCTTTTTTGTCTCTAGGGGTTGCTGCGCTTCCCGCAGAAGCGAGCTTTGCTCGCGAACAGGCAGCAAAACCTAAGGCAATCAGAACTGCGATTGCAGGTAGTTCTCCAGGCCGATGGACTTGATCAGGCCCAACTGCTTCTCCAGCCAGTAGGTGTGATCTTCCTCGGTATCCGCCAGCTGGATGCGCAAGATGTCGCGGCTGACATAGTCCTTGTGCAACTCGCACAGCTCGATGCCTTTGCACAACGCGGCGCGCACCTTGTATTCCAGGCGCAGGTCGCTGGCCAGCATCTCCGGCACCGTGGTTCCGGTGTCGAGATCGTCAGGGCGCATGCGCGGAGTGCCTTCGAGCATCAGGATGCGGCGCATCAGGGCGTCGGCGTGTTGCGCCTCTTCTTCCATTTCATGGTTGATACGCTCATAGAGCTTGGTAAAGCCCCAGTCTTCGTACATCCGCGAGTGGATGAAATATTGGTCGCGTGCTGCCAGTTCGCCCGTCAGCAACGTGTTGAGGTAATCGATTACGTCCGGGTGACCTTGCATCGCCCTACATCTCCCTGCTTGAAAGTGGATAGTTTGAACCAAGCTGACTTGCAGGTCACTTAGAAATAGCTGAAAAAGTGAAGAATATCTGAGAAAACCAGTAGAAATAACGCAAAAACCGCCCAACTGAGGGCGGTTCTGCTTCTTATTTAGACTTACTTGAGCGATACGCCCAAAGCTTTGGCGATGCCTTCGCCGTAAGCCGGGTCGGCCTTGTAGAAATGCTGCAACTGCCGATCAACCACATCAGCCGTCACTCCAGCCATGGCGCCCGCGATGTTATTGATCAGCAATGCCTTCTGCTCATCGTTCATCAGGCGGAACAACGCACCAGCGTGGCTGTAGTAGTCGGTGTCTTCACGATGATCGTAGCGGTCCGCAGCACCGCTGAGTGCCAGGGCCGGCTCGGCATAACGTGGAGCCTGCTTCGGCGCATCGCCATAGCTGTTGGGCTCGTAGTTAGGCGCCGCACCACCATTGGTACCGAAAGCCATGGAGCCGTCGCGCTGGTAGCTGTTCACCGGGCTCAATGGAGCGTTCACCGGCAACTGTTGGTGGTTGGTACCCACACGGTAGCGATGCGCGTCGGCGTATGCGAATACCCGGCCTTGCAGCATGCGGTCCGGCGAAAGACCTACCCCAGGTACCATGTTGCTAGGGCCGAATGCAGCCTGCTCGACTTCTGCAAAGTAATTCAACGGGTTGCGGTTCAGTTCCAGCTCACCCACTTCGATCAACGGGAACTCTTTCTGCGACCAGGTCTTGGTCACATCGAAGGGGTTCTCGTAATGCGCGGCGGCTTGAGCTTCGGTCATGACCTGGATGCACACGCTCCATTTCGGAAACTCACCGCGCTCGATCGCATTGAACAGGTCGCGCTGGGCGTAATCAGGATCGGTACCGGCCAGGCGCGCTGCGTCAGCCGGCGCCAGGTTCTTGATGCCCTGCTTGGTCTTGTAGTGCCACTTGACCCAGTGCCGCTCACCCTTGGCGTTGATCAGGCTGTAGGTGTGGCTGCCAAAGCCATGCATGTGGCGGTAGCCATCCGGAATACCCCGATCGGAAAACAGAATGGTTACCTGGTGCAGCGCCTCGGGCGAATGGGACCAGAAATCCCACATCATCTGGGCACTTTTCAGATTGCTCTGGGGCAGGCGCTTCTGGGTGTGGATAAAGTCGGGAAACTTCAGCGGGTCGCGAATGAAGAACACCGGGGTGTTGTTGCCTACGATGTCCCAGTTGCCTTCTTCGGTGTAGAACTTGAGGGCAAAGCCGCGTGGGTCCCGCTCGGTGTCTGCCGAACCACGCTCGCCGCCTACCGTGGAAAAACGCAGGAAGGTCGGAGTCTTCTTGCCTACCGCCTCAAACAACTTGGCGCTGGTGTACTCGGTGATATCACGAGAAACGGTGAAAGTGCCATAGGCGCCTGAACCCTTGGCGTGCACGCGACGCTCGGGAATATTCTCGCGGTTGAAATGGGCGAGCTTTTCGATCAGGTGAAAATCGTCGAGAAGCAGAGGGCCCCGGGGGCCGGCGGAACGAGAGTTCTGGTTATCAGCGACAGGAGCGCCACTTGCGGTAGTAAGAGTTTTGGTCTGGCTCATGCTCAATCTTCCTCTGTCAGTCTGTGAAACTGCCGGCTAATCGGCTGACAAAGAGTATTGACCACCAGTGTTACAACATCCAATGCATTACACATTAGCTAACGATAGAAATATCCAATATAGGCAGACACAAAAAACCGGGCGCTAGGCCCGGTTCCTTGTTTCAGACTGACGTCTTACTCAGCGGATACAGCTTCACCGCCGACAGCACGATCAACCAGTTCAACGTACGCCATAGGAGCGTTGTCGCCAGCGCGGAAACCGCACTTGAGGATGCGCAGGTAGCCACCCTCACGGGTAGCGTAGCGCTTGCCCAGGTCGTTGAAGAGCTTACCAACGATAGCTTTCGAACGAGTACGGTCGAAAGCCAGACGGCGGTTAGCCAGGCTGTCTGTCTTGGCCAAAGTGATCAGCGGCTCGGCAACGCGGCGCAGTTCTTTAGCTTTCGGCAGTGTAGTTTTGATCAGCTCGTGCTCGAACAGCGACACCGCCATGTTCTGGAACATGGCCTTGCGGTGCGAGCTGGTGCGGCTCAGGTGACGCCCACTTTTACGATGACGCATGGTTCATTCCTTACCAAACACAACGTTCGGTGATTACGACGATCAGGCAGTCGCCTTGTCGTCCTTCTTAAGACTTGCAGGCGGCCAGTTGTCGAGGCGCATGCCGAGGGACAGACCGCGGGAGGCCAGAACGTCCTTGATTTCAGTCAAGGATTTCTTGCCCAGGTTCGGAGTCTTCAACAGTTCTACTTCGGTACGCTGAATCAGGTCGCCGATGTAGTAAATGTTTTCCGCCTTAAGGCAGTTAGCCGAACGTACAGTCAGTTCCAGATCGTCAACCGGGCGAAGCAGGATCGGATCGATCTCGTCTTCCTGCTCGACTACCACTGGCTCACTGTCACCCTTGAGGTCGACGAACGCAGCCAACTGCTGTTGCAGGATGGTTGCAGCACGACGGATAGCCTCTTCAGGATCCAGAGTACCGTTGGTTTCCAGATCAATAACCAGCTTGTCCAGGTTAGTACGCTGCTCGACACGGGCGTTTTCCACCACGTATGCGATACGGCGAACCGGGCTGAACGAAGAGTCGAGCTGCAAGCGACCAATGCTGCGGCTTTCGTCTTCATCGCTCTGACGCGAGTCGGCCGGTTCATAACCACGACCACGAGCTACTACGAGCTTCATGTTCAGGGCGCCGTTAGACGCCAGGTTAGCGATTACGTGATCGGGATTAACGATCTCGACATCATGATCCAGCTGAATATCGGCAGCGGTAACCACCCCCGAACCCTTCTTCGACAAGGTCAGCGTAACTTCGTCACGGCCGTGCAGCTTGATAGCCAGACCTTTAAGGTTCAACAGGATTTCAATTACGTCTTCCTGTACACCTTCGATGGCGCTGTACTCGTGGAGCACACCGTCAATCTCGGCCTCGACTACTGCACAGCCGGGCATTGAGGACAACAGGATGCGGCGCAGCGCGTTGCCCAGGGTGTGGCCAAAACCACGCTCGAGAGGCTCGAGGGTGATCTTGGCGCGGGTTGGACTGACAACCTGCACATCAATGTGGCGGGGTGTCAGGAACTCATTTACCGAAATCTGCATGGATGCACCTATTTTCTAGCCCTTACTTGGAGTAGAGCTCGACAATCAGGCTTTCGTTGATGTCGGCGGACAGATCACTGCGAGCTGGAACGTTCTTGAAAACGCCCGACTTCTTCTCAGTGTCTACTTCTACCCATTCTACGCGGCCACGTTGAGCACACAGATCGAGAGCTTGGACAATGCGAAGTTGATTTTTTGCTTTCTCGCGAACAGCGACCACGTCACCAGCACGAACCTGGTAGGACGGAACGTTAACGGTCTGACCGTTTACGCTGATCGACTTGTGCGATACCAGCTGACGGGATTCGGCACGAGTAGAACCGAAGCCCATGCGGTACACAACGTTGTCCAGACGGCATTCGAGCAGTTGCAACAGGTTTTCGCCGGTTGCGCCCTTCTTGCCAGCTGCTTGTTTGTAGTAGCCGCTGAATTGACGCTCGAGTACGCCGTAGATACGACGAACTTTTTGCTTTTCACGCAGCTGGGTGCCGTAGTCGGATTGACGACCGCGACGCTGGCCGTGGATGCCAGGAGCTGCTTCGATGTTGCACTTGGATTCGATAGCGCGCACGCCGCTCTTCAGGAAGAGATCGGTGCCTTCGCGACGAGCCAGTTTGCATTTTGGACCAATGTAACGAGCCATTCTTTACAATCTCCTGGATTACACGCGGCGCTTCTTCGGCGGACGGCACCCGTTGTGCGGGATTGGCGTCACGTCGGTGATGCTGGCGATCTTGTAGCCACAGCCGTTCAAAGCGCGGACTGCGGATTCACGACCTGGACCTGGACCCTTGACGTTGACGTCGAGGTTTTTCAGGCCATATTCCAGCGCAGCTTGACCAGCACGCTCAGCAGCTACTTGAGCAGCGAACGGGGTGGACTTGCGAGAACCGCGGAAACCCGAACCACCGGAGGTTGCCCAGGAAAGAGCGTTACCTTGACGGTCGGTGATGGTCACGATGGTGTTGTTGAAAGACGCGTGGATGTGGGCGATGCCATCAACCACTGTCTTTTTAATCTTTTTACGAGGACGAGCAGCAGGTTTTGCCATGACTAAATTCCTGTCGATTCGCTGGTGCGATTACTTGCGGATCGGCTTACGCGGACCTTTGCGAGTACGCGCGTTGGTCTTGGTACGCTGACCGCGCACTGGAAGACCACGACGATGGCGCAGACCGCGGTAGCAGCCCAGATCCATCAAGCGTTTGATTTTCATGTTGATTTCGCGACGCAGGTCACCTTCAGTGGTGAACTTCGCCACTTCGCCACGCAGCTGTTCAATTTGCTCGTCGCTCAGATCCTTGATCTTCGCAGCTGGGTTGACCCCAGTCACCGCGCAGATTTTCTGCGCAGTAGTGCGACCAACACCATAGATGTAGGTCAGCGAGATAACAGTATGCTTGTTATCTGGAATGTTAACGCCTGCAATACGGGCCATTCAGTGGGACTCCAATTGACAGCTACCTACGCCCCGGAAGCCAAGAAATAGGGCGCGAGATAATATCGCTGTAATAACAAATAATCAACCCGGCAGCGCACTAGCTGCCGGGCTTGAAGCACAATCACACTCAGCCTTGGCGCTGTTTGTGACGCGGTTCCGCGCTGCAAATTACTCGAACAACACCTTCGCGGCGAATAATCTTGCAGTTACGGCACAGCTTTTTCACCGATGCACGAACTTTCATCACCAACTCCTCGAACCTTATGGATTAGCGCAGCATGCCGCTGCCGTAACCCTTCAGGTTGGCTTTCTTCATCAGGGATTCGTACTGGTGGGAAACGAGGTGCGATTGTACTTGCGACATAAAGTCCATAACAACCACGACCACGATCAGCAACGAGGTCCCGCCAAGGTAGAACGGAACGTTTGCAGCAACCACCAGGAACTGGGGCAACAGGCAGACGGCCGTCATATATAGAGCACCGAACATGGTCAAACGAGTCAGAACGCCATCAATGTAGCGCGCCGACTGCTCACCTGGACGGATGCCCGGAATAAAGGCACCGGACTTCTTCAGGTTTTCCGCTACGTCTTTCGGATTGAACATCAACGCCGTATAGAAGAAGCAGAAGAAAATAATCCCTGCACTAAACAGCAGAATATTCAACGGCTGACCAGGAGCGATCGACTGCGAGATGTCCTGCAACCAGCCCATACCTTCAGACTGACCGAACCAGGCACCCAACGAAGCCGGAAACAGCAAAATGCTGCTCGCGAAGATAGCAGGAATAACACCGGCCATATTCACTTTCAGCGGCAAGTGGCTGGTCTGCGCAGCAAATACCTTGCGGCCCTGCTGACGCTTGGCGTAATGAACAGCAATACGACGCTGACCACGCTCAATGAACACCACAAAACCGATAATCGCTACTGCCAGCAAACCGATCGCAACCAGGGCAAAAATGTTGATATCACCCTGACGTGCAGACTCGAAAGACTGCCCGATCGCTCTCGGAAGACCGGCGACGATACCTGCGAAAATCAACATCGAGATACCGTTGCCAACACCACGCTCAGTAATCTGCTCACCCAGCCACATCATGAACATCGCACCAGCCACAAAAGTGGATACCGCGACGAAATGGAAGCCAAAGTCACCAGTGAACGCAACACCCTGACCCGCCAAGCCAACGGACATGCCGATAGCTTGAACCAGGGCCAGGATGACAGTGCCGTAGCGGGTGTACTGGCTGATCTTGCGACGGCCAGCTTCACCTTCCTTCTTCAACTGCTCCAACTGCGGGCTGACGGCTGTCATCAGCTGCATGATGATCGATGCCGAGATATACGGCATGATCCCCAGTGCAAAGATGCTCATCCGTTCCAGCGCGCCGCCGGAAAACATGTTGAACAAGCTAAGAATGGTCCCCTCATTCTGTCGAAACAGGTCCGCGAGTCGGTCAGGGTTGATACCTGGAACCGGGATGTGTGCGCCTATTCGGTAGACGATAATCGCCAAGAACAGAAAACGCAGACGAGCCCAAAGTTCAGACATACCGCCTTTGCCGAGCGCAGAGAGAGCACCTTGCTTAGCCATTTATTCCTCGAACTTGCCGCCAGCTGCTTCGATAGCCGCACGCGCACCTTTGGTGGCTGCGATACCCTTGATGGTCACAGCGCGAGTAACTTCGCCGGACAGCATGATTTTCACACGCTGAACGTTTTGGTTAATCACGTTGGCATCTTTCAGGGACTGCACGGTGACGATGTCGCCTTCCACTTTAGCCAGCTCGGACAGACGCACTTCTGCGCGATCCATGGCCTTCAGGGAAACGAAACCGAACTTCGGCAGGCGACGATGCAGCGGCTGTTGACCGCCTTCAAAGCCTGGAGCAATGGTGCCACCGGAGCGGGAAGTCTGACCTTTGTGACCACGGCCACCAGTCTTACCCAAACCACTACCGATACCACGGCCCGGACGATGCTTTTCGCGACGGGAACCCGGCGCTGGACTCAGATCATTGAGTTTCATCGATTAACCCTCGACACGCAGCATGTAGTAAGCCTTGTTGATCATCCCGCGATTCTCGGGAGTATCCTGGACTTCTACAGTGTGACCGATGCGACGCAGACCCAGACCCTTAACGCACAGTTTGTGGTTAGGGATACGGCCGGTCATGCTTTTGATCAGCGTTACTTTTACGGTAGCCATGATCAGATGATCTCCTGGACGCTTTTGCCACGCTTGGCGGCAATGGATTCAGGGGACTGCATTGCTTTCAAACCCTTGAAAGTGGCGTGAACCACGTTTACTGGGTTAGTCGAGCCGTAGCACTTGGCCAGAACGTTCTGAACGCCAGCTACCTCGAGGACAGCACGCATAGCGCCGCCAGCGATGATACCGGTACCTTCAGAAGCAGGCTGCATGTACACCTTGGAAGCGCCGTGAGCGGACTTCATTGCGTACTGCAGAGTGGTGCCGTTCAGGTCAACTTGGATCATGTTGCGGCGAGCAGCTTCCATTGCCTTCTGGATCGCAGCAGGCACTTCACGCGACTTGCCACGGCCGAAGCCAACACGGCCCTTACCATCACCAACCACGGTCAACGCGGTGAAAGTGAAGATACGGCCGCCTTTTACGGTTTTGGCTACGCGGTTAACTTGAACCAGCTTCTCGATGTAGCCTTCGTCGCGCTTTTGGTCGTTATTTGACATAACTTAGAACTCCAGCCCAGCTTCACGAGCAGCATCAGCCAGCGCCTTGACGCGGCCGTGGTACTTGAAGCCAGAGCGGTCGAAAGCCACCTGCGAGACGCCAGCGGCTTTCGCACGCGTAGCGACCAGCTGGCCAACCTTAGTGGCCGCGTCGATGTTGCCAGTGGCGCCATCACGCAGTTCTTTATCCAAAGTCGAGGCACTTGCCAGGACTTTGTTGCCGTCGGCCGAAATGACCTGGGCGTAGATGTGCTGCGAAGAGCGGAACACGCAGAGACGCACGACTTCGAGTTCGTGCA
This sequence comes from Pseudomonas sp. NFPP25, assembly GCF_900116505.1. NCBI lineage: Bacteria > Pseudomonadati > Pseudomonadota > Gammaproteobacteria > Pseudomonadales > Pseudomonadaceae > Pseudomonas > Pseudomonas sp. NFPP25. Next base: position 8,322 of record NZ_FPBG01000009.1, on the reverse strand, counting down.
TTTTCAGGCGTGCTTTGCGAGCGCGACGCAGTCGAGTAACTTTTTTGTCGGTCATTTGCTATGCCCTACTTCTTCTTGGCTTCTTTACGACGGACGACTTCGTCCGCGTAGCGCACACCTTTGCCTTTGTAAGGCTCTGGTGGACGGAAGTCGCGGATCTCAGCGGCCACTTGACCTACCAGCTGCTTATCGATGCCCTTGATCAGGATATCGGTCTGGCTAGGAGTCTCAGCGGTGATGCCTTCCGGCAGTTCGTAATCCACTGGATGCGAGAAGCCGAGGGCCAGGTTCAGCACTGTGCCTTTTGCCTGTGCCTTGTAACCAACACCGACCAGCTGGAGCTTACGCTCGAAGCCTTGGCTTACGCCTTGGACCATGTTGTTTACCAGAGCACGAGTGGTACCGGCCATTGCGCGAGTTTGTTGGTCGCCGTTGCGAGCAGCGAAACGCAGCTCACCAGCTTCCTGAACAATTTCAACGGACGAGTGTACGTTCAGTTCGAGAGTGCCCTTGGCACCCTTCACCGAAAGCTGTTGGCCGGCGAATTTGACTTCGACACCAGCTGGCAGCTTAACGGGGTTCTTAGCGACGCGAGACATGCTTATCCCCCCTTAGAACACAGTGCAAAGAACTTCGCCGCCGACACCGGCAGCGCGCGCAGCACGATCAGTCATCACACCTTTGTTGGTGGAGACGATAGACACGCCAAGACCGCCACGTACTTTCGGCAGTTCTTCAACGGACTTGTACTGACGCAGGCCTGGACGGCTAACGCGCTTCACTTCTTCGATGACCGGACGGCCTTCGAAGTACTTCAGCTCGATGGACAGCAGAGGTTTGATTTCGCTGCTGATCTGATAACCCGCGATGTAACCTTCGTCCTTCAGGACTTTTGCTACAGCCACCTTCAGCGTGGAAGACGGCATGCTTACGACGGACTTTTCAGCCATCTGGGCATTACGGATTCGAGTTAGCATGTCCGCTAACGGGTCCTGCATACTCATGGGCTAGATGCTCCTGATACAAAAAGAATTAGCCTTGCGGCTACAACTGTCGCCGAGAAATTCCGGGCAAAAAACACGGGCTCAGGCGAGCCGGTCATTCTAGACACACCCCAGAAATGAATCAAGCCCCAAAAGGGGCTTGATTCACGTTCAAGGCCACCGGCGATCGGGATCTTGCGAGCCCGAACACCGAGACTTTGATAGCTATTACCAGCTGGCTTTAACCAGACCTGGTACGTCACCACGCATTGCAGCTTCACGCAGCTTGTTACGGCCCAGGCCGAACTTGCGGTAAACGCCGTGCGGACGACCAGTCAGGCGGCAGCGGTTACGCATGCGCGAAGCGCTTGCATCACGTGGCTGCTTCTGCAGAGCTACGGTAGCTTCCCAACGAGCTTCTGGACTTGCGTTCAGATCCACGATGATAGCTTTCAGCGCTGCACGCTTGGTGGCGTACTTGGCAACGGTGAGCTGACGCTTCAGCTCACGGTTCTTCATGCTCTTCTTGGCCATTTTCCTACTCCAATCAGTTGCGGAACGGGAATTTGAAAGCACGCAGCAGAGCGCGGCCTTCATCATCGTTCTTAGCAGTGGTGGTCAGGGTAATGTCCAGACCGCGGAGAGCATCGATCTTGTCGTAATCGATTTCCGGGAAAATGATCTGCTCTTTAACGCCCATGCTGTAGTTGCCACGACCGTCGAAGGACTTGGCATTCAGGCCGCGGAAGTCGCGAACCCGAGGCAGGGAGATCGACAGCAGACGATCCAGGAACTCGTACATACGCTCACGGCGCAGGGTCACTTTGACGCCGATCGGCCATCCTTCGCGGACTTTGAAGCCAGCGATGGATTTACGAGCGTAGGTCACAACGACTTTCTGGCCGGTGATCTTTTCCAGGTCAGCAACAGCATGCTCGATGACTTTTTTGTCGCCGATTGCTTCGCCCAGACCCATGTTCAGGGTGATTTTGGTAACGCGCGGAACTTCCATCACGTTCGAAAGCTTAAGTTCTTCCTTAAGTTTCGGAGCGATTTCCTTCCGGTAAATCTCTTTTAGTCGTGCCATGGTCTTCTACCTAGCAGTGTTCAAGCATCAACCGCTTTTTGGGTCGACTTGAAGACACGAATTTTTTTGCCGTCTTCTACTTTGAAACCAACGCGGTCAGCCTTGTTGGTTTCGCTGTTGAAAATGGCGACGTTGGAAGCGTGCAGTGGCGCTTCTTTCTCGACGATACCGCCCTGTACGCCCGACATCGGGTTAGGCTTGGTATGACGCTTGACCAGGTTCAGGCCACCGACGACCAGACGGTCGTCAGCCAGAACCTTAAGCACCTTACCGCGCTTACCTTTGTCTTTGCCGGCGATCACGATGATCTCGTCGTCACGACGAATCTTTTGCATGTCGGATCTCCTTACAGCACTTCTGGGGCGAGCGAGACGATCTTCATGAACTTCTCGTTGCGAAGTTCACGGGTCACTGGCCCAAAGATACGGGTGCCGATCGGCTCTTGCTTGTTGTTCAACAGAACAGCAGCGTTGCCATCAAAGCGGATGATGGAGCCGTCTGCACGACGAACACCATGGCGAGTGCGGACTACAACAGCAGTCATCACTTGGCCTTTTTTCACCTTACCGCGAGGAATTGCTTCCTTGACGGTAACTTTGATGATGTCACCGATACCAGCGTAACGACGATGGGAGCCACCCAGCACCTTGATGCACATAACGCGGCGAGCGCCGCTGTTATCGGCCACATCGAGCATGGATTGAGTCTGAATCATATAATTTCTCCGACCCCTAGCCCTTAGACTTCCACAGCGCGTTCGAGAACATCAACCAGGGCCCAAGACTTGGTCTTGGCCATCGGACGAGTTTCACGAATAGTGACTTTGTCGCCGATGTGGCACTGATTGGTTTCGTCGTGCGCGTGCAGCTTAGTCGAACGCTTAACGTATTTACCGTAGATAGGGTGCTTAACGCGACGCTCGATCAGAACGGTGATGGTCTTGTCCATCTTGTCGCTGACAACACGGCCAGTCAGCGTACGGACAGTTTTTTCGGCTTCAGCCATGATTACTTACCTGCCTGCTGGTTGAGCACAGTCTTCACGCGAGCGATGTCACGCTTAACTTGCGAGAGCAGATGAGACTGCCCCAACTGGCCAGTTGCTTTCTGCATACGCAGATTGAACTGGTCGCGCAGCAGGCCGAGCAGTTGCTCGTTCAGCTGCTGTGCGGATTTTTCACGAAGTTCATTCGCTTTCATCACATCACCGTCCGTTTAACAAAGGAGGTGGCGAGCGGCAGCTTTGCAGCAGCCAGGGCGAAAGCCTCACGCGCCAGCTCTTCAGAAACACCCTCGATTTCATACAGGACTTTGCCTGGCTGAATCTGGGCTACCCAGTATTCGACGTTACCCTTACCTTTACCCATCCGAACTTCGAGAGGCTTTTTGGAAATAGGCTTGTCCGGGAATACACGGATCCAGATCTTGCCACCACGTTTTACGTGACGGGTCAGAGCACGACGCGCTGACTCGATCTGACGAGCGGTGAGACGACCACGAGCAACAGACTTCAGCGCGAACTCGCCGAAGCTGACTTTGCTACCGCGCAATGCCAGACCACGGTTGTGGCCGGTCATTTGCTTGCGGAACTTCGTACGCTTTGGTTGCAACATTTGGCGTACCCCTTACTTAGCAGCTTTTTTACGAGGCGCAGGTGCTTGCGGCTTCAGCTCTTCTTGGCGACCACCAATTACTTCGCCTTTGAAGATCCAAACCTTCACACCGATCACACCGTAAGTGGTGTGAGCTTCGTAGGTGGCATAGTCGATATCGGCACGCAGGGTGTGCAGTGGCACACGACCTTCGCGATACCATTCAGTACGTGCGATTTCAGCACCGCCGAGACGACCGCTCACTTGGATTTTGATGCCTTTGGCACCAATGCGCATGGCGTTCTGTACGGCGCGCTTCATAGCACGACGGAACATTACGCGACGCTCCAGCTGCTGAGCTACGCTCTGCGCAACCAGCATACCGTCGAGCTCCGGCTTGCGGATCTCTTCGATATTGATGTGCACAGGCACACCCATTTGCTTGGTCAGGTCCTGACGCAGCTTCTCAACATCTTCACCTTTCTTGCCGATCACGATGCCGGGACGAGCGGTGTGGATGGTGATGCGTGCAGTTTGAGCCGGACGATGGATATCGATACGGCTTACGGACGCGCTTTTTAGTTTGTCTTGGAGATACTCACGCACATTCAGATCTGCGAGCAAATAGTCCGCATAAGTCCGACCGTCTGCGTACCAGACGGAGGTGTGCTCCTTGACGATTCCCAGGCGAATGCCAATGGGATGTACTTTCTGACCCATCTCTTCGACTCCGTTACTTGTCAGCAACCTTGACAGTGATATGGCAAGACCGCTTGACGATGCGATCAGCACGGCCTTTGGCACGTGGCATGATGCGCTTCAGCGAACGCCCTTCGTTGACGAAAACGGTGGAGACCTTCAGGTCATCAACGTCTGCGCCTTCGTTATGCTCGGCGTTGGCTACGGCCGACTCCAGCACTTTCTTCATGATCTCGGCGGCTTTCTTACTGCTGAAAGCCAACAGGTTGAGCGCTTCGCCCACCTTCTTCCCGCGGATCTGGTCGGCGACCAAGCGGGCTTTCTGGGCGGAGATTCGAGCGCCCGACAACTTAGCGGCTACTTCCATCATTCCTTACCCCTTAACGCTTGGCTTTCTTGTCAGCCACGTGCCCGCGATATGTACGGGTACCGGCGAACTCGCCCAGTTTGTGGCCGACCATGTCTTCGTTCACGAGAACTGGAACATGTTGACGACCGTTATGCACAGCAATGGTCAGACCGACCATTTGTGGCAGGATCATGGAACGGCGCGACCAGGTCTTAACTGGTTTGCGATCGTTCTTTTCCGCCGCCACTTCGATCTTCTTCAGTAGGTGAAGATCAATAAAAGGACCTTTTTTCAGAGAACGTGGCACTGTCGTATCCCTCTATTTACTTGCGACGACGGACGATCATTTTGTCGGTACGCTTATTACCACGAGTCTTCGCGCCCTTAGTCGGGAAGCCCCATGGCGATACCGGATGACGACCACCAGAGGTACGACCTTCACCACCACCATGTGGGTGGTCAACCGGGTTCATGGCAACACCACGAACGGTTGGGCGAACGCCACGCCAGCGTTTGGCACCAGCTTTACCCAGCGAACGCAGGCTGTGCTCGGAGTTCGAGACTTCGCCCAGGGTCGCGCGGCATTCAGCCAGCACTTTACGCATCTCACCAGAACGCAGACGCAGGGTCACGTAGACACCTTCACGAGCGACCAGCTGAGCCGAAGCACCAGCCGAACGAGCGATTTGCGCGCCTTTACCTGGCTTCAGTTCGATGCCGTGTACGGTGCTACCAACTGGAATGTTGCGCAGTTGCAGAGCGTTGCCCGGCTTGATCGGTGCCAGAGCACCTGCGATCAGCTGGTCGCCAGCGCTCACGCCTTTAGGGGCGATGATGTAGCGACGCTCGCCATCTGCGTACAGCAGCAGAGCGATGTGAGCAGTACGGTTTGGATCGTATTCGATACGCTCGACAGTGGCAGCGATGCCATCTTTGTCGTTGCGACGGAAGTCGACCAGACGGTAATGCTGCTTATGACCACCACCAACGTGACGAGTGGTAATGCGGCCATTGTTGTTACGACCACCAGACTTCGATTTCTTCTCGAGCAGCGGTGCGTGAGGAGCGCCTTTATGCAGCTCCTGGTTGACCACCTTGACCACAAAACGGCGGCCAGGGGAAGTCGGTTTGCATTTAACGATTGCCATGATGCACCCCTTCCTTACTCAGCACTGCTGCTGAAATCGAGATCTTGGCCTGGCTGAAGGGAGATAACTGCCTTCTTCCAGTCATTACGCTTGCCCAGACCGCGAGCGGTACGCTTGCTCTTACCCAGAACGTTCAGGGTAGTAACGCGTTCCACTTTCACGCTGAACAGGCTTTCGACGGCCTTCTTGATTTCCAGCTTGGTTGCGTCAGTAGCAACCTTGAAAACGAACTGGCCTTTCTTGTCTGCCAGAACCGTAGCCTTCTCGGAAACGTGCGGGCCAAGCAGAACTTTAAATACGCGTTCCTGGTTCATCCCAGCAGCTCCTCGAATTTCTTCACGGCCGACACAGTGATCAACACTTTGTCGTATGCGATCAGACTAACTGGATCGGAACCTTGCACGTCACGAACATCAACGTGTGGCAGGTTACGAGCAGCCAGGTACAGGTTCTGATCAACAGCGTCCGACACGATCAGAACGTCGGTCAGGCTCATGTTGTTCAGCTTGCCCAGCAGATCTTTGGTTTTCGGAGTTTCAACAGCGAAATCCTGAACCACGACCAGACGATCAGTACGCACCAGCTCAGCAAGGATGGAACGCATTGCTGCGCGATACATCTTCTTGTTCAGCTTCTGGGAGTGATCCTGAGGACGAGCTGCGAAAGTGGTACCGCCGCCACGCCAGATTGGGCTACGGATAGTACCGGCACGAGCACGGCCAGTACCTTTCTGACGCCATGGGCGCTTGCCGCCACCGGAAACGTCGGAACGGGTCTTTTGCTGCTTGCTACCTTGACGGCCGCCGGCCATGTAGGCCACGACTGCTTGGTGAACCAGCGTCTCGTTGAATTCGCCGCCAAATGTCAGTTCGGAAACTTCGATCGCTTGAGCGTCATTTACATTTAATTGCATGTCAGCTTCCCCTTAACCGCGAGCCTTGGCCGCCGGACGTACAACCAGGTTGCCGCCAGTAGCGCCAGGAACAGCACCCTTGACCAACAACAGATTGCGTTCAGCGTCGACGCGCACTACTTCCAGGGACTGCACGGTCACGCGCTCAGCGCCCATATGACCGGACATTTTTTTGCCCTTGAATACACGACCAGGAGTCTGGCACTGGCCAATAGAGCCCGGGACGCGGTGGGAAACGGAGTTACCGTGGGTGTTATCTTGACCGCGGAAATTCCAACGCTTGATGGTACCGGCGAAGCCTTTACCTTTCGACTGACCGGTAACGTCTACCAGTTGGCCAGCAGCGAAGATTTCTGCATTGATCAGATCGCCAGCTTGGTACTCGCCTTCTTCAAGACGGAATTCCCAAACGCCACGACCGGCAGCAACGTTCGCTTTAGCGAAGTGACCTGCTTGAGCAGCAGTCACGCGCGAAGCACGACGCTCACCTACAGTGACCTGCACTGCACGATAGCCATCGGTTTCTTCAGTTTTGAACTGGGTGACGCGATTCGGCTCGATCTCAATGACCGTGACCGGAATGGAGACACCTTCTTCGGTGAAAATACGGGTCATACCGCATTTACGACCGACTACACCAATAGTCATGTTGTAAACCTCATGAGTGTACGGGGCTTTCACCCGCTATGGCCGCCCATTTCAGAGCGTTACACGACTAAGACCGAGTCTTAGCCGAGGCTGATCTGCACTTCCACACCTGCCGCAAGATCAAGCTTCATAAGAGCATCAACGGTTTTATCCGTTGGCTGGACGATGTCCAGTACGCGCTTATGAGTACGGATCTCGTACTGGTCACGCGCGTCTTTGTTGACGTGCGGGGAGACCAGAACGGTGAACCGCTCTTTACGGGTAGGCAGTGGAATTGGACCACGCACTTGAGCACCAGTACGTTTCGCGGTTTCCACGATTTCCTGGGTGGATTGGTCGATCAGGCGATGGTCGAAAGCCTTCAACCTGATACGGATTTGCTGATTTTGCATTGGATTTCAGACTCCAGGCTGCTATTCCCACCGGGCGCAATACGCCCGTTAAAAGGAGGCGCAATTCTATAGACGGCCCCACAGAGTGTCAACCCAATAAAAAAGCCCCCGCAAGCGGGGGCTTCTTCATGAGTCGTCGATTACTCGATGACTTTGGCTACGACGCCAGCGCCGACGGTACGACCGCCTTCACGGATAGCGAAACGCAGACCATCTTCCATCGCGATGGTTTTGATCAGAGTGACAGTCATCTGGATGTTGTCACCTGGCATTACCATTTCAACGCCTTCTGGCAGCTCGCAGTTACCAGTCACGTCAGTAGTACGGAAGTAGAACTGTGGACGGTAGCCTTTGAAGAACGGAGTATGACGGCCGCCTTCTTCCTTGCTCAGAACGTAAACTTCAGCGGTGAACTTGGTGTGCGGCTTAACGGTGCCTGGCTTAACCAGAACCTGGCCACGCTCAACGTCGTCACGCTTGGTACCACGCAGCAGAACGCCGCAGTTCTCGCC
>NZ_FPBG01000012.1:0-36533 GCF_900116505.1 Pseudomonas sp. NFPP25 | reverse complement strand
ATTCTACAGCAGCCTCATTTGCTGTCAAGTGATTTTTTTAAGAAGTTTTCAAAGTTTCCTTTTTAACTTCAACCACTTGCGCTTCCGATCTCTCGTTAGCGGGAGGCGAATTCTACAGCGTTACACGCTGCTGTCAACACCTCTTTTCAACCGCTTTCGACCGAGAGGATCGAGAGGATCGAATCGTTAATAAGGCGAAAACTGACTGCCTTACCAACTGCTTCTGGCTTCGATGAACTGAAGCGTAACCGCTGTCGAAAACTGCGTAACTCATTGAATCTCAAGGAGTTTTCCGTTTCGACTGCGCCGGAAGTGGGGCGAATTATAGACCTGTAGAATCTGCCGTCAAGGGTTAATTACGATTTTGTTGCAGAAGATGCTTTCTTTGCGATTAGGCGCGGAATCCGGCGCATTACAGGGGGAACACGCAGCAACAACAACAGCCCCCCTATAGAAGCGTAGACCGCCCACTCCTTCAGGTCCGCCCGGACAATCCATAGCATATGCAGCAGCCCCAGCCCCAGGATGAGATAAACCAGGCGATGCAGCTTCTTCCAACGCGCGCCCAAGCGACGCTGGCTATAACGATTGGACGTCACAGCCAATAACAACAGAAAGAGGAACCCCAGGCTTCCGACAAAGATATAGGGACGCTTGCGCAACTCAACTCCCAGCTGCGACCAGTCCAACCCCAAGATGAATACCCCATAAGCACTCAGGTGCAGCACTACATAAGCGAAGCACCACAACCCCAACTGTCGGCGCACAGCGATCCAGCCCGACCACCCCGTGAGTTTTTGCAAAGGAGTCATGCCCAAGGTGCTCAACAACAGCACCAGCGTGCCCAACCCCAGACGATCAACCAGTACCTTGCCCGGGTCCGGCCCCAGGACCGAAGCCCAGGCTTCATACAGCCAATACAGCGGCCAGATAGCCGCAGCGATAAAGACACCGATACGCCAGAACGAATAACGCATCAGTAGTTCTTCCGCAGATCCATGCCGCTATATAAAGAAGCGACTTCATCCGAGTAACCGTTGAACATCTGGGTTTCCCGCACATTGGGACTGAACAGACTGCTGGGTAGACGTCGTTCCCGAGCCTGGGTCCAGCGTGGATGATCAACCGTCGGATTCACATTCGCGTAAAAACCATATTCGTTGGCCGCAATGCTCTGCCAGGTAGTCTTGGGCTGCTCGCTGACCAGGCTGATGCGCACAATCGACTTCACACTTTTGAAGCCATATTTCCAAGGCACTACAAGGCGCAGCGGCGCACCATTCTGGTTAGGCAGTTCACGCCCGTACATCCCCACCGCAAGAATCGCCAATGGATTCATCGCCTCATCAAGACGCAATCCCTCGACATAGGGCCAGTCGATCAAGGCAAAGCCGGAGCGCTGGCCCGGCATACTCTTGGGATCCTGCAACGTTTCAAACCGAATGAACTTGGCGTTGCTGGTGGGCTCCACCTGCTTGAGCAAGACTGAGATTGGAAAACCTATCCAGGGAATCACCATCGACCAGGCCTCTACGCAACGCAGTCGATAAATACGCTCCTCCAGCGAGTAGGGCTTCATGAAATCTTCCAGGGCGTAGCGGCCTGGCTTAGCCACCTCACCATCCACGACCACACTCCAAGGCTGAGTCTTGAGCGCGCCCGCGTTGGCCGCCGGGTCCCCCTTGTCAGTGCCGAATTCGTAGAAGTTGTTGTAGTGAGTCGCGTCCTTGAAAGGCGTGATCGCCTCATCCCTGACGGTTACAGCTTGCCACTGAGTGGTCGACAGCTTGTCGGAGAACCACCCGGGAGCCTGGCCCGGCTCAACATCGGCATAACGCGACGCGTCCTGTGCTGCTGCCCATCGCGGCAAGCTGGCAAACGCCATGCCCGCAACCGCACCACTGAGCAGGCTGCGTCGAGAGAGGTAAAGAGATTCGGGCGTAACCTGGGACTCATTGCAGTCGGACGACTTGGGGAATTTGAATAACATGGCAACTCCGCAGTATTGGAGGACAGATGTACCAATAGACTGCGGAGTATGGGGGAAATTACATCACTCGACGCTTTTGCGACGACGCAGGTGCAACAGGTACTGGATAGGGCCCGACGCCGCATAGGCGAGGAACACCAAAAGCAGAATGCGCGGCGGATCGCTGAACACCACTGCAAACACCAGTACCACCGCCAGGATCGCCACAAAAGGTACACGCCCTTTCAGGTCCAGGTCCTTGAAGCTGTTGTACTTGATGTTACTGACCATCAGCATGCCTGCGGCGGCCACCATCAACGCCACCAGGAACGACATCTTCGACCCCTGGATCCCGTAGTCGCTGAATGCCCAGACGATACCGGCCACCACACCTGCCGCTGCCGGGCTGGCAAGGCCGATGAAATAACGCTTGTCGGCAGTACCGACTTGAGTATTGAAACGCGCCAGACGCAAGGCCGCGCCTGCCACATAGATGAAGGCGACCATCCAGCCGACCTTGCCCATGTCACCCAGGGCCCAGCCAAAGGCCAACAACGCCGGCGCTACGCCGAATGCAACCATATCGGACAGCGAGTCGTATTCAGCGCCAAAAGCACTCTGTGTGTTGGTCATGCGGGCAACACGCCCATCCAGGCCATCAAGCACCATGGCCACGAAAATGGCGATCGCGGCAAAGGCAAAGTACTTGCTCGCCCCGGCCGCATCTCCGGCGCTCATTGCACTCTGGGCGCTCATGGAGCTAATGATGGAATAGAACCCCGCGAACAGGTTCGCAGTGGTGAACAGATTCGGCAGAAGATAGATACCACGATGCCGGACTTTACGGCCTTCAGCGTCATGCCCTTCTTCGACATGCTCATCGATCGGTAGCAGGCTTTCGGCGTCAGAGGCCTGGTTTGGCTCTTCGGGACGTTCGCTCATGGACATTACCTTGCAACGGTGTGAAAAGTTTCGACAGATACCTAGGGCCGCGATTCGGCCACAAAGGATCCAGCTTTATACCAGAACCTATCCATGCAAACGAAAAAACGCGGCCTAGGCCGCGTTTTCCCTGACAAGACTCGAACTTAGTTCTTGGCTTTGTCGACGATTTTGTTGGCACCGATCCAAGGCATCATCGAGCGCAGTTGCTCGCCAATGATTTCGATACCGTGAGCAGCGTTGTTACGACGCTTGGCGGTCATCGATGGGTAGCCGGTAGCGCCTTCGCTGATGAACATCTTCGCGTATTCGCCGTCCTGGATGCGCTTCAGAGCATTGCGCATGGCCTGACGGGATTCGGCGTTGATGACTTCTGGACCAGTCACGTACTCGCCGTATTCAGCGTTGTTGGAGATCGAGTAGTTCATGTTGGCGATACCGCCTTCGTACATGAGGTCAACGATCAGCTTCAGTTCGTGCAGGCACTCGAAGTAGGCCATTTCTGGAGCGTAGCCAGCTTCAACCAGGGTTTCGAAACCGGCTTTGACCAGCTCGACGGTACCGCCACACAGAACAGCCTGCTCACCGAACAGGTCGGTTTCAGTCTCGTCCTTGAAGGTGGTTTCGATAATGCCGGTACGGCCGCCGCCCACGCCTGCGGCGTAGGACAGGGCAACGTTCTTGGCGTTGCCGGAAGCGTCCTGGTAGATCGCGATCAGGTCAGGAATACCACCGCCCTTGACGAACTCGGAACGTACGGTGTGGCCTGGAGCCTTCGGCGCGATCATGATCACGTCGAGGTCGGCACGAGGCACAACCTGGTTGTAGTGGATCGCGAAGCCGTGGGAGAAGGCCAGAGTGGCGCCCTTCTTGATGTTCGGCTCGATTTCGTTCTTGTACAGCTGGGACTGGAACTCATCCGGGGTCAGGATCATGACCAGGTCGGCACCGGCAACGGCTGCAGCAACGTCGGTCACTTTCAAGCCGTGGGCTTCAGCCTTGGCAACAGTAGCCGAGCCTTTACGCAGGCCGACAGTCACGTCTACGCCGGAATCCTTCAGGTTGCATGCTTGAGCGTGGCCCTGGGAACCGTAGCCGATGATGGCAACTTTCTTACCCTGGATGATCGACAGGTCGCAGTCTTTATCGTAGAAAACTTTCATGAATTTCCCCTATATCAGGCCGTTCCGGCCATTCGCTAATTTGAGTTAGATGCTCAGTACTTTGTCGCCACGGGCAATCCCGGTGACACCACTGCGTACGGTTTCCAGAATCGATGCGGTGCCGATCGATTGAATGAAGCTGTCGAGCTTGTCGCTGGTACCGGTCAGTTGAACGGTATATACGCTGGCGCTGACATCAACGATCTGCCCACGGTAAATATCGGTAGTGCGCTTGACCTCGGCGCGCTGGGCGCCAGTGGCCTTGATCTTGACCAGCATCAGTTCACGCTCGATGTGCGCGCTTTCCGACAGGTCTACCAGCTTCACCACCTCAACCAGCTTGTTCAGGTTCTTGGTGATCTGCTCGATGATCTCGTCATGGCCAACGGTGGTCAGGGTCAGACGCGACAGTGTCGGGTCTTCAGTCGGCGCCACCGTCAGGCTTTCGATGTTGTAGTTGCGTTGCGAGAACAGACCTACAACACGAGACAGAGCACCCGGTTCGTTTTCCAGAAGCAAGGAAATAATGTGCCGCATGATTAAGTACGCTCCGTCTTGCTCAGCCACATATCGCGCATGGAGCCGTCTTTGATCTGCATCGGATAGACATGCTCGCTGGTGTCGACCTGGATATCGAGGAACACCAGGCGATCCTTCATGGCGAACGCTTCTTCCATCTTCGGCTTCAGATCCTTCAGATCCGTGATACGCATGCCCACGTGACCATAGGCTTCGACCAGCTTGACGAAGTCAGGCAGCGATTCCATGTAGGAGTGCGAATGACGGCTGCCGTAGCTCATGTCCTGCCACTGGCGCACCATCCCCAGCACACCATTGTTCAGATTGATGATCTTGACCGGCAGATCGTACTGCAGACAGGTCGACAGCTCCTGGATGTTCATCTGGATACTGCCTTCACCGGTGACACAGGCGACATCATTATCCGGAAAGCTCAATTTCACGCCCATGGCCGCCGGAAAACCGAAGCCCATGGTGCCCAGGCCACCGGAGTTGATCCAGCGGTTGGGCTTGTTGAACCGGTAGTACTGCGCCGCGAACATCTGGTGCTGCCCCACGTCGGAGGTCACATAGGCATCGCCCTTGGTGACTTCGCACAGGGTTTCGATCACGGTCTGTGGCTTGATGATGCTGCCGTCGCCCTTGTCGTAAGGGAACAGGCCGCGATCACCGCGCCACTCTTCGATCTGCTTCCACCAACTGGCGACCGTCTCCTTGTTCGGGGTATCGCCGATTTCCTTGAGTGCCGCGACCATTTCAGTCAGGACGCTCTCCACTGGACCGACGATAGGCACATCGGCCTTGATGGTCTTGGAGATGGAAGCTGGGTCGATATCGACATGGATGATCTTGGCATTCGGGCAGAACTTCGGCGCACCGTTGATCACCCGGTCATCGAAGCGCGCGCCCACGGCCAGGATCACGTCGGCATGGTGCATGGTCAGGTTGGCGGTGTAGCTGCCGTGCATGCCGAGCATGCCCACGAACTGCCGGTCGGTGCCCGGATAGGCGCCCAGGCCCATCAAGGTATTGGTCACTGGCAGATTGAGCATCTTGGCCAGTTCGGTCAGCGGTGCGGAACCGCCGCCGAGAATCACGCCGCCGCCTGCATAAAGCACAGGGCGCTTGGCCGCCAGGAGCATTTCTGCCGCCTTGCGGATTTGCCCGGAGTGACCGCGAACAGCTGGGCTGTAGGAGCGCAGCTTGGCTTTCTTGGGGAAAACGTATTCGAACTTTTCAGCCGGGTTGGTCATGTCCTTGGGGATATCGACCACCACCGGACCAGGACGACCGGATTGCGCCAGGTAGAAGGCTTTCTTCATGACTTCCGGGATTTCCGAAGCGTGCTTGATCATGAAGCTGTGCTTCACGATCGGCCGGGAGATACCGATCATGTCGGTTTCCTGAAACGCGTCGGTGCCTACCATGGTGCTGGGCACCTGGCCGGAAATGATCACCATGGGAATCGAGTCCATATAGGCGGTGGCAATACCGGTAATGGCATTGGTCGCGCCCGGGCCGGAGGTCACCAGTACCACGCCGGCTTTACCGGTGGCACGGGCATAGCCGTCAGCCATATGGGTCGCCGCTTGTTCGTGACGAACCAGGATGTGGGTCACGTCCGGTTCTTTGAACAGGGCATCGTAAACATGAAGGAGAGCACCACCCGGGTACCCGTAGATATATTTGACGCCTTCGTCACGCAAAAAGCGGACGAGCATCTCACCGCCAGATAAAAGCTCCACGTTGTTCACCTCTAAAACGCCAGAATACCGCCCTCAAAAGGGAGCGGGTCTTAATAGGTTTACTTCTCAGCAGAGCATGAGCGACGGTGGTCGCCGACTACGTCAGCACTGACTGAGCAAGTATTGGGAGCGCCCCAAAGTGTTGCGGGGTTTTCCCACCCAGCGCGAGGTAACGCGTTGCGGGTGTAGCACTTCGGCGCGGATGTGCGCCTCATGATCTGCTGAGTGGGTCTGCTTCTGGCAGTCCCTCTACAGCGGACTTTGGATTCTTCTGTTTCGTCCTCTTCAAGTCAAGTCGTCTATGTGGTTAATTCGAACTAAGCGCATGAGAACGCAAGAAAAAACCCAAAAACGACTGCTGTCTGCGCTTCAATTGCGCAATCTTCGGCAAGCAACTCAGAAATGCGAACCCGGACTTTGGGCGAAACCCCATTGCCAGAGAGCCGAGAGGAACGTCATGCACTGCAACAACAGCAATGCACGGACAGACATGAACCCTCCGAAGTTGTCACTTCGAGAGAACGAGACTGAAGTGGGCAGCATGGAGGGAGGCGACTGCCAGGCATGCCTGGCAGTCGTGTTTCAGCGAGTAGCAACGATGAGCTGATCAAACTCTTTGAGCAGAACTCGCAACTGCTGGTCGCGCCCCTGCATCGGGCGAGTGGAGAACACCATCTCGGCCATTTCCTGAATACCTGACGCATTGGGCAGCGGCAAATCCTGCTCCAGAATCATCTTCATGCGGGGCAGAAAGATCCACTGCAGCCATTGCTCGAACTCCAGAGTATCCACGGCAAAGGGCTGAGTGCTGGCCAGTGCCTCGGCGCTGGGCACAGCGTCGTCCCACAGGCCCTGCACACGCAACTCACGCTCGATCAGCAGCAACTGTTCGGCGATCCTGGGAAAGCGCCCATCCATCACAGCGAAACCCGAGCTTTCTGGCGCGCCTGCGCTGCACCTGCGGCATCACCCTGTTTCTCACGCGCCTGGGCAATCAGCTCCCACAGGCTTGCCTGGAGATCAGGGCGGCCGTTGGCAAAGCTCAGGCCACGGCGAGCGAACTGCTCGGCCTGGGGCGCATCCCCCTGGGCCATGCGTACCTGAGCCAGGCGATACAGCACCTGCGGCTCGCGTGGCGCAACACGCTGCGCTCGCTCGAGGCTGGAGGAAGCACCGTTCAAGTCACCACTGGACTGCTGTTGTTGCGCAGTGGTCAGCAACGCCAGCACCGGGCCATCCAGTTGCTCATCGGCCGAAAGACCACCGGCCCGGGCCGAAGGGATGCCACTGGGCGTAGAGGGCATGCTGTAAGTGCCCTGACTGATCGGTGCCGACTGATAACCGGAGCCGTCCACCGGCCCCGGGGTAATAGGCCCTGAAGTGACCGGCCCCGGAGTAATGGGCGAACTGCTGATCGGCACCGAGGCCGTAGCGCCGCCGCCCGGAACCATTACCACTACGCCGGAATCTTCCGGAATCGCCTGTGCCTGAGCCTGCGCCGGGCGCTTGATGGTCGTCTGGCGAAAGCCTCCGGAGGCGGAAATCCGCTCGCTGTTGGACACGGCAGTGCCGGAATCCACGACGGGAATAGAGCCGCGCTGCACACTGGCGCAACCGTTGAGCAACGCCAGAGCTGTAATAGCTGGAATCCACCACTTGTTCACGTCAAACCCTCATCGCTTAGTTCATCCAGCCCTTGACCCAATCCATCACCGAATCGCCGCCTGCCGGGTTTTCTCCCCCACAGGAAGCACCGGGAGGCGGTTCGCTGCCGCGAATATACGGCATCTGCACAGCCCCCGGACAGTTGGCATCGGAGCCCTGCCCGGTACGCGAATCGACCCAGGCCTGAACCACGTTGTCCGGCTGCGGCATATCCAGCGGCAGCGGGTCGGCCTTGCGCATGAAACTGGTCCACACCTGCAAGGCGCCGGTAGCACCGGTAAACGGCGTCTTGCCGTTATCGTCGCGGCCCAGCCAGACCACGGCTAGCAGGTCCTGGCTGAAACCGGCGAACCAGCTGTCACGGGAATCGTTACTGGTACCGGTCTTGCCCGCCAACGCTAGAGTCTTGGGTAACACGTTGTACACCGAGCTGCCGGTGCCTTCGCGCATCACCCGCTGCATTGCGCTTTGAATCAGATAGATCGAGCCGGCATCAAAGCGCTGCTGAATCTGGAACGGATAGCGCTTGAGCGGCTCGCCTTCCGCTGTCAACACGCTGCGAATCCCGCGCATCGGCGTATTGAAGCCGCCATTGGCCAGCGTCTGGTACATGGTCGCCACTTCCATCGGGCTCATGCCCCCTGCCCCCAGCAGCATCGATGGGAAGGCCGGGAACTCGCGGGTCACCCCCAGGCGCCCAAGGGTCTTCAGGACATTGGGCACACCCACTTCCAGGCCGAGCCGTGCGGTAGACAGGTTGTAGGAGTGAGCCAGGCCCTGGTACAGGAACACCGTACCGTGGGAGCGCCGGTCATAGTTCTGCGGCTTCCACACCTGCCCGTCTGCGCCTTTTACCGAGAACGCCTCATCCGACAGCCAACTGGTCAGGGTGTACTGGCTGGGCTTTTCCAGGGCGGTCAGGTAGACCGCCGGCTTGATCAACGAGCCCACCGGGCGCACCGCATCCAAGGCCCGGTTGAAACCGGCAAAGCTGGCTTGACGACTGCCGATCATGGCCTGGACCTCGCCCGTTTCCGGGTTGGTCACCACCATCGCCGCCTCGACGTCTTCCGAGCCCTTGCGCCCGGCCAGGCGCTTGAAGGTGTCGTTGACCGAGGCTTCGGCCTTCATCTGCAGGATCGGATCGAAACTGGTGAAGATCCGCAGGCCTTCTTCAGTCAAGTCTTCATCACGGTAGTCTTCGCGCAACTGACGCTTGACCAGGTCGAGGAAACCGGGAAAGGAACTGTCCGCCAGGCTGCCGCGCTTGGTTACGCCCAGCGGCATCTTCTTCGCCGCCTCCACCTGTTCCGGGGTAGCCACGCCCTGCTGTGCCAGCAGATCGAGCACCAGGTTACGCCGCTCCAGGGCACGTTCCGGGTAGCGCCGCGGGTTGTAATAGGAAGGCCCTTTGACCATCCCGACCAACAGCGCCACCTGGTGCAACTTGAGTTCGGACAGGGGCTGGCTGAAGAAGAACTGGCTGGCCAGACCGAAACCGTGTACCGCACGCTGACCGTCCTGGCCGACGAAGACCTCGTTGAGGTACGCCTCGAGAATCTCGCGCTTGTCGTAATGCAGCTCCAGCAACAACGCCATCATCGCTTCATTGAGCTTGCGCGACAGGCTGCGCTCGTTGGTCAGGAAGAAGTTTTTCACCAACTGCTGGGTCAGGGTACTACCGCCCTGGCGCATCTGGCCGGACGAAGTGTTGACCCAGATCGCACGGGCAATCGACTTGGGCGACACCCCGTGGTGTGAATAGAAGTCGCGGTCTTCCACCGCTACCAGAGTTTCCAGCAGATACGGCGGAACCTGATCGATCTTGATCAGGATCCGGTCTTCGAGGTTCTTCGGGTACAGGCCGCCGATCAGCAATGGCTCCAGGCGCACCACCGCGAGCTTGGCCCCCTTGCTGCCGGACAGTTCCGCCACGTAATCGCCGGAGAAGCGCACGCGCACCGGCTGAGCCTGCTCCAGCCCTTCATAGAACTGGAAGCCGCGGGTGTTCAGGTCCACGGTATTGCCATTGACCGAGGCTGCGCCCGGGCCGTTGGCGACACTTTCACGGCGATAGCCCAGAGCGTCGAGTTCCGTAAGGAAATCGTCCTTGCTGAGCTTTTGTCCGACGAACAGCTCAAGCGGGCGGGCGTAGACCTTGGCCGGAATGGTCCAGCGCTTGCCGGAGAACTTTTCCTGGACCACGGCATCGAGGTAAACCGCAAAGCCGGCGAGCACCACCAAACCGACCAGACTGAGCTTGAGGGCCCAGCCCAGCCAGGGGCGCAGGCCACCAGACGGCGTTTTTTTAGCAGAACGAGGGGATCGGGTACGAGTCATGGCGGCGGATTATACGCACTTTATTCATCGTCAACATGCGCCACCCGAGGTTTGCCTTAGTGCGTTCAGCGGCCATAATGACGCCCTCGATTTTCCCGACTCTGAAGGATCGCCTGTGAGCCAGTCACTGATCGCTGCCCTGCAAAACCCCGCCTTGTTTCCTCATCCCGTAGAAGGGTTTCAGGTCATCGAAACCCACATCTCCTGGGTTCTGCTCACCGGCCCCTTTGCCTATAAAGTGAAGAAGCCGGTCAATTTCGGCTTCCTCGACTTCACCAGCCTGGACGCCCGCGAACACTTCTGCGGCGAAGAGTTGCGCCTGAACCAGCGCCTGACCGAGGACCTTTACCTGGAAGTCCTGCCGATTACCGGTAGCGCCGAAGCCCCGGTACTGGGCGGCGATGGTCCGGCTATCGAATACGTACTGAAAATGCGTCAGTTCCCGCAAAGCCAGTTGCTCAGCACCTTGCAGGCCAACAGCGAGCTGACCACTGCGCACATCGATGAGATGGCCAGGCAGATCGCCCACTTCCACCTCAACGCGCCCAAGGTTCCAGCTGAGCATGAAGCCGGCACCCCGGAGAGCGTGATGGCTCCGGTGCGTCAGAACTTCGAGCAAATCCGCCCGTTCCTCAGCGACAAGGCCGACCTGCAACAACTTGAAGCCCTGGAGGCCTGGGCCGAAACCAGCTTCGAACGCCTCAAGCCTCTGCTGGCCCAACGCAAGAGCGAAGGTTTCATCCGTGAATGCCATGGCGATATCCACCTGGGCAACGCCACCCTGATCGACGGCAAGGTGGTGATTTTCGACTGCATCGAATTCAACGAACCGTTTCGTTTCACCGACGTCTACGCCGATACCGGCTTCCTTGCCATGGACCTGGAAGACCGCGGTCTGAAGAGCCTGGCGCGACGCTTCATCAGCCAGTACCTGGAGCTGACCGGCGACTACCAGGGCCTGGAGCTGCTCAATTTCTACAAGGCCTACCGTGCCCTGGTACGCGCCAAGGTCAGTCTGTTCAGCATGCCTGCCGATGCCACGCCGGTGCAGCGCGCTACCACCCTGCGCCAGTACCGCAACTACGCCAATCTGGCGGAGAGCTACAGCACCATTCCATCGCGCTTCCTGGCCATCACCTCAGGCATTTCGGCGGTCGGCAAGAGCCGCGTGGCCATGCGCCTGGTAGAGGCACTGGGCGCCGTTCGCCTGCGCTCCGACGTAGAGCGCAAGCGCCTGTTCGGCGAGCAACAGGTGCCCAACGACCCACACGCTGGCATCTATAGCAGCGAAGCCAGCAGCGCCACCTACGCGCGCCTGCATGAAATCGCCGAAACCATCCTGCGTGCCGGCTTCCCGGTAGTGATCGACGCGACCTACCTCAAACGTGCCCAGCGCGATGCCGCGGCCAAAGTGGCCGAGGCCACTGGTACGCCCTGCCTGATCATCGACTGCAACGCTCCTGAGGCAGTGGTTGCCAGCTGGCTGGCCCAGCGCCAGGCCGATCAGAACGATCCATCCGACGCCACTCTGGAAGTGATTGCCAACCAGCAAGCCACTCGCGAAGCGCTGACCGACGAAGAGCTGCTGCGCAGCAAGCGCATAGAAACCAACGAAAGCGGCAGCCTGGACGCCCTGGTTGCCAACATTCGCCAACGCCTCCCTGGCCTGTAAACGGTCATTTCAGCCGTGAAGTGGCAAAGACTTCACGGCTGAAAAATAGTGGCACTATACTGGCGTCATAAATCCAACACTGGTGACGTCGCCATGAGCCAACCGAAACTTCTCGACACTCCGCTTTACGCCCTGCTGCATAAAGACGACATCGTCGGCTTCAACCGCGAACGCCCGAAAGATCAACCCATCGACATGCGCGGCGGGGATTTCCGCGGCCTCGACCTGCGGGAACTGAACGCACAAGGCATCGATTTCACTGACGCCTACTTTCGCTCCGCGGATCTGCGGGGGCTGGACTTGAGAAACTCGTCCATGGAAGGCGCCAGCCTCGCCCATGCACAGATTTCCGGCGCCTACTTTCCGGTGGAACTGAGTGCCGACGAGATTCTCATGTCGGTCAATTTCGGCACTCGCCTGCGTTACCGCACTCGCTGACCCCGCCGCCCGTCTTTGTCCGGCGTTCTGTTCAGCGCCGGACCTGGTCCGCTTTCTCGCCTGCACCCCGCCCTTCGCATGGCCTGCCCCCCCTCCCTTCGAGCTTCACCGCTGCGCCCTTAGAAGCATTTGCGCCAAACCCGACCAAAGAACAGCGCGTTTTCTACTGAGCGCTACACTCCTCTGAGGCTGCCCACTCACCATTCGGCCATCGCCAGGAGGCTTAATGAATGATGAACTGCAACACCTGAAGAACCTTGGCAAGACATCGGCACAATGGCTGCATGCAGTGGGCATCCATAGCGCTTCCGACTTGCGCCGCCTGGGTGCGGTGGACGCCTACCGGGCCGTGCGGACCCGTGGTTTTCGTGCGTCGAAAGTCTTGCTCTATGCCATTGAGGGCGCCCTGATGGACATGCACTGGAACGACCTTCCCGCCGAACGCAAAGAGGCGTTGAACAAGCAACTGGACGCCATTTCCTCTCGTCACAAAAACTGACTGGCAGAGCCAAATGTATCTAATGGGGGAGCAGCCGACTTACGCCGACGCCTTGATCAACAGACTGCAGAGCATTCCGCCGCAATTGCTGGACGGGCTTGCGCCCAGCGGCCCGACGTTGGAACTTGGCCCCATCGCTGAGCTGTCCAGCGTATTGCCCGGCGACCAGTTGTTCCTGCTGGCAAGTGGCGTGATCCAGGCCAGTGTCGAAGAGCGGCCACTGTTCTACCTGCATGAAGGCGACCTGGTGGGGCTGCGGCGCGGCATCGAACTCCCGCAGTGGCAACTGCACTGCGATACGCCGCTGCAACTGATTCCCTATCTGAGGACTGAAGTGTTTCGGCACATCCAGGCCGACGTACAACGCTCGGAACTGCTCGTACAGTACCTGATCGGCCAGACCGCCCTGCTGTCCGATGCCATTGCCCGTCTCAAGCCGCCAGAGTTGCGCAGCAGCAACGGCTTCAAGCGCGTGGAGGCGGGCGAAAGGCTGATTACCCAGGGGGATGAGGCAGATCATGTGTTTGTAATACTCGAAGGCCATGCACAGGCCTTCGTCGACGGGCACAAGGTCGGCGACGTCCCCAAGGACGAGATTTTCGGCGCCATGGCAGTGTTCACCGGAGAAAAACGCAGCGCCAGCGTGATCGCCAGCGAACCCAGCACCATCATGCTGATTCCCAAGGACCAGTTTCTCAGCCTGACCCAGAGCAATCCGCGCATTGCCCACAGCCTGATCGAAAGCATGGCGCGCCGCATCGACCTGTTGAACAAGGAAGTGACCCGGCTCATGACCTTGAACAACCCGAACTGACCCCGGATTCCAGGCAGATCCAAACGGACGTTTGGCAAAATATGCAGAAATCTGAAAAGCCTTGTTGACTTCGAAATGAGAATCGTTATGATTATCACAACTGGTCGCGAGATCAGTCGATAACCTGGAAGACCAGTGGTTCGGACTCTCAGATTATCTCCTCATCAGGCTAATCACGGTTATTTGACCCGGCTCTTGCCGGGTCTTTTTTTGCCCGCAGAAAAGCCCTCCGATCAGGGCCTCAGTTGCGCGCAATAATCCTTGGCGGGCTGGGGCGGCGTATACCAGACGTAGTCGGCCGATGCCGCGGCAACCTGTTGCCCCTGCTCCGCCAGAATCAACACCACCACCTCCTGGCTTCGGTCCAGATCGGCAAGATGCAGGGGCACGCCAAGATCCTTGCGACCGTGAAACGCCCCGGCCAGCAACAGGGCCGGAGCCGGAGCCGCCAGCAGCTGTTCAGCCATGCGCCGGTCCCGTTGCTGCTGCACCGCCCGCATTGCCGGCACCTGGCTCTCCGGCAGCAAGCCACAGTGCGATTCGCGGATTTGCCCGGCCAATGCCTCGATCACCGACGGTGCGTTGCTCCGTGTGCCGGTCAGGACGGGCGCCCGTGCATAAATGGCACGCACCTCCTGGCGATCCAGATTGGCAGCGAGCAAGGGATAGGGCTGACGCAGGGCAAAACCCACCAGCGGGCCGTAGAGACTCCAGTCCCAGCCTGATTGCCAGGCCAACCTGCCGGGTAGGTCATCAGGCAAACGCCCCCCATCAATGGAGCGTTTTACCCCATCGACTTCTGGCTGCTGATCCGGGTTGAGCATTTCCAGCAACAGACTGCCCTGTGGCCGCTCCCGGGCCATGGAGCGCAAGAGCCAGAGTTGCAAGGCATGATGATCGGGATTGTCATGCTGCTCGCCAATGATCACTCGGGGAGCCCGTGCCAGGCGCCCTACCAGTTCGACAGGGGTCAGCGCCTTGGCACTGCGCAGCTCAATGATACTGCCGGGCGCCGAAGCCACCGGCGGCGGCAGGATCCCCGGCATGCTGTGACAGGCGGCCAGCAGCATGGCCAGCAACAATGGCAATACGCGCATCAGGTCTCTCCGGGCTTCGCCTCAGCGGGCGATGATCAACGGGTGCCCGCGTTCGGGATGCTCCTGCACCAGAACTTCCAGGCCGAACACCGCCTTCAGGGGCTCGGGCCGCAGTACCGCGGTCGGTGTTCCCAATGAATGCGGGCGGCCGCCTTCGAGCAACAAGACCCGGTCACAATAACGCGCAGCCAGATTCAGGTCATGCAGGATGACCAGCACCGCCGCGCCGCGGTCGGCGAAGGCTCGAATGGCCTGCAAGGTGACGTGCTGGTGCAAGGGGTCGAGTGCAGAAGTGGGCTCATCCAGCAGCAGGTTGTGCCCTGGCTGGCCCGGCCACAGTTGCGCCAGGACCCGCGCCAGATGCACCCGCTGGCGCTCGCCGCCGGACAGCGCGAGATAGCTGCGCCCCGACAGGTGCGCCACATCGGCAGCATTCAAAGCAGCGTCGACGATTTCCTCGTCACGCACGCGCCCGGTCTGATGGGGCAAACGCCCCAGCGCCACCACCTCCTCCACACGAAAGGCGAAATCCAGGCTCGAAGCCTGGGGCAGCACTGCCAGGCGCTGCGCACGCTCGGCGCCCGACCAATGAGCCAGTTCCTGATCATCCAGCAGCACCTGTCCCTGATGAGCCGCCAGTTCACCACTCAAGCCCCCCAAGAGGCTGCTTTTACCTGCACCATTAGGGCCGAGGACTCCCAGCACCTCGCCCGGCAGCAACTGCAGGTCGATGCCAGCCAGGACGTCTTTGCCTCCGCGCCGCACATGCAGGTTCTCGACTCGCAGCATCAGGCACGCCCTCGCAACAACAGGTACAGAAAGAATGGCGCACCGATAAAGGCCGTGACGATACCGATGGGCAACTCGGCAGGCGCCAGCGCCAGGCGCGCCACCAGGTCAGCCAACAGCAGCAGGCTGGCTCCGGCCAGGATCGAGGCCGGGAGCAAGGTTCGGTGATCCGGACCGGACAACAGTCGCACCAGATGCGGCACCACCAGGCCGACAAAACCGATCATTCCCGCCGCCGCCACGGCAGCGCCCACACCCAGCGCGGTGCAGAACACCAGCTCGCGCTTGAGACCTTCGACATCGATGCCAAGGTGCTTGGCCTCGGACTCGCCCAACAGCAGTGCATTCAACGCCTTGGCCCGGCGCGGCAGCCACAGCGCAACCGCGGCGGTCACCAGCAGCAAGGGCCACAAGCGCTGGTAACTGGCACCATTCAGGCTGCCCAGGTTCCAGAAAGTCAGAGTGCGCAACGTGGCATCGTCCGCCAGATAGGTGAACAACCCCACCGCCGAACTGGCCAGCGCCGTCAGGGCAATCCCCGCCAGCAGCATGGTTGCCACATGGGTCTGCCCGTTGCGCCGCCCCAGGCGATACACCAGCGCCGTCACCCCCAGGCCGCCAAGGAAGGCACACAGGGAGAGCAAATAAGGGCCGACAGCCTCTGGCAGGCCGCCGAACATCGAGCCGCCAACAATGGCGATGGCCGCACCCAATGCTGCACCACTGGAAACCCCCACCAACCCCGGGTCTGCCAGGGGGTTGCGAAACAGCCCCTGCATGGCGACCCCGGACAGCGCCAGAACTCCGCCCACCGCAAGACCGAGCAGAGTCCGGGGCAAGCGAATCTGTCCCAGGATCAGTTCCGCCTGCTCCAGGCCCTGGCCGTCGATCGGCAATCCAAGCAGGCGCAAGGCGGCACGCAAGGTATCAAACAAGGGCAGGCTGACAGGGCCCAGGGCCAGGGACAGCCAGATCGCCACAAGACACAGGACGCCCAGCCCGATAAACAGTGTTCGAGGCTTGACCAGACGACTCATTGGGCCGGCTTGGCCTGGGGATAAAAGGCGCTGGAGAGGCGTTTCAGGCTATCAGGCAAGCGAGGGCCCAGGCCTCCCACCAGCAAGGTCGGGTCCAGTTCCACCACCCGCCCGGCCTTGGCCGCCGGTGTGGATGCCAGCACCGGGTTCTCCTTGAACAGTGCGGCACGAGCGGCATCGCCGGTCAGGCTGCGATCGGAGAACACCAGTACATCCGGATTCAAGCCCGCCAGGGATTCGACCGAGAATGGTTTATAGCCAGTATGAGTCGCCAGGTTGCGCCCACCGGCCTGTTGCAATAGCCAATTCGCGGCGGTGTCCTTGCCGGCGATCAGGGGTTTGCCGCCGGCATGCCCGAGCAACAACAGCACCCCGGGCGCCGCGTGCTGCGCTTGAGCCTGGGCGACCCACGCCTGCTGCTGCCCAAGTTGTTGCTGATAGCCCTGGAACAGTTGCCCGGCCTGCTCTTCTCGGCCCAGCAATAGCCCCAAGTGCTGCAGGGTAGCTTGCAAGGTCGGCAAGTCGGCCTGGGCGGAAAACAGTTCGACCTTGACCCCGGCACCGCGGATCTGCGAAAGCACTGGCGGCGGCCCCATCTCCTCGGTACCCACCAGAATCTGCGGCCGCAGGCTGAGAATGCCTTCGGCCGACAACTGACGCTGATAGCCGATGCTCGGCAGCGCCTTGAGCGACTCCGGGTGCTGGCTGGTGGTATCGACGCCCACCAGCTTGGACTCGGCCCCCAGAGCCGTTATCCACTCGGACAAGGCCCCACCGGCACTGACCCAACGCTGCGGCAACTCATCAGCGGTGGCCCACTGGCTCACCAGCAATCCGGCACAGAACGCAATGGCGCAGGCACTCAGGCGCATAAGAACATTTCCTTCATTAAAGTGGGGGCCCGCGCAGCTGCTGTCCATGTGACATGCCGGACAGGCCGGGCATCGAAAGGAACAAACGTCCCGTAACGGGCGGAGCGGCCATTTGATAATTGTTTTCATTTAGCCGTCAAGCGCCGACATGTTTCATCCTGCAGCCGGAAAGAAACTGTGACAGCCTGGACGCAGAGCCTTCGGACCAAGAGGATAGCCATGAAATTTCTTTGCGCCGGCAACGATCTGCCCGAAGCCGGCAGCCGGGGCTTCCAGCTCTCCGGGCTGAAGCTGTTCGCCGTGCGGCGCGAGCAGCGAGCCTATGTCTATGCCAATCGCTGCCCGCACCGGGGAGTGGCGCTGGAGTGGCGAGCTGACCAGTTCCTCGACCCCAGCGCCAGCCTGATCCAGTGCGCCACCCATGGCGCCCTGTTTCTGATCGAGAGCGGAGAGTGCGTGGCCGGACCTTGCGCCGGCCAGTTCCTAGAGAGCATCGGCTGCCATGAAGACAGCCAGGGGATCTGGGTGGACCTCTAATCCCCGAGCAACACTTGAAGACGTCGGTCGATGCACACTTGCTCGGCCGTCAGGCACACACCATAGGCCAGCACCTCAACCCCCGCCGCGCGGGCTTCGCGCAGGGCAGCGGCGTAACCCGGATCGATCTCCTGCGCCGGCCGCACCGCGTCGATGCCCGAAAGATTGACGCAATACAGCTGAACCGCCCGCATGCCCTCCCGGGCCAGGCTCGCCAGTTCCCGCAGATGCTTGGCGCCGCGCTGGGTCACGGCATCGGGAAACGCTGCCACCGGCGTGCCATCGAAGCCCAGGGTGACGCTTTTGACCTCGACGTACGCCGGACCGTCCGGGTAATCCAGGCGAAAATCGATACGGCTGTTCTCTTGCCCGTAAGGCACCTCGCGCTTGAGCCCGGTGAAGCCGTTCAACTCGCTGATAAGCCCCGCCCGCAAGGCTTCTTCCACCAGCCCGTTGGCCCGCCCGGTGTTGACGCAGGCCAGGCGGCCTTGGGGGGTTTCGCTGATTTCCCAGGTGCCCGGCAACTTGCGCTTGGGGTCATTGGAGCGGCTGAACCACACCTGCCCGCCCTCGACCATGCAATTAAGCATCGAGCCGGTATTGGGGCAATGGATGGTCAACAGCTCGCCGGTGGTGGTTTCGATGTCCGCCAGGAAGCGCTTGTAACGACGCAGCAGACGCCCCTCTTCCAGGGGAGGATCGAAGCGCATCAGGCGTGCCAGCTCTGCAGGCCACGGGCGATACGCTCAACCGCCTCCTGCAGGCGTTCCAGGCTCTGGGTATAGGCAAAGCGCACATGATGGCCAGCCTGATGCCGACCGAAGTCCAGGCCAGGGGTAAAGGCCAGGTGCTCGGTTTCCAGGAAGTGCCGGCAAAAGGCGAAGGCATCACCGCCGAAGGCGCTGATGTCCGCGTACAAGTAGAACGCCCCTTCAGGCTCCACAGCGATGCCGAAACCCAACTCACGCAAGGCTGGCAGCAGGAAATCCCGGCGGCGCCCGAACTCGGCGCGGCGCTCCTCGAGGATATCCAGGGTCTGCGGCTCGAAGCACGCCAGCGCAGCATACTGGGCCATGCTCGGCGCACTGATATAGAGGTTCTGTGCCAGCTTTTCCAGTTCACCCACGGCTGCCGGCGGAGCTACCAGCCAGCCCAGGCGCCAGCCGGTCATGCCGAAATATTTGGAGAAACTATTCAGGACGAAAGCGCTGTCATCCACTTCCAGAACGCTGGCGGCATCGGTGCCATAGGTCAGGCCATGGTAGATCTCGTCCACCACCAGATGCCCGTTGCGAGCCTTGATCGCGGTGGACAACCCCGCCAACTCGTCCCGGCTCAGGACCGTGCCGGTGGGGTTCGCCGGCGAGGCCACCAGGGCGCCCACGCTGTCCTGATCCCAATAGCGCTCCACCAGGTCCGGCGTCAGTTGGTAACGCACATCCGGCCCCACCGGGACCAACTGCGCAGCGCCTTCCACCAGACGCAGAAAATGCCGGTTGCACGGATAACCCGGGTCCGCCAGCAGCCAGTGCTTGCCCGGGTCCACCAGCAGGCTGCTGGTCAACAGCAGGGCACCGGAACCACCGGGGGTGATCATGATCCGCTCGGGATCGATGTCCAGGCCGTAACGCTGCTGATAGAAGCCGGAAATCGCCCCTCGCAGCTCGGGAATTCCGCGGGCTGCGGTGTAGCGCGTCTTGCCGGCACTCAGCGCGGCCTGCCCGGCCTTGATGATCGGCTCGGCGGTGGTGAAGTCCGGTTCGCCGATTTCCAGGTGAATCACATCATGCCCGGCGGCTTGCAGCTCATTGGCGCGGGCCAGCAAGGCCATGACATGGAAAGGTTCGATAGCGCGACTACGCGCACTGTAGGGCTGAGCCATTAGCCTTCCTTCATTGATTCGAGGGGGGAGCAAAGGACCGATTCTACCCATCTGATCAAGCCCGGGAGAACCCAGGCGGATCCGAGCGGTCTGTTGCTTGCGCCAACTGGCGCCAACACAACCCGCAGACTTGACTAAAATCAATGATTGAACGAACCGATCAGCAAGCCATGTCAGGCTTTTCCCATATCCATGGACGAAGCAGGACATAGGCTCGACAACCGGGAGTAGCGCGCTCTGGTTTGATCTGGTAAGTTCGCCCGCTTGCAGCCGCAGGGCCGGCAAGTGTCGGAGATGGAGCAATCCTGCGCAATGGATTACAAGAGTAGAGGCGGTCCATTCATGCCCACCCAAGCAAAGCAACAGATTCAATCGATCAGCGGTTTTGAACCTTACGTTGAAACTGCGGGCGAAGAGTACATGGGCAAGCCCATGCGCGAGCACTTCACCAAGATCCTGAACAAGTGGAAACAGGACTTGATGCAGGAAGTCGACCGCACTGTTGATCACATGAAAGACGAAGCGGCCAACTTCCCCGACCCGGCTGACCGTGCCAGCCAGGAAGAAGAGTTCAGCCTCGAACTGCGGGCCCGCGATCGCGAGCGCAAGTTGATCAAGAAGATCGACAAGACCCTGCAACTGATCGAAGACGAAGAATACGGCTGGTGCGAATCCTGCGGCGTCGAGATCGGCATCCGCCGGCTGGAAGCCCGCCCAACCGCCGACATGTGCGTCGACTGCAAGACACTGGCGGAAATCAAGGAAAAACAGGTCGGCAAATAATCGCCGGCTGGAACCTGAAACGGAGCGTACCCACGCTCCGTTTTCGTTTCTACCTTCCCTGCAAGAGCAAGCCCGCTCGCCAAAGCGATCCCCCGGCACCATCGTCACCCCGGGGCCAGACGAAGTAACATCCGCTCCATGACTGCCTCCACCTCTTCCTCGTACATCGGGCGCTTCGCCCCCACTCCCAGCGGCTATCTGCATTTCGGCTCTCTGGTTGCCGCGCTTGCCTCCTATCTTGATGCCCGCGCCGTCGGCGGCCGCTGGCTGCTGCGCATGGAGGACCTTGACCCGCCCAGGGAAGAGCCCGGTGCCCAGGCGGCCATTCTCAAGGCTCTGGAAAGCTACGGCTTCGAATGGGACGGGCAGATGATCCGCCAGAGTGATCGCCACGACGCCTATGGCGAAGTCCTCAATCGCCTGTTCCAGCAGGGCCTGGCCTATGCCTGCACCTGTTCGCGCAAACAGCTGGAGCCCTACCATGGCATTTACCCGGGACTGTGCCGCAACCTCGGCCACGCCCAGGACGACGCCGCGATCCGCCTGCGGGTACCCGAACTGGAGTATCGCTTCGTCGACCGGGTCCAGGGCGAATACCGCCAGCACCTGGGCCGGGAAGTGGGGGACTTCGTGATCCGCCGCCGCGATGGTCTCTACGCTTACCAACTGGCCGTGGTGCTCGACGATGCCTGGCAAGGCATCACTGATATCGTGCGCGGCGCCGACCTGCTGGATTCCACACCGCGCCAGCTGTACCTGCAGGAACTGCTGGGCCTTTCCCAGCCCCGCTACTTGCATGTACCGCTGATCACCCAGCCGGACGGGCACAAACTGGGCAAGTCCTACCGCTCGCCCCCGCTGACCGAGGATCAGGCCCCGCCCCTGCTGCTGCGCGCCCTGCGGGCACTGGGCCAGAAACCACCGGCCGACCTCGATGGCGCCAGCGTCGCGCAGATAATGGCCTGGGGCATGGCCCACTGGGATGCCGCCCTGATTCCACGCACACTGAGCGTGCCGGAAGCGCAATTAAGCTGACGCCACTTGCAGCTTGGCGCCCATCCGTTACCATCGCCGCACGTTTTCGGGCACGCACACAATAAAGAGAGGCCGAGATGTACATCTATCGCTTGGTCCTGCTCCTGGTAGTGGGGATCTATCTGTTCTCCCCCGCCATCATGGATTGGTGGATCGATGCTACTGGCGCCTGGTATCGCCCGTATCTGCTCTGGCTGATTCTGATCGTCGTGACCTTCATCCTGCAGAGCCAAAAAGATGCCGATGAGCTTTAGCCTGACCCAGATGATCCTGATCAGCGCCGCCTACCTGGCGGTGCTGTTCGGCGTTGCCTGGATCAGTGAGCGCGGGATGATCCCCCGCTCGATCATTCGCCACCCGCTGACCTACACCCTGTCACTCGGGGTCTATGCCAGCGCCTGGGCGTTCTACGGCACGGTCGGCCTGGCCTACCAGTACGGCTATGGCTTCCTGTCCAGTTACCTGGGGGTTTCCGGGGCCTTCCTGCTGGCACCGGTACTGCTCTACCCGATCCTGAAAATCACCCGCACCTACCAGCTGTCATCCCTGGCCGACCTGTTCGCCTTCCGTTTTCGCAGTACCTGGGCCGGTGCGCTGACCACGATCTTCATGCTGATCGGCGTGCTGCCATTACTGGCGCTGCAGATCCAGGCCGTGGCCGACTCCATTGGCATTCTCACCCACGAGCCGGTGCAGCATCGGGTGGCGCTGAGCTTTTGCGCGCTGATCACCTTGTTCACGATCTTCTTCGGCTCGCGGCATATCGCCACCCGGGAAAAACATGAAGGCCTGGTGTTCGCCATTGCCTTTGAATCGGTGATCAAGCTGATCGCCATTGGCGGTGTCGGCCTGTACGCGCTGTACGGGGTATTCGACGGCCCGCAGCAACTGGAACTCTGGCTGCTGCAGAACCAGACTGCCCTTGCCGCACTGCATACACCCCTTCAGGAAGGCCCGTGGCGCACCCTGCTACTGGTGTTCTTCGCCTCGGCGATCGTCATGCCGCACATGTACCACATGACCTTTACCGAGAACCTCAACCCTCGCGCCCTGGTCAGCGCCAGTTGGGGGCTGCCGCTGTTCCTGCTGCTGATGAGCCTGGCAGTGCCGCTGATTCTCTGGGCCGGCCTCAAGCTCGGCGCTACCACCAACCCGGAATACTTCACCCTGGGCATCGGCATCGCCGCCAACAGCCCGGCCCTGGCTCTGCTGGCCTATGTCGGCGGGCTGTCGGCCGCCAGCGGCCTGATCATCGTCACCACCCTGGCGCTCTCGGGGATGGCCCTGAACCACCTGGTGCTGCCGCTCTACCAGCCGCCGGCGGAGGGCAACATCTACCGCTGGCTGAAGTGGACCCGCCGCGCCCTGATCGTCGCCATTATCATGGCCGGCTACGCCTTCTACCTGCTGCTGGGCGCCGAGCAGGACCTGGCCAACCTGGGGATCGTGGCCTTCGTCGCCACCCTGCAATTTCTTCCGGGCGTGCTGTCGGTACTGTACTGGCCAACCGCCAACCGTCGGGGCTTCATCGCCGGCCTGCTGGCGGGGATCCTGGTGTGGCTGGTGACCATGCTGCTGCCTTTGATCGGCAACCTGCAGGGTTTCTACATCCCGCTGCTGAACATGATCTACGTCCTGGACGACACCAGTTGGCATATGGCGGCCATCGCCTCGCTGGCGGCCAACGTCCTGATGTTCACCCTGATCTCGCTGTTCACCAATGCCAGCACCGAGGAGGCCAGCGCCGCCGAAGCCTGTGCCGTGGACAACGTGCGCCGTCCGCAGCGCCGGGAACTGCACGCCGCCTCGCCCCAGGAGTTCGCCACCCAACTGGCCAAGCCGCTGGGGGCCAAGGCAGCCCAGAAGGAAGTGGAGCAGGCCCTGCGTGATCTGTATCTGCCCTTTGACGAACGCCGACCTTACGCCCTGCGGCGCCTGCGCGACCGCATCGAAGCCAACCTGTCCGGGTTGATGGGCCCCAGCGTCGCCCAGGACATGGTGGAAACCTTCCTGCCCTACAAGGCCGGTGGAGAAAACTACGTCACCGAGGACATCCACTTCATCGAAAGCCGGCTGGAGGACTACCACTCACGCCTCACCGGCCTGGCCGCCGAGCTCGATGCACTGCGCCGCTATCACCGGCAAACCCTGCAAGAGCTGCCGATGGGAGTCTGCTCCCTGGCCAAGGACCAGGAGATCCTCATGTGGAACAAGGCCATGGAGGAGCTCACAGGCATACCAGCCCAGCACGTGGTGGGCTCACGCCTGAGCACCATTACCAACCCGTGGAAGGACCTGCTGCAGGGCTTTATCAACCTGCCGGACGAACACTTGCACAAACAGCACCTGGCCCTCGATGGCCAGACCCGCTGGCTGAACCTGCACAAGGCCGCCATCGATGAGCCTCTGGCCCCGGGCAACAGCGGCCTGGTACTGCTGGTGGAAGACCTGACCGAAACCCAGACCCTGGAAGACAAGCTGGTGCACTCCGAACGCCTGGCCAGCATCGGGCGCCTGGCGGCCGGGGTGGCCCATGAGATCGGCAACCCGATTACCGGCATCGCCTGCCTGGCGCAGAACCTGCGCGAAGAACGGGAAGAGGACGGCGAACTGACGGAAATCAGCGAGCAGATCCTCGAACAGACCAAACGCATCTCGCGCATCGTCCAGTCGCTGATGAGCTTCGCCCACGCCGGCAGCCATCAGCACAACGACGAGGCGGTGTGCCTGGCCGAAGTGGCCCAGGACGCCATTGGCCTGCTAGCGTTGAACCGGCGCAATTTCGAGGTGCAGTTCTTCAACCTGTGCGATCCCGACCACTGGGTCGACGGTGATCCCCAGCGCCTTGCCCAGGTACTGATCAACCTCCTTTCCAACGCCCGCGACGCCTCCCCTCCTGGCAGCGCGGTACGCGTCAAGAGCGAGGCTTTCGAGCACACGGTCGACCTGATCGTGGAGGACGAAGGCAGCGGCATTCCGAAGAACATCATGGACCGATTGTTCGAACCGTTTTTCACCACCAAGGACCCTGGGGAAGGCACCGGTCTGGGCCTTGCACTGGTCTATTCCATCGTTGAAGAGCATTATGGACAAATCACCATCGACAGCCCGGCCGATCCTCAAAGCCAACGCGGCACCCGTATCCGGGTGACTTTACCGCGTCATGTCGAAGCGACGTCCGCTGTGAACTGAGACCGTCGAGAGAATTGAATCAATGCCGCATATTCTGATCGTCGAAGACGAAACCATTATCCGCTCCGCCCTGCGCCGCCTGCTGGAACGCAACCAGTACCAGGTCAGCGAAGCCGGCTCAGTGCAGGAGGCACAGGAACGCTTCAGCATTCCCACTTTCGATCTGATCGTCAGTGACTTGCGCCTGCCAGGCGCCCCGGGCACCGAATTGATCAAGCTCGGCCAGGGCACTCCGGTGCTGATCATGACCAGCTACGCCAGCCTGCGCTCAGCCGTGGACTCGATGAAAATGGGCGCGGTGGACTACATCGCCAAGCCGTTCGATCACGATGAAATGCTCCAGGCCGTGGCGCGGATCCTGCGGGATCGGCAAAGCGCCGAAAATGCCCCGCCAGACCGTCCGGCCGCCAAGGCTGGCGCCACTGCGGAGCGGGCCGGTGCGGGCAACAACAATGGCGAAATCGGCATCATCGGTTCCTGCGCTCCCATGCAGGATCTGTACAGCAAGATCCGCAAAGTGGCGCCCACTGACTCCAATGTACTGATTCAGGGTGAATCCGGTACCGGCAAGGAACTGGTAGCCCGGGCCCTGCACAACCTGTCCAAGCGTGCCAAGGCACCGATGATTTCGGTGAACTGCGCAGCCATTCCGGAAACCCTGATCGAGTCCGAACTGTTCGGCCACGAGAAAGGCGCGTTCACCGGGGCCAGCGCCGGCCGTGCCGGCCTGGTAGAAGCTGCGGACGGCGGCACCCTGTTCCTCGACGAGATTGGCGAGCTACCGCTGGAGGCGCAGGCGCGATTGCTGCGAGTACTGCAGGAAGGCGAGATCCGCCGTGTCGGCTCGGTACAGTCACAGAAAGTCGATGTGCGCCTGATTGCAGCCACTCACCGCGACCTGAAAAGCCTGTCGAAAATAGGCCAGTTCCGTGAAGACCTGTACTACCGCCTGCACGTGATTGCCCTGAAACTGCCGGCCCTGCGTGAGCGCGGTGCAGACGTCAATGAAATTGCCAATGCCTTTCTGGCCCGCCAGAGCGCACGCGTCGGCCGCACGGACCTTAAGTTCGCCGCCGATGCAGAACAGGCCATCCGCCATTACTCCTGGCCGGGGAACGTGCGCGAACTGGAGAACGCTGTCGAGCGTGCGGTCATTCTGTGCGAAAGCCCGGAAATCTCGGCCGACCTGCTGGGCATCGACATCGAACTGAGCGACCTGGAAGACGACGACTTCGTCGGCCTGCCCCCACAAGCGGGTAACACCAGCCACGAACCGACCGAAGACCTGTCCCTGGAGGACTACTTCCAGCACTTCGTCCTCGAACACCAGGACCACATGACCGAGACCGAGCTGGCACGCAAACTGGGCGTCAGCCGCAAGTGCCTGTGGGAACGTCGTCAGCGCCTGGGCATCCCACGGCGCAAGAGTGGGGTCGCCAGCGAAAGCTGAACCACGGCTGACGAAAACGCGGGTAACACTCGCTTTTGTGAAAAAAACTGTTACCTGCTCCATCGCACGTAACAGGAACCGGGGCTAAAGGTAACGAAGCCCCGGTTTTTTTTGCCCTGAAAAACACCCAACGGCACGCCTAACCCCTTGTTTTACTGGGGATCGCAAAAGTTGGCACGGCACCTGCTATATGTTTGGTACAAGAACAATAACAAGCAATGCACAAGACAATAAAAATAAGACGAATCGACTCACGCATAATAAAAACAACACGGCGGAGGCGCAGCTAACTGATTCTTTTGGAGAGGCGTTGTATTTGGGGCTTGCCCCACAACCAGGCCGAGAACAACAAAAACTGCCCTAAGGCAGAGCCTGAACTGGTTGGATCGAAAGGTCATTGCAACTCAGCGATCAAAGCAATCCGTTTGCTCTTGGCTCCCGATTGGGAGGGTCATCCTGGGTAAACCAGATGACAAGGGCGTTTAACAAAAACAAGAAGCCCGAAACCAATAATAAAAATAGAGCACGCAACTATTCTGGGGGAGCTTCGGCTCCCCTTGTGGTTTCCGGAATTCGTGTTTTCACTCCCCCGCCCCCCATCCAACCTCGCCAAACCGCAGCTCAGCGCCAGCCTGTACAAGTTGCGGCAGCTTCCTACACCATCCTTCGACTAAATGCTAGAATCCCCGCCCATCATGCGGCCACTCTTCGTTTTGGCCGAATATTCCTTCAAACAGTGCATCCCATGCTGAAGAAGCTGTTCCAGTCATTCCGTTCTCCCTTGCGTCGTACGCAACATAAACGCAGCACGCCTGAAGTGCTCAATAGCAGCCAGCATTCGCTGCAACGTGCCCAGTTCAGCCGGTATGCGGTGAATATCGTCGAACGCCTGCAGAACGCCGGCTACCAGGCCTACCTGGTGGGTGGCTGCGTGCGCGACATGCTGCTCAATATCACCCCCAAGGACTTCGACGTCGCCACCAGCGCCACGCCGGAACAGGTCAAGGCCGAGTTCCGTAACGCGCGCATCATTGGCCGGCGTTTCAAGCTGGTGCACATCCACTTCGGTCGCGAAATCATCGAAGTTGCGACTTTCCGCGCCAATCACCCGCAAAACGAAGACGACGAGGACAGTAACCAGTCATCGCGCAACGAAAGCGGGCGGATCCTGCGGGACAACGTCTATGGCACCCTGGAAGAGGACGCGCAACGTCGCGACTTCACCATCAATGCCCTGTACTACGATCCGGTCAGCGAACGCATTCTCGATTACGCCAATGGCGTACACGACATTCGCAACAACCTGATCCGCCTGATCGGCGATCCTCGCCAGCGTTATCAGGAAGACCCGGTACGTATGCTTCGGGCAGTACGCTTTGCAGCGAAACTGAACTTCGGCATCGAGAAACACACCGCCGCACCCATTCGCGAACTGGCACCGATGCTGCGGGAAATCCCCTCGGCGCGCCTGTTCGAAGAAGTGCTCAAGCTGTTCCTCTCCGGCTACGCGGCGGACACCTTCGAAATGCTGGTGGACCTGCAACTGTTCGACCCGTTGTTCCCGGCCAGCGCCGAAGCCCTGGAGTACAACCCGACCTACACCCATACGCTGATCAGCGAAGCCTTGGTCAACACCGACCTGCGGATCAAGCAGAACAAGCCGGTGACCCCAGCCTTCCTGTTCGCCGCCCTGCTCTGGCCAGCCCTGCCGGCCCGGGTGCTGCGCCTGCAGGAGCGTGGCATGCCGCCGATTCCGGCCATGCAGGAAGCCGCCCACGAGCTGATCGCCGAACAGTGCCAGCGCATCGCTATTCCCAAGCGTTTCACCATGCCGATCCGCGAAATCTGGGATATGCAGGAACGCCTGCCACGGCGCAGCGGCAAGCGCGCCGACCAGTTGCTGGACAATCCGCGCTTCCGCGCCGGCTACGACTTCCTGCTGCTGCGCGAAAGCGCCGGCGAGCAGACCGATGGCCTGGGAGAATGGTGGACCGACTATCAGGACGCCAATGACGCCGAACGCCGCGACATGATCCGCGACCTCAGCGGCAAGGAAGACTCCAGTGGCGCGCCACGCAAGCGCCGGCGCAGCAGCGGTGCCAAGCGCAAGCGCAGCAGCGGCGCATCGGGCGAGTAATAGATGGAACGCATCTATATCGGCATGGGCAGCAATCTGGCAGCCCCTGAAGCACAACTGCGCAGTGCCATCGAGGCCCTCGCGCAGTTGCCCGAAAGCCGCCTGCACGGCGTATCGGCCTTCTACCAGAGCGACTCATTGCTCCCAGGCCAGCCACGCTATACCAACGCCGTCGCGGCGCTGGACAGCGCGCTGGCGCCGCTAGCCCTGCTGGACGCCTTGCAGGCCATCGAAAACCAGCAAGGCCGCGAGCGAAATGAGCGCTGGGGCCCACGTACCCTGGATCTGGACATCCTGTTGTTCGGCGATCGACTGATCGACGAACCCCGCCTCAAAGTCCCCCATTACCACATGCAGGCGCGCCCCTTCGTGCTCTACCCGTTGGCGGAACTGGCCCCTGCCGACCTGCAACTGGCTGACGGCCGCACCCTGCACGAACTGCTCGCTGCCTGCCCATTTGTCGGCCTGGAACGCCTGGCCTGACCGCTGAAACGCATCAGTAACGGCGGTAACACTGGCAGCGTAACAATGCGGTAACACATCTAATTGACTTCCCGAGTTCTCCTCACGACTATAGGCGTCCCGTTGCCGCCATCACGGCGCTAAAGGGCGCAATTCAAGTGAGGCCGGTTCGCGGCGAGCCCGGGAAACGCCAGGCAGGGGCAGTTGTGCAACGGCGGTGGCACCCGCTGGCATGGCACCTCTTCTGGGCACAGAATGATGGGCCCGACGCCACAGGCGCGACTCCCGCAAGCCCGTTCAAATCGCTTGGAACCAGGCTGTATAAGCACGACAAAAGACCGTGCGCCTGAATAACGAAGAATCACGCGCGTTACTCGCAGTAGTTTCCAAAGCGCCTGAAATGAGGACCCCTTTCATGCCAGATATCACTCTGACCACCCTGCAAAGCCTCAAGCAGAAAGGTGAGAAAATCACCATGCTGACCTGCTACGACGCCACCTTCGCCCACACCTGCTGCGAGGCAGGCGTCGAAGTCCTGCTGGTAGGCGACTCCTTGGGCATGGTGCTGCAAGGACACGACAGCACCCTGCCCGTCAGCACCGCTGACATGGCCTATCACGTCGCGGCGGTCAAGCGCGGCAACAACGGGGCACTGATCCTGGCCGACCTGCCATTCATGTCCTACGCCACCACTGAACAGGCCCTGAGCAGTTCGGCCCAGCTGATGCAGGCCGGCGCCCATATGCTCAAGATCGAAGGCGCAGCCTGGCTGGCCGAGCCGGTGCGCCTGCTGAACGAGCGTGGAGTGCCGGTCTGCGTGCACATGGGGCTGACGCCACAGACCGTGAACGTTCTGGGCGGCTACAAGGTCCAGGGCCGCAATGAAAGCCAGGCACGGCAGATGCGTGCCGATGCCATCGCCCTGGAGCAGGCCGGCGCGGCAATGCTGCTGCTGGAGTGCGTGCCCAGCGAGCTGGCGGCGGAAATCACCCAGGCGGTGAAGATCCCGGTAATAGGTATCGGTGCGGGCAATGCTACCGACGGCCAGGTCCTGGTGCTCCACGACATGCTGGGGCTGTCCCTCAGTGGTCGCTCGCCGAAGTTCGTGAAGAACTTCATGGCAGGCAAGGACAGTATCCAGGCCGCCTTGAGCGCCTATGTCGAAGAAGTCAAAGCCGTCACCTTCCCTGGCGCCGAACACGGGTTCTCTGCATGAATACAGTCAAAACCGTGCGCGAATTGCGCGCCGCGGTCGCCCGCGCGCGCAGTGAGGGCAAGCGGATCGGCTTCGTGCCCACCATGGGCAACCTGCACAGTGGCCACGCCGCCCTGGTGGCCAAAGCCGCCCAGCGGGTGGACTTCGTGGTCGCCAGCATCTTCGTCAACCCACTGCAGTTCGGTGCCGGCGAAGACCTGGACAAGTACCCACGCACCCTCGCCGCCGACCAGGAAAAATTGCTGGAAGCCGGTTGCCACCTGCTGTTTGCCCCCACCGTCGAAGAAATGTACCCCGACGGCATGGCCGGGCAGACCCGGGTCAGCGTTCCCCAGCTGTCCGAAGGCCTGTGCGGCGCCAGCCGTCCCGGGCATTTCGAAGGCGTGGCTACAGTGGTCAGCAAGCTGTTCAACATGGTCCAGCCCGATCTCGCGGTGTTTGGCCAGAAGGACTACCAACAGTTGGCAGTGATTCGGGCCCTGGTGCACGACCTGAACATGCCGATCCAGATCATCGGTGAGCCAACGGTACGTGCCGCCGACGGCCTCGCCCTGTCGTCGCGCAACGGCTACCTGAGCGAAGAGCAGCGCGCTATCGCCCCGGTGCTGTACCGCAGCCTGAGCCAGATTGCCCAGGCCATCAGGAGCGGCGAACGCGACTATCCCAAGCTTGTGGCCGAACAACAGCAGCAGCTTGAAGCCGCCGGTCTGCGCCGTGACTACCTGGAAATCCGCCAGGCACAGAACCTGCGTCCAGCCACCGCGCAAGACCGTGAACTGGTGATTCTTGTGGCAGCCTATCTGGGCGCGACACGGTTGATCGACAACCTGCACCTGGACCTCGACACACCGGCATGAACGCCCGATTGCCCGAACTCCAACCTTCGGGCAAACTGCCGCCGGCTGGGGCCTGCAGCCCATGACTGCGGGCCCCGTTCAAGGATCCGCCCCAGGGAACCCCCCATGTACACCATCATGTTCAAGGCCAAGGTCGGTGATCGAGCGACCCTCTGTACCTATGCTCCCTGCAGTGAAGCCGAACTGCTCGGTTTCAAGCCGCGCATGCTGCATATGGCCCCTGGCAATGAGCAGAGCCTTACCAGCCCTGCGATTGCGGATCAGGTCGCCTGACGCTTCCCCCTATTTCTACCCATTGAAAGCCCGAATCCAGACCAGGCAGGCTCGCTGAGTACAAAATAGTACTGGCCACCAGTCGGACAAAGCCAAGACAGAACAGCACGCCGGGGTTACTGTTATCCCCCCGAGTGATTAAACGTATCAGCACAGGGCCGGCCCAACGGGTCCTTGAGACCGCGCAGGACGTTCCGGGCTTTTCAGTGTCCAAAAGGCAGTTCAAGCAAAAGGAAAACCGCAGCGATGGCGTACTACCGCACTCCTCATGACGTTACCGCTCTGCCCGCCTGGCAAGCGTTGAAAGACCACCGCCAAGCCATGCAGGATTTCAGCATGCGCGAGGCGTTCAATGCCGATCCGCAGCGCTTCAGCCAATTCACCCTGAGCAGCTGCGGGCTGTTTCTCGACTATTCGAAGAACCTGATCACCAGCGAAACCCGCGACCTGCTGGTGAACCTGGCCAAGGAAGTCGGCCTCTCAGACGCCATCAAGTCCATGATCACCGGCGAACTGGTCAACGCTTCCGAAGGCCGCCCGGCCTTGCACACCGCACTGCGCCGCCCGGTGGGCGACAAGCTGTCGGTGAACGGTGTCAACGTGATGCCCGAAGTGCACAAGGTACTGAACCAGATCACCGAGCTGGTGGGCCGCATCCACGACGGCCTGTGGCGCGGCTACACCGAGAAGCCCATCACCGACGTGGTGAACATCGGCATCGGCGGCTCCTTCCTCGGCCCGGAGCTGGTTTCCGAAGCGCTGTTGTCCTACGCCCAGAAAGGCGTGCGCTGCCATTACCTGGCGAACATCGATGGCAGCGAGTTCCATGAGCTTTCTGCGAAAATCCGGGCAGAAACTACGCTATTCATCGTTTCCTCCAAGTCTTTCAATACCCTCGAAACCCTGAAGAACGCCCAGGCAGCACGGGCCTGGTACCTAGCCCAGGGCGGCTCGGAGGCCGAACTGCACCGCCACTTCATCGCCGTGTCGAGCAACAATGCGGCGGCAGTGGCCTTCGGCATTCGCGAAGAGAACATCTTCCCGATGTGGGACTGGGTCGGCGGGCGCTACTCGCTGTGGTCCGCCATCGGCCTGCCGATCGCCCTGGCCATCGGCATGTCCAACTTCAAGGAGCTGCTGTCCGGTGCCTACACCATGGACCAGCATTTCCAGAGCGCCCCATTCGAACAGAACATGCCGGTGCTGCTGGCTCTGCTGGGCGTGTGGTACGGCAATTTCTGGGGCGCGCAGAGCCACGCGATCCTGCCGTACGACCACTACCTGCGCAACATCACCAAGCACTTGCAACAATTGGACATGGAATCCAACGGCAAGAGCGTGCGCCAGGACGGTACTCCGGTGGCCACCGATACCGGCCCGGTGATCTGGGGCGGCGTGGGCTGCAACGGCCAGCATGCCTACCACCAGTTGTTGCACCAGGGCACCCAGTTGATTCCGGCCGACTTCATCGTGCCGATCGTCAGCTTCAACCCGGTGGCCGACCACCATCAGTGGCTGTACGCCAACTGCCTGTCCCAGAGCCAGGCACTGATGCTGGGCAAGACCCGCGCCGAAGCCGAGAGCGAACTGCGCGAGAAAGGCCTGAGCGAAGCCGAAATCGCGAAACTGGCACCGCACAAGGTGATTCCCGGCAACCGTCCGAGCAACACCCTGGTGGTGGAGCGCATCAGCCCGCGGCGCCTTGGCGCACTGGTGGCGCTGTATGAACACAAGGTCTTCGTGCAAAGCGTGGTCTGGGGCATCAACGCCTTCGACCAGTGGGGCGTGGAGCTGGGCAAGGAGCTGGGCAAAGGCGTCTACAACCGCCTGGTCGGCAGCGACGAAACCCTGGCCGACGACGCATCGACCCAAGGCCTGATCAACTACTTCCGCGGCCGTCACCGCGGCTGATCGACCCTGTCACCCCAGGAGCCGGCCACACCGGCTCCTGTCCGGGCCCCGGCCCTTCCCCACTTGAACCTTCCCGGCACTTGTGCGCACCCTTATGACTTGTCGCAAAACAAGAATAAGGAACCGTCATGTTCGATATCAGCACTTTTCCGAAAGCCGATGCCGTCCGCCGGGCGGCACAAATGAGCCAGGACGACTACCACCACCTCTACCGCCAGTCCATTGAGCAACCGGACCAGTTCTGGGCCGAGCAGGCCAGGCGCTTCCTGCACTGGAGCAGCCCCTGGGACAGCGTCCACAGCCACGACATGCGCACCGGCGAGGCCAACTGGTTTCGCGGTGGCCAACTCAACGTCAGCTACAACTGCATCGACCGTCATCTGGAAAAACGCGGCAATCAGGCGGCGATCATCTGGGAAGGTGACAACCCGGCAGACTCCCAGCGCATCACCTACCAGGAA
Source organism: Pseudomonas sp. NFPP25 (assembly GCF_900116505.1). Taxonomy (NCBI): domain Bacteria; kingdom Pseudomonadati; phylum Pseudomonadota; class Gammaproteobacteria; order Pseudomonadales; family Pseudomonadaceae; genus Pseudomonas; species Pseudomonas sp. NFPP25. The sequence goes on along the minus strand of NZ_FPBG01000012.1, from coordinate 2,776 downwards.
CTCCACGACCGGGTCTGCCGCCTGGCCAACGTGCTGAAAAGCCGTGGCGTGAAGAAGGGCGACCGGGTGTGCATCTACATGCCGATGATTCCCGAAGTGGCCTACGCCATGCTCGCCTGTACCCGAATCGGCGCGGTGCATTCGGTGGTGTTCGGCGGTTTTTCGCCGGAGGCCCTGCGCGACCGCATTCTCAACGCCGACTGCCGCACCGTGATCACCGCCGATGAAGGCGTGCGCGGCGGCAAACTGATTCCGCTGAAGAGCAACGTCGACAAGGCCCTGCTCAGTTGCCCGGATGTCAGCAGCGTGCTGGTGGTCGAACGCACCCGCAACCCGGTGAACTGGGTGCCAGATCGCGACATTCCCTATGAACAGGCCGTGGCTGGCGCCAGCAACCAATGCGCCCCCGAGCCGATGGACGCCGAAGACCCGCTGTTCATCCTCTACACCTCCGGCAGCACCGGCAAACCCAAGGGCGTGCTGCACACCACCGGCGGCTACCTGCTACAGGCCGCCATGACCTTCAAGTACGTGCTGGACTACCGCGACGGCGAAGTCTTCTGGTGCACCGCCGACGTCGGCTGGGTCACCGGCCACAGCTACATCCTCTACGGCCCCCTGGCCAACGGCGCGACCACGCTGATCTTCGAAGGCGTGCCCAACTACCCCAGCACCTCGCGTTTCTGGGAGGTGGTGGACAAGCATCAGGTGAACATCTTCTACACCGCGCCCACCGCTCTGCGTGCCCTGATGCGCGAAGGCAGCGCCCCGCTACAGAACACCTCCCGCGCCAGCCTGCGCTTGCTCGGCAGCGTCGGCGAGCCAATCAACCCGGAAGCCTGGGAGTGGTATTTCAACGTGGTCGGCGAACAACGCTGCCCGATTGTCGATACCTGGTGGCAGACCGAAACCGGCGGCATCATGCTCAGCCCCCTGGTCAGCGCCCGGCAGATCAAGCCCGGATGCGCCTCGACCCCGATGTTCGGCGTACAACCGGTGCTGCTGGACGACCAGGGCAAGGAAATCCATGGGGCAGGCAGCGGCATCCTGGCAATCAAGGCCAGTTGGCCGGCGCAGATCCGTAGCGTCTATGGCGATCCCAAGCGCATGGTCGAAACCTATTTCGCTCCCTACCCCGGCTATTACTTCACCGGTGATGGTGCCCGGCGCGACGAGGATGGCAGCTACTGGATCACCGGGCGCATCGACGACGTGATCAACGTTTCCGGGCACCGCATCGGCACCGCCGAAGTGGAAAGCGCCCTGGTGCTGCACGACAGCATCGCCGAAGCGGCGGTGGTCGGTTACCCCCATGATCTCAAGGGCCAGGGAATCTATGCCTTCGTCACACCGATGCAGGGCGTCGAGCCCGACGAGGCACTGAAGAAGGAACTGCTGGCCCTGGTCAGCCGCGAGATCGGCAGTTTCGCCAAGCCGGAGCTGATCCAGTGGGCTCCGGCCCTGCCGAAAACTCGCTCGGGCAAGATCATGCGGCGTATCCTGCGCAAGATCGCCTGCAACGAACTGGATACCCTGGGTGACACTTCGACCCTGGCGGACCCCAGCGTGGTGGACGGCCTGATCGACAAACGCCTGAACGTTTGAAACCGGCGCGGCATCCGCCGCGCTTCTTTTTTAAATAGCCACACCGAGCTGTCATGGAATTCATTCGCAGCCGCATCGAAAGCCAGGTCATGAGCCTGTCCGGCCTGTCTCTGGGCCAACTCGACCTGGAACATCCCAAAGGTGACCCCGGCCTGTTCGGGCCGGGGTCCGTCAGTTGGCAGGTGCACGCCGACTTCAGCAGCATGCTGATCGGCGGCATCAGCGCCCTGTTGATGCAGGCCCTGCATCCTTTGGCCTTGGCCGGCGTCTGGGATCACTCGAACTTTCGCCAAGACATGATCGGCCGCCTGCGCCGCACCGGGCAGTTCATCTCCGGCACCACCTTCGGCTCCCGCCAGGACGCCGAATGGCTGATCGACAAGGTACGCAGCATTCACTTGCACATAGTCGGCACCGCCCCCGATGGCCGCCCCTATGCCGCCAGCGACCCCGATCTGCTGACCTGGGTTCACGTGGCTGAGGTCAGCAGCTTTCTTGCCGCGCACTTGCGTTACCTCAACCCTCATCTTTCCGGGGCTGACCAGGATCGCTACTACGACGAGATCGCCCTGATCGCCGAACGCCTGGGAGCCCGGGACGTGCCGCGCTCGCGACGCGCCGTGGCCGACTACCTGCAGGCCATGCGCCCCCAACTGCTCTGCGACCAGCGCAGCCGGGAAGTCCTGCGCCTGCTGCTGGCTGCCCCAGCCCCCAGCCGCCTGGCCAAACCCTTCGGTTCATTGATGATGCAGGCCGGCATCGACCTGCTGCCGGACTGGGCCAGCGCCATGCTCGAGGTCAATCAGAACCCGCTGCAACGCCAACTGATTCGTGCCAGCGTCAAGCGCAGCACGCCGATGCTGCGCTGGGCGGTACGGGACAGTTCCGTGCACCGGGCGAAACGACGCATGGGCCTGTAAAAACCGACCGTTCAAGCACAACCCGACCGGCCGGTTCGCGATTGGCCGGCTCCCGGGGTTGTGTGCAACCATGATTTCGCCAATTTCCAGTGCCTGTGCCGCCCGGCCAACACCCGCACCACGCCACAGGTCCCCGCCACCGAACACAAGGACCCGATCATGCAAGACGTCGTAATCGTTGCCGCCACCCGCACCGCCGTGGGCAGTTTCCAGGGCTCCCTGGCGAACATTCCCGCCGTTGACCTGGGCGC
>NZ_FPBG01000007.1:0-453350 GCF_900116505.1 Pseudomonas sp. NFPP25 | reverse complement strand
TGGCTTTCGGGGTGTTGATGAAGCCGCAGCCGTTGCAGGTCACGCCATAGGGGTTGGCGACGATGACATGGGCCGCTTGCCCGGCCACTTCGGTGTAGCCCTTGAGCTGGCTGGGGCTGCCGCCGTTGACCTCGTTGAGGATCACATTGGCCGCGCGGCCGCCCAGGTTGGAGTTGCCGAGAATGATTCCGCCCAGTTGGGTTTCCTGGGTGCGGCCGGTGGCGTTGTTGAGGATCAGCCCCTGCTGGCCGACGTTGTAGTCGCTGAACTTGTTGTGCGACAGGCCGCTGCCATTGGGCGTGGCAATGTTGACGATGGGCACGCCATTGCCCGCCTGACCCAGTGTTGTGCCGCTGCCGTTGACCACGATGCCGTCGGCCATCGCCACCAGCGGCTGCCAGAACATCATGTTGGCCAGGACGAACGCCAGGCTGCGCTTGGACAAGCCGCAGAACGAATCACGGGATTGCAGGACAGCAGAGGGTTGCTGGGCCAGGAAGGTGAAGTGGCGAACGTCCATGTCAGTCTCTTAGCAATGCAGGAGCACAAGCCCCTGGAGCCTTCATCCTGAAGGCCCATGGCGAGGAAAAATTGATTTCGGCAAGCAGGGTCGAACTGGCAGCCCCTAGATGCCTGACAGGCAAAACGGAACCAGAAAGGAGCAGAGTGCGAGCAGAAATGATATCAATTCAATATCAAAATACTAAATAGCCACTATTCTGGCGTCAATCTTTCATTCGCCTCGCTGTCGTTTCCCTGGGCTTTATCCGGGCATTTTCAGCCTGATGAATAATCCTCATTCCCACTATCCATTGGCTGGATAATTACCCGCCGGCTACGCTGCAGCCCATAAAAACAACAACGGGAATCGGGCCGTGCGAGAAACCACCCAGCACTTTCGTCAGCAATACCGAGCGGCGGTCAGTCCGCGCTACAACCCCTGGCTGCATGGCGGCTTTGTCCTGGCCTATGGCCTGCTGTGCATCGGCCTGCTATGCAGCACCCTGAGCCAGGTGCAGCCCCTGGAATGGCTGGCGGTGCCGGTGGCGCTGCTGTTCTTCAACCTGTGCATCTACGTGGTGCACCGCTGGCTGGGGCATCACAAGCAGCGCTTCGCGCGGATGTTCTATGCCCGCCATACCGGCGACCACCACAGCTTCTTCGCCCCCGGGCTGATGGCCTATGAAGGCTACCGGGACTGGCGGGTGATTCTGTTTCCGGCCTGGCTGATCGTGGTGCACAGCCTGCTCTTCGCCCTGCCCCTGTGGGCGCTGCTGCGCCTGTGGAATGGCAACGTGGCGGCGCTGTTCGCCAGTTGCACCCTGCTCGGCTACCTGGCCTACGAGGTGTTCCATGCCTGCGAGCACCTGCCCGCCAATCACCCCCTGGCGCGCCTGCCCTGGGTGCGGCAGATGCGCCGCCTGCACGAACTGCATCACCGCCGCGAGCTGATGCAGGAGCGCAACTTCAATATTGTCCTGCCGCTGATGGACTGGCTGTTCGGTACCCTGCACTGGCAACCGCAAGAGCCGCCAGCCGTCACTTCCACCCCTGACGAGGCCACGCCCATGACCCGCATGCAGCACCAGGTCGACATCCCCCGCAGCGCCGCCAGCACCCTGGCCTATGCCGCCAGCTCGCGGCTCTGGCCACAGTGGCACCCCCCCTCGCTCAAGGTCGAGGGCGACGAAGGCCCGCTGTTCGCCGGGCAAGGCTTCGAGGAAGACATCCATGCCGGCGGGCGCAGCGGCCACCTGAGCTGGACGGTCGAGGAGTACCTGCCCGGGCACCGCTGGCGTGCCAGCGCCCGGGGCGATCACGGCCTGCACCTGCAGGTGACCTACGAATGCCAGCCCCTGGGGGCGCAGCACACGCGCTTCGTGCGGACCCTGGAGTACGGCTTTGACAACCTGCTGATGCGCCTGGGCAATCAGCTGCTATTCAAGCGACGGATAGAACGGGAATCCGCCGCCTCATTGCTGGCATTGTGCGAGATGGCCCAGCAAGCTATCCCGCTGCCCGCCACCGAGGCCCCCGGCCGCCCGTCCTGAGGCCGCCCCGACAGGAGTCATTGCATGAATCAGATTGCCCCCCGCCGCTTCAGCGGCCTGCGGATTGTCCTGCTGGTGCTGCTGGCCGTCCTGGCCTTCCTGCTGCTGATGCCGACCAGGGTCCAGCCGGTGGCCTGGAACCCGGCGCCGGCGCCGTCCCTGAGCCAGGGGCCGTTTGCCGAGAACCAGAAGCTCAAGGCCGTGCAGCCGGTGGGCGCCCGGGACATCGACGGCCCCGAAGCCCTGCTGCTGGAACACGAACAACTGCTCAGCGGCCTGCATGACGGCCGGGTGATCCAGAGCAGCCTCGACGGCAGTGCGCTCAAGGTGCTGGTCAATACCGGCGGCCGGCCCCTGGGCCTGGCCCGGCACCCGGACGGGCGCCTGATCATCGCCGATGCCATCAAGGGCCTGCTGGCCCTGGACAGCCAGGGCCAGTTGCAGACCCTGAGCACCGAGGCCAACGGCCTGAAGTTCGGCTTTACCGACGATGTGGCGGTCGATGCCGCGGGGCGCTACGCCTACTTCAGCGACGCCACCAGCCGCTGGGGCTATGGCCATGACGGCGAAGCGGTGATCGAGCACGACGCCGATGGCCGCCTGCTGCGCTACGACTTCCAGAGCGGCACCACCGAGGTGCTGCTGGACCGCCTGGAGTTCGCCAACGGCATTGCCCTGGGGCCGGACGAGGCCTATGTGCTGGTCAATGAAACCGGCGCCTACCGCATCAGCCGCTACTGGCTCAAGGGTGACAAGGCCGGCAGCCACGACCTGTTCATCGATAACCTGCCGGGGCTGCCGGACAACCTGAGCTTCAATGGCGCCGGGCGTTTCTGGGTGGCCCTGTACGCACCGCGCAACCCGTTGCTCGATGCCACCGCGCCCTACCCCTTCGTGCGCAAGATGCTGGTGCGGGCGATGACGGTATTGCCCAAGCCGGTGGAGAAGCGCGGCTTCGTGCTGGGCCTGGATACCCAGGGCCAGGTGATCGCCAACCTGCAGGATGGCAGCAGCGGCAACTACTCGCCGATCACCACGGTGCGCGAATATGGCGATGCCTTGTACCTGGGGGCGCTGACGGCCAGGCACATGGCCCGGTTGTCGTTGAAGGAGGCGCTGGCGCCTTGAGGCTGGGGGCGTTGCAGCTTGGGGTGGGGACAGCCCGGCGGGCGTCTGGGCGGCTATGCCGCCCAGCGGGAGCAAGCTCCCTTGCCACAACAAGCTCCTTGCTACTGCGAGCGTCTTTGCTACAGGGGGGTCAGGAACCGGCGGTGAGTTTCCCGGCGATCTCATCCTTGATCAGCAGGCGTTTTTCCTTGAGTTTCTTCAGTTCGTCGTCTGCGGCAGCGGCAGCTTCGGCCTTGAGCACCTGATCGTCGATGCTGGTGTATTTGTCGAACAGCGCATTCAGGTGGGGGTCACTGGCCCGACGCTGTTGAATGTCTTCTTTACTGCAGCTCAGGTCCTGGTAAAGGTCGTGGGTCACCGGCATGGAACACCTCCGTGGTTGATCGGCAGCAAGGGCGTCATCACGCCCCCGCCGGTTATCAGAATGGCCTCGCCGGACCGGGTCTGTCGACCGCCAATCAGACCAGCGGTAACCGTTCGTCGCCACTTTTGCCCTGGATCAACGTCCGCCCAGCGCTTGGGCAAGAAAGGGCGCGGTGCGGCTAGTGCGCTGCTTTGCCACCTGGTGCGGGGTGCCGCAGGCCACCAGGGTGCCGCCCTGGTCGCCGGCACCAGGGCCGATGTCGATCACCCAGTCGGCCTGGGCCACCACGCGCATTTCGTGCTCCACCACCACCAGGCTGTGCCCGGCCGCCACCAGTTTGTCCAGTTGCTCCAGCAGACGGTCCACATCCCGTGGGTGCAGGCCGGTGGTGGGCTCGTCCAGCACGTACAGGGTGGCGCCCCGGGCAGTGCGCTGCAGCTCGGTGGCCAGCTTGATGCGCTGCGCCTCACCGCCGGAGAGCTCGGTGGCCGGCTGGCCCAGGCGCAAGTAATCCAGGCCGATGTCGCGCAGCACTTCCAGGGCGCGGCGGATGCCCGGTTGTTCGGCAAACACCGGCAAGGCCTGCTCGACACTCAATTGCAGCACCTGGGCGATGTTCAGGCCCTGCCAGGTCACGGCCAGGGTCTGGGGGTTGTAGCGCGCGCCATGGCAGGTCGGGCACGGGGCGAACACGCTGGGCATGAACAGCAGCTCGACGCTGACAAAGCCCTCGCCCTCGCAGGCCGGGCAACGGCCCTTGGCCACGTTGAAGGAAAACTGTCCGGCGTCGAAGCCCCGCTCCCGGGCCTCGTCGGTGGCGGCGAACAGCTTGCGCACCTGATCGAACAGCCCGGTGTAGGTCGCGAGATTGGAACGCGGGGTGCGGCCGATGGGTTTCTGGTCCACCTGTACCAGGCGCTTGATCTGCTCCATGCCGGCCACCACCCGCCCGCCGCTGCTGACCGGTGCGTCGTCCGCCAGGTCCAGCTCCGGCGCCTCATCGCTGGCCGAAGCCTTGCCCAGGTGCGCGCCCACCAGTTCCAGCAGGGCCTGGCTCACCAGGCTCGACTTGCCGGAACCGGAAACCCCGGTCACCGCGGTAAAGCAGCCCAGGGGAAACTCGGCGTCCAGCTCCTTGAGGTTGTTGCGGCTGATACCTTCCAGCCGCAGCCAGCCTCGGGGCGGGCGCGGGGTACGCCGGGCCGGGGCCTGCTCGGGAAACAGGTAGGCCCGGGTCTGGGACTGCGCCACCTCGGCCAAGCCGGCCGGCGGGCCGCTGTACAGCACCTGGCCGCCACGCTCTCCCGCCGCCGGGCCCACGTCCACCAGCCAGTCGGCACGGCGCATGGTCTGCACATCGTGCTCCACCACGAACAGCGAGTTGCCGGCGGCCTTGAGCCGCTGCAAGGCCTCGAACAGTGCCTCGGCATCCGCCGGGTGCAGGCCTGCCGAGGGCTCGTCCAGCACATAGATCACCCCGAACAGCTGCGAGCCCAGCTGGGTCGCCAGGCGCAGGCGCTGCAACTCACCGGAAGACAGGCTCGGCGTGCTGCGCTCCAGGGCCAGGTAGCCCAGCCCGAGGTCGGTCAGGGTGCTGACCCGCTCCAGCAGGTCCTGGGCGATGCGCTGGGCGGCCAGACGCTTTTCCAGGGACAGGTTCGGCGTATGCCGCACATCCGGCGCGCCGCGATGCTCCGGGGCGCCCTGGGCATGGCGCTGCTGACGCGCGGCACGAGTCTGGGCGTGGCTCAGCACCGGATCATCGGCGGGCGCCTGCTCCAGGTAATCTGCCGCCGCCACCGGCCGCAGCACCTCGGCCAGTTGCAGCAGCGGCAGGCGCGCCAGCTCGCCGATATCCAGCCCGGCAAAGGTCACCGCCAGGGCCTCGCGCTTGAGCCGCTTGCCCTCGCACAGCGGGCACGGGCTGCCGCGCATGAACTGCGACACACGCTTTTTCATCAGCGCGCTCTGGGTGTGGGTGAAGGTGTGCAGCACATAGCGCCGGGCGCCGCTGAAGGTGCCCATGTAGCTGGGTTCCTGCTTGCGCTTGAGGGCTTCGCGGGTCTGTTCCGGGGTCAGCCCGGCGTACACCGGTACTGTGGGGGTTTCTTCGGTGAAGAGGATCCAGTCACGCTGCTTTTTCGGCAGTTGCTGCCAGGGGATGTCGACGTCGTAGCCCAGGGTCACCAGGATGTCCCGCAGGTTCTGTCCCTGCCAGGCCAGGGGCCAGGAGGCCACGGCGCGCTGGCGGATGGTCAGCGAAGGGTCGGGAACCATGCTCGCTTCGTCGACCTCATAGACCCGCCCCAGGCCATGGCATTCCGGGCAGGCGCCTTGGGGCGTGTTCGGCGAAAAGTCCTCGGCATACAGCATCGGCTGCCCCGGCGGGTAGCTACCGGCCCGGGAATAGAGCATGCGCACCAGGCTCGACAAGGTGGTCACGCTGCCCACCGAAGAGCGCGTGCTGGGAGTGCCGCGCTGCTGTTGCAGGGCCACCGCCGGCGGCAGGCCGTCGATGCGGTCGACATCCGGCACCCCCACCTGGTCGATCAGGCGCCGGGCATAGGGCGCCACCGATTCGAAGTAGCGACGCTGGGCCTCGGCATACAGGGTGGAGAACGCCAGGGACGACTTGCCCGAGCCCGACACCCCACTGAACACCACCAGCGCATCCCGGGGAATGTCCACGTCGACATTCTTCAGGTTGTGCTCGCGGGCGCCGCGCACCCGGACAAAACCGCTGGCTGGAAAGGACGAAGGGCTCGCCTGGGAAGCATTGGAGGGGCTACGGGAAGCAGTCATGAACCAGCCTTATGTCGAGAACCGCGAACAGTCGAAGCGCGATCATCACACAAGGTCCGAGGCCCGAGGCAAGCCCCGTGGAAGATCGACGCGCGTACCCGGGGTTCGAGCCTCGCCCCCGGCGCAATGTTCCCTGGCGCTTCAGCGACCGTGCTGGCGGCGGGCTTGCTGCTCGGTGCTCAGGCGGGTGTGCTGGAGGTCGTAGCGCAACTCGGCAATCAGCTCCGACAGCGCCCGGGAGCTGGTCAGGCCGCGGGTGGCGATGCCGGTGACCAACAGGTCGACGCGCCCGCTGGCGGGGTCGCAGATGCGCACAGTCATGGCCCCGTCGTGGCCGACGGTGCACTGGCAATGCAGGGGCAGGAAGCTGGTTTCAACGATTCTGCGCAGTTCAAGGGTGGAGATCACGGCGGAGCATCCAAAAAAGGTTGAGAAGAAAAACCGCGCAAGACGACGTTTGTTGTTATGGGATCAGGCGGTCGATGCCCCTGTCCTTGGTCAGCAGAAAAAACGTACAAGTTCATTCAACTTCATGCAGCGTAGAAGTTTGACGCCAGTTTGTCGTCGCCCCCTGGGGATTTTTATGCGCTGCTTCACACTTGGCGCCAGGCGCCGCTCAGGCCTCCAGCACCGAACGCACCATGGCGCTCAGGTCTGCAGGCCCGTAGGGCTTGCTCAGCAGGTGGGTGTCGGGGCTGAGCTGGTGGTTGCGCGAAATCATGTCGCGGGTGTGCCCCGAGGTGAACAGCACCGCGATTGGCGGTGCCTGGGTCTTGGCCCAGGTGGCCAGGTCCGTGCTCTTGATCAGACCGGGCATCACCACGTCGGTGAAGATCAGATCGACCTTGAGCCCGTCCAGCAGCAGTTGCATGGCAGCGTCACCATTGCTCGCGGTGCGCACCCGGTAGCCCTCGTGTTCGAGCATTTCCACCGCGGCGCTGCGCACCTCGGCGTTGTCCTCCACCACCAGGATGCTTTCCTCGCCACCGCCCGCCCGCTGACCCGGGCGCGGCGCCTGCTGCAGCGTAGGTTCGGCACTGCGGGCAAAGTACATCTGCACCCGGGTGCCCTGCCCCGGGCTGCTGAAGATCTCGATATGGCCGCCGCTCTGCTTGACGAAACCGAACACCATGCTCAAGCCCAGGCCCGTGCCATGACCGTCGGCCTTGGTGGTGAAGAAGGGTTCGAAGGCCTGCTTGAGCACCTCGGCGGGCATGCCCGGGCCATCGTCAGCCACACTCAGGCACAGGTACTCGCCGGCAGCGATGCCCTTGCCGGCGCAGAAGCGCGAATCCAGCACCTGGTTCTCGGCGCTGATGAGGATCCGCCCCTCGCCGCCCAGGGCATCCCGGGCATTGATCGCCAGGTTGAGCACGGCGTTTTCCAACTGGTTGCGATCCACATGGATGCACCAGGGCTCGGCGGGCAATTGCACATCGATGCAAATGGTTTCGCCCAGGGCCCGCTGCAGCAACTCCCCCAGGCCCTCGTACAGGTGCCGCGGGTTGTAGCTGGCCGGTGACAGCGGCTGGCGCCGGGCAAAGGCCAGCAGTTGGTTCGACAGCTTGGCGCCGCGCTCCACCGCCGTCAGCGCGGCGGCCGTGCGCCGCTGCACATTGGCGTTGCCCGCTTCGTGGCGGGACAGCAGATGCAGGTTGCCGGCGATCACCTGCAGGAGGTTGTTGAAATCATGGGCCACGCCGCCGGTCAGGCCGCCAATGGCTTCGAGTTTCTGCACCTGGCGCAGTTGCTCCTCGGCGCTGAGCCGCGCGTTGACCTCCTCCAGCACCCGCTGCTCCAGGTTGCGGGTCAGTTGGCGCAGGGCTTCCTCGGCGATCTTGCGCTCCTGGATATCGATCAGCACCCCGGGGAAACGCAAGGCCTGGCCCGACTCGTCGAACTCGCAACGGCCGCAGGCCAGCACCCAGGTGTAGCTGCCGTCCTCGCGGCGCACCCGGTATTCGGCGTTGTAGGGCCCGCCCTGGGTCACGCTGTAATGGGCCAGTTCCTTGATGCGCGGCAGGTCATCGGGGTGGATGCGGCTTTCGGTGATATCGATCGGCAGGTTGTCCAGGGGCTGGTCCGCCGGGTAGGAAAAGGTCCGGGCAAAACGCTCGTCGCAAGACAGCACGTCGGCCTGGACGTCCCAGACGAAGGAGCCCAGCAACGCCCCGGCATTCAGCGCCAGCTGCACGCGCTCGTTCTCCGCCCGGTAGGCGGCCTCCGCGGCCTGGCGGCGGCGCTCGGAAATCACATGGGCGGTAGTTTCCACGACAATGGCGATGACCCCGGCCGGAGCCTGGTCGTCCCCCGCCACCGGGCTGTAGTAGAGGTCCATCCAGACGTCTTCCGGCACCCCGTTGCGCAGCAGCACCAGTTCCTTGTTGTGATAGGACAGGGTGCCGCCGCTGAGGCAGGTGTTCATCACCCCGCGGTTGAACTCGGCGACCTCCGGCCAGCCCATCTCCACGGCGCAGCCCAGCAGGTAGGGATGGCGGCCGCCGGCGAACTCGGCATAGGCATCGTTGTAGATCATGTAGCCCAGGGGGCCCCAGAGCATCACCATCGGCAGCGGCGAGCCGAGCATCAGTTGCACCGTGCTGCACAGGCTGTGGCTCCAGTGCTGCAACGCCCCGAGGCTGGTGGCGGACCAGTCGAAGGCACGGATGCGCTCGGCCATTTCGCCCTTCCACCCCTGGCACCCGTGATGATCAGATAAGAACGGCATGAGCGGACTCTACGAAGAACGTGGCACAGCGTGGGTTTTCAAGAGGCCGCGACGCAGCCTCCAGAGCCTTTGAGCACGGTGCACGCGGATGGTTTCACCAGGGCCGGGATCGGCTTCGCCACTGGTCGGCCATGCCGCCGGGCAACGCCCTTCGCGCGACTGCAAAGACAGAATAGGCGATGGCCCGGGTTCCAGGCGGGCGCCGACAGGCGCCGCCTGAAAAAGAGCGGATTGCCCGCTCCCTGCCCCTCAGTCGGTGCCGTATTTCGGCGAACGCGGACCGTACAGCAAGCCGGTGCGTTGCCCGGCCGACAGCAGGCGCTGGCTGGTGATGCCGGCAATCGGATGGCCGGCGTCGGTGCTGGTGTTGATGATCTGCTTCACCGCAGCGGTGATCAGCATGCCCACCAGGCCACCGTTGTTGCCGTTGTTGCCTTCCTCACTGGAGGCGCGGGCGCTGCCGGTCCACAACGTGGTGCCAGTCTTCAGGTCCACCAGGGTGGCGCTGGCGGTGACCACGGTGGCGCTGCTGATCAGCATGTAGCTGGTGCCGTATTCCTTGACCGTGATGTACAGGCCGGCGTCGGCGCCGAAGATCTCGTTGAGCTTGGCCGGCGCCAGGCCGTGGATGTCCGCCGGGTTGGTCAGGCCGTTATGGCGGAAGGTTTCATCCACCACCGCGATCGGCATCACGTAGTAACCGGCTTCGGCCAGGGGAAAGGTCACCTGGGACAGCATGCTGTAGGTGGCCTTGATGTCCGGCGATTCATTGAGCGGCGGCAGCACCAGGATCGACTTCGGCCGGGCCTGCTTGTAGGCCGAGTAGTCCACGCTCCTGGGCGCGGCGCAGCCCACCAGCAGGCTCACGGCCAACAGGCCCAGCAGGTTGCGCAGGGTCATCAGGCTCATTGGGCGGCTCCCTTCTTGGCGTTCTTGAGCAGGAAGTCCATGTACGAGGCGGATTCGGGGAACAGCGCCTTCTCGGTATTGAACTGCTGCACCATCTGGTCATCCTTGCCCAGGCTCGCGTAGAGCATGCCCAGGTGGGCGTGGTAGCCCGGCGGCACGGCCTTGCCGGTGGACTTGATCTTCTGCAGGTCGCGCTCCAGGGCCTCGACCTGGGCCTCCCGGGCCTCCTCGCCCTTGAAGTACTCGTAGGTCTGGGCCTGGTAGGTTTCCCACTGGTACAGCGTCTTCGGCCCGCTGCAACCGGCCAGCAGCACACAGCCCAGCAAGGCGCCGGCCATCATTGGCCGCGCCATCATCGTCTTCGACATGCTTGCACTTCTCCCTGTCAGCTGTGTGATCAGCGGCCCGGTTTCCAGGCGCCGGCGTCGATGGCCTCGACCATGCGGTTGACCGCCTCGCGCATGGCCAGGTCGAGGACCTTGCCGTTGAGGGTCGAATCGTAGGCAGCGGTGCCGCCGAAGCCGATCACTTCACGGTTGGACAAGGCGTACTCGCCAGCGCCCTGGGTCGAATAGACCACTTCGGAGGTGCTGATGTTGACGATGTTCAACGCCACCTTGGCGTAGGCCACCTGGGTCTTGCCGCGGCCGAGGATGCCGAACAGCTGGTGGTCGCCGGTTTCCTTGCGACCGAACTCGGTGACATCGCCGGTGACCACGAAGTCCGCGCCCTTGAGCTTCTGCGCCTGGCCCTTGATGGCCGCTTCCTGCTGGATCTCGCCCATGTTGTCGCGGTCCAGCACGCTGAAGCGGTTGGTCTGCTGCAGGTGGGTGATGAGGATGGTCTTGGCCTGGCCGCCGAGGCGGTCGACGCCATCGGAGAAGATTCCGCGCATGTAGCTGGAGCGGTTGTCGAACTTGCCCACGGCCATCGGCACCCGGGCTCCGGTCCATACCTGGCTGGCGCTCTGGACCTTCTCCACCGGCAAGGCCCGGGAGCTTTCCGTGGCGCAACCGCTCATGCCCGCCAGCACCGCCAGTGCTACAGCGGACAACATCAACTTCGAGATCACTCTCACTCTATGTTCCTTCTTGAGTATCCATTTAGGTGCACTGTCTAGATGCACTTGCGCCCTGCCGCACGTCTGCGGCCCCAGTCTGTGCAGGCTCGAAAGTCGTCGGCCGAGCGTTCTGAAACTTGATGCAGGGGGCATCATCGGCGGCGATTATGCCAAAGCGCCATCAGTGCGAAAAGGAATAAAAAACCTTGGCGTCATTCTGTAACCATTGCCACAGACTCGGGGATAGCAAAGCGGCAGGCCACTGCCGATCCGCGTTTCGTGTAGCCGCTGCCGCAGGCTCGGGCCGCGTTCGGACGAACGGCTTGGACGGCATTGCGACGCAGCAGACGCGGCGGTCTTGAGGACGCCGGGGTTCCGGCGGGAGACCGCCAAGCAAGGCCCTACGGGCCTTTTCGCAGCATCGCCCGGGCTCGGCAGCGGCTACATCAACGAAAGTCGCGGCTGCGTACGTGAATGCCATCCAGCAACGGGCTCAGGTCACTCAGGCGCCCGGCAATCAGGTGGCGCACCTCGCCCTCGGTTTCCAGGGTGCCGTCGACCTTGAGCAACTGCGCGCCCACCAGCACCCGGCGCTGGCGCTCGGCCAGGTCGCGCCAGACCACCACATTGACGTTGCCGAACTCGTCTTCCAGGGTCACGAAGGTCACCCCGCTGGCGGTGCCCGGCCGCTGGCGCCCGGTGACCAGCCCGGCCACGCTCACCGAACGCCCGTGCTCCACCGCCAGCAAGTCGCGCGAGCTGCGGCAGCGCCGGGCCGCAAGCTGCGGGCGCAGCAGCGCCAGGGGGTGCGGCCCGAGGGTGGTGCCCAGGCTGTGGTAATCCGCCTGCAGGTCTTCGCCGACACTGGGCCGGGGCAACGCTACCGGCGCTTCCTCCTGGCTCGGCAGGCCGGCGAACAGCCCCAGCTGTCTTTCCACCCCGGCCACTTCCCAGCGTGCCCGATAGCGATCCCCGGCCAGCGCCTGCAAGGCGCCGGCATCGGCCAGCAATTCCTGGGCGCGGACATCCAGGCGGGCCCGCTCGCCCAGGTCGGCGATATCGACAAAGGCCCGTTGCCGGCGGGCACGTTCGATGCGCCGGGCATCGTCCTCGCGAAAACCCTTGATCATCCGCAGCCCCAGGCGCAGGGCCGGCTGCCCGGGGGGGCCATTTCCAGCGCGTGCAGGCTGGACAGGAATCGGCTCCAGGCTGCAGTCCCAGTCACTGGCGCCCACATCCACCGCAAGAACCTGCAAACCATGGCGCCGGGCGTCCTGGAGGATCTGGTCGGGGCTGTAGAAGCCCATGGGCCAGCTGTTGATCAGGGCGCAGGCGAAGGCCGCCGGTTCGTGGCACTTGAGCCAGCAACTGGCGTAGGTCAACAAGGCAAAGCTGGCGGCATGGGATTCGGGAAAGCCGTAGCTGCCAAAGCCCTTGATCTGCTCGAAGATCTGCGTCGCGAATTCATCGCTGTAGCCATTGCGGTTCATCCCCCGGCGCAGCCGTTCGCGGTGCGGTTCCAGGCCGCCGTGGCGCTTCCAGGCGGCCATGGAGCGGCGCAACTGGTCGGCCTCGCCCGGGGTGTAGTCGGCGGCGACAATGGCGATCTGCATCACCTGCTCCTGAAACAGCGGCACTCCCAGGGTGCGCTTGAGCACCGCTTCCAACTTCGGCGACGGATAAGTCTCCGGCTCTTCACGGTTACGCCGGCGCAGGTAGGGATGGACCATGCCGCCCTGGATCGGCCCGGGCCGGACGATGGCCACCTCGATCACCAGGTCGTAGAAGTTCTGCGGCTTGAGCCGGGGCAGCATCGACATCTGCGCCCGGGACTCGATCTGGAACACGCCGATGGTGTCGGCGCGGCCGATCATTTCGTAGGTGGCGGGGTCTTCAGGCGGAATGCTGGCGAGGCTGTAGCGCTGGCCACGGTAGCCGTGGATCAGGTCGAAGCAACGGCGGATGGCGCTGAGCATGCCCAGGGCGAGGATATCCACCTTGAGCAGGCCGACCATGTCCAGGTCGTCCTTGTCCCACTGGATCACCGTACGCTCGGCCATCGTCGCGTTCTCCACCGGCACCAGGTGGTCCAGGGGCTGCTCGGAAATCACGAAACCGCCGGGGTGCTGGGACAGGTGCCGGGGAAAGCCGATCAACTGCCCGGTCAGGCTCAGGACCCGGCGCAGCACCGGGCTCTGGGGATCGAACCCGGCCTCCTGCAGGCGCTCGACGCTGGGCGGCGTATCACTCCAGTGGCCGCAGCAGTCGGCCAGGGCATTGACCTGATCCGGCGGCAGGCCCAGGGCCTTGGCCACATCCCGCACCGCCCCGGCGCCATGGTAGGTGCTGACCACCGCGGTCAGCGCCGCGCGATGCCGGCCATAGCGCTGGAACACATACTGCAGCACCTCTTCCCGGCGCTCGTGCTCGAAGTCGACATCGATGTCCGGCGGCTCGTTGCGTTCACGCGACAGGAAACGCTCGAACAGCAGGGTCGAGCGGTCCGGGTCGATCTCGGTGATGCCGAGGGCGAAACACACCACCGAGTTGGCCGCCGAGCCCCGGCCCTGGCAGAGGATGTGCTGGCGCCGGGCGAAGTCGACGATGTCGTGCACCGTGAGGAAATAACTCTCGTAGCCCAGGTCGCAGATCAGCGTGAGCTCCTTGTCGATCTGCTTCAGTACCTCGGCCCGGGCACCAGCGGGCCAGCGGCGCACGATGCCGCGCTGGGTCAGCACCCGCAGCCAGGAGCCAGCGTCGTGCCCCTCGGGCACCAGCTCCCGGGGGTATTGGTAGCGCAGTTGGCCGAGGTCGAAAGCGCAGCGCCCGGCGATGGCCAGCGACTCGTCGAGCAGGGCCTGGGGGTACAGGCCTTGCAGCACTTCGACGGGCCGCAGGTGGCGCTCGCCGTTGGCGAACAGGCGTTGCCCGGCCTCGGCCACCGGCAGGTGATGGCGGATCGCGGTCATGGTGTCCTGCAGCGCCCGGCGCCCGCGCACATGCATGTGCACATCGCCACAGGCCACGGCTGGCAGCTCCAGTTGCCGGGCCAGGGCCAGTTGCTGTTGCAGGTGCCGGGCATCGTCCTGGCCGCAATGCAGCTCCAGCGCCAGCCACAGGCGCTGGGGGAACACCTGCTGCAACCAGCGGCCCTGGGCCAGCGGCTCGCCGGCGCCCGTCAGCCATAGGGCCAGCAGCCCCGGCAAGGGTTCGGCGAAATCTTCGCGCAGCAGGCGATAGCTGCCCTTCTCGGCCCGGCGCCGGGCCCGGGTGATCAACCGGCACAGGCCCTGGTAACCCGCCAGGTCTTCCACCAGCAGCACCAGGCGCGGGCCGTCCTCGATCTGCATTTCACTGCCGACGATCAGCTTGAGGCCCGTATCGCGAGAGGCCTGCCAGGCGCGGACAATCCCCGCCAGGGTGCACTCGTCGGTGATTGCCAGGGCCTGGTAGCCCAGGGCCTTGGCACGCTGGAACAATTCGGCGGCACTGGAGGCGCCGCGCTGGAAGCTGAAGTTGGACAGGCAATGCAGCTCGGCGTAGGTGTTCATGCGAACCAGCCCTGCAACAGCAGCGGCCCGGGCTCGCCGACCTGACGATAGGCCCAGCCCTGCTGGCCGGCGGCGGTTTCGATCAGGTAGTAGTCGCGGCGCACATCGGCACCGTCCCACCAGCCGGACTCGATGCGCTCCGGGCCCATGAGGATGCGCACCGAACCCTCGCCCAGCACCTGGGGCTCGGTGAGCAGCCAGCCGGGGCGGCGCAGCCCGGGGGTGGCCGGGCACGGGCGCGAATCGGTCTGCGCCTGCCAACTGCGCTCCGGGCGGTGATCGGCGCGATGCCCCAGGCCCTGCACCGCGTCATCCCCCAGGCGCGCCCGCAGGCGTTCGCGCAACTGCTCCCAGGGCAGGTTCTGCTGCGGGCGCTCGTCGAACAGCTCGCTGTGCCGGGGCACGAACAGCGGCAGGTCCTCGGCCACCAGCCGCAGGTTGCGCACCGGCGCCGGCACCTGGATCTGTTCCAGGCGCCCGCGGGCCAGTTCGAACAGCATCGCCGGGTCGCGCTCGGCGCTGAGCAGCCCCACCGGAATCAGGGTGTCGGCGCCTTCGGCGTGCTCCAGGTGTAGGGCAAAGCGCTGCACGCCACTGTCGCGACCACAGAGAAAAGCCGCCAGATCCGCGGTGAGCCGGCGCAGGGGAAACAGCAGCGCCTGATGGGACTGCACATCGAAATTCAGCTCGATGCGCAGGTCGAAGCGGTCCGGCGGCTGATAGAAGGCCAGCCCCAGCGGGCGCTCGCCGAGCAGGGTATCCAGGTGCTTGAGCAAGCTGCCGTCAAAACGCCGGGCCAGGCTGGGCCGGGGCAGCTCCCGCAGTTGCTGGAAGCTGCGCACCCCCATGCGCGACAGGGCCGTGGCCTGCTCCGGGGCCAGCCCCAGGCGCTCGATGGGCATGGCCCCCAGGGCCTGGGCCAGGGCCTCGCAGTCGGCCACCGCCAAGCCGTCATAGGCATTGGCCAGGGCTCGGGCCGCCGCCGGATTGGGCGCGGCAACGATCCGGTGGCGAAAGCCCAGGGCCTGCAATTCACGGCGCAGGCGCGCTTCCAACTGCGGCCAGGGGCCGAACAGGCCCAGGCTGGATTCGATCTCCAGCACCAGGGTGCGCGGGTAGGCGACGCTGACCTGGGAGCTGAAGCCATAGGCCCAGGCCGCAAGAAACTGCTGCCAGTGCTCGATCTGCCGGGGGTCGTATTCGGCGCTGGCAAAGGCCTTGGTCAGGGCCTGGGCGGCGGTCAGCGATTGCCCGGGGCGCAGGCCCAGTTCGCGAGCGGCGGCGTTCACCGCCTGGATCACCCGGCGCTGCGGGGTGCCACTGAGCAGCGCCAGGGGCGCTTCGGGCTCGGCGCGCTGACGCAAGACTGCGTCCAGCGCCAATTGCGGGAACAGGATGCACACCCAACGCATGCCAACCTCAGTGCCCGGCGGGCCAGGCGATAGGCGCCGGATGGGCCAGCCCGCCCCGGCACTTGAGCACCCGCAACTGCCCGGGACGGCCTTGCACGGCAATTCGCAAGGCCGCCGGCGAGGGGTTGCGCGCCGTCTCCAGGGGGCGGTAGGCAAAGGCCAGGGTCTGGCCGCTTTCAGCCGCCACCTGCAGGCGCCGCAGGGCGCGATCGTCGGCTTGCTGCGGCCAGCACAGCACCGCGCCGCAACTGCCGGAACGCAGGCACTGCTCGGCGGCCCACAGGGCATCACGCTCCCCGGCCTGGATGATCGACAACTGGCGCACATCCACCCCGGCGTTCTGCCAGGCCTGGGGATAGGGCACGAACGGCGGCGCCACCAGCACGATGCGCTCCCCCGCCGCGCTCAGCCGCGCCAGGCTCGGCCACAGCAGTTGCAGCTCGCCCAGACCCTGGGCGGCAATGAGGATTTCGGTCAGTGCCGCTTCCGGCCAGCCGCCCGTGGGCAGCACCGCATCCAGGGCGGCATGGCCGGTGGGCTGCGGGCTGGCAGGCGCGGCGGCCGGGCGGCCTTTCCACACCCGCCCGGCATTGAACAGCGAATCCAGTGCGACCACGGCGCCCATCAGCCTTGCCTCACCAGACCGCAGAACACGCCTTCGATAAACAGTTCGTGGTCGGCCGTGACCTCGATCGGCTGGTAGGCCGGGTTGCGCGGCAACAGGCGAATGCCCTGCCCCTTGCGCTCGAAACGCTTGATGGTGACCTCACCGTCGAGGCGGGCGATCACGGTCTGGCCGTTGCGCGCCTCACTGCTGCGGCGCACTGCCACCAGATCACCGTCGAAGATGCCGTCGTCGATCATCGAATCGCCCTGGACCCGCAGCAGGTAATCCGGAGTGCGGGAGAACATCCCCGGGTCCAGCAGCAACTGGCCGTGTATGTCGGCATCGACGCCAATCGGCGCACCGGCGGCCACCCGCCCCAGCACCGGAATTTCCAGCAGCTCGGGGCGCCGTGGCTGGTTGAGCAGGCGAATGCCCCGGGCCTGATGCGGGTTGACCTCGATGAACCCGGCCTCGGTCAGCGCCAGCACATGCTTGCGCGCCACGCTGCGCGAGGCGAAACCGAACGCCTGGCTGATTTCAGCAAGGCTCGGGGGCTGGCCGTGATCGGCGATGCGTTCGCGGATAAAGGTCAGGATGGCACTGCGGCGGGGAGATAAAGTCGTCATGGAGTACATTTGTACTCCTCTCGGATTTATCTGACAAGAACCGCCAATCAGTCCAGGCCACGGCTGGCCAGGAAGCCACTGACATAGTCGATGAATGCCTGCACCTTGGCGGTCGCCCGCCGGTGGCTGGGGTAGACCGCGAGGATGTGCGGCCCGAAGCTGTCCGGGTCGATCGCGTAGTCGGCCATCACCCGCACCAGGCGCCCGTCGGCCAGGTACGGTGCGGCGCTCCACAGCGGCGTGTGCAGCAGGCCGCGCCCGGCCAGGGCATTGGCCAGCAGCAGGTCGTAATTGTCACTGCGCAGGCGTGGTGCCTGGGGCTGAGGCAGGCTCAGGCGCTGGCCGTCGCGCTCGACCCACCAGAACTCCCGGCTGAGCAAGGGGTGGCGATACAGCAGCCATTCATGTTCTTCGAGGGTCTGCGGGGTCACCGGCCGGCCCTTGCGCGCCAGGTAGGCCGGGCTGGCGCACAGGGCCAGGCGGTTGCTTCCGACCACCCGGGCAATCAGCCCCGGCAGGTCGTCATGGCCTTCGCGCAGGGCCAGGTCGTAGCCGCTTTCCAGCAGGTTGACGAACTCGTCGCACAGGTCCACTTGCAGATTGATCTGCGGGTACTGCTCAAGAAAACCGCCACACACCTGATCCAGGAATGCCTGGCCGTAGGCCAGCGGCGCGGTGACCTTGAGGTTGCCGCGCAGACCGTGCTGCAACTGCTCCACCTCCTCGCCCACCTCTTCCAGCCGCTGCAGCACCTGGCGCGCGGTCTCCAGGTAGAGCCGGCCGATTTCGGTGAGCACGATGCGCCGGGTACTGCGCTCGAACAAGCGCGAACCCAGCTCGGCCTCCAGGTGGTTGACCGCCTTGGTCAGGGCCGAGGGGGTCTTGCCCAACTGCTCCGCCGCCCGGCTGAAACTGCCCAGCTGGGCGGTGACCACGAACATCTTCAAGGCATTCAACTTGTCCATGGTTTTTCCACCCAGGCAAAAATGTTTTTCGTGAAGCAGCCGTTCTGCCCGTTATGGACAGCCCCTAAGCTGGCGATCAGACGCAATAACAAGGAAATGTTCAATGAAAAGATTGACCCCGACGCTGTTACTGGCCGCCATGAGTTTTGCCTCGTTGGAAGCCATGGCCGCCGCCGACCTGGTGCTGCTCAACGGCCAGGTCTTCACCGCCGACCGCGCCCAGCCCAAGGTCCAGGCCCTGGCGGTGGAGAACGGCAAGGTCCTGCAAGCCGGCAGCGATGCGCAGATCAAGGCACTGATCGACAGCCACACCCGGGTCGTCGACCTGGGCGGCAAGACCCTGATGCCGGGCCTGATCGACACCCACTCCCACGCTATCTTCGGCGGCCTGGAAATGACCGGCGCCAACCTGCAGGACGAGGTGGTCAGCCTCGACGAACTGGAAAAACGCCTGCGCGCCTGGCGTGACGACGGCAGCGCCCGGCATGCCGACGTGCTCAGCATCGCCGGCATGAGCTCGGCCTACTGGGCCCAGGCCCAGGCCCTGGGCCAGCGCTTCAACCAGGGTGAATGGGCCAGGGTACCGGTGGTGTTCACCGGCAGCGATCACCATACCGCCTGGGCCAATGACTTCATGCTCCAGCGCGCCGGCATCGACGCCGCCCTGCTCAAGAGCCTGCCCGAGGCCGAACGCGGCACCATCGGCCAACTGCCCGACGGCCGCCCCAACGGTTTCCTGGTGGACGCCGGCTGGGACCGGGTGGCCGCGAAAATGCCGGTGCCGGGGCCCGAGCAGATGCTGCGCGCCGCGCAGTCGGCCCTGCACTACAACAACAGCCTGGGGATTACCGCCTGGATGGACCCGGCCGCCAACGCCGCCCCCGGCGAAGCGGTGTTCGCCCTCAAGCCCACCGAGCACACCGTCGGCGTGCTGCCGGCCTACAAGGCCCTGGCCGAGAGCGGCGGGATGACCGCCCACGTCGCCGCCCTGCTGGTGGCCAACCCCCGCAGCCGGCCGGCCGACCTCGACACCCTGGACAAGGTGCGCCAGCAGTTCCAGGGCATTCCCAACCTGACCCTGCCGGGCATCAAGATCTTCGCCGACGGGGTGATCGAATACCCGGCGCAGAGCGCGGCGATGCTCGAGCCTTACAGCAACTCGCACAAACCCGGCGAACTGCTGATCGACCCGGCGCATTTTGGCGAACTGGTCAGCGCCATCGACCAGCGCGGCTGGCTGGTGCACATCCACGCCATCGGCGACCGTGCGGTGCGTGAGTCGCTGAACGGCATCGAGCAGGCGCGCAAGGATCGCCAGAGCGGCATCAGCCACTCCATCACCCACCTGCAGATGGTCAACCCCAAGGAGTTCGCCCGCTTCAAGCCGCTCAACGTGATTGCCTCGATGCAACTGCTCTGGGCCTCGGCCGACGACTACACCCTGGACATGATCAAGCCCTACGTCAGCGCCCTGGCGTTCCGCTACCAGTACCCGGCGCACTCGCTGCTCAAGCAGGGCGCGACCCTCGCCGGCGCCAGCGACTGGCCGGTGTCGTCGCCCAACCCGTGGAACGCCATGGCCCAGGCCATCACCCGCCAGGGGCCACTGGGGGTGCTCAACGCCGACGAACGCCTGGACCGCGAAACCCTGTTCTATGCCTACACCCAGAATGCCGCGCGCACATTGGGCCTGGAACAGCAGATCGGCTCGCTGACGGCCGGCAAGCAGGCCGACTTCATCGTCCTCGACCGCGACGTGTTTACCGTGGACGAAAAGGCCCTGCATGAAACCCAGGTGCTGCAGACCTGGTTCGCCGGCCGCGAGATCTACAGCCGCCCGCTCTGACCCCGCTCCACCGTTGCACCGCCTGCCCCGCGCCCTGGTGACGCCGGGGTACGGCGGCGCCTTGCCCGCTCCCCCATAACAATCACAACAACGGGATACCCATGAAGACCCTCACCCTGCTCACCCTGGGCGCCGTGTGCCTGCTGCCGCAGGCCGGCCACGCCCTGCCCCTGACCGACGACCTGGCCGTGGAGCTGGAGCTGACCCTGGCCAGCGACTACCGCACCCGCGGCATCTCCCAGACCCAGAACGACCCCGCGGCCCAGGCGGCCGTGACCCTGCTGCACAGCAGCGGCCTGTACCTGGGCACCTGGAGCTCCAACGTCGATTTCGGCGGTGGCCTGAAGACCCGCCAGGAAGTCGACTACTACGGCGGCTGGCTGTGGCAGGCCAGCGCAGACATCAGCCTGGACCTGGGCTACCTGAAGTACAGCTACCCCCGGGAAGCCCAGTTCAACCAGAGCGAGATGTACGGCATCCTCAGCGTCTACGGGGTCAAGCTGGGGGCCTATTACTCCGACGATGCCCCCGGCATCGACAGCCAGCAGAGCACCCTGTACCGCTACCTTGGCTACGAGATCCGACTACCCCTGGAACTGGGGCTGCAACTGCGCTACGGCCAGATGGACTTCAAGGATCCGCGGCTGATCCGCGCCTCGGGCCAGGGCGAGGACAGCTACCACGAATGGGAAGCCAAACTGACCCGGGAAATGGCCGGTCTGGAACTGGGCCTGAGCTACATCGACACCGACCTGTCCCGCAGCCAGTGCACCAGCAACTACGGCTTCAGCGACCTGTGCGGAGCGACCTGGGTGGCCAGCGTCAAGAAGACCTTCTGAGCGACCAGCCGCCCGCCCCCGTAGGAGCCGGCTTGCCGGCGAAGGGGCCCGAACGACTGGCACCCGCCTCAAGGCCGCCTTCGCTGGCAAGCCAGCGCCTACAAAAGCCCGCAGGAACAGGCCGGCAATGCGCCCCACAAACCCCGTAGAAGCCGGCTTGCCGGCGAAGAGGCCCGACAGGCATGCGCCCTGGGATCAGCCGCGCTGCAGGATGCGGTCCATCACCCGGTCGGTCTTCAGGGCTTCGCTGGCCAGGGCCGGGTGCCGGATCTGGCCGCGGATATGGGCGTTCATGCCCTGCACGTGATGCCACTGGATGTGCGCGGGGTTGTCGATGAACAGGTTCAGGGTCTCTTCGGCTTCAAGTTGCAGCGGATGCTCGTCGAACACGGAAAAAGTGATGCGCCCCTGGCTGCCGATGATTTCCACCCGGTCTACCCGGCGGTCGGCGACGAAGTTCCAGGCGCCGCTGCCCAGCGCCCCACAGGCGAAGCGCCAACTGGCGCTGACCGCATCCTCGGCGGCATACAGCCCGGCCTGGCGGGTGCTGAAGCCGGCCACCTCGACGATATCGTCCAGCAGGTACTGGAACAGATCCAGGCCATGGCTGGCCAAATCGGCGAAATAACCGCCGCCGGCCACTTGCGGGTCGGTACGCCAGTTGGCCGCACCGCTGCGGTCGGCCTCGGAGGCAGCCTTGCTCAGGCTCCAGTGCAGGTGCCGGACCTCCCCGATACGCCCATCCGCCAGCCATTGCCGCACCTGCGCAAAGCGCGGCAAGGAACGCCGGTAATAGGAGACGAACAGATGCAGCCCGGCCTGCTCGAAGGCCTGCTGCATGGCCAGGCTTTGCCCGGCATGCAGGGCCATGGGTTTTTCCACGCAGCAATGCTTGCCGGCGGCAGCCACTTGCAGGCTGTAGGCGTAATGGCTGTCGGGGGGCGTGGCGATGTACACCGCGTCCACCTCGGGGTCGTCGATCAGGGCCTGGGCATCGGTATACCAGCGGGCAATGCCGTGGCGCTGTGCATAGTCGCGCACCGCCTCGGGGCGGCGGCCCATCACCGCCACCAGCGCCGACCCCGGAACCTTGTAGAAGGCCGGGCCACTCTTGCGCTCGGTGACACTGCCGCAACCGATCATGCCCCAGCGCACGGTCTGCAGCGGCTCGGCCCCGGTGTTCATTTCGACGCTTGCAGCGCGCGCAGGTCGAGCTGGCCGTTGTGCAGCGGCGGGCACCAGTAGTAGCCCCCGGTGATCGGCCGGCTCATGCGGTACAGGCCGTCGGTGATGCCGTCTTCCAGGCCGCTCATGCGCCGCAGTTGGGCTTCGAAGGCGTTCAGGGTGTGGCCGAAGGCAAGGAACATCAGGCCACCCTTGTCACCTTCGATCCACGGCATCGAGCGGCGCACGAGAAAGGCTTCCGGGGCGAAGCTTTCCTGGGCGGTGCGCTTGACGTGGGCCGAGACCGGCGCGTCGTCCAGTTCTTCGTTGTCGCTCAGGCGCCGGCCCATGATGTGGTCGCGCTCTTGCTGGTGCATCGCGGCAAACCCCTGGAAGTCGTGCTGCCACTGCTGGATCGCGGCAAAGCTGCCACCGCGCAGGCCGTCTTCGCCCTCGGCCAGTGCGGCGGCCACGGCGGCTTCGTCCTGAGGGTTTTCGGTGCCGTCTTCATAACCGGTGAGGTCGTGGCCGGTCTTGTGGCGGAAGGTCTCGTTCATGCCGACCAGGCGCAAGGCCGGGGCCAGGGCGACCGCCAGCTCGTTGCTGCGGTGCAGCAGCTCGCCGCGATCATCACCGTGCAGCCAGACCCACAGCGCGTGCTGGGTCGAAGGGTTGTCCACGCCCACGCCGGTCAGCGCCGGGAACGCCTTGAGCCCCTGCACTCGCGCGCCCAGGGCCTTGACCAGTGACGCGCCAAAACCTGCCACCGCCGTTGCGCCATCCACCCGTGCCAGCAACTGGTCGAGGGCCTGGGGCAACGCCTCGATGGATTCAAGGGCAAAGAACAGGTGGCGGGCCTGGGACGGAACGGGTGCAGCGAGGATGCCGGGCTGGTAGTAACTCATGGGAACTCCTGAATAAAGGCGCAGGAGTTTACCGCCATGGGCTGCCGGCGTCAGCGTCGAAACGGGCAAGGCTTGTCGCCGCTTGCGCGGCGACGTTGCAAGGCCGTGGTGAAAAGGCCGGGCCGGGGTTGGCTGAGAATGGCATGGGCGGCATTGCGACGCAGCAGACGCGGGGATCTTGAGGCCGCTCAAGGTTCGACGGGAGATCGCCAAGCAAGGCCCTGCGGGCCTTTGCGCAGCCTCGCGGGCTCGGCAGCGGCTACAGGGGCGGTCAATGCAGCGCCGCCTCTTCGCGAAAGGCGCTGGGGCTCAGGCCGGTCCAGCGCTTGAAGGCCCGGCGGAAGCTGCGCACGTCGCTGTAGCCGACCTCTTCGGTGATGCGTTCGATGGACAGCTCCGGGTTGCCCAAGAGGTTCAGGGTTCGCGCCTGGCGCACCCGCTCCAGCAGCGCCTCGAAGGTCAGGCCGTGTTCGGTCAGGCGCCGGCGCAGGGTGCGCCCGCTCATGTTCAAATCCCCCGCCACCTGCTCGATATGGCTGCCGGCCCGCAGGTCCCGGCTCAGGGCGCGCTCCACCGCCTGGATCAGGTCCATCTTCTGGTGCACCTGGGCGCTTTCCAGTTCCAGCAGCTTGAGCGCCTGGCGCAGCGCCACCGGATGATGGTTGGGCAGCGGCGCCTGCAACCAGCGGGCCTCGATCACCATGCGCGCCTGCAGGCAGCCGAACTGCACGTGGGGGCCCAACAACCGGGTATAGAGCTCGGCATAGGCCGGCGCAGCGTGCATGAACTCCACCCGCAGGGCCTGGAAATCCGCGCTGACCAGGGCCCGGCCATAGATCAGCAGGCTGGCGAAGAACTCTTCCGCGGCAAAGATCTGCACCTCGCCGTAGGGCAGGCGGCATTGCAGCTCGACAAAGAACTCTTCGCCCTGGCGCCCGACATCGGCGCTGACGATGGTGCCGGAGGTGTGCTGATGGCGGATGCCCAGCTCGAAGGCGTCGCCCAGGGTCCGGCACAACGACAACGCATGCCCCAGCAGGCCCAGGGTGCCCAGCACATTGCGGCTGCCGACCCAGAGCCCCAGGCCCTGCTGCGGCAATGCCGCCAGGGCACGTTCGATCATCGCCACCGCCTGGCGATAGGAGATGCGCAGGGTCGGGTCCTGCAGGTCGTCCAGGGTAAAGCCCAGGCCGCGACACAGGCGCTCGGCGCTGACGCCCTTGGCTTCGGCGACATCCGCCAGGGTCTGCAGCAGGAAGGGTGAAACCAGGGCCAGCTGGTCGTGGGCATCGGCGGCTTTGATCTGCATGAGAGTGGGCTTCCGGGCCGCTTGAGCGGCTGTTTTTATTGTCGGTCAGGCACCGGTGCCAAGGCTTCACCGGCGGTTCAAGCATATCCCGTTGCCTGGGGTTTTACGGGGGAATGTAACAAAGCATTGCAAAGTGTCCGACAAAGTCCCCCTCCCTGTCCGCCAATACCCTGCCCCGCGCCCGGCCCAGGGCTTATTTCTATGGGGCGGGCGGCGTGCCTGCCGCCGCGCCCCCACTAACAATAAGAATGAGCCCAACCATGCACCCGACCCGCCTCACTCGCTCCCTGCACCTGGGCGTGGCCCTGGCCGCCTGCGCCAGCCTGAATGCCCAGGCCACCGAATCCGGGGTCGACAATATCGGCCCCGGCACCGACGGCTTCTACGTGCTGCCCCTGAGCCCCGACCAGCTCCCGGAGCACATGTTCGCCTTCAACCTCTACTACAACCATTACCAGGCCAGGAAGCTCGACATCAGCTCCTTTGGCGGCAAGGTCCAGGAGGTCAGGATCACCTCCGACGCGATCATCCCGCGCCTGGACTACCTGAGCCCGCTGCGGGTCCTGGGCGGGCGCCTGGGGGGCTACGTGGCCCAGCCCTACCTGCGCCAGCAGGTGTCGCTGTACGGCCAGAGCGACCGCCGCGAAAGCATGGGCGATATCACCTTCGCGCCGATCATCCTGTGGGACATGGGCCCCGACCTGACCCTGGGCGCGGCCTTGGAAGTGACCCTGCCCACCGGGCAGTACGATGCCGATCGGCTGGCCAACACCAGCAACAACTTCACCACCTACAAGCCGCTGTTCTCCATGACCTGGCTGCCCAGCGAACGCACCGAG
The DNA here is from genome assembly GCF_900116505.1 of Pseudomonas sp. NFPP25. Classification (NCBI taxonomy): domain Bacteria; kingdom Pseudomonadati; phylum Pseudomonadota; class Gammaproteobacteria; order Pseudomonadales; family Pseudomonadaceae; genus Pseudomonas; species Pseudomonas sp. NFPP25. The sequence goes on along the minus strand of NZ_FPBG01000007.1, from coordinate 428,245 downwards.
CTGTCGTTCAAGACCACCTACAGCTTCAACCGGGAAAACCACGCCACCCACTACCGCTCCGGGCAGATCTTGCACTTCGACTACTCGGCCAGCTACCGCCTGACCGACAACCTGAGCCTGGGGCTCAACGGCTACTACCTGAAGCAGACCACCGACGACAAACAGCACGGCAAGACCGTGACCTTCATGGGCGAGGACGTGAGTGACGGGGTGCGCGGGCAAGTGTTCGCCATCGGCCCGGCGCTGCACCTGCGTTTTCTCAAGTACGCCAGCGCCGAGATCCGCTGGGCCAAGGAGTTCGATGTGGAAAACCGCCCCGAGGGCGACATGCTCTGGGCCAAGCTGACCATTCCCTTTGCCCTGTGAAACCCGCGGCAGCCTGAAGCCGCTGCGGGCTCGGCGGGAGATCGCCAGGCAAGGCCCTGCGGGCCTTTGCGCAGCCTCGCCGAAGCTCGGCAGCGGCTACAGGCGGTTGCCGGGACGCGTTTCGTGTAGCCGCTGCCGCAGGCTGCGAACGGCCCGTAGGGACGCGGCGTTCTTAAGGCCGACAGCGCTCCGACGGAGGATCGCCAGGCAAGGGCTATACGTGGGATCAGTACACCGGCCAGCGTTCGACGATGCGCCCGCCGCGCAGGGCCAGCAGGTCGCCAAACTGCAGCAGTACCGCTTCGCTCTGCTGCGGGCGCAGGAAGACCTGGTCGTCCACCTGCAAGCCCACGGCGCGGGAGCCGTTGACCATCTCCTGGTTGGAGCTGCGACCGAACAGCTCGTTGCTCTGCAGACCCGCCGGCGATTCGAAATCCGCCAGCCAGTGGCCGCCATAGATGAAGAAGGTCTGGCGCTGGTTGCGGTCCCACCAGGAGAACAGCCGCGACTTGTCGTCCAGGGCCGGGATCCGCACCGGCCCGGTACTCTTGAGCACCGGGGTGGCGATAAAGGCGGCCGGCACGTGCTGCTCCAGGGACGCCAGGTCGTAGTGGCTGGGCTTGAGCAGTGCGGTGCCCACCGACACTTCGCTGCTCAGGGATTCCTGCTCGTGCCGACGGTAGCTGGGGCTGCCGGCGGTATTGAGGGTCAGGCCGGCGTGCCACAGCGCCGGGTACTGCTGGCGGGTGAAGTCGACAAAACCGTTGTAGAGCGCCATGACCTGGTCGAACAGGCTTTGCGGCGAGCCCAGAATCCCCGGCACGCCCATGTCGACAAAGGGGTCGTAGCCCATGAACCCGGCAAACTCCAGGTGCTGCGGGTGGGCGCTGATCAGCGCCAGCATCTGCCCGAGCACGGCATGGTCCGCCACGCCGCCACGGTGCAGCCCCACATCCAGCTCGATATTGATGCGCATCCGCGTGCCCAGGCCTTGGGCCAGCCCCAGGTATTGCTGCAGGCGCTCGGGGGTATCGAGCAGCCATTGCAGTTGCCGGCGCGGGTCGAACGGGCCCTTGAGTTGCTGGTAGAACAGCTCGGCGGCGCGGATCGGCAGGGGCTTGCCCAAGAGGATATCGGCGTCGGCAAATACCTCGGCGTCGTGGTTGAGAAACGGCTGGTGGAAGGACATCAGGCGCCGGGTGCCGGCACGCTGGGCGATATAGGCCAGGAGCCCGGGCGACGGCAGGGATTTTTCCACCAGGCGCAGGTGCTTGCCGCCGCGCTGCACCGACTGCATGACCACATCGATGTTGTGGTCCAGGCGATCCAGGTCGATCAGCATCACCGGTTGCATTGGCCCGTGGGCCTTGAGCTCGCGATTGAGCTCGGCGAAGTACGGGCTGTAGGGCAGGCCCCGGTCGCCGGGCCGCAGCCAGGCACCGACACCGGCCAGCAAGACTCCGGCCCCCAGGGTGCCGGCCATGAAATGACGACGGTTCATTGTGCGCATCTCCTGTTCACGCCACACCCAGCACCGAGGCCAGGTGGGCGTTGATGAATTTGCCTTGCGGGTCCAGTGCCTGGCGCACCCTGGCGAAGGCTGCCCATTGCGGGTACAGCCCCTGCAGGGTGCGGGCGTTGAGGCTGTGGTGCTTGCCCCAGTGCGGGCGCCCCTGGTACTTCCAGAAGATCGGCTCCACGGCGGCGAAGAAGTTGTGGTGGTCCATGCTGTAGTGCTGGTGCACCGAGATCGAACAGCTGTCGCGACCTTCGAACATGCTCAGGGGAATGTCGTCGGCCTTGACGTAGCGGTACTCGATGGGAAACCAGGTGCGCAGGTCCTTGTCGCGGATCAGCGCGAGGATCTCGCGCAGGCACGCCGGCCCCAGGTGCGCCGGCACCGAGTACTCCATTTCGTTGAAGCGCACGCTGCGCACGTTGGCGTAGATCTGGTAGGAATCCCCCACCCGCTCATCGAAGCGCGCCAGCCAGCGCAGGCTGTTGAGCAGGTGGCGGCGGGTCTCGGGGAAGTCGCTGACGTACTTGTCGAGGTTTTCGATCAGGTTGACGAACTCGTTGCCGCCCTCCTCGGCCGGATCGGTGGGCGGGGTCGGCGGCTCCGTGGTTTCGTTCAGGGCCACCGCCAGGGCGTAGTCGGAGTGGGTGACCACGAGCATTTCCCAGTGCTGGTTGTCGCGGGTCAGGTTGTCCATGTCCTCCAGCAGTTCCTCGGTCTTGCCGATCCACTGTTTTTCCCGCAGGCGATAAGCCTCGCGGTTCTGCAGGCGCACCCGGGTCGCCACCCCCAGCGCGCCGAGGGACACCCGGGCGGCGTGGAACACCTCGGCGTTGCGCCGGGGGTCGCAGTCCAGCACTTCGCCGCTGGCGGTCACCAGTTGCAGCCCGCAGACCCGGGACGAATAGGAACCGAAGCCGACCCCGGTGCCGTGGGTGGAAGTGGCAATCGCCCCGGCCAGGGTCTGGTAGTCGATATCCGCCATGTTCCACAGCGCCTGCCCCACCTCCTTGAGCGCCGGGCCCATCAGCGACATGGGCGTGCCGGCGGCGAATTCGGCTTGCAGGGTCTTGGGGTCGTGGTCCAGCAGGCCGTTGAAATAGGCCAGGGACAGCAAGGTGCCGTCGGTGGGCACCAGGGCGCTGAAGGAGTGCCCGGCACCCACCGGGCGGATCTTGCCCGGGGCCTGGCGGACCACCTGGCGCAGTTCATCCAGGTCCTTGGGCGCCAGCCGCGCCTGGGGCAGGCAGCTTTGCGCGCCGGACCAGTTGCGCCAGGGAATCAGCCGCGGGGCGCGGGCCAGTTCGGCCAGCAGCGGGTTGCTGCACAGCGCGCTGAACGCGCCGAGGGCGCCGGCCCCTTGCAGCAGCCGGCGTCGGGAAAGGTGCATGACCATGAAGGGGGAACCTGTGCTTTTTATTGGAATGAATGGCCGGACATGAAGCTGATCAGGGCCAGGAACTGCTCTTCGCTGCACTGCATGCACTGGCCCATGGGCGGCATGCCCTGGTAGCCGTTGATGCTGTGGTCCAGCAGGGTGTCGGCGCCCTGGGCCAGGCGCGGCGCCCAGGCCTTGGCATCGCCGGCCAGGGGCGCGCCGGAGGCCGGGTTGGCATGGCACAGCTGGCAGCTGCTGGCGTAGACCTGGGCCAGGGCCGGGTCGGCCGGGCTCTGGCGGGCGGCGTCGAGGCGCACGGCAGCAGGCGGTTCAGCCTCGCCGCAGGCGCTCAGCAGCAGACCCAGGGCCAGGCCCAGGGCGCTACGAATCGGTAGCCAAGAGTGGCGCCGCAACGGGCGCGAACAGGCGGGGGTGACAGTGGGCATCGGCGGTCCTCAGTGCGGCCAGGGCAAGGGGCCCGCCCCGGCGACAGCGGCGGACCACACCCGGCCACACTAAGACACCCGCGCCCCGGGGTTGAGGGCATTGGCGGCCAGCCAAGGGGACAGGCTCGGCCAGCCAGGGCGCGCACGGTCAGCCAGAGGCTGCCTGCATGGCAACGGGCCCATGCCTGCCCCGCGCCTTACTGGATCCGGTAGTGGAAGGTGTTGCGCACCGCCGGCACCGTTACCGCCTGGCCGTCGATCAGCCGCGGCTGATAACGGAAGGTCGCCACCGCTGCCAGGGACGGGCGCATGAACAGGGGGTGGCAACCGTCGATGACCTTGGGGTTCTCCACCCGCCCCTGGGGGTTGACGCTGTATTCCACGGTGCAGTCGCCTTCCAGGTTCTTGTCCAGGGCCCGTTGCGGGTAGTCCGGGGCCTCCTTGCTCAGGGGCTGGTACTGGCGACTGTCGGCCGCCGCCTGGGCCGCCTGCTGGCGCGTGCGCTCGGCAGCCAGCCGCGACTGTTCGGCACGCTGAGCCTGCGCTTGTTCCTGGGCCACACGTTGCTCGGTATCGCGCTGGCGCTGCTCGGCCTCCAGGCGCTCGCGCTGCTGCTCCTGCACCTGCTCACGTTTCTTGTCTTCCACCCGCTTGCGCGCCAGGGCCGCCTGCTCCAGCTTCTGCGCCTGTACCTGGGGGTCAACCCGGGGCCTGGCCGGCTCCGGCGCAGCCGCGGGCGGTGGCGTTGACGGTGGCTGTGGCGCCACCTCGGCCACCGCCGGCAGCGGTTCCGCGGGGGCGGCAGGCGGCGCCAGCATCACCAGTTGGGTGGTCAGTACCGGCGGCGTCTCGACCTGCGGCTTGTCCACCGACCAGCCCAGCACCAGCGCCACCAGCACTCCGGCGTGCAGGGCCAGGGCCAGGCTGGCCGCCAGGCTGTTGCGCCAGAAGCCGGACGCCTCGGGCCGCAGGGGCATCGCGGTGGGGTTGTGCATGATCATCGCCGTCATTGCGGGGCCTCGGTCACCAGCCCCAGGTTGTGTACCCCACCCTGCTGCAACGCGGCCATGGCCGCCACCACGCTGGAATAGGCGGCGTCCTGGTCGGCGCGGATATACACCTGGGTGTCGCCGCGCCGGGCAATCACCTGGGCCACCTTGGCGCGCATCTGCTCAAGGTCCACAGCGCTGTCGGTCTGGTTCCGGGTGTCCAGTTCACCGCCCAGGTTCCAGTAGTAGCCGCCGCCGGCCTGCACCGACAGGGTGAGGATCTGCTGGCGGCTGTCGGTGGCCAGGGCTTCGCTGGCGACCTTGGGCAATTCGATCTTCACCCCCTGGGTGAGCATCGGCGCGGTGACCATGAAGATCACCAGCAGCACCAGCATCACGTCGATGTAGGGCACCACGTTCATTTCCGCCTTGGGTCCGTGCTTGCGTTGCGGCCGGGTCAACATCGGCTTGCTCCTTCTCTCAGGCGGCCACGGCCAGGTGGCTCGGGGTGCCCTGCAAGGTGCGATGCAGGCGTACTTGCAGTTCATTGCCAAACGCATAGTAGCGGGTCAGCAGGGTCTGGCTGCGGGCCGAAAAACGGTTGTAGGCAATCACCGCGGGAATGGCCGCGAACAGGCCGATGGCGGTGGCGATCAGCGCCTCGGCAATGCCCGGGGCCACGGTGGAAAGGGTCGCCTGCTGCACCTGGGACAGGCCGAGGAAGGAATTCATGATCCCCCACACGGTGCCGAACAGGCCGATATAGGGGCTTACCGAACCCACCGTGGCGAGAAACTGCAGGCCCTTTTCCAGGCGGGTTTCCTGCTCGCTGATGGCCACGTACAAGGCCCGTTCCACACCCTCCAGCACCCCTTCTCCGGCACCGCCGGGCTGGCCGCGCAGGTGGCTGAACTCCTGGTAGCCGGCGGCAAAGATCGGCTCCACGCCGCCTTCGGCGTCGCTGCCCTTGGCCACTTCGCGGTACAGCGGCAGCAGCTCGGGGGCGGCGCGAAAACGCTGGATGAAAGCCTGGAAGCGCTGCTCACGACCGCGCAGCACGGCGCCACGCTGGATGATCAGGTACCAGCTGAGCAAGGACGCCAGGAGCAAGGTCAGCATCACCGCCTTGACCAACAGGCTGGCATCGCTGATCAGCCCCCAGATGCTCATGTGTTCGAGTGTGGCCTGCATGGTGGAACTCCTTCTCGGGTGCCCGCCTGGGCTGGCGGGGCTATTCGATGACATTCAAATGACAAGGTGATGACCGCCGACTCAGGGCAGCTTCAGGGCCTGGGTGACCTCGGCCCAGGGCACGAACTTGAAGTTCTGGGTCTGCTCGGGCATGCGCTTGCGCCCGTCCTGGACCACCAGCAGGCCCTGGCTCCAGGGCCCGCCGAGGTTGGCCGAGGTGACTTCCAGGCCATCGGTTTCCGAGGCGCCGTCGATCCCCGAACGGGCGTTGAGGCTGACCCGGAAGGCGCCATGGGAAGCGAACGGCGGTTCGGCATCCAGCACCAGGTAGCTGTCGTTGCCCTGGCTGGAAATCACCAGGTAGTCGCGGGCGTTGCTCTGGTACAGGGCCAGGCCCTCGACATCGGCCTGCAACAGGCCGCCGACCTTGATCACGCTGTGCAGGGTCGCCGGCTGCTCGGGCCGGGCATCCACCGCCCACACGCCAACGTCCTCTTCACCGAGGAACAGGCGCTGGCGCTGGTCATCGGCGACACAGCCCTCGGGCTGGCTGGCCACCTTGAACCGGCGCACCAGCTCGCCCTGGGCGGTACCGCCGGGGGCGCTCAGGCGGTACTGGACGAAGGTGCCGTCCTTGTCGTTGGCAATGGCGTAGATCTCGCCACTGGCCGGCTGGAACAGGCAGATGCCGTAGATTTCCTTGAGCGGCGTGGGCACCTCCCCGGCCTCGCTCAGCTCGCCGCTGGCGCGGTCGATGGCGAACAGGCTGAGGCTGTTGCGGTCGCGGTTACTGGCCACGGCCAGGTCCACACGGCGCTCGCCGAGCTGGAAGTTGGGCCGCACGTCGACGTTGTTCAGGCGCCCCACTGCCAGCTCCTGCAACAGCTTGCCCTGCAGGTCGTAGGCCAGCAGGCCCTGCTTCTTGTTGGTGCCCAGCACCCGGCTCAGGGAGGGCTGCTGCGGGTGGACCCAGATCGCCGGATCATCGGCGGCATCGCCCTGGCGCCCCACCGGCTCGCTCTGTGCCGCCGCCTGTACGGTGGGCAATACCGGCGGCAGGGCCACCGGGGTGGCCTGCCAGTTCAACTGGCCCTGGTACAGGCGCCCGTCCTCGTCATCGCGCAGCAAGACCTGCAGGCCTTTGTCGCTGGCGCGCAGGGCGATGTTTTCCGGTTCCTTGAGGCCGGCCAGGGGCAACGTGGCCTGGGCCACCCAGCCTTTTTCCTGCTGCTGATAGAGATGCAGTTGCGCGGCCTTCGGGTCCAGGCCCAGCACCCCGCCCGGCACCAGGGCCATGGCCCCGGCGCTTTTCCTGATGTCGCCAAAGGGCGCGCGCAGGGCCACCGGCTGGCGCGCGGTGTCGGCTTCGGCATGGGCCGGGTAGGCCCACCAGCCGACATTCTGTTCATTGACCAGCAGTTGCTGGGCGGCATCGTCCACCTGGCAGAACTTGGCCTCCGGCGGCAGGGGCAGGCCACGTACCCGCTGCGGCTCGGCGCTCAGTTGCGCGCCGTGGCCCACCAGCCACTGCTCGCCCTTGCCCTCCTCGCCCACCAGGAACAGGAACAGGTTGCTGGCCTCGTCGCGGTACAGGCACAGGCCGTTGACCGGGTAGTCCCGAGTGGGCAGGTACAACGGCTGGCCCCAGGTGCGGCTGGCCGGGTCGAGGCTCACCAGCAGTGCCTGCTGGCGCTGGTTGTCGAGGCTGGCCACCAGCAGTTGGCCACCGGCGGCGCGGCTGTCCAGGCCGTTGAACGAGCCCTTGAAGCGGGCCAGTTGCCGGCCCTGTTCATCCACCAGCAACAGGCCTTCGCGTTCGCTGGCCAGCAGCCGGTCGGCGCCTGTGCCGGCGGGCACGAAACCCAGGCCGGTAACGCCCGGGGTCTGCTCGGCCCAGGGCTTGAGGTTCAGGCCGGGCACGCTGGGGGCAGCCAGGGCGGCGCCACAGGTCAAGCCAATGCACAGGGCCAGCAGGCCATTTCTTGCGGTCGATACAGTGCTCATCACAATCCTTGGGTGTGCGGTCGGGCAAGGGCCCGCTACTTAGAAATGGGTGAAGGTCAGGCCGAGCTTGTAGGTCGGGCCGTATTCCTCGTACTGGGCGTTGTAGGAGCGGTTGCCGGTGTAGACGAAGTACGGCTGGTCGGTGAGGTTCTGCGCCTCGAAGCTCAGTTGCAGGTTCTTGGTCAGGGAGTACTTGGCGCTGAAATCGACGAAGGTCTGGGCATCCACATGCAGGTCGTGGGCCTTGTCGCTGATGGAGGCCAGCTCATAGAGGTAGGCGGATTTGTAGTTGGCCGACAGGCGCAGGCTGAGCTTGTCGTCTTCCCAACCGAGCATCAGGTTGCCCACGGTGTCCGACTGGTTGGGCAGGTCGATGTCGCGCTTGCGGTTGACCCCGGCCTTCTGGTCGAAGCCCTCGATGCTCGCACTGGAGCGGCTGAAGGTGCTGTTGGCGCCCAGCAGCAGGCCGTTCCACGGCGCCGGCAGCCAGTCGAATTTCTGCGAATAGGCCAGTTCCAGGCCGTACAGCTTGGCGCTGTCGCCGTTGGCGAAGGTGTGCGCCTCGGAGAACCCGCTCCAGGCGCCGGTGCCGGCCAGGTCGGTGTTGTAGACGAAGTTCTGGATGTCCTTGTAGAACACGAAGGCCGAGACGGTGCCGGCATGGCCCATGTAGTGCTCGATGCCCAGGTCCAGGTTGCTCGACTCCAGGGGCTTGAGGTCGGGGTTGCCGAAGGTCGCCTCGTCGCCGTCGATGACAAAGCCCGGGGCCAGTTGGCCGAAGGTCGGGCGCACCACGCTCTTGGTCCAGGCCGCGCGGACCTGGGTGTTCTTGTCCAGCTGGTAGCGCGCATGCAGCCCCGGCAGCCAGTGCTGGTAGCGGCGTTGGGTGTCGGTGGCGGTGAAGGCGCCGTCGGTGACCCCGGTGCCCTTGGCCTCGAACTCGGTACCCTCGTAGCGCAGGCCGGCGATGAAGCGCCAGTCGTCGATGTCCAGGGTGTTCATGAAGTAGCCGGCGTTGATGTCTTCGCGGATCTTGAAGTCGTTGACCCGGGATTCTTCCTCGTCGTAGAAGGCCGCCTGATTCAGGCCGCCGATCAGTTGCTTGATGGCGCCGCCACTGATGCCCGGGCCGAAGCGGCCAAGGGAATAGTCCACATTGCCCTTCTGGAACTGCCCGAGGTTGAGCTGCTGGTCGGTAAAGCCCAGGGTGTCGAAGTCCTTGTAGACCCAGGCTTCCAGGTCGTTGTCCTTGTTGCGTCGGCTGAGCTTGCCGCCGAACTTGAACTGCGCGGCGTAGCCACTCAGGTCATAGTCCCGGGCCAGGTCCAGGCGCAGGTTTTTCTCGGTGTCGGTGGTGTTCTGCTTTTCCCAGTCGACCTTGTCCAGGGTGAAGTTGGCCGGGTCATAGAAACCGGCGCCGATCACCGGGCGCGGCTTGCCGTTGTCGTAGAAGCCGCTGTCGGAAAAATCGCTGTTGCCCTTGAAGGTGGCCCCGGCGATATGCGCCGGGCTGTCTTCGCTGGAGCGGCTGTAGCCGGTCTGGCCGCTGAGGGTCCACAGGCCGAGCTGGCGCTCGCCGCCGAACACGTAGGACTGGATCTCCTGGGTTTCCTCGCGCTGCTTGAGCTTGCGCGAGGCTTCGGCATCGCCGCGCTCGCCGGCCGCCAGGGGATCGGCGAACTCGATGCTGGTGGAGTTGCGGGTCTCGCTGTCCTTGTAGCGGCTGTACAGGGTGCGCAGGTAGTAGCTGCTGCTGTCGTCGGGCTTGTAGTCGAAGTTCAGGCCGCCACCGGCGCGCTCGCGGCTGATGGCGTAGTCGCGCTGCTCGAATTCCTGCAGCTTGGCGCCTTGTTCGAAGTCCCAGGCGCCACCGGTCTCGACGTTGTCGGAGCCGAAATCGCGCTTCTGCCAGCTCAGGGCCGCGGCCACGCCGAAGTTGTCGACGCCGTCGCCGAGGCTGAAGCGGTTGCTCGCCGCTCCGGAGAATTTCGGGCTGGTCTGGCGGGTGTTCTGGTCGTAGCTGGCCTCGCTGCTGCCGGTGTAGAACAGGCCCTTGTGGTCGAAGGCCGAGAGGCTTTTCACATCCACGGTGCCGCCCAGGGAGTTGGCGTCCATGTCTGGGGTCAGGGTCTTGATCACTGACAGCGACTGCACCAGTTCCGAGGGCAGTACATCCAGGGCCACGGCTCGGCGGGCGCTTTCCGGCGAGGGCACCAGGGTGCCGTTGATGGTCACGCTGTTGAGGTCCGGGCCCAGGCCGCGGACGCTGACAAAGCGCCCTTCGCCCTGGTCGCGCTCGATGCTGATGCCCGGCAGGCGCTGCGCCGCCTCGGCGACGTTCTGGTCCGGCAATTGGGCCACACCGTCGGCGTGCACCACGCTTTCGATGCTGTCCGAGCGCCGCTGCTCCTTGAGCGCCTGGTCGATGCTGGCGGCCTGGCCCACCACTTCCACATGCTCGGTGGCCGCAGGTTCCGCGGCGCTCAAGCGTTCACTGGCGATGGCCATGGCCAGCGCGGTCAAGGTAAAGCTGACAAGCCCGGGACTGCTGCGCTTGTACATGTTGGTCCTCCCCCAAGAGTCCGCTAACGCCGGGCAAGAGGCCCGGCAACTGGGAGGGCACGCTAGGGTCGGCGAATGACGGTTCTGTGACAGGCCTGGGCGGCAACGGGCCAAAACGCCCCATTGCCCGGCTTTCGCCCCGGCAAATGAGCTGAATTGACCCCTATCCCCCGCCAGGCGCAGGTCTTGCGGGCCTCTTCGCCGGCAAGCCGGCTCCTACAGATCCGTGGTGCACCCGCCGCCCCGTAGGAGCGGGCTTGCCCGCGAAAGCCATCCCCCGTCGGGCGCAGGTCTTGCCGGCCCCTTCGCCGGCAAGCCGGCTCCTGCGGGCCGAAAAAAAACGCGTTCGCCGTGAGCTGATTCGACCTCACGCCGGGTTTCCCCGGCGTCACCCCCCTGTCACAAACATCTGCTGTGCTGGCGCCCTCTCACTCCTGGCAAAAAGGATCGCGGCCATGTTCTCCGTGCTCAAACCCCACCGCTGGAAACTCGCCGCGCTGTTGCTGGCGGCCAATGCCGGGCTGCTGCTGCACCTGGCCTGCGGCAGCCTGAAATCGGTCAGCGAGTGGCAGTGGCTGGACATCATCGGCGAAGGCGGCTCGGCGCTCCTGGCCCTGGTCTGGCTCGGGCTGGTGCTCAAGAGCCGCCCCGCCGGGCGGGTCACCAACTACCTGGCCCTGGGCCTGAGCTGCATTTTCTTTTCCTGGTGGATCGACAGCCTCGACGAGTTCATCCGCCTGCCCGACAGCATCACCTGGGACCACTGGCTGGAGTCCGGGCCGATGCCCATCGGCATGATCCTGCTGACCATCGGCATCTACCACTGGCACCGCGAACAGCTGGCCATCAGCGCGCAGATGGAAAAGAAGGAGCGACTGTTTCGCGAGCATCGCCAGTTCGACAAGCTCACCCCCCTGGCCGGCGCCGACTACCTCAAGCGCGAGCTGGCCAGCAGCCTGCAAGACAGCCGCCGCCAGCAGCAGCCGCTGTCGCTGCTGGCCCTGGACCTGGACCACTTCGCGGCGATCAACCAGGACTACGGCCATGCCGAAGGCGATGCGGTGCTGCAGGCCCTGAGCCATGTGCTGCTGCTCAACCTGCGGCGCCAGGACCTGCTGTGCCGGCTGGCCGGCGACCGCTTCGTGGTGCTGCTGCCCAACACCGGGGAAAGCCAGGCACGGCTGCTGGCCCTGGAGCTGCAACAGGCGGTGCAGGGCCTGGCACACAAGACCCGACAACACGGCGAGCGCCTGCACCTGGCGGCCAGCACTGCGGTGGTGATGGCCCTGGAGGAAACCCCGGAGGGGCTGCTCAAGCGCCTCAACCTGGCCCTGGCCCGGGCCAAGCAGCCCCTGGCAAAAACCGCCTGAGGCGCCGTCATGACCGTGAAGACCAGTTGGTACGAAGCCGATACGCGGTTTATCCCCGGGCACTATCAACCGGCGGCGCTGATCGACCTGGCGCTGTCCCGGGACATCGACAGCCACCGCCTGCTGCGCGGCACCGGGCTGTTCCACGAGGACATCCTGGCCGGCCAGACCCGCCTCAGCCCGCAGCAGTTCCTGGCGCTGATCGGCAACGGCCGGCGCCTGCTGGATGCCGACGACAGCAGTTTCCTGTTTGGCCAGCGCCTGCTGCCCGGGCACTACGGCGCCGCCAGCCATGCCCTGCGCCATGCGCAGAACCTGCACCAGGCCCTGGACGCCCTGGTGCAGCAGCAGGCGCTGCTCAGCCCCCTGGCCAGCCCGCGCCTGGTACTGGACGAGCACCACGCCTACTGCTACTGGCTGGACAGCTGCGGAGCCGGCGAGCACTGGCGGTTCCTCCTGGAAGCCAGCATGACTTCACTGGTGGCCATGAGTCAGTGGCTGGCCGGCCAGCGCCTGCCCTGGGAATGCAGCTTCAGCCACAGCGAGCCGCGCTACGTCGAGCAGTACTGGGTGCACCTGGGGGAACAGACCCAGTTCCAGCGGCCCCTGGACCTGATGCGCATCCCCCGGCAATACCTGACCCGGCCCTGGCCCGGGGCCTCGGCCACCGCCGGCCAGGTGGCGCGCCTGGAGGCCGGCGAGCACCTGCGCCAACTGGGGTTTGCCAGCAGTTTCCTCGACACCCTGTACCGCTACCTGAAAACCCAGGTACGCCACACCCCGAGCCTGGAGCAGGCGGCCCAGGATTTCGCCATGAGCCCGGCCACCCTCAAGCGCAAGCTGAGCAAGCACCACAGCGGCTACCAGCAACAGGTGGACCGGGTGCACAAGCACGTGGCGCTGTACCTGTACCAGATCAAGGGCTGGAGCAACGAGGCGGTGGCCGAGTACCTGAACTTCAATGACCCGGCCAACTTCCGCCGGTCATTCAAGCGCTGGACCGGCAGCACCCCGAGCTTGATCCGGCAGTTGCTGGGCAGCGGCTGAAACGTTTAATCTCGAACCACGACCGCTGACGCGCCGCGGGCCCGCACAGGGGCGCCGCGGGCCGTCGCGCTCGGGCGCCCGGTGGAAAAACCGCTAAAGCGCCGGGCCATTAAGGCGTATAAACCATGGAGCGATGCCGTCGCTGTCACCGCGCCGGAGCCATTTCCAACACGGGGTAGAGTCATGACCACAGCCAATCTATTGAGCCACCTGTTTCCTGCCGCCGCCGACATCCCCGAAGCCTTTCGCCTGCCCGACCCGGTGGAGCAGCGCGACTACCTGGTGGACGGTGAACTGCGCACCTGGAACGGCCCCCTGGCCCAGGTCCGCAGCCCGATCTACCTGAGCGGCGCCGACGGCGATACCCAGGTGATTCTCGGCAGCACCCCGCTGCTGGACGCCGACACCGCCCTCACCGCCCTGGACGCCGCGGTGCGCGCCTACGATCGCGGCCAGGGCGCCTGGCCAACGATGCGCGTGGCCGAGCGCATCCAGCACGTGGAAGCCTTCCTGGCGCGCATGCGCGAACAGCGCACGGCGGTGGTCAAGTTGCTGATGTGGGAAATCGGCAAGAACCTCAAGGACTCGGAAAAGGAGTTCGACCGTACCTGCGACTACATCGTCGACACCATCGGCGCGCTCAAGGAACTGGACCGGCGCTCCAGCCGCTTCGAACTGGAGCAGGACACCCTCGGCCAGATCCGCCGCGTGCCCCTGGGCGTGGCCCTGTGCATGGGCCCCTACAACTACCCGCTGAACGAGACCTTCACCACCCTGATCCCGGCGCTGATCATGGGCAACACCGTAGTGTTCAAGCCAGCCAAGCTCGGTGTGCTGCTGATCCGGCCGTTGCTCGAAGCCTTCCGCGACAGCTTCCCGGCCGGGGTAATCAACGTGATCTACGGCAGCGGTCGCGAAACCGTCAGCGCCCTGATGGCCAGCGGCAAGATCGACATTTTCGCCTTCATCGGCACCAACAAGGCCGCCAGCGACCTGAAGAAACTCCACCCCAAGCCCCACCGCCTGCGCGCGGCCCTGGGCCTGGACGCGAAGAACCCGGGGATCGTGCTGCCCGATGCCGACCTGGACAACGCGGTCAGCGAAGCCCTCACCGGCTCGCTGTCGTTCAACGGCCAGCGCTGCACCGCGCTGAAGATCCTGTTCGTCCACGAAGCCGTGGTGGAACGCTTCATCGAGCAGTTCAACGCCAAGCTGCAAGCCCTCAAGCCGGGCATGCCCTGGGAACCGGGGGTGGCCCTGACGCCGCTGCCGGAGAACACCAAGGTCGACTACCTGCACGCCCTGGTGGCCGACGCCCAGGCCCACGGCGCCAAGGTGGTGAACGCCCACGGCGGCGAGGCCCGGGCTTCGTTCTTCTACCCGGCGGTGCTGTACCCGGTGACCCCGCAGATGCGCGTCTACCACGAGGAGCAGTTCGGCCCGGTGGTGCCCATCGTGCCCTACCGCGACCTGGACACCGTGATCGACTATGTCCTGGAATCGGACTTCGGCCAGCAACTGAGCCTGTTCGGCAGCGACCCGGCCGAGATCGGCCGGCTGGTGGACGCCTTCGCCAACCAGGTCGGGCGGATCAATATCAACGCCCAGTGCCAGCGCGGCCCGGACACCTTCCCCTTCAACGGCCGCAAGAACTCCGCCGAGGGCACGCTGTCGGTACATGACGCACTGCGCACCTTCTCGATCCGCACCCTGGTGGCGACCAAGTTCCAGGAGCGCAACAAGCAATTGATCAGCGACATCATCCGTAATCGCGAGTCGAGCTTCCTGACCACCGACTACATTTTCTGAGGGAGCCCCGAGCGTTCGCCCTGGCGCGAACGCCCGGCCCCTGCCGCCAACCGGAGGAACCGATCTGGGCCCGTTCAAACACCTGCGGGGCATCACCCTGCCACCTTTGCTGCGCCGCCTGCTGCGTCCCGTGCTCGACCCGTACCGGCGCTACCGTCACGCCCGGCTGATCCACGCGGTGCGGGTCGCCCTCGGCCTGATCGCCACCATCCTCCTGACCACCGGCCTCAACCTGCCCCACGGCGAATGGGCCTCGGTAACCATGCTGGTGGTGATCGGTGGCCTGCAGCACCACGGCAACATCGGCAAGAAAGCCGCGGAACGGGCCATCGGCACCCTGGTGGGCGCCGGGGTCGGGCTGGTGCTGGTGGTGCAGCAGGCCTACTTCGGCCACCCCTGGCTGACCTACCTGGGCATGTCGGTGGTGTGCGGCTACTTTTCCTATCACGCCATCGGCAAGGGCGGCTACACCGCGCTGCTGGCGGCGATCACCGTGTTCATCGTCGCCGGCCACGGTGACAACCAGGTCAGCGACGGCCTGTGGCGGGCGGTGGACATCCTCATCGGCATTGCCCTGGCCCTGGCGTTTTCCTTCGCCATTCCGCTGTATGCGGTGTACTCCTGGCGCTACAACCTGGCCAGCGCCCTGCGCGACTGCGCGCAGTTGTACGGGCGGATCATCAAGGGCCAGTCGGTGACCGACGACGAGCACCTCAAGCTCCTGGGCCGGGTCAACAGCGCCATGCTGCAACTGCGTTCGCTGATGCCTTCGGTGTCCAAGGAAGTACGGATTTCCATGACCGAGCTGGACGCCATCCAGCGCAACCTGCGCATGTGCATCAGCACCCTGGAGATCCTCGGCAACACCCGCCCCGATGCCAGCGACCCGCAGGCCATGGCGCAGATGCAACTGGCGCTCAAGGCCGAGCACCGGCAGATCCGCGTCCAACTGATCGGCATGGCCCGGGCCCTGCAATCGGGGGTCACCCAGCGCCTGGAGAAATCCGTGGAAGGCCACCCCGAAAACGCTCTGGAGGCCCCGGTGTATTCGGCCCTGGATGGTTACCGGCTGCTGACCCGGCAACTGGCCGCGACCCTCGGCGAGATGCACCAGCGCCTGGCCAAGAGCGCCCGGCACTGGAAGATCTAGAACAGCTCGCTGAAAGGAATGAAGGGCGCCCGATCCCCTGCCTGCAAGGTCCGGCCCTCGACGATTTCCACCAGGCCATCGGCCCAGGAAGCCCCCAGCAACACCCCGGAACTCTGGTTCGGATAAAGCACGGCGCGGCCGTTCTCCAGGCGCGCTCGCAGGTACTCGCGGCGCTTGCCGGCCTTGGGCCAAGCGAAGGCCACAGGCACCTCGACGCTCAGCGGCGCCACCTCCTGTACCCCCTGCAGCCGCAGCAGGTAGGCCCGGGCCAACAGGCCGAAGGTCACCAGTGCCGAGGCCGGGTTGCCCGGCAGGCCGATCACCGGCACCTGTCCGAAGTAACCCACGGTCAGGGGCTTGCCGGGCTTGATGGCGAGTTTCCAGAACAGCGGCCGGCCACTGTCCCTGAGCACCTGCCCGAGGCAGTCGGCATCCCCGGCGGAAACGCCGCCGGTGGTCAGGATCAGGTCCGCGCCATGCTGCAACTGCTCCAGCCTGAGGCGGGTGTGCTGCGGCCGGTCGGGCAGGATCCCGGCGTCGATCACCTCGCAGCCCAGGGCGTCCAGCCAGTGCCTGAGCAGGGTGCGGTTGCTGTTGTAGATGCAGCCGGGGCGCATGGGCGTGCCCGGCTCCAGCAATTCATCGCCGGTGGACAGCAGCGCCACGCGCGGGCGGCGCACCACCTGCAACTCGGTGCAGCCCTGGGCGGCGGCCACCGCCAGCTCGAAGGGGCCGAGGCGCTTGCCGGCCTGCAGCAACACCTCGCCGGCGCGGTTCTCCTGGCCCTGGGGGCGAATGTTCTGCCCCGTTTTCAGGGCCTGGGTAAAACGCACCCGGCCGTCTTCCAGCAGCTCGACGTTCTCTTGCATCTCGACGCAGTCGGCGCCTTCGGGCACCGGGGCGCCGGTGAAGATCCGCGCACAGCTGCCCGGTTGCAGGGGCGCACCGGACTGCCCGGCGAACACGGTCTGCGCTACCGGCAACGGTGCACCGTCCCAGTGCTGCAGGTTCAGGGCGTAGCCGTCCATGGCACTGTTGGGCCAGGGCGGCAGGTCCAGGGTCGCCACCAGGTCGGTGGCCAGCACCCGTTGCCGGGCCTGATCCACGGTCAGGGTTTCGCTCTCCGGCAGGCGCTGGGCGTCGGCCATGGCCAGCAGGCTGGCCAGTGCCTCTTCCACCGGCATCAGTGGGTTCTGGCTCATCCCCGGCTCTCGCAGGCCTGCACCGGCTTGAGGTGCGGCACGAAGTTGCATGGCCGGTGTCGGGCATCCAGCTGCTCGGCGAGGATGCCTTCCCAGGCGGTGCGGCAGGCCCCGGTGGAGCCCGGCAGGCAGCACACCAGGGTGCCGTTGGCCAGCCCGGCCAGGGCCCGGCTCTGCACCGTGGAGGTGCCGATATCGAGAATCGAGATGGCGCGAAACAGCTCGCCGAAACCGTCGATGTGCTTGTCCAGCAGGCAGCCCACGGCTTCCGGGGTGCTGTCGCGGCCGGTAAAGCCGGTGCCACCGGTGATCAGCACCACCTGGATGCGCTCGTCGGCGATCCAGGCCGCCACCTGGGCGCGGATCTTGTACAGGTCATCCTTGAGCAGGTTGCGCTCGGCCAGGCTGTGGCCGGCCTCCAGCAGGCGGCTGACCAGCAGTTGCCCGGAGGTGTCAGTGGCATATTCCCGGGTATCGCTGACCGTCAGCACGGCCATGTTCAAGGGTACAAACAACGCATCCGACTTCACGCTCATGTCATTCTCCGACCGGCAGGCTAAAAATCATGAACCCAGGCTAAAGGCCCGCCGACGCGGCTGTCTAATCGTTCTGGCTGACCGGATTATCGATGCGCTCTATCATCCTGCCGGGCCCTGCCAGGGGGCCGATAAAGCCCGTCAATCGGCCATTCAACACTTCCGATTGGACGTACCCGAAGGACAATGCCATCGTTTGCGCCACCTACTTGATATGCGTCCTGCCATGACCCAGACCCAGCCCGCCCCCGCCTGTTCCCTGCCCTGCTCGATCCTGCTGCTGGCCGGTGGCCGCGGCTCGCGCATGGGCGGCCAGGACAAGGGCCTGGTGGCCTGGCGCGGCCAGCCGCTGATTGCCCATGTGCAGGCGGTGGTGCGGCCCTTGAGCGATGACCTGATCATTTCCTGCAACCGCAACGCCGAGCGCTACCGGGCCTATGCCGACCGCTTGGTGGAGGACGGGCAGAAGGATTTCCCCGGGCCCCTGGCCGGAGTCCTGGCCGGCCTCGCGACGGCCCGCCACCCCTGGCTGCTGGTGCTGGCCTGCGATGCGCCGCAGATCGACGCGGCGCTGATCCAGGCCCTGCTGGATGCCCGCGGCAACGACACCAGGCCGGTGATGGTGCAGCAGGCCGGGCAATGGCAACCCATGTTCAGCCTGATCCCCACGGCGCTGCTGGGCGACCTGCGCCAGGCCTGGGACAACGGCGAGCGCAGCCTGCTGCGGGCCCTGGCCGCCCATGGGCTGAGGCCCCTGCCCTGCGCCGCGGACGATCCGCGGCTGAGCAACTTCAATACCCCTGAACTACTGTCTGAAGCAGGCCCCAAGCCCCTGGCCTGAACAGCGCCGGAGGTGCCCAAGGGCGCGACCGGGCAAGGCCCCAGGCCTTTTCATGGGCGCAACACCTGCGTTATTACTGAACCCGACTTTTCCCACAACAGGTGCCACCGTGGACATCAAGCAACTCAAGTTTCTGATCGCCCTGGAGCAGACCCGGCACTTTGGCCAGGCCGCCGCGCGCTGCCATATCACCCAGCCGACCCTGTCCATGCGCCTGCGCAATCTTGAGGATGAACTGGACCTGATCCTGGTCACCCGTGGCCAGCGCTTCGAAGGCTTCACCGAAGCCGGCGAGCGGGTGCTGGCCTGGGCCAAGACCCTGCTGGCAGCCCATGACGGGCTGTTCGCCGAAGCCGCTGCCTGCCGCGGGCAACTGGTGGGCAAGCTGCGCCTGGGGCTGGTACCGCTGAGCGGCTTCAACCCCATCAGCTACGTGCAGCAGCTATCGTCGAGCTTCCCGGAACTGCAGTTCAGCCTGTCGTCCATGAGCTCCGACCGGATCATCGAGGACATCGGCAACAACCAGCTGGACCTGGGGGTCTGCTACCTGGACCACGTCAACCCCAACTACCTGGACTTCTTCGAGATCGGCGAGACCCGGGTCGGCCTGCTCTACGACACCCGGCACTTTCATTTCGAAGGCACCGAGATGAGCTGGGAGGACGCCGCCGAACTGCCGCTGGGCATGCTCAGCACCGGCATGCACTATCGCAAGTCCATCGACCTGAGCTTTCGCAGCCGCGGGCTGAACCCGCAGCCGATCCTGGAAAGCGACTCCACCTACCAGCTGTTCCAGGCGATCCACGAAGGCTTCTGCTGCTCGATCATGCCCCTGGACAGCGGCCTGGATTCGCCCATCGAGAACCTGGCCTTTATCCAACTGCCGGATGCCAGCGTGCTGGCGCCACTGGGGCTGGTGATGCGCAAGACCGAGCCGCGCTCGGCGATTGCCGAAAAGTGCTTCGCCGAAGCCAAGAAGCTGTTTGCGATCAAAGAGTGAATCAATGCCCCAGGGCCGCCCATGGCCCTGGGCAAATCGAATGCAACGAGGTGTGGTCATGGTTTGCCGGATCGAACAAACGGAGCAACAACCCGAGGCCAATGCGCCGGCGCCGGCGCCGCAGCGGGTGGCCTATCGCGAGTACAGCGCCGACGGCCCGTTGGCCGAGGCGCCGCTGGCCGCCGAGATCGCCCTGGCGATTACCTACAACGGCCTGAGCCAGGCGGTGATGATGGTGTCTCCGGGCAACCTGGAAGACTTCATTCGCGGCTTCAGCATCACCAACGACATCGTCAATGACCTCGGCGAAATCTACGACATCCGCCTCAGCCACTTCCCCCAGGCCTGCCAGGCCGACGTGGAAATTTCCAGCCGGGCGTTCTGGGCCCTCAAGGACCATCGCCGGCAAATGGCCGGCACCAGCGGCTGTGGTCTGTGCGGAGTGGAGGCCCTGGAACAGGCGCTGCCGCAACTGCAGATCCTCGAACCCGCGGCCCTGCCACCTGCCGAGCATCTGCAGGGCCTGCGCGAGCGCATCGAACAGGCCCAGCACATGGCCCGCAGCAGCGGCGCCCTGCATGCGGCGCTGTACTTCGACGAACAGGGCGAGGTGCGCCTGTGCCAGGAAGACATCGGCCGCCACAACGCCCTGGACAAGCTGATTGGCGCGCTGCTGCAGGCCGGGATCGATGGCCGCCAGGGCTTCACCGTGGTCACCAGCCGTTGCAGCCTGGAACTGATCCACAAGGCCGTGCGCGCCCGCCTCGGCACCCTGGTCAGCCTCTCGGCGCCGACCGCACTCACCGTGCAATGGGCCAACAAGCATCGCCTGAACCTGATCCACGTCCCCCACCGCAACGCCCCACGGATCTACAGCCCGGTGTAAATGCACCACGCCGGATGACATGCATCCGGCGTGGCTAGCCCCTTCCCTCAAGCCTCTGTCAGCGGCATAAGCTCAACGTTCTACACCCCAACGTTCGGCCGCCTGCCGGTCGCTCTCGCGGCCGTCGATCCAGCGTTCGCCGGTCGGGGTGACTTCGCGCTTCCAGAACGGGGCGCGGGTCTTGAGGTAATCCATGATGAAGGCGCAAGCCTCGAAGGCCGCTTGGCGATGGGCGCTGGCCACCCCGACAAAGACGATGGGCTCACCCACCTGCAGCAACCCCACCCGGTGCACCAGGCTCACCCGGTTCAGCGGCCAGCGCGCCTGGGCCTGCTCCACGATGCGCTGCAGCGAGCGCTCGGTCATGCCCGGGTAGTGTTCAAGAAACAGGCTGTGCACCGCCTCCCCCAGGTTGAGATCGCGCACATAACCGACAAAGGTCACCACGCCGCCGACGCTGGCGTCGCCGGCCTGCAAGCCGGCATTCAGCTGGTCGAGGCTCAACGCCTGGGTCTGCACCTGGATGCTCATGCTCAGCCTCCGGTCACTTGCGGAAAGAAGGCGATTTCATCGAAGTCCTCGATGGCCGCATCGAGCTTGCACAGTTCCTGGTTCAGCGCGCACATCAGGCTGTTCTCCCCCAGCACCTGCGCCCAGGTTTCACCCCGGGCCATCAGCCGCTGGCGCAGGTCCTCGACGGTGCGCAGGCTGGCATCCAGGGGCAGTTTCTCGCCACCGCAGCCCAGTTGCTCACGGTAGCGGGCAAAGTAGTTGACCAGAATCATCGGGCCTCTCCTGCGATAAAGGTGCCGGACTTGCCGCCCTGCTTCTTCAGCAGGTGCAGCCCTTCGATGACCATGGCGCGGTCCACCGCCTTGCACATGTCATAGATCGTCAGCGCCGCCACGCTGGCGGCGGTCATGGCTTCCAGCTCGACCCCGGTGGCGCCGTTGAGCCGGCAGCAACTGGTGATCTGCACCCGGTCCGGCGGCAGTGCCTGCAGTTCGATGTGGATCCCGGTGAGCAGCAACGGGTGGCACAGGGGGATCAGTTCGTGGGTCTTCTTTGCCGCCATGATCCCCGCGATGCGCGCCACGGCGAACACATCGCCCTTGGGATGACCCTGGTCCTGGATCAGTTGCAGGGTGGCCGGGAGCATGCGTACCCAGGCCCGAGCCTGGGCCTCGCGCTCGGTAGCGGCCTTGCAGGTGACATCCACCATGCTGGCCCGGCCCTGGTCGTCCAGGTGAGTGAGTTCATTCATGTGCAACCTCGGATAACAACAGTGGATCAGCTCAGGACATAGTCCACCGGCTCCAGCGCCGGCGGCAGTTCGGTGGCCCCCAGGGCTTCGAGAATCTCGCGCTCGATGTTGCGCACGATGGCGCTCAGCGGCAGGTCGTTCTCGTCGTGGCCGAAGGGGTCTTCCAGCTCGTCGCCAATGGCGTCCAGGCCGAAGAAGGTGTAGCTGACGATGGCGGTGAAGATCGGCGTCAGCCAGCCCAGCGGCTCGGCCATGGCAAAGGGCAGGAGGATGCAGAACATGTAGCTGGTGCGGTGCAGCAGCAACGTGTAGGGAAACGGCAGCGGCGTGGCCTTGATCCGCTCGCAGGTGGATTGCGCGCCGGTGATGGCTGCCAGTTGATTGGCCAGCAGCAGGTAGCGCCATTCGCTGAGCCGCCCCGCCTGGGCCTGGTCCGAACACTGGCGCGCGATCTGGCGCAGCAGGCTGTCCGGCAGGTTGCTGGTGCTTGCCGGCGGCAACTGGCTGAGCCAGGTTTCGGCAGCGCTCAGTTCATCTTCGCGGCGCAGCCGGGCCTTGAGGGCATGGGCGAAACCGCACAGGTCACCCAGGATCGCGCTGCGCGCCCGGGTGTCTTCAAGCACCTGGGTTTCGCGGATCATCGAGCGCACCTCGGTCACCACCGTGCCCAGGGCCTTGCGCGCTTCGTACCAGCGGTCGTAGCAGGCGTTGTTGCGAAAGCTCATGAAGATCGACAGCGACAGGCCGAGCAAGGTGAACGGGGTGGCATTGACCTTGGAGAAATACGCCGGGTGCAAGGTCTCGATCAGCACGATGGCCGAGGCCAGCAGGGTCACCAGCAGGCTGCGCAGGGCGATGCGCTTGGCAATCGACCCCTTGAGGGAAATCAGCACGCTGATCAGGTTGGGTTTGGATCTGACGATCATCGGGGTAGAACCTTTGCACAATGAAAAGCCGAGATGAGCAGCGGTTCAGCCGCCGGTCATGTTCATGAAGCGCACCACCTGCACCTCGTCGTTGAGTTCGAAGTGATGGCTGTAGGGCTTGAGCTTCATCGCCTCGACTATGGCCCGCTGCAGGCGCCCGGTATCGCCGGGGTGAGCGCGCAGCACGGCCTTGAGGTCCACCGAGTGCTCGTTGCCCAGGCACAGCAGCAAGCGGCCTTCGACGGTCAGGCGCACGCGGTTGCAGGTGCCGCAGAAGTTGTGGCTGTGGGGCGAGATGAACCCCAGGCGAATGTGCGGCGCCTCGGCCAGGCGCCAGTAGCGCGACGGGCCCTGGGTCGACTCGGCGGACTCGATCAGGGTGTAGCGCTCGGCGATCCGCTCGCGAACCCGGGCACTGGAAAAGAACGCATCGCTGCGGCTGTGTTCGCTGATGGTGCCCAGGGGCATTTCCTCGATAAAGGAGATGTCCAGGCCGCGGTCGATGGCAAAGGCTACCAGTTCGTTGATCTGCCGGTCGTTGCGCCCCTTCATCACCACACAGTTGAGCTTGGTGCGCTCAAAACCGGCGGCAATCGCCGCGTCGATGCCGGCGACCACCTGGCCCAGCTCGCCAGTGCGGGTCAGCTGCCGAAACAGGGTCGGGTCCAGGCTGTCGAGGCTGATGTTCAGGCGCTTGACCCCGGCGTCGAACAACGGCGCGGCCAGCTTGCCCAGTTGCGAGCCGTTGGTGGTCATGCACAGCTCTCGCAGCCCGGGCAGCCGGGCAATGTCCCGGCACAGCTGGACCACCCCGGGGCGGATCAGCGGCTCGCCGCCAGTGAGGCGGATCTTGCGGGTGCCCAGGGCCACGAAACGTTCGGCCAGCTGGTACAGCTCCTCCAGGGTAAGAATGCGTTGGCGCGGCAGGAACTGCATGTCCTCGGCCATGCAATACACACAGCGAAAATCGCAGCGGTCGGTCACCGACATGCGCAGATAGTCGACCCGCCGAGCGAAGCCATCGAGCAATACCTGATCTGACATCCGAGCCTCTTTCGACGGTGGGAATCCATCGCGATTAGTTGAAGTTCTTCCACACAAGCACATGCAGAAGGTGTTATTGGCGGCAAGATTAAAAGCCATTAAAAGCCCCGTCCAATCGCTATTAACAACTGGCTGATCAATACAATCTATCGCTCCTCAAATCGCTTCCAACAAAGACCGAAACAAACAACCATCTATTTGATATATATAGATTTTTAACGCTGATAGAGGCTTTCGATCAGCCGGTCATTAATTGCGATTAGACAGCGGCCACGGGTGACGAATAGGCTTTATTCGTGGCCCATATAACGAGCCCTGAAAGTTACTCCACGCCAATAAGCAATACCGAACTCAAACAAGTTCACAACAACCGCATTTAGCCTGTGCAGTCAAACAATCACTGACATCGATTCAATGTCGGCCGGTTGCCTGCGTGCGCTGTATTGGAGAAATATCATGAGCGAAGTTGATCGATACAAACCCTACAAGGGCGCCGCTGCCGGTTGGGGGGCGCTGATCGCAGTGACCAAGAACTGGCTGGGCAGCGAGAACGCCTTCAAGAACATCCGCGCCATGCTCAAGACCAACCAGAACGGCGGCTTCGACTGCCCCGGCTGCGCCTGGGGCGAGTCGCCGGAAAACGGCCTGGTCAAGTTCTGCGAGAACGGCGCCAAGGCGGTCAACTGGGAAGCCACCGGGCGCCTGGTGAACCCGGCCTTTTTCAACAAATACACGGTCTCGGCCCTGGCCGCGCAGAGCGACTACTGGCTCGAGTACCAGGGCCGCCTGACCCACCCCATGCGCTATGACGCCACCCAGGACCGCTATGTGGAAACCACCTGGGACGAAGCCTTCGACCTGATTGCCAGCCACCTAAAGGGCCTGGACTCGCCCAACCAGGCGGAGTTCTACACCTCCGGCCGGGCCAGCAACGAGGCGGCCTACCTGTACCAACTGTTCGTGCGCGCCTATGGCACCAACAACTTCCCCGACTGCTCCAACATGTGCCACGAGGCCAGTGCCGTGGGTATGTTCGAAAGCGTCGGCGTGGGCAAGGGCACGGTGGTGTTCCATGACCTGGAACAGGCCGACGCGATCTTCGTCATCGGCCAGAACCCCGGCACCAACCACCCGCGGATGCTCGAGCCACTGCGCGAGGCGGTGAAACGCGGTGCCCAGGTGATCTGCTTCAACCCGCTCAAGGAACGTGGCCTGGAGCGTTTCCAGCATCCGCAGCACCCGCTGGAGATGCTCACCAACGGCTCCGAGCCCACCTCCTCGGCCTACTTCCGCCCGGCCCTGGGCGGCGACATGGCGGCCTTTCGCGGCATCGCCAAGTTCCTCCTGCGCTGGGAGCGCGAAGCCCTGGCCAACAATGGCGAAGCGGTGTTCGACCGGGCCTTCATCGCCGAACACACCTCGGGCCTGGACAGCTACCTGGCCGAAGTCGATGCCACGTCCTGGAACCACATCGTCGAGCAGTCCGGCCTGAGCCTGGCCGACATCGAGCTGGCCGCGCGCATGTACCGCAAGGCCAAGCGCGCGATCATGTGCTGGGCCATGGGCCTGACCCAGCACACCCACTCGGTGCCGACCATCCAGGAAGTGATCAACGTGCTGTTGCTGCGGGGCAATATCGGCCGTCCCGGCGCCGGCCTGTCGCCGGTGCGCGGCCACAGCAACGTGCAGGGCGATCGCACCATGGGCATCAACGAACTGGCGCCCACCGAGCTGCTGGATGCCCTTGAGGCGCGCTTCGGCTTCAAGCCGCCCCGAGAGCACGGGCACAACACGGTGATGGCGATCTCGGCCATGGAACAGGGCCGGGCCAAGGTGTTCATCGGCCTGGGGGGCAACTTCGCCCAGGCCACCCCGGACACCCCGCGCACCCACGCGGCCCTGCGCAACTGCGAGCTTACCGTGCACATCGCCACCAAGCTCAACCGCAGCCACCTGGTGACCGGGCGCGAGGCGCTGATCCTGCCGTGCCTGGGCCGCACCGATATCGACATCCAGGCCAACGGCCCGCAAGGCATCACCGTGGAAGACACCTTCAGCATGGTGCATATCTCCCACGGCCAGCTCAAACCCAAGTCGCCGCACCTGCGTTCGGAACCGGCGATCATCGCCGGCATCGCCAACGCCACCCTGGGCCAGCACCCCATCGACTGGCTGTGGGCGATCGAAGACTACGGGCGCATCCGCGACCTGATCGCCGACACCATCCCCGGTTTTTCCGACTTCAACCTCAAGCTGCTCAACCCCGGCGGCTTCCACCTGGGCAACGACGCCAGCCAACGGCGCTGGAACACCGCCACCGGCAAGGCGCGGTTCATCCCCAGCGAGCTGCCGGAACACCTGGTCAGCGCCGGGGTGCGCAAGCTCAAGGTCAAGCCCGACCTGATCCTGCAGACCATGCGCTCCCACGACCAGTACAACACCACCCTGTATGGCCTGGACGACCGCTATCGCGGGGTCTACGGCATGCGCGAGGTGCTGTTCGCCAACGAGGACGACATCCGCCGGCTGGGCTACGAGCCGGGGCAGAAGGTCGACATCGTGTCGCTGTGGGATGACGGCCGGGAACGCCGGGTCAGCGGTTTCACCCTGATCGCCTACGACATTCCCGCCGGCCAGTCGGCCGCCTACTACCCGGAGACCAACCCCCTGGTGCCCCTGGAAAGCTATGGCGACCGCACCTACACGCCGACCTCCAAGTTCATCGCCATCCGCCTGGAGCCGGCGGCGGCCAGCAACCTGATCCAGTCCGTCGGCGTTTGACCCGGCCGGAGCGGCCAAGGCGCCGCTCCAGCCTGCCCCGCGCAGCCTTTTGCCGTACGCCGCGAACCCGGGTTCACGGCGGCCGGAAGGCGCCTGCGCGGGCCCCCAGCCATTACGAGGGTATCGTCATGTTTCATCTACATGCGCTCGACCTTGCACGCATCCAGTTCGCGTTCACGGTCTCGTTCCACATCATCTTTCCCGCCATCACCATCGGCCTGGCCAGTTTCCTGGCGGTGCTCGAAGGCTTGTGGCTCAAGACCCACAACAGCACCTACAAGGACCTGTACCACTTCTGGTCGAAGATTTTCGCCGTCAACTTCGGCATGGGCGTGGTTTCCGGGCTGGTCATGGCCTACGAGTTCGGCACCAACTGGAGCCGCTTCTCGGACTTCGCCGGGAGTATCACCGGCCCTCTGCTGACCTATGAAGTGCTGACCGCGTTCTTCCTCGAAGCGGGCTTTCTCGGGGTCATGCTGTTCGGCTGGAACCGGGTGGGTCGCGGGCTGCACTTTTTCGCCACGGTGATGGTGGCCATCGGCACCCTGATCTCGACCTTCTGGATCCTCGCCTCCAACAGCTGGATGCAGACGCCCCAGGGCTTCTCCATCGTCGATGGGCGGATCATGCCCATGGACTGGCTGGCGATCGTCTTCAACCCGTCCTTCCCCTTCCGCCTGATGCACATGGCGATTGCCGCATTCGTCGCCACGGCGTTCTTCGTCGGATCGAGCGCCGCCTGGCACCTGCTGCGGGGCAACGACACGCCGCCGGTGCGCAAGATGCTGTCGATGGCGCTGTGGATGGCGCTGATCGTGGCACCGATCCAGGCGGTGGTCGGTGACGCCCATGGCCTGAACACCCTGGAGCACCAGCCGGCGAAGATCGCTGCCATCGAAGGCCACTGGGAAAACCACGGCAGCGAACCCTCGCCCCTGGTGCTGTTCGGCATTCCCAACATGGACGGCGAGAAAACCGACTACGCCGTGGAAGTGCCCTACCTGGGCAGCCTGATCCTGACCCACAGCCTGGATAAGCAGATCCCGGCGCTCAAGAGCTTCCCCAAGGAAGACCGGCCCAACTCGGCCATTGTGTTCTTCAGCTTCCGCATCATGGCCGGCCTGGGCATGTTGATGATCCTCACCGGGTTGCTGGGCCTGCTGCTGCGACGCAACGGCGGGCTGTACCGCAACCGCCTGTTCCTGCGCCTGGTGCTGTGGATGGGCCCCAGCGGCCTGATCGCCCTGCTGGCGGGCTGGATCACCACCGAAGTCGGGCGCCAGCCCTGGGTGGTGTACGGCCTGCTGCGCACCAGCGACGCCGCCTCCAACCACAGCGTGGCGCAACTGAGCATCTCCCTGGCGCTGTTCGTGGTGATCTACTTCTCGGTGTTCGCCGTGGGCATCGGCTACATGATGAAGCTGGTGCGCAAGGGCCCGCAGCCCCACCACGAGCACCCGCCGACCCACCCTGTCGGCCAGGAGCCAACACCGCGCCGTCCACTGTCCGCCATCGCCGAGACCTTTGCGTCCAGCGACCAACACCACTGAAACAAGGGATATCGACATGACGATTCAAGGCATAGACCTGTCGTTGATCTGGGGCGTGATCATCGCCTTCGGGGTGATGATGTACGTGATCATGGACGGCTTCGACCTGGGGCTGGGGATCCTCTTCCCGCTGATCCCCGATGCCCGGGAGCGGGACGTGATGATGAACACCGTGGCCCCGGTGTGGGACGGTAACGAGACCTGGCTGATCCTCGGTGGCGCGGCGCTGTACGGCGCCTTTCCCCTGGCCTATTCGGTGATCCTGGAGGCCCTGTACCTGCCGCTGATCTTCATGCTCGCAGGGCTGATCTTCCGCGGCGTGGCCTTCGAGTTCCGCTTCAAGGCCAGCCCCGAGAAACGGCACATCTGGGATTGGGCGTTCATCGGCGGCTCGCTGCTGGCGACCCTGTGCCAGGGCATCGTGATCGGCACCTATATCAGCGGCATCCCGGTGGTCGATCGGCAGTTCGCCGGCGGCACCCTGGACTGGCTGGCGCCCTTCCCGCTGTTCTGCGGCCTGGGGCTGATCGTGGCCTATGCGCTGCTGGGCAGCACCTGGCTGCTGGTCAAGACCGAAGGCATGCTGGAAGCGCGCATGCGCCACTACACCCGGCCCCTGGCGTTCGCGCTGACCGCGGTGGTGGCGGTGCTCTGCGTGTGGACCGCGCTGCTGCACCCGGAGATCGCCAACCGCTGGTTCAGCCATGCCCATATCGTGATCTTCGGTGCGCTGCTGGTGCTGGGGCTGGCGGCACTGTTCGGGCTCCTGGGCACTTTGCGCCAGCACCATTCCCACTGGCCGTTCGTGTTCACCCTGGTGCTGGTGTTCCTCGGCTACATCGGCCTGGCGTTCAGCATCTGGCCGAACATAGTGCCGCCGTCCATCAGCCTGTGGGAGGCGGCTTCACCGCTGTCCAGCCAGCTGTTCATCCTGATCGGCACCCTGTTCATCCTGCCGGTCATCCTGATGTACACCTGCTGGAGCTACTACGTGTTCCGCGGCAAAGTGAGGATTGGCGATGGCTACCATTGATCTAGCTACACCCCTGCCCTGGCACAAGGCTGTGGCGCAACTGAGCCTGCTGTTCATCGGCGCACTGCTGATGCTCGCCTGCAGCGGCGCACTGATGCTGGAGCTGGCGCATGGATAGGCTATCGACGCGGCCGGCATCCACCTGGCAGCGGTTGCTGTGGATGGGGGGTATCTGGCTGGCCAGTGTGGTGGGCCTGGGGCTGGTGGCCGGCGTGTTGCGGCTGCTGATGCAAGCCGCCGGCATGCACAGCCACTGAGCAGGGGCGATAACGCCTGCAACCCCGGCCCGCAATAGCGGGCCGGTTTTTTGCGCCTACAGGCCGGTGGGCGCGCGCTCGGCCAGGTCTTCCAGCAGGTCGGCGGAGGGCACGAAGAACAGCCCGCCGGTGACCGCGGTGCTGAAGTCCAGCAGGCGATCGTAGTTGCCTGCAGGGCGGCCGACGAACATGTTCTCCAGCATCTGCTCCACCGGCCGTGGCGAGCGGGCGTAGCCGATGAAATAGGTGCCGAACTCCCCGGCGCCCGGGCGGCCGAACGGCATGTTGTCGCGCAGGATCTTCACCTCCTCGCCGTTCTCTTCCAGGGTGGTCAGGGAGCTGTGTGAGCAGCTGGGTTTGACTGCATCGTCGAGTTCGATATCCGACAGTTTGGTGCGGCCGATGATGCGCTCCTGGGCCTCCACCGTCAGTTCGTTCCAGGCGGTCATGTTGTGCAGGTACTTCTGCACCAGCACGTAGCTGCCATTGCAGAACTGCGGGTCCTCGTCCCCCACCAGGGTGAAATCCACCGCCTCGCGGCCTTCCGGGTTCTCGGTGCCGTCGACGAAGCCGACCATGCTGCGCATGTCGAAATAGCGGAAGCCCTGGACCTCGTCCACCACCTTGATCGAATCCCCCAGGGGCTTGAGCAACTGCGTGGCCAACTCGAAACACAGGTCCATCTGTTCGGCACGGATGTGCAGCAGCAGGTCGCCGGGAGTCGATGGCGCGCGGCGCCCCTCCACGCCCACCTCGATGAACGGGTGCAGCGACGCCGGGCGCGGGCCGCCGAACAGGCGGTCCCAGGCGCTGGAGCCAAAACCGCAGACACAGGACAGATTGCCCCCCGGGACGCGCTTGCCCACCGAACGGGTCAAGGCGGCGATATCGGCGCACCAGTCGCGCACGGTTTGCGCGGCAGCGGCGCCGGGCGCCAGGGTGGCGACGATGAAGATCGCGCTACGGGTGATGGGATTGCAGATGGCTTGGGGCTCGGGCTTGCGCTCGGCCAGGGAGGACGGCTGGGTCATTATGGGTTCCACAGGCTGCGGTCGGAAAAATCACCGACAGGAAAATAGCAGATTGTGACCTTGGCCAGGGAGATTGCTCCCCCTGGAAGGTGCCGCCCTCCCATTCACCGAATCCCCGGGCCATCAAGCATCTCTGGCCTCCCACAGCGCACGACCCTGTAGCCGCTGCCGAGCCTGCGAGGCTGCGCAAAGGACCGCAGGGCCTTGCTTGGCGATCTACCGCCGGGCATCAGCGTTTTCCGGATCGCCGCGGCCGCTACGCGACCGTGCGCAGCCTGCGGCAGCGGCTGCACGAGTCGCGAGGCGCTGTGACGCTGTGGCTCCGTTCAAGCGGGGCTTGAGCGCAACACTCGCACCGGCACCGATTTGTAGGACGGCGTGCCGCTGTCCACGTCCAGGTAGTCCAGGGGCACCAGGCGGTTGGCTTCGGGGTAGTAGGCGCCCACCGTGCCATTGGCGATCTTGTATTCGATGGCGGTGATCTTCTCGTAGCGCAGCCGGCGCCCGCCAATCACCGTTTCGATGTCCACCAGGTCGCCATGGGCCAGGCCCCGGGCGGCCAGGTCCGCCGGGCTGATGAACAGTACGTCGCGGCGGCCGAACACCCCGCGATAGCGGTCGTCCAGGGCGTAGATGGTGGTGTTGTACTGGTCGTGGCTGCGCAGGGTGATCAGCCGCAGCACATCGGCGCCGTCCACTTCCTTGTCCTCATGCAGCCCGGGAAAGACGAAGAATTCGGCCTTGCCCGAGGGCGTCAGCCACTGCCGCTCGGCTGCCGCCAGGGGCATGCGGAAACCACCCGGCACGCGAATGCGGGCGTTGTAGTCGTCAAAGCCGGGCACGGTCTGTTCGATCAGGTCGCGGATCTTGTCGTAGTCGGCCACCAGCTCCAGCCAGGGCACGCGGCTGCCCGGCAGGGTGGCCCGGGCCATGCCGGCGACGATCGCCGGCTCCGACAGCAAAAACTCGGAGGCCGGCGCCAGCTTGCCGGCCGAGGCATGCACCATGGACATCGAGTCTTCGACGGTGATCGCCTGACGCAGGCCGTCCTGCATATCCAGCTCGGTACGGCCCAGGCAGGGAAAGAGGAAGGTTTCCCGGGCCACCAGCAGGTGGCTGCGGTTGAGCTTGGTGGCGATGTGCACGCTCAGGTCCAGCTTGCCCATGGCCGGGAAGCACTGGCCCGGGTCCGGCAGGGCCACGGCAAAGTTGCCCCCCAGGCACAGCAGGGCCTTGGAGCTGCCGGCGATCATCGCCTGCATGGCTTGCACCGCATCGTGGCCGTGATGCGCCGGCGGGGTGAAGCCGAAGGTCTGCTGCAGCTTGTCGAGAAAGGCCGGGGAAGGCTTCTCGGTAATGCCCACGGTGCGGTTGCCCTGCACGTTGGAGTGGCCGCGCAACGGGCAGATCCCCGCCCCCGGCTTGCCCAGGTTGCCCCGCAGCATCAGCAGGTCGCAGATCAGCCGGACATTGGCCGTGCCTTCGTTGTGCTGGGTGATGCCCATGCCGTAGGTGACGATGGTGGCGTTGGACTTGGCATAGGCCGCGGCGACCATTTCCAGGTCCGCCTGGTGCAGTCCGCTGGCCTGCTCGATGTCTGCCCAGGCGGTGGCATGCAGGTCCGCCGCCAGGGCCTCGAAGCCCTGGGTGTGCTCGGCGATGAATGCCTGGTCCAGGACTTGCCCCAGGCTGTCCTCCAGGGCCAGCAGCGCCTTCATGATGCCCTTGATAGCCGCCGCGTCGCCGCCGGCCTTGACCTGGAAGTACGACGAGGCGATGCGGGTGGAGCCGTAGGTGGCCATCTCCACCATGTTCTGCGGGTCGGCGAACCGCTCCAGGGCGCGCTCGCGCAAAGGGTTGAAGACCATGATCGGCACCTTGCGCCGCGAAGCTTCATGCAGGGTGCCCATCATCCGCGGGTGGTTGGTGCCGGGGTTGTGGCCAATGGAGATGATCAGCTCGCAGAGGTCGAAGTCCTCCAGCGACACCGTGCCCTTGCCGATGCCAATGGACCGCGGCAGGCCGACGCTGGTGGGCTCGTGGCACATGTTCGAGCAGTCGGGAAAGTTGTTGCAGCCGTATTCCCGGGCGAACAGCTGGTACAGGTAGGCCGCTTCGTTGGACGCGCGCCCGGAGGTGTAGAACTCCACCTGCTCGGGCTGCAGGCTGCGCAGGATCTCGCCGATGCGGGCAAAGGCGTCCTGCCATGCCACAGGCTTGAAGGTGTCGCTGGCACGGTCGTAGACCAGGGGCTCGGTCAGGCGCCCGAGGTCTTCGAGTTCGTAGTCCGAACGCTGCAGCAATGAGGTCACCGGATGCTGGGCGAAGAACGCCGGGGTTACCCGCTTGTTGGTGGCCTCCCAGGTCACCGCCTTGGCGCCGTTTTCACAGAACTGGAAGGTCGACTTGTGCTCCTTGTCCGGCCAGGCGCAGCCCGGGCAGTCGAAGCCGTCGGGCTGGTTGGT
The DNA here is from genome assembly GCF_900116505.1 of Pseudomonas sp. NFPP25. Lineage (NCBI taxonomy): Bacteria > Pseudomonadati > Pseudomonadota > Gammaproteobacteria > Pseudomonadales > Pseudomonadaceae > Pseudomonas > Pseudomonas sp. NFPP25. Next base: position 395,601 of record NZ_FPBG01000007.1, on the reverse strand, counting down.
GCGCATCAGGGTCAGCGGCGCCTTGAGGGTGTCCATCTGCTCGCGCACCGCGGTCGCAGTGGCCTTGAGCGCGCCCCAGCCACCGGCGGGACCATCGTAGTTGCGGATTCCGGGAACCTTGCGTCGAGTACTCATGAGCGCTCCAGGGCCGGCCCGGCGCTGCACGACGCGAACCGGTGGTTGCGGATGACCGAGGCGCGCCAGGGCAGGATGCCCAGGGGCCTGGATCAGGGGGCAAGTGCGCTGGAAAAGCCTCAGCGCAGGGTAAAATCTAGCCCTGCGGGTTGGCCTGTCAAGGCCAGGCGCCGACCGGTACAGGGCCCATGCCAGGGCCCCGGCCAGGCCCGGGGGAGCCTATTGCAGGCCCCCGCCAGAACCTGTAGCGCCTACTGCAAAACGCTGCGCCGGCGCTTGAGGGTCCAGCCCTGCTGCATGCCGGCCGCGGCCAGCAGGATCGCCCCCACGCCCACCCATTGCAGCAGCCCCAGGCGGTGCCCGAAGGCCACCCAGTCGACCAGGATCGCCGCAATCGGGTAGATGAACGACAAGGCGCCGGTCAGGGCCGTCGGCAGTTTCTGGATCGCCCCGTACAGCAGCACGTACATCACCCCGGTATGGAGAATGCCCAGGGTCAGCAGGCTGGCCCAGGCGCTGGCCTGCTGGGGTGGCGCGCCGAGGTTGGCCCAGGGCGCCAGCAACAGCACCCCGGTGCAGACCTGGATCAGGGCGATCAGGTGCGGCGGCGTGCCGCTCAGGCGCTTGATCAGCAGCGCGGCAAAGGCGTACAGCGCCGCCGCGCCCAGGGCCAGGGCAATGCCCAACAGGTAGTCGCCACCCTCCTCGCCCTGGCTGCCGTGGGCACTGACGATGGCCAGCATTCCGGCGAACGACAGGCCCAGCCAGAACAGCTTCTGCGGGGTGATCTTTTCTCCCAGGAACAACGCCCCGAGGGCCACCAGAATGAACGGCTGAACGTTGTACACCGCGGTGCCGATGGCGATCGAAGCCCGGGAGTAGGAACCGAACAGCAGCACCCAGTTGCCGACAATGGCCACGCCACTGAGCACCGCGAGGATCAAGGCGCGCTTGCTCAGAATGTTCTTACGCAAAAAGCCGAAAGCTCCACAAATCAGCAGCAAGGTCCCGGCGCCGAACAGGCACCGCCAGAACACCACATCCAGCACCGGTTGCCCGGACACCAGGACGAACCAGCCAATGGTTCCGGAAATCAGCATGGCAGCGGTCATTTCCAATGATCCGCGTCGGGTTTGTGCATCCATCATCAGGCTCCTTTGCAAGTGGGCAAATTATGCCCAGCCAGCAGAGCCCATCGCCAGATCAAAACCTGGGCTAGAATCGATTCAGACCTTTTTTATCAAGGCCAAAGAGCCCATTCACCTAACGAGATCGACATGCTGGATGCCATCGACCAAACCCTGATCAGCGCCCTGATGCAGGACTCGCGACGCTCCCTCAAAGCCCTGGCGCAGATCAGCGGGCTGTCCGCTCCCAGCGTCTCGGAGCGCTTGCGCCGGCTGGAAGAACGCGGCGTGATCAGCGCCTATACCCTGGAGATCGACCCCAGGTTTCTCGGTTACCAGTTGCAGGCCATCGTCCGCATCCGCCCCTTGCCGGGCAAGTTGCAGGAGGTCGAACGGCAGATCCTCGCGATTGCCGAGTTCACCGAATGCGACAAGGTCACCGGCGACGACTGCTTCATTGCCCGTCTCCAGGTGCGCTCCATGGAACAACTGGACAGCCTGCTGGACCACCTCAATCACTACGCCGAAACCAACACCGCGATTGTCAAGAAATCGCCGATCAAACGGCGCCTGCCGCCTCTGGAATAGGGAGCGGTCCGGACCGCTTTCCAGGTCCGAAAAAACACCCTTCTGCGCCCCGGCGCCTTGGCAGCGCCGGACGGAACGCGAACAGCGAACCCTGCGGCCAGCACTGTTCAGCGCACTGGCTATCTCCCATCTGCTGACCACCGCACAGCTACAGGTATGAGCGCGTCGAAAAGCTGGACAGCCAAAGAAAACCTGGGCAACAAAAAGCCCGCCGAAGCGGGCTTTTTTCAATGGCTCAGCACCTGTGATCAGTCATCGCGACCCATGATGCCGAACAGTTGCAGCAGGCTGACGAACAGGTTGTAGATCGATACATACAGGCTGATGGTGGCCATGATGTAGTTACGTTCGCCGCCGTGGATGATGGCGCTGGTCTGGAACAGGATGCACACCGAGGAGAACAGCACGAAGCCGGCGCTGATCGCCAGTTGCAGGCCGCTGATCTGGAAGAACAGGCTGGCCAGCACGGCGCCCATCAGGACGAAGAAACCGGCGGTGATGAAGCCGCCGAGGAAGCTCATGTCCTTGCGGGTGATCAGCACATAGGCCGACAGACCGCCGAATACCAGTGCCGTCATGGCAAAGGCCGAACTGACCACTTCGGCGCCGCCCTGCATGCCCAGGTAGCGGTTGAGAATCGGGCCGAGCAGAAAGCCCATGAAACCGGTCAAGGCGAAAGCCGACACCAGGCCCCAGGCCGAGTCACGGAGTTTGTTGGTGAGGAAGAACAGACCGTAGAAGCCGATCAGCACCACGAAGATGTTCGGATAACCGACACGCATCTGCTGTGCCACATAGGCCATCACCCCACTGAACGCGAGGGTCAGGGCCAGCAGGCCGTAAGTGTTGCGCAGGACGCGGCTAACCTCTAGCTGCTCGGCCTGCACGCCGTTGTTAACTGCGTAATCCTGTTCGCGCATGGCGACACTCCTGTTGGGGGAAACATTTAGTGGCATGGATGATAACAGAGGCTCTGTAACTCGCGACGCAGAGAGTTTGACAGTGTGTTTCATTCGGGTATTATGGCGCCCGCAATGCGATCTGGAGGTGTGGCCGAGTGGTTTAAGGCAGCGGTCTTGAAAACCGCCGACTGTAACAGGTCCTAGAGTTCGAATCTCTACGCCTCCGCCAAATCTCAACGAGAAAGCCCTGATTTTTCAGGGCTTTTTTGTGTCTGGCGTATTTTGCTCCCAGCCTCTCCTCACCGACCCAGCTCAAGCATTTTTGGACGCGTCCAAATACTTTGATCTTTTTGAGAGGCTTTCGCCTCAAACTACTGCAACCGCAATATGCCGATGGCGCATACTGCTGTAGCCCTCCTCCGGCGTCCTGCCGAACGACCACATCCCCTATTCCACCCGACACCACCATGACTGCGCATACAAGGCGCCATCAACTTCCTCAACGCCATTGATGTTCATCCCAAGCTGCGCCATGCCGTTGACCTTTGCATCGAGCAGTCGCGGAAACACATCGGGGCCTGGATCGCTTTTGAATATCCAGGCCTGAACGCAAGGTCGTCCCAGCGCCTGGCTGTGGCTCTCCAGGATATGGATGTCTCCTTTGACAGGCTGGATCTTGCTGAGCCTTTCTGAAGGTATTGCTGCGCCACGCTCCCTGCGGCGAACGATAAGAAAATTCATGGGGGATCACGCCAAAACTGTATATATGAACAGTATTTCACCACTTGGCGTGCAAGCGAATTGACGCCGACAGACGGAGCTATGCTTTCTCCTCTGCAGGGAGAAACGTCTATGTGCGGACGACTTTCGCAATACCACGGCATTCACGAATTCGTCGCAGCCCTGAGCCTGCCCGGGGCCCTGATCAATAACGTCGGTGATCAGCCCCTGGGGCGCTACAACGCGGCGCCGACGATGCAGCTCGCCCTCTTCCACGTCGCCGAAGACAAACTACACGCCGACGCCGTGCGCTGGGGGTGGCGGCCGCACTGGGCCACCGACCGCGCCGCGCCGATCAATGCGCGCGTAGAGAAAGTGGCTCACGGGCCCTTCTTCCGCCAGATCTGGCCGCACCGCGCTATCTGCCCGATCGACAACTGGTTTGAATGGGTGGACGAAGGCGGCCCGAAGAAGCAGCCATATCTGATCCGGCACCGTGACTGCTCCCCTATCCTCTGCGCCTCAATCGGACAGCTGCCCGACCCGGACCAGGGCGAGCACGACGGCTTTGTGATCATCACAGCCGACAGCGCCGGCGGCATGGTCGATATTCACGACCGCCGGCCGGTGGTCCTGGCCCCGGACTTGGCTCGGGAATGGCTCGATGCTGCAACGCCCAAGGAGCGCGCGGAACAGATGGCCTTGCATCAGGGCGAGCCAGCCGAGGCTTTCGAGTGGTTCAAAGTGGACCGGGCGGTAGGGAATGTCCGAAACCAAGGCTCCGACCTGATTAATCCAGTCGATTGATCAGCTCTTGGTCAGTGTTTTAAGGCGCTCCACCAGAGAAGCTTCAAAAATGATTTACAGCATCTCAGCATCATCGGTGCGCAAAGCACCGCAGGTTTCCAGACCAAGCACGAAGACATCCGCCCGTGCCACCGCCCTCACAGCGATGATCATCGAATCTGCCCGGACAATTTGCGCCAGCAGCCGATCCGCTTCTCGCTGCATCTACTCGCCCAGCACTACACCTCCACATTCCCCACCTTTACCTTCACCACTCCATCCTATAAACCACAACAACGACCGTTGCCCAGACGATAGTTATTAAGAAACGAGAGTTTAGTCAGTCGCTTCGCCATTCACATCACATAATCACTCAAACAAAAAATGACAACTCGTGACTAGTGCCCCACCACCAAATGGCTTGAGGCCATCCGCGTTTCAGACTCAGAACACAATCCTGTTAGACCTACAGAGCAATTAATCCTTCGTCTCCGTGGCCAGTGGAACGACAGGCTTCTCCGGCCCCCTTCAACTTAAACAAGCCACTGCCGTAAAATTATCTCAGCAAAAAAATCTAAGAATCATCTGATTTTCTCAAAGGTACAACATCAATAGGATATGCCTCCGACACTGAATTTCATCATGGCTTTCAAAAATGTTTGACTCAAACAAATATCATAGACTACGCGCTCTGTTGAATATTTCAGTCGCCCTAATTTTTCCCTATTCAGCGAGTGCAATAGCCGCGAATTGCTCTTTCACTCAAGGGAAAGAGTTCACGGCTAACTACGCCAGCGCGCCGGCTGCATTGACGATACCTCGAGATGCTCCCATTGGCACCGTGGTTTACGAAGAGACCGTCACTGCACCGCAGCAAGGTTTTACGTGTTCTACATCGTCCCCATTTATCTTTGCTCTAAACCCGACATTTGGTAGCGTTACCAGTGGCAAAATCTTTCCCCTGGGCAAAACTGGACTATCGATTAAAATAAATACCTCTCAAAACGGCTATCTATCTGCAGATAGATACCTTAGTGGTAATTATCTTGATCCAGCTCGGACCTACACCCTTGAGATAATAAAATCAGGTGAGCTTTCATCAAAAAGTAAGATCCCTTCAGGCTACCTTGGAGCGCACCAATACGGCAATCTTGACCTTGTTAAGATCAACCTAGTCAATCCAATTGTATTGAACACTGCCTCCTGCGAGACTCCTGATGTGTCAGTTCAAATGGGGGATGATTACCACCTATACGAATTCAGTAACATCGGCAGCACACCGCGCAATGTTAAATTCAACATCAAACTGAATAAATGTCAATCTGGCATCCAAAAAGTCACATACGCCCTAAAAGCAACTTCTCAAGTAATTGATCAGCAACAGGGAATCGTGGCATTGAACTCCAATTCAACTGCCAGAGGCATCGGATTAAAACTGATGGACGGCGTGGGCCAACCAATCTCATTGGGCATCACCTACCCATTCAATGACTTCACTAGCACGGGCGAAAACTTCAACATTCCTCTTTCAGCTACTTATTACCGCTTGACTACGGATGAACTCAAGGCGGGCAGCGCCAACGCCGAGGTCACTTTTATAGTTAACTACCTTTAAGATCAATGTTGCAGATTCCACACATACTGTTGGCACGCCTGTAATGCGATCAGTCCACGGTCGCCTTCGTCGGTAATGGCGACAATTCGTTTAGCATGCGCCGGGTCAAGTCGGGCTCGTACGGTTGCATGATCCACGCCGCTGGTGGTGGGGGTGGCTGGCACTCCACAGCCTTTGGCAACCTCGGTTGCGTCGAGGAGTACTGACAGCCGCAGATCAGAAGAAGCAAGGCGATCGCGCAAGCGATCTTGGTCACGTTGGACATCACTCATTTTCCTAAAATGGGTTTGCTCACTAGCCGCCAGCCGCTGCTCAATCGCCAGGCGCTTGTCCTGCTCGGCCCGCTGCGCAATGGCAGCGGTCTGGCTCAGTTGATTAAGCGTGTCGGCATGCATCCGGGCCTGCTCAGCCAACTGCTTGCCATAGCGCCAGTCCTGGACTCTCCAGGCAGCAGCTGCGCCGACGATGATTAGCAGGACCACCAGCAACAAGGCGCCAACCGTCCGCCAGGCCCCGACGCTCATTTCAAGGCCCTGCGCAGGCCTTCCTCAACCACAACATCCGGGTAAGGGTTGCCACCGTTTTCGTGCACGATGATGCCCAGCACGGTCTCGCGCAGGGTATTGGGGTCGGCCATGTTGATCGAATCGCGCAAGCCGACGCCCAGGCGTTTGGCGATCGCTGCAGCGTATGCCTGGGTGTTGTTCTCGTTGGTGGGGGCCCATCGGCTGATGAACTCCAGGGGCGTGTCGATACCGGGCTTGCCCACGCCGGGCATGCCGTCCTTGCCGCGGTAGTTGAGCAGCAGCTTACCCAAGGCGCGGATGCCGTTCTCGGCGGTATCGAAGCGGGCAAAGCGAGGTTTCGGTACGCCGACCTCCAGGCCGAGCTGCCCCTCCCACTGGTTGCGTGGGTTGTAGTCGATGTTTCCAGGATTGTTAGAGCGGACGCCGCGGGCGTTCTGAATGGTCATGGTCAAACTCCAGGCACAAAAAAATCCGCACTCGGCGGGCTTGGGGGATCTGCAGCAGTTGCTGCTCTGTGATTGGCATTACTTTTCTCCAGGCAAAAAAATCCCGCGCAAGGCGGGTGCATTCATACGCTGCTGTTACTACTGCGGATTGAACGGATAAGGGTACTCAGATACATCTATGTATGTGCATTGCGGTCTCGGGTTAACAGTGAGCGAGAACCATCCCGTTGGCGTCGTGCTGTGTACGGTCCCGTGGGTCGTCTCTGGAGACGTCCAAAAACTATGGGTTATGCTTCCGGTGTCACCTGAGCACCCCTCTTGCGAGCCTGTCTGCCACACCTCGTCACGACCCAGCTGAGATGCCAGCCAGCAACCCCTGCTCCACGGGATATTTGCCGCATAGGTCTTTGCGGGATTCAACGGCACCGTGTAGAAGTACCCGCGAAATCCAGCCCTGCTTGGCAGCAGCGGCTGATCAAGCACTAACACTTGATAGCCGCCGAGGAATGGCGCAACCCTTCCGTTTGGGTATGGTGGCGATGGTGGCGGTGGTGTTGACGTACCAATGATATTTAAAGGCCTCTGCAGGCTGTTGAACGTGAAGCCTCCGTCTTCATCTCGAGTTTTTAGTGCTGGCCCTTTGAATATTGGGGCCATTACATCAAAGCAATAGACCTTGATACCCTCAACAGGTCCGGCAAAGTAGAAGACGCTTGACGTACCCTCCTTTGACGCGAATGGCTTTCCGCACGTCCCTGTTACGTACACAATTGGGTTCACACAGTTCTCTACCGTGAACTTGTAAATATTGTCGTAGTAAGGGCTTGGCCCTCCTGCAGGATGGAGCTTCCTCCAAATCCCGTGATACTCAACGGGTCCGCTTTTGACCAGCCCGTATACCGACTTAGACGTGTCATAAAGAATCTCTTCAGACTCTTTGCGAACGATTAGCGCTGGGCCCATTAGTAATACCCGTAGTAAATGATGCAGTTCATCGGAAAGCCGCTAGGGATGTTGTATGTCCATGACATTGACGTGCTCGTCATGATCACGCCAGGCAGTTTTCCCGCTGTATTCATGCATGGCTCAAGGGGGGATACGATGCTTATCGGTATCTTCCCAGGAGGAATCGTGAACGTCACAGTGCCGTTAGCTCTGTTCGATATGACATGACCAATCATCTGGCTAAGATTTTTGGTCATGTCAGCGGTTATTACACCGCTGCTATCACGGGTGATAAGACCTATCGTCATGTTGCATCCACGCTCAGATCGATGGCTTTAACGCCATTCGGATGGAAAACATACAGTCCTTTGTTGTTGATCATCAGCCTTGCTCCTCCGGGGGCGTTGCCCATCATCTGGAATGTTCCATCCGGACGAAACGCCCAGCCCGAAACATCAGCCACATAGTTCTCAGACTGCAAGTTGCTGCCGATTTTAAGCATGTCGATAGAGCCGTTTTTTATGAATGCAGTGTCGAGATAGGCGGCATTGTTTTGAAGAACAAACGGGTAATAGATTTCCGCGGCATTCGGGTCGACAATTGCGAACCGACTGGCCGCGACCAGCACCTGGCTGGTGATGATCCCTTCGTCGTTCTCCACGCCTACGCCGATGCTGGCCAGGTACGGCTTGCCATCGACCGTGAGCTGGGTCTTGATCGAATACATTGCCGCGAGCTCGCTTTTCAGAGCCTCGACCTCTATCTGGGCACCGCCGCCCGAGTCGATCTTTTCCAGCAGGTGCTGGCTCAACTGCGTCTCGGTGATCTGGTCGTTCAGGTACTCAAGGATCACACCGGCATCGGCGGAGGACTGCCCCATCACCGGCCCGTAGAACGCCCCGACGTTGCCGATGCGGTCCACCAGCCGGGCCCAGAAGAAGAACCGCACGCCGGCGGCCAGGCCCATGATGGTCAGGTCGGTCTGCGGATAGGCGTAGTCGCCGAACTTGGTCGCCGTGGCCACCTGATTGGTCTGGCTGTACCAGATTTCAGTTCGTTGCAGATCCGCGGTGGTGACTCCGGCCGGGATGCCCCAGGCCAACTTGATGCCGAATACGATCGATTCGGCCGTGAAGGACGACGGCACCGGCGGCGGCGTGGTCTTGCCGTTCAGTACGGTCTCGACAGAGGTCGCGAACACCGACCCGATGTCGAGCGAGTTGATGGCCCGCACCTTGGCCACATACCGCCCCGCGTAGATCCCGCTCACATCGATGGATGTGGTGCCCGTGCGGCCGGCAAAGATCCAGTCGCCATCGTTCTTTCGCCAGTAGACCTCGTAGGCGATCGCCGCTTCTGGCTTCTCCCACTCAATCGTCATGACGCTGACCGCGCTGCCCTGGTCGACGAAGTGGTCATTGCTCACCGTCACGTTCGCCGGCGGTCGCTGGACGCTCGGCGGGATCACCGTCACCGGTGGCCGCTCGATGCGCGTGCCGTTGTCGATTGCGCCGTACTTGCTCTCGTTGTGGCGCACCGCGCTGATCGTGAACTTGATCTCTGAGTCGGAAAAGTCCTCAGCAACCGACATCACGCGAAATAGCTGCGTGGCCAGGGTTGTCGAGTCAATCGCCCACATCGAATGCTGGGGCGGTAGCTCATCCAGCTTCTTCTCCAGCACCACCTGCTGGACTTCAGCAGGAAACCCGGTGGTATCCATCGTCACGCGACCACTCGACCACTTGATTCCCTTGCGGTCCCAGGTCAGCGGATACCCGACCGATTTGATCTTGCGGGAGACAGCAGTGCCCGTGGGCATGATCACTGTGATGGTGTCGCCGGGGTATGCCTTCACGTCGGCATCCAGTACCAGGCTGTCGAGCGTGGAAGAGCGCAGGCGCCCACCAATGCGGCGCCCTGCCCGATCGTTGTCCGCGATGCGGATAATCTGCCCGGGGCGTGCCAGGGTGCCGTCCAGGCCCACAGAGAACCCCACGCTTTCGGTTTCCAAGCGGTTGGTCAGCAGCGCCCACTTGCCGATGCGCTGCGCCTGGGCCTGGGAAGTACAGCCGGTGGCGGTGATTTCGGTCTGCTGGATCCCGTAGCGGGCGATACCGGCCTGGTCGTCGACGTACTCGACTTTCTGCCGGTAGAAGTCGGCCGGATCGTTCCAGCTCACCAGGGCCACGGTGTAGCGGGTCTTCTTCGCCGAGCCGAAATAGCCAAACTTGCCATCGGTCACGTTGGCGTTCGAGTAGGTGTAAACCGGGTCCTCGGGTATGTCGGCAATGGCCATGACCGAGCCGGCGGCCCAGTAGGACATGCCTCGAAAGGTAGTGGCCAGGTCCTGCAGCACGTCCAGGGCGTTGGAGCGGGTCTGCAGGAACAGATTGCAGGTGAACCGCGGTTCTTGGCCGCCCTTCCCGTCCGGCACCAGCTGATCGCAGTACTGGCTTATGCGGTACAGCTCCCACCGGTCCACCTGGCCCTCGTTCAGCAGGTGGCCCAGGCCATAGCGGAAGTGCAGCAACAGGTCGTAGAAGATCCAGGCCGGGTTATCAGTCCAGGCTAACTTGAACGAACCATCCCAGATGCCGGAGTACAGCCGGCTTTCCGGGTCGTAATTGCTCGGCACGCGAATAATGCGGCCGCGCAAGTCGAAGGACCGGGTGGGGATCGCCTGGAACTGCGAGGCATCGAACTGCAGGCCGACGACAGCAGAGCCCGGATAGCGCAGCTTGGCGTCGATGACCTCGGTGATGGCGTCGATGCTTGTCTTGTCCGCAATAGCGCCAGAGGTGCTGTTCGGCGTCAGGCGGGTAACGCGAATCTGCCAGTTACTGCTCGCCGGCGGCAGGTCCACCCGGTGGGAGCGCTCGTACTTCGTCGAGGTCTTGCCGCTGAACGCCGAGGCCAGCACCTGCACATAGGGCCCGCCGTCGGTGGAAACCTCGATCTTGTATTGCACGATGTAGCCATTGGTGTCGCCGTTGCTGGTGTTCGTCTGGGCCAGGCGCGGGGTGGACAAGCGCACGCGCACGGCAGATAGCTGCAGGTTCTGCACAGCACGAACCCAGGGCTGGCCATACTTCAGCTCAACACCCACCGCGATCTCGCTCTCGACCGCTGGGAAGCCCGGGATATGTAGCTGGTCCTGGCTGCCAGTGCGAGCGTCCAGAGTGACACCGCTGAAGTTCCGGGTACCGTCGGCATTGGCCAGCGGAGTCTCATCGAGATAGACCGAGCGCTCACCCGCGACCAGGCCCTGAATCTCGCCCTCGCTCACCAGGTCGAGGATCCGCGCATAGGCGGTACTCTGCAGACTGTCGGGGGCCTCGACAGACGGCCGCGGCTTCGACTCGCCGCCTTTGCTGCCGGTAATGTGCTGGTTCATGACTTTCCTTCAGGCGAAAAAAAACCCGCTCATGGCGGGCCTGGTGTCAGGTTCGATTTACATCTGGTCTTCGGAGTAGATCCCGGCGCTGATCACCGCGCTGCCGACGATCATCCGCCCATAAAGCAGCGGGACCGGGTTGCCCTGGACGCTGGTATTTACGGCGCCGTTGAAGCTGTAGCTTGGTCGGTTATTGGGACTGTCCTGGGTGCCCAGGCCCTTGGCTTGCGGGCTGAGCATCTGAATTACGCCGCCGGCAACCATTGCAATACCTGCTGGGGCAAGCCCTTGAAATCCAGGAATGAAGGAAGCAGCAATCAGAACCGCACCCACGATTGTCTGCAGTAGGCCCGCGCGCTTCGATCCTGAAATGACTGGGACAATCCGTACAGCATCACGCCCGGTTGGTTTTACAAGATCTCTTTCGGAAAGGTTTTCCTTCCCATTGAAGATCGCATAGCGCAGTCCTTTGCTTGAGCTCTCAGATATATGCTGCTCAAAGCCCGGAAACTGCTTGAAATAACCCATGATGTCCCGCCAACCTCCCCGGGTAATCATCCTGTGCCGACGGCCAAATAGCTTAGCCAGGGAGCCAGACAGCAGGACGGTTTGCATCTTTTCAGCAGACATATTTTCTCCAGGCAATAAAAAACCGCCCGTAGGCGGCTTGAGTATTCGGCGTTCACAAACACCTGTTCAACGAGGGGACAAGACCGCCTCGACCAATCTGCGACCAGGAAGCTCTCTGATAGAGCTTGACGATGCTCCCACTACCCTGCTGAGCAAGCTCAATGTTCAAAACATCATCGGTTTGGCCAGAGTCAGTTCCAGCAATAATCCGATATCCATTTTGGGTCTCGCTCATCACAGATGTGGACCTGTAGTCCTGCCATGCCGGATACACACAGAGCGCAATGTCCTTGGGTTTTTTCGTAGAAATGTGGGTGCTGACTGGATTTCCTGCCATCAAGTCAGATGGGGTTGAACATCCCGCCAACAGCGCCAGCGCAACCACCCCAATCAGTATCCGCATGATTACCTCTCGAACAGAGATACAAAGACAAAAATTGGCTTACCGGATTCTGATTGGTATACCGCTTGAGCCGATCTCCCACCCGCCGACTAGCTTGTCATTCCGGATGAGAAACTTATAAGGCTTGGCGCCAACGTATCCACCGTAACTATTTTTTGCATTGACCGTCACATCCAAGAGAAATCCTGCCTCAATTTTCCTGCCTTCAAAAACGCTGCCTACCATGTACCCCCTGTATACCGTGCCAAAGCTGTATCGAGCTGAGTCGGGGTCTTTCAGATAAATGCCAAAGAAATTTTTCACTGCTTTCTCGGCGTCCTCCTGATACACAGAGGCTCCATAATCAGCCGCCTGTATTTGCTCAGGGGTCGGTTTTGAGGCGCAGCCAGTAACTAAAAATAACGACAGAAGCAGAAGTGAAATCCAGCGCATAACAACTCTCCATGTTTTCTTGGAGAATACCATTTACGCTCAAGCACGAAAGCCCCGCATGGGCGGGGTTCGTGAAAATGGGAGGGTTAGATGTCCTGCAAGATCTCTCGGAAGCGCTCTACGGCAGCCTGGTTGTAGTGAAACGTCTCGACCTGCTTGCTGCTGTACCGCGCAACACAGCAAGAGCACGACCATACGATCCGTCAGATGTTTGAGACTCAATCAGCAGGCAACTGAAGCCCGGCCAAGAGCCGGGTACATCCGCGCGGACTTACACGCCATGATCAGAAGGAACTTAGATGCCACACCGACTAATATCTTTGAAAACTGCGCTGAGCAACCCATCGAATGACGTACTGGCTGCTTTAGCAGTCCGTCAGGGACTCATAAATGCCCTTGAGGGTTGGTCTGGCAGGACTGACCGCTGCTGCACATTCATGCCCTACGGCACAAAGCTAACCAGCGAGCTTCGTTGCTTCGCTCTCAGCCTGCTGGAGCAGTTGGACAACTATTTCCCGACAGCGACCCGACCTTACCCTCAATATGATCTGGAAGGTTTCTGGAAGATGGCTCAGGCGGAAGCGGGATAGTACCAGATGCACAGGGCCCAACGTGGGACTGGGCTTTGTGCTGCTGGAAACCTGATGTTACCACCCTGCAGACGCAAAGGACTTGCAGTAATGCCCTCACCGAGCCGAGTAGCTCTTGCCCTCATCTTTCTGCTGGCCTCAACTGCCGGCGCTGCCAATGACGAAGTCTCCCAAGAATGGGAGCATCTGATAAAAGCGGACTTCCAAGACGGCTGTGTGAGTCGGTTGGACGAATACCGATCCACCTTTGGAAGCAACGGAGTACGCCTCGGCGCATGGCTTGTGCAAACCTGCGAAGGCAATTTTGAGTATGGTGCGAGTTACTATCCGCTCAACGTGCACACCGAAAATAAACGGATCGGGGTCAGGCGAACGCAGAAACTTCCTCCGCTGACACCAGCACAGTTAAAAAAAATGTACTCGCTGAAGGGATAGCGCGACAGAGTGCTATCCGCTATGCCGTGTTTGTGAGATTGCTTGCCATGTGCCGCCAGTAGCTGACGGTCACCTCTCGCCAGTACCCGCCGTAGGTGTCCCGCTTGCTGTCCCGGTTGTAGAGGTGATGCAGAATCGACCCTGGCGCCGGGAAGTGTTGGGGCTCGGTCTTCAGCACACCTTCGGCCAGGTATACCCCGGCGTGGTTCGGCATCTTCGACCGGATCTGCATCAGCACGATGTCGCCGTGCTGCGGCGCACTGACCTGGCTGAACCCGGCCGCGGGTAGGTTCTCCAGGTAAAGGTTCCCGCCCTTCTCCCACCACCCGTCCTCCCGCTCATACTGGCCCAGGTCGATGCCCATTTCGCGGCAGTAGAAGTCGAGGATGATGCTCAAGCAGTCGTGCACGCCGTGAGCGAACTTGCGGCCGATCAGCGGGGCCTGGTAGCCCTCAGGCGCGAAGCTCACAAACTCGCCTGGGCGCACCTGTTCGTCATCGCCCTTGCGGACCTCAAGGATGTGCCAGGGAAGCCCGGAGGCCTCGCAGGAGACGCGATCCGCCTCGCTGGGTGCTGCAGGGTAGTCTGGATGGCTATGCACGACCGCCAGCACCTGGCCGCGATCCTCGGCGGCGACGAAGTCCTCGGGCGCCAGGCGGAAATGCTCGCTGGGCGTCGAGGCCGTGTTGCGACAAGGTACATAGACCTCCTTTCGCCCTTCGCGAATCACCAGGCCGCAGCACTCACGCGGGTACTCAGCCAGCGCATGCCGCTCAATGGCGGCGCGGGTGGACTTGTTCATGATCAGCTCCGAAGCAGGCCTGCGGCCGGGAATGAGCCGTAAGGCAGAGGGTTGTTCTCGCCGAAGCGAAGCTTGCAGCTGCTCAGGCGCCCGCCGCATTTGTCCTTGGAGGCATCGGTGACGATGATGTCGTTCTCGTCGGCCACGGGCCCGCCGTTGTAGCCGCAGTAGGGCCCGCGGTAACCGCCGCAGCTGAGCCACCAACAGACGTTGGCCACGATCTGCCGGCGCGGCAGCTGAACCCCGGCGAAGTCCAAGGCTGAGGCCAGCTCGAACTGCACTGTTTCGTTGTTCTCGGCAGCCTTGCGCTCGACGTACCAAATGTCCGGCGGCAGTTCCTCGTCAGGGTCCGCCTCGGGCTGGCCGTCCAGGTACTTGCCCAGAGTTCGATGCCGGATCAACTTGGCCCCCACCAGATCCTCGAAGTACAGCACCAGGGCCGTGATGAACCCGCCAACGTTGCCGACAGACAGGGTCGGCATAGGCTGGGCGCCCTGCCCGGTCATTTCGAAGCCCTCGGCCTTGATTGGCCAGGGCGAATACTCCTCGCCCTGCCAATAGATCGACGACTGCTGCGGGTAGCCGTGAAAGCGGTACAGCTCGGCGCCCAGCGCGGTAGCGTCGAGCTCGAAAAGCTCCACCCACGCGCCAGGCTCCAAGGTCTGGATATCGGCCGTAATTGGCATCGTGTTTCCTCAAGGCAAAAAAATCCCGCTCTAGGCGGGTGTGGTCGGGTGCTGCTGTGTTAGATCAGGCTGCGCGCCTCGGCACGCTTCTCTGCGATGTCCGCCGGGATGTCCTTGCCGGTTTCCAGCTTGCGTACCACAAGCCAGTCAGTTTGCTGCAGGTACTCCCTGGCCTCTTGCCCCCTTTGATCCTGCTCAGTGAACGTTTTCTTGCTCTGCGAGAAGTCCATGGTCTTCCTCGATAGTTTCGATGGTTGGGATCTCAGGAGGTTGTGCTGGGTGATCGGTGGGAATGTCCACCTGGCCGTCTGCAGTGACTGTCACAGGCTCAGGAAAGCGAATGGCATGGGTGGCAGTCGCTTCGTCGTAGGGCATCAGCAGAGTGACTGCCAGAACACCGTCACCGGACATGACAGCCTTGTCGGCGAACAGCGGGGACCCGATAGCCTCAAGCGATAGCTCGTATCCCTTGCCCAGGGGCGAGAAATCGAAAGACTCGCCATTGATAGTGATTGTGAGGCCTTGGACGAACACCGACTTGAGCGGCGTCCAGTCTGGGGCGTGGACCGGCGAGAAGTTGATAATCATGGGTTTATTTCCATCGCCCTACAGCGATTACTGATATTTTCGAGACTGCGCCAGTGCTCGGCGCGATAAGTCTGACATCCGATATACCGGTAAGCGTTGGGGGTACGTTAATGACGGACCAGCCAAGGGTAACTGCTGTAGTCTCGGACGAGTGCGCGATTATCGGTGCCTCACCAACGAATGGAACCGGCCACGTGAAGGCAATGCCAGAGGACATAAAAAGGTTCGCCGGAATCGCGAGATTTGCTGTGCCTGAGTCCTTGCGCGCACAACGGCAGATCATGGTTCCGTCCGGAAACTTTGTGGCGGTGCCGTTTGCGTTACTTACGGTTTCAGTAAAGTTACGCCCCCATGGCTGAATGGAGCCGTTGATACAGCCGCGAGTCCAGATATACCCGGTCGCAATCTCTGTAATGGTCTGCGTCCAGCCGTTCGCGTCGTACCACTCCATGCGGAGCGTCCCGTAAACCTTCGGGCTGTTCAGTGTTTCGACGTGAACGAGGTATGTTCCACCAGGAAGTAGGACGTTGGCGTCATTGATTGCCCCTACACGCTCGGCAGGCGAGCCGGTGCGAGGGTCGGAGCCGACACCATAGTTGCCAGTATTTACAAATCGCTGCCAGTTACTCCATAGCGTGCCCTGGTCGGTCCCGGTTCGGAACCACATAGCCTCACCTATAGGGTGTCCGTAAGTGGCGGTTAGGCGCTGAATCTTGGAGTTTCCGTTGTCCCCGTAGTCGAAAACTTCAAGCACTCCGTACACGTTCCTCCCGTTGAGAGTGGTGGGAATAGTGCGATAGTTGCCCGCAGCTACCGCCTTGTTGCAGTCGCCCTCTGAAACCGGGATGGTGGGTCCGCCAATACCCTGATCGCCAGCAAGCAAGAACTGCTTCCATGGCGGGCGAGTGGCACCATTGACTCGACCAAAGAAAACCTTGTCCTCATCGAGCGAGGTCGCAAGGAAGGTAGAGGCGCTACCATTGGCCCCGCCAGTCATTGAGATCAGGTTGCCCTGGCCTCCGCTGGGTGGCCTGCCGGTTGTCGACTGGTTCCAGTAGGTGATACCCCCGTCCTTGATTTGGTAGATGTTGTCTATGAATGGTGCTGGTCCGCCCACGCCATAGGAGGCTGGGTTGACCAGGGTGCTCAGCTTGGTCTTTTCAGTGGTCGTGAAGTCGTTCGACGACAACCCTTTGCCTGCAACGGGTTCAACGAATTCCGGAAGCTGGGGCACCGGAACTTTTCCGCTGACCAGCTGAGCCACCGAGACACCCAGCGCTGCGCCAGGAACTGCCGCATCCGCCTTGACCTTGGCTGCAGCAGCGTCCGTCACACCCTGCTCAGCCTTCGTCTGTGCTGCCGCTGTGCGAGCATCAAGCTCCGCGAAATTCTCGTTAATGATGATCCCGCCGTCACGAAGCGTGGCGCCGGTCTCGTCGTTCGCCTCCTCGCCTACATCGATTAGCCGAATGCTCATGGGTGAAATGCCTGTTCGAAGGTTGCGGTCAGGGTGTAGGCATCGCCCCCCATGGCCTTGGGTTGATACTCGGAGCATCGATAGAGCATTTGATCGCCCAGCGGGTCAGACCAAAAAAAAGGCGTTGCGCCGGCATGTCGGTCGAGAAACGCCATGATCTCCTTGATGCGCGCCTTCTGGCCCGTGAACGTCAGGGGCCAGGACTGCGAGCGGTTGTTGATTCCGTCCTGGGCCCGCTGCTCGTAACCATCGCCGAACTTGGCCGACTTGGTTCGAAACGCAATGGTCGCCGCAGGATCGTTGTTCGGCTTCCAGGTAAAGGTTTCAGTTGCCATATTTTCTCCAGGCATAAAAAAAGCCCGCCGAAGCGGGCAACGCCAATCAACCGCGCCCCCTGATGGCCATGTAGATCTGGCCTCCTGGCCGGAGGTCCTTCGCGATCTGCTCTTGGGCGCCCTGCTTGGCGGACTTGGCATAGGCCTGAGCCAGAACCTGGCCGTCCGCTTCGCTGGCCCCGCCGCTCCCTTCAGGGACGTTGAAGGTCTGCTGAATCACCACCTGGTTATTGCTTGAGCTTGAACCACCGCCCAATGCTCGGATACCCAGCTGTCCGCCAGAGGTCCTGGCCAGCGGCACAATCGCCTCGGGCCCAGCCTCGCCGACAACTCCAGTCTTGCCGCCAGCCATCCCGAAAGCGGTGGGCTTGCTCACGATGCTGTTCGTGAAGGCGCCGCCATCCTTGAAAAACTGGACACCGCCATCCCATCCGCCACCGTTGGCCTGATAGCTGGAGAAGTCGACCCCGGTATACCCGGCCTGCGTTGAGCCGGCCGAGGCCGCCCCACCGCCGAAGTACGACCCAGCAGCAGAAGCCGCCATGCCGAACAACGAGCTCAGTGCCGAGGAGCTGGCCTGGCGCACAGCGATTCGGGCCATATCAGCGAGAATAGATTTGGTGAAGTCAGCGAACGACAGCTTCCCGGTCATCGCGAACTGCACAATCGCGTCTTCCATTGAGCCGAAGGCGTTGGTGAAAAGGCTCTTGGTCTGGCCAGCAACATCCCGTGCCGACTCCAGGTAGTTCTGCCAGGCCGAAGATGCTCCATTCCTCCAGTCGCCCTGAGCTGCCGTCATGTCGTCGTAGTTGCTGACCACGGTGTCGTGCAGCTTCTGCTGGGTGGCTTCCAATGCCTGCAGCTTCTGCGTGTACTCGTCGAGGCTCATGCCCCGGGAGCCATCGCCGTACTGGTTGGCCAGGTCCAGCTTCTGCTGGTTTATGCGGTCGTCGATCGC
Organism: Pseudomonas sp. NFPP25; assembly: GCF_900116505.1. NCBI lineage: Bacteria > Pseudomonadati > Pseudomonadota > Gammaproteobacteria > Pseudomonadales > Pseudomonadaceae > Pseudomonas > Pseudomonas sp. NFPP25. The sequence goes on along the minus strand of NZ_FPBG01000007.1, from coordinate 377,080 downwards.
GTTATGTTGGTTGGTCAGGTCCCGCTGGCGGCCACCCTGGCCAAGGCCCGCGGCAGCGCGCAGGCCCTGCTCGCGCAAGGTGTCGACTTGCTGCTGCAGGGCGCTGGTGTAGGTCTTGACCGCCAGTTCCTGCTTCTTCAGCCGGCCCTCTTCGTTCTTGGCCAGCACACTCAGTTCGGTATCAGCGTCCCGCTGAGCCTTGACCATGGCGGCTCGGGCATCGGCGATCTTCTGGTCCAACTGGATGCGCTGGGCGGCGGAGGTACTGGCCTTACCCTTGGCGGCCTCAAGTGCCGCAATTTCCGCTTCATAGGCCGCTGTGACCTCGTCCCGCTCATTGCCGATCAAGGCCTCACGCTTGAGCAGGTAGTCGGCCTGGGACACCAGCCCAGACTTCTGCGCTGCGTCCAGTTCCTTCTGGGCGTTTTTGTACTCGGACAGGATGCCGGTGAGGTTGTTTTTCGAGTTGTTGAAGGCCGTCAGGTCTACCGCGCTGGCGGCGGTCTTCGTGTCTTTGTACTTGCTGTTAATCGCCGCTTTTTGACCATCAACACTTTCCTTGGTCAAGCGACTATTAGTCGGATCAGACACCCGGAGAGCTGCAAGCTCTTTTTCCAGATCCTCCAGCTCATCCTTGCGTTTGTCTGCGTTAGATCTTGTGGCCTTCTTTCTCGCATCAAGCTTATCAATCGCCTTCTGGCCGGCCTCCATGATCGCGTTACGCTCTTTCTGCCTCTTCGCGTAATCGGTCTCTGCTGCGTCCTTTACTTCCAATCCCTTGATGTAATCGCGGAGGCTTTGTTTTCCCTTCTCACCAATGTAAACAGGATCCTCGCCCGGTATTCTCTCGCTGCCACCTCGAGTTTCAAGGCGCTCAAGAGCCTCCTTTGCAGTTTGAATCCGCTCCGCGTTGGATTGGCTGCGCCCTGCGCTCTTCAGATTGTCCGCAGCCTTTGCGACCAGGTTGTAACCTTTCTCCCAGAGACTGAGGTTCTCCAGAATCTTGGGCGTCCGGTCGTTGATCGCATCCGCATACTGATCGGTGGCCAGCTTTACCGCCTCCGCATGTCGCCCCTGTTCTTCGAGAGCAACGATCTGCGAATAAACCGACGTGGTCAGATAGTGGTATTGCTCATTGAGCGCGGCAGAGGCCTTAACGGGCTCATCAGCCAACTTCACAAACTCGGCGATCGTGTCGCCCACCGCCTTGCCTGTTGCCTCCTGCATAGACACGGCGGCCTGGGTGATCCCCAGAAAGCTCTCTCCAGCAATCTTGCCGTTACCCGCAAGGGTGGTCAGAACCTCCGCGGCCTGCCCTGTTGTCCCGACCATATCGCTGACTTGCTTGGCCATGACGCCAAGCTGGGAAGCGGTAAGCCCGGCCGATCCGCCAGTTAAGATCAGTGACTTATCGAAGGCATCCTGCTCTTCGCTGCCCTTGTAATAGGCGTAAGCAAGGCCACCGATTGCAGCAGTTACAAGAGCGATAGGCGCCGCGAGCGCGAGAAGGCTAGCAGCACTGGCACCGGCTCCAGCACCAAGCTGCGCAACCGCACGAACACCACTTCCCCAATCCCCAGATTGCAGGGCGTTGGTCAGCTGCATGACGTTTTCTTGAGCCTGGCGGGTGCCGAGCTTCAGCTTGTCGAATGCGCCCTCTGTAGCAGTAATGCCAGCCCGATCCTTGCCGACCTTGGCCAGGGCCTCGCTGTAGCGGTCAGCGTTGATTGCACCAAGGCGGAAAGCCTCGTGCGCCGCCTTCTCCTGCGCCTCCAGCTTGGCCAGCTTCACATTCAGGGGATCGATGCTGTTGACCGTGCGCTTCAGCGCCTCGATCTGCCGGTTCTCGGCATCAATCAGGCGCTGCTTCTGCGCCATCTCCTTGGCTTCGGCTTTCTCGATCTTGTCGAAGGATTTGCCGAGGCGCTCCTGATAGGCCTCTTGCTGTTCAATGGTGACCAGGCCGCCCTTGCGGGCCCGCTCAAGCAATCCCTCGGCCTGGACCAGCTTCTCCATGCTGTCGATATTGCCGGTCATCGCCCTGTCTAGCTGGCTGATGATTGCGATTTCGCTGGCGGCGCTTATCCCGGCCTTGCGGCTCGCATCGACCTGGCGCTCCTTCGCACTGGTCGCTTTATCGATGCCCTGGGCGGCCTCCGCCTCCGCTTGGCTGATTTTCTTGCCGGTGTTGGCCAGGCCCTCCCCAGCCTTGCCAAGGTCATCGACGGCCTTCTCTGCCCCTTCGGCCGCGTCGACCAGTTTATCCAAGTCATCGGCAGCCTTGACCGCCTGAGACGACTCAACCGCAATGCCAAGCGAAGCGAAGGTAGTGCTCATTTGTTGTCTCTCTGTTCAGCCATTACGGCCAGGGCCTCGCCCTCCATCTGCCGGATGTCACTGAAAATGCTTTGCCTGGAGGCAGCCGGCACGCCACACATTCGGATGACACTCGGCAGGACGCCGTAGTCCAGACCGGTAGCGCCGCACGCGCCGACCCGCCACTGGGTGCTCATCGCTTCGAAAACGGTGAAGGCCGGCCAGTTGTCTGGCCAGACCTCGCAGTCCTGGCCGGTGAGATCACCCACCAGAAAGCCAAAGGTCTTCAGCTCTTCAGCCGAAGGCCCTTGCTCGTAGAGTGCGCGCGCGGCGCTTAGGAGTTTCCCAGGCGGGCCTGGTTGAACGCCTCGGAATATGCGGCCAATACCGCGCTGGGTATCGAGACAATCGAGGTGACCAGGATGCGGATATTCTGGTCGTTGAACTCTTCTTCGAAGTCCCAACCGGCCACCACAGCCTTCACCTGATCCACCTGCAGGTCGATCTGGGCTGCGGTGAATGCTTTCAGGTCCATCTCGTCAGCCTTCAACCCCAGGGCCTTGTGCCGCTCGCCCCACTCGGCGTAGAGCTCGGCCAAGCCGGTCCGGTCCAGGTACTTGAACTCGAACCCCACCTTCACCGGCTCGCCGCCCAACTGAGGGATCAGCACGTCAGCCTTGAAGGTTGGGTTCTGGATCAGCGAGAACTTGGCCATGGGTTACACCACCGCGGTCAGGTAGCGGGTCGGCTCGGACTGCAGCGCCAGGTTGACCGTCCGCGTAAGCAGGTTGTTGCGCGATACCGCCGGCTGCTTGGAGAACGAGGTGTAGGCCCCGTACAGTAGCGTGTCATTGCCCGGGAGGTTGAGCCGTGCAGCCTGCACCTTCTTGCCCGCATCAGCCGACATCAGCACCGCGTTGAAGGGTTGAACCGGATCATCCGCGATGGTCAGCACCATGCTCGCCGCGGACTTGTCGGTCGGGATCTGCTTGCCCTGGTCATCTTCCAGGAAGGTGACGTCGAGATAGTTCTGCTCACCGCCGGAGAAAGCCAGGTCGGTAACCTGCGGAATCAGTACCCAGGTGAGGATCTTTTTCATGGTGCCTGCACCGTTGCCAGCCGGGAACAGCTGCGTATCGGTGGTATCGATCCCTTCCAGGGTGATCGCCGTGGCAGTCGCGGCTTTAATGCGCACCACCTTGTTGTCCAGCTTGCTCCAGCCGGAGGTCAGCAGCACGATATCGCCGGCGTCCAGGTCGGCGCCCACAACGGTGGCGACCGCCTCGGAGGCGTTGGAAATTGCGGTGAAGGACAGAGCGGTGGCGTAAGTCGCGGCGTGCTGGAAGGTGCCGCCATTGGGAATTTTGTAGCCCATTGGGTGTTTCCTCTCTTCAGAAATGACAAAACCCGCTCAATGGCGGGTTTGTAGGGTTGCCCGATGGGCGATTTATGGAGCAGAAGCGCTACTCAGGAAATCGACAGCGTTCGTACTCTTCAAGTGGCAGTCTAGACTTGGATCCAACGACAACGCCGGCAAGTCCACAGTGAGGGCAACAAGCATGCTTGTCTTCGTACCATCTCGTTATTTGAGCTGGAACAGACCATTGGCCGCAGGCGCTACAGATGCATCTTTCACTTGCACTGACTTCCTCTCGATTGTTCCAGCCGTGGTTATCGGCTGACTCATCCAGCCACTGTAAGCGTGCTTTTGTTGCTTCATCCATGGCGTAACCCTGATCACCCAATCTGCATGCACGCGATTCTAGCGCGATGACGATCAGTTGGTATCGGCGCGGTACTGGAAGGACACAGGTACGGTGTAGGTAGTGTCTCCCTGAATAGCCGGGCCCTGGTCTGGTGGCGTCATGGTGACCACCGTTAGGCCGGCCTTCTCGTTCCGTTCATACAGCGGAAACAGCGCACTGATCTCATCTGCCAGGCCTACAGCAGGACCGCGGTACTTGCCCGATGGCGTTACAACGCTGGCCTGGAAGACGCCGGTGTACAACCGGTGATCGCCGCCCAGGGTGTTGCTCGCAGTATCCGCCGGCAGCGTGTAGGCACGGAGGTAGGTTTCTCCGCCCTTTGGCGTGTAGGCCTCGTTCTCGACGACCACTTTCAGCGGCGGTACCCTGGCTTTCGCCCAGGCGATAACCCGGGCCTGGTAGATCGTGGCGATCACGTTATGGCTCATACCTGGTTGTTCCTGATGGCTTCGTCGACGATCTGCTGGAACCTGGCGAGCGTGATTCGAACCATGCCGCCAGGGGCCTGCTTTGAATGCCCGTACTCGAGCGGCACCGCATAAGGCAGGTTGTTCACGATGTAGGCTGTCTGGCCTGCTGTCAGTTGCCCGACCTGCAGCCGCAGCTTGGCCAGGGTCACACCTCCAGAAGGATCGACCTGATCCAGCGTGCCGTCGGCGGGTGTATCGATCGAGAACTGCCAGTTCCCCCGGAAGCGACCGCCGACATAGTCCTTCCCGGCGACCAGGCCGTTCACGTTGAAGTTCTGGTCACGCTCGGTCTTGGTCAGGGGCTTGGCATACTTCACACCGCGGCGCAGCTTGCCGGCCTTGGTGAAGTTGCTTTCGTCCAGGTTGATCAGCGTGTTGCGCACCGAGACCTTGAAGTCGTAGTCGTCGGCTGCGCGTGTATTGGTTGCGCGGTGCGCCACGTTGGCCGCCCAGATCTCCGGATTGCCAACCGGAGACATGCGAATCACGCTGCTGCCGATCTCGATCACGATCTCGCGAAAGGTGGCGTCAATGCCGGCCTGGGCCTGCTCGGCAAACTGGCGGATGTTCTCGGCGAAGCTGCCATTCCTGCCGGCGTAGCGGTTCATGACCGCACCTGCAGCTCGTACAGAATCGGCGTACCGGCTGGGTTGATCTCTTTCAGCGGCGGGATGATGGACCAGGTCCGGCCCTGAATGACCACCTTGTTCAGCAGATCCGGCGCCCACGCCAGCCCCTGAGCGGCGACCTTGAGTTTCTTGTCGCCCTGCTTGATGAGGCTGTTGTTCTGGAACTCCAGGCCTGTGAAGTCGAGCAGGATGCCCTGAGCGGTTTGCTCGATGATGGTGTCAGGGCCGGCCGAGTCGGTATCAGGATCGTACTCGCCGGGCTTGATGTCGCGGATGGTTACGGGTTGGCCGAACTCCGTGATCATCTCCAGAGCCATCACGGCCATTTCGTCGTAGAAGGCCATGGTGGCTCCGTTTCAACTATGCGCGCACTGCAAACAGCCCGCGCTTCTGTAGATAGTCAGCAAACTGCGTAGCACTCGGCCGGTCCGGCGCCGCTGGCAAAAGTCGGCCGCTGGTGTTCGGGATGGCGGCGTACTCGCGGGTTACCGCACCTTCGACACGCTCCAGGGTTACCGCGCCTTTGCGCTTCTCGATCGGGTCAATGTCGTCCTGATGAATCTCGGCCGCCAGGGCCAGCTGGCCATACTGGATCCGCGCTGGCAGGTAGTTGTTCGGCTTGATCTCCTGATCCAGCAACACTTCCCGGCGCGGCCAGGCCAGAGCCTGCTCGCTGCTGGTCTTGCGGCCCTTCCAGGTCATGCCATCCATTGCCAGAGCCGCGCGGCGAAGCAAGGCTTCCTGGGCAGGCACCTCAGCGGGGATGGTTACACCGAACTTCACGGCGTACATGGCCAGATCCTCAGCGGATGCGTAGCTTTCAGCGTCAGGCTTCCCGGTGCCGTCCTCGACTATCAGTGCCATAAATCAGCTCGCTGGAATGAGTTTCACAATTTCGGCTTTCGGGGCCTTCGGATCGAACTCAATGCCCTGGGCAGTGAGCCAATCACGCAGATCTGCCACACCCATTTTGGCCGGATCAGTTTCAACAGCGCCACCGGGTTCGACGATATCCACCTCAACCTGGACGGCCTTGTAAGCCTCGACCACAACCGGCCAATCACCCACAACAGTGACCTTGGTCACACCAGTCTCTGGCTTATCGAAGTACTGCGGGTTGCGATAGCGCTTATCGGGATCAAAGTCCGTGGTTTGCGCAGAGTAAGTCAATTCCATAGGAGTCTCCAAAGCGGCTCAATGCGAACCGCTTGCTGAGGAAGGCGCTGATTAAGGCGCGGACAGGTCGATCAGAACGCCGGCGGTGACCTTGTCGCTGGTGGCGTATTTGGTCCAGTTGGCACCCGCGCCGATCGCGGCCAGGTTCGGGTTCACCCCACCGGTGGCGTCCTTCCAGCTGTAGCCGAGCAGGTCCAGGTTGAAGGTGCCCTCAGCGCGGAAGCCCATCGCCAAGTTTTCCTGGGTGTTGATGGGGTACGAACGGAAGCCCGGAGCCTGCGACTCGGTGATTTTGATCGCCCCAGCCTGCAGACCGAAGATGGTTTCGGTCGGGATGGTGTCCGATACCAGGACGGGCTTACCCATGGTCCCAGGCTGGCCACCGTAGATAACCACGCCGGCTTCTTCGTAGACCTTCTCAGTGATGGCCTGGTCCACCATGTCGAAGTAGGTGGCCGAGTCCATGGTCCACAACGCAATGCGACCGAAGCGATCGCCGAACTTGCGCATACCCTTGGTCAGCGCTTTCTTGCCGTCAGTAGCGAAGCTGGCCTTGGTGACCATACTGGGGTTCGCACCGATGGCAGCCTTCAGCGCGGCCATGGCGTACTGGATGTAGCCTTCCAGCACTGCGTCGGCATAGTCCTGGCCCACCAGCTCGGAGAACTCTTCCGGCGAGCGCGCGCGACGCTTGAAGGCCTCCTCGGTGGTCTCGTAAGGACCGTATTTGAACGGGACTTTCACTCCGACCATTTCGCCGGAGCCAATCTTCTGGCCGGCCACCGCGGCGGTCGAGTTGACATCGCGGTGAGCGATAGAGCCGCCGAGCTTGTAGAAAGCACGCTTGCGCAGGTCGCCTTCAATCAGTTCGTTGTCCAGCACCAGGGCGCCGTTGGAAGAGGCGTTGAAGATGTCGATCACATCCTGGATGCGCTCCAGGTAAGCGGTTTGGGCAAGATCGTTGTAGACGATCATGTCCGAGTTGACGGTAGTCGCCATGGGTTACTCCATTATTTGGGCAATTTCAGATAGGCGTCCTGGCCGTTTGCAGTGATGAACTCACGCTTGGCGACTGAGGACATTTCGGAGCGTTTCAGAGCGGCCCCACCGCCATTTCCAGCACCGCCGGCCCCGCCGCCAGATGCCTTGCTGCCTGCGATCAGAGGACCGAACGCAGGGTCTTTCGTGAATTCACTCTTCAGCTCTTCCAGCGTGGTTGCGGAGAGCTTGCCGGCTTGGTCCAGCACGACCACGGTTGGTTTACCGTCGCGCTGCTCGACGCTCAGCCGGCGTTCGATATGGGGGAGCAGTGCCTTTGCACTGCCTGGGATGGCCAAGGTGGTTGCGATCTCGGTAGCCGTGCGCCCCACGGTCAGATCCCGGATCTGGCCTTGCAGGGTGCTGCGCTCCGACTCGAGCTGGCCATTCAGCTCTGCCTCGCGGCGGCTGTATTTCTCGGACCAGGACTTCTCGAGTTCCTCGACGTTGCCAGATTTGCGCAGCGCCTCTTCGCGCTCCAGGCGAGCCTGCTCTTCAGCTGCCTTGCGCTTGTCGGCTTCGGACTTCTTCTCAGCCAGCAGCTCTTCAACCTTCGACTTCAGGCCGGATACGTCTTCTGGTTGTGGCAACCCTTCAATGCCCAAGACGTACTTGCCATCCTTCTCGGTGTAAAAAGCGCGCACGGATTCGTCTACCCCTTCCAGGGTATCCAGTTGGAATTTCAGCATGAGGTGTCTCCCGGAGACGTAGATGCAGGCCCTGCCTGCGAAGAAAAAACTTGATTTAATTCTTCATTGTAATTACATTGGAATCACAACAAAGCAAAAGGAACGGTAAATGAGCTCGGTACAATTCATTCATGGTGAAAACGGCGAAGCGATCTTTGCAGTGATGCCAATCGCTGCGTATCGGGATCTCGTAGCAGGTAGGTCAGCTTTAGAGCCAGCGGCTCAAACCCACCCACTTGTTAACGAGGATCAAACCATGATCAAACTTCCTTATGGCGGTCTTAATGCTTATCTGCATGTGCCTGACCTGGTGAGCTATTTGCAAAAGCACGGCATCAAGCACCTTGCTATCAACCAACGAGCTCAGGTCTATACGGCTTATCCGGAGAACCAGCTCATGACCCTGGACCCGATCATCCGTCGCGAATTCATTGATGACCTGCGCTACAAAAACACCATGCAAGCAACGACCGAAGTGATTGATGCATTGGTATCGACTGGAAAGTTTCGCCGTTGCAAGCAACGCTACGAAGGCGTATTTACCCGCGCCGTAAATGCGATTGAACTCGTCGACTAACCGGCTAAGCGGGCTATATCAGCCCTGCCTTTTCAAATGCAAGCGGCTCTAGGGCTTTCATTTGCTCAAGGGTTAGGGGTGAGAAATTTCGGTCCAACTGAAGCTCGTTGAATCGCACGACGCTTAACCCACCATCACGCAGCAGCTTGGCGCGGCTAGGGCCTATCGCCTTAACCTGAAACGCGCTCGGCTGCTGCATCAGCCACTCGTAATAGCTAAGATCCGCCCTTACCTGCTGCGGTCCATCATCCCCAATAGAGGCGCGCGTAGCACCCTCAGCAAACAATTTGCTGAATCTGGTCACCGCCACCACCGTCGAGCGACAGTTGATGTGGATCGGCGGCCTGGGCCCTTCGGTCAGCTTGAACCGATGTTTGTCGAGCGTTCGGCACTGAGGCGTAGTCTTCGAATCCAGCGTGCTGACCCACTCCACGGCCTGGACGACGTCGGAGTTCTCTTTCAGCGTCTCCATGCGCGCCTGGGTGGCGACGTGCTGCACTGCCGTCCGCACAATGGCGCCGGCGTTGCGGTTGGTCGTGGCCAGGATGCCGTCGTTGTAGTTGAGCGTCTTTGTCCCGCGGATGTTCTTGATGATCTGGAAGTTGGTCTGGCCCTCGAAGAAGCCCTGCCGGATAGCGCCCGTGAGACGCTGCCGCTCGGTGGCGGTGAAACCATCAATGAACGACTTCAACAGCTTCCCACCATCCACGCCGCGCACACTGAGCGGATTGGAAAGGATCGCCGTTCTGATCGCTGCAGCGCCTGGGACAGCAGCCTCAAAGGACACACCCACCGGCGCCGCCCGGGTCAGGCTGGTAGCCTCGAACTGCGCCTCATAGTTGGCGATGTCGACCAGGTCCAGGTTCAGCTTCTCGCTGTACCGGTCAAAGATGCCCAGCAGCAGACTGTCGACTTCCTGCAGCAGCACCTCAAGGCGCCGAGCGGTGTACTCAGTGAGGTCCGCGCGGGCCAGGCGGTCGCGGATCGACCTGTCGATCTCCTTGAGGAAGGGGCCGAACTTCTCGACCTCTCCCGACTTCAGCTGCTCGAGGAAGACAGCGTGCCGGATAGTGGCATCAAGGATCGCTTGGTTTGCCGCCATCACCAGCCCCTCCGGTCAGGTCATCCAGTTGCGGGCCCGCGTCAGCGGTCTGCAGTTCATCCCGGATCTCGTCGTCGGTCTTCTCCGGATCGATGACGCCGCGGTCGCGCAGGTATTGCCAGAAGTCAGCCTCAGGCAGCCGGCCACCCTGCACAGCGTTGAACAAGGCAGAAAGGATCGCAGGGTCGAGGCTGATCTGCGTGAAGTCCTGGTTCAGCTTGTAGAGCGATTCACCGGCGACGTTCAGGAACTCGCCCATCCACTCCAGGCACTGCGAATAGGCCTCGCTGACGTTGCTCACGATCAAGGACAGCACGCTGTGCTCGGCGGCGCTGTCGTTGTCGGCCTGGGTGGCCGTCTTCACTGCGCTACCACGCTCGATCAACCTGGCGCCGAGGGCGATCAACTGATCCTCCTTGGCGTCCATGGCTTCCTTGATCATGGTGTTGGCCTGGGCCTGGAGAATGCCGGCGGTGCCGTTCTGGGGCAGCGGAAGAATGGCCCGGGAACCGAAGTAGATCCCCTTCTCTTCCAGCATCTTCACCCACTGCTCATCAAGGCCAGCCATGTAAACCTGGGGCTGGCCCATCAGGTAAGCCGCATCCTCATAGTCAGCACTGTTGCGGTAATGCCCGATGTTGATCTCAGCCATGTCGTACAGCGGAGAGTCGTCGATGCTCGCGTCGTTGTTCTCGCTTCCTAGGAACTGGAAAGGGATCACCCTCCACCGCTGGCCTGCGCCGTTCAACGGGGTGAAAGGGGCTATGACCATGGAGGTCTGACCCGAGCCCTCCTCCCACACCTCCTGGGTGTAGTTTCCTTCTGCATCCAGACGTAGCACTCGATACTGGGTTACCTGCTTGCTGCCGAAGCCATCATCGGTGTCGACATCGACCTTCTCCTCCAGAACCACCAGGCTCAGCAGGTGCTGGCCACCAACCTTGCGGGTCTTCCAGTTCTTGATCGCTTCCGTCGGGTAACTGCTGATCGTCGAACGGACACGGCCAGACGCCATATCGGCAACACTCACGGCCTGACCATCAACTTGCGGGTAGTCCACCAGCAGCCCGTGACGGCCCACCTCGAGCAGGTGCCCAATCACTGACTGGGACTGCTGATAGATGCTCACGCCCTGGCCATCGACATCCTTGGCCACGTAATCGAGCGCGCCCGGGACCGTCAGCGTCGGCCAGGTACGGAATACGGCACCCACCAGGCTGTGCTTGGTCCGGCCGGTGGCGTTGTAGAACACGGCCCGCTGTTTGTAGCCGTCGTAGCGCTCCCGGTTCTCCCTGCTCGTATCATGAGCATTCGGCCGCGGCAGATATCGCTCGCCAGCAGCCTTGATGGTTTCCGAGCCCTTGCAGACGTCGCGCACCAAGCGCCAGCGGTTTCTCGCCGCGTCGTACTCGGGGCGGGTGAAAGTGACGTCTGTCATCGGGCAAATCCCATATTCAGCGAGGTGACCGGTTTCACGATCGGGAACTCTTTGTGGATGAAGTAGCCGCCGGCGTCGTTGGCGTGGTCGTTTCCTTGTGACTTGTCGGGCTCGCCATTGGGTGCCCATACCTGCTGCTCCAGGCCGTCGGCGTAGGTCGGGCAGGTAAACGGGTTCACCAGGTAACGCCTCTCGCCCTGGGCATTGCAGAACATGGCGTTCATGGCGTTGATCCGATCCTTTACTGGCGGGTTGGCCGCAGGCGCGATGACCGAGAAGCCGGCCTGCTTGAGCATGGCGATGTCCGTCATGCTGGCGTTGACCGACTTGCGCGAGTCGCCCGAAGCGTCCGGATAGATCCTGATCTCGCACGTCTTCTTGAAGTCGTTGCCGTCGTGCTGCCAGTAGCGCTCCTTGATGCGGCGGATCATGTCCGGCGTGTCGTAGCCATCGATCAGCTCATCGACTGCCCTGGGGAGTCCCTGGTCGCGTTTGACGTGGGTGATCGCCGCCATCTTGCCGACGTTGAAGTCCATCCCGATAAACAGCGGTTCGCCAGCCTGCACAGTGTCAAAGCACTGGTTCAGCTTGCGGTCGTAGGCGTGATAGATCGACCCCGAAGTCAGGTTGACGAACTGGCCGTTCAGGTAGGCCCTGATCAGTTGCTCGGGGTACGACTCCATCAACGACGGGATGTAGTCGTCGGGCAGGTTCAGCTCGTTGTCGAAGGTGCTGGCCTGGACCAGGCCATACATCTCCTTGAGCGCCGGCTTGTCGCGCAGTTGCTTCACGAATTGCTGGAAGACGAACTTGAAGCCCTCAGGGGTCGTGGTGACGTCTACCCCGTTCTTCAGGCCCGGCAGGTTGTAGCGCATCCGGGCAATGATCTTGCGCCAGGCCTGCTGCGCCTTGATCGACGTCAGGACATCCAGCTCATCCACCAGGGCGTGGCCGATCTTGAAGCCGACGATGGTCTGCGGCTTCTCCATCGACCGGCAGATCACAGTGCCGCGGCATTGCCGGCCGCTGTAGATATGAACCTCATGGTTCGCCTGGTTTATCTTGGTCTTCAACCCCCAGTCATAGGCCACTTCATCCATGGTCGGATAGAAGATGTCCCGAATCTGCGGATAGGTTGGCGCGAAGTAACCAGCGTTGACGCCGGGCCACTCCATGAAGTGCTTGCTCAGTGCCGAACAGCCTACCCAGGTCTTCCCCGACCCGAAGCCAGCAACAAAGGCGCGGAACTTGTGGGGCAACGTGAGGAACTGAGCCTGGGGTATGTTAAGGCTCGGCATTCGGCTTCCTCGCATCCACCACGTCGACCTGAATCCGGCTCGGGATCAGCGGCTCGTCGTCCGGCTCTTCCTTGCGGGCCCGGTTGACGTACATATCGCCGCACTCCTTAGCGGCCTGCTCGTAAAGCTGGGCGGTCAGAGCAAGGTTACGCATGTTCTCCGCTTTCTCGGCCATCCTTGCCAGGCTGCGGAGACGAAACGCGCGGTTGGCGATCGGGATATCTGCTGTCTCTTCACGAAAGCGCTTGCGGCACTCATGGAACAGGTCAGCCCACTTTTGGGCCAGGCCCCTGCCTGCATACTTGGTGGGGTCATGCGACTCGCACTGCTGGCGACTCAACTCGACCCCAAATTCCTTCTTGACAGCCTCCACCACCTGACTGGGTGAATCGAAGCAGGCCAGAGCCTGAACAATGAAGGCTTTGACCTCGCTTCGTAGTGCTGCCATGGGTTTGTCATCCGTCAAAACCTGTCAAAAATCAGGCCGACTTGAGTAGGCAGGTTCCGCAGGCCCTCGATATGTTGATCTTGGCCACCTCAGGCGGCCGACTTGCAGCGTCGATCAGCTGCTGTACGTCGTGGCTTGCACCGTAGCGCCTCACCACTCCGACGAATTCTTCGACGTCGTGTGAGCGCATCTCAAGCTTGGGCATGCCGTCCTGGGTGAAGGCCGGCGCACCGTACTTGTCGAGCTTGTGTGCGATGTGGAATAGCTCGTGCTCAACGAGAGCGCAGAACTCAGCGTCAGAGCATTGGGCGCAGTAGTCTGCAGCCAGCGTGATAAGGAAGTCCGGCTCTTCGCCGAACCACTCACGCATCTGCTGCTCTTGCCGGGCCTTCTGCCATCCGCCAGCACGGAACATCAGCTGCTCAGCCTGGCCAAGGACTATGCGTCCCTGCTTGGCGAACCCAGTCGATGCCCACAGCACGCCTATGTTGGCGTCGATCAGGTGAGCGTGGTCTTCGTTGTGGATGCTGCCGGTGTCGGCCAGGATCTCGCTCTGTACCCATTGCCAAATTTCAGGAGCCGGTTGCAGCTCTAGGAACACTGCCTCGAGCAGACTTCCGGGCGGGATCGGTCGACTCACAGCTGTACGCTCACGGTTGAAAAATTAAGAATCAGCCCCATGTAGAAGCTCCCGTCTTCCAACAGGCACCGCTCTGATGACCGATGAAAATGCGAAGGATCTGATAGCTTTGTTCGTTGCAGCGAAAGTTGCAATCGCACAAGAGGGCTCGATACCGGAAACCAAGCTCGAAACTGCAAAAGAGAAGCATGCGATAGCCTGGGAGAAGCTGATGACAGCTGGATTCTCTGACAAAGTCATTGTGCGCGGTGCCGTCGCTGTTAGCCCCAGAGATTTCCTTGTAGTGCTGAGCAGCGGTCCGTTGGACACGCTGATAATGTTCAAAACCGCCAACAACGAATCAGTGGAAATTCCGTGCCAGAAGGCCCTCGACATTTACGACAAGGACTTCCTCTAGATACACGTTACCCTCCAGCCTTGAGCGAACCGTATGGCTGATTTCATGCGAACGAGTCAGTCGGCTTAGCGATCGAACGCACGAACCACATGAAGCCCTGCTGCAGGTTGCTCTTGGCCAGGGCCAGCAGGCGCTGGTCAACACCCTCGATCTGGCCAATCTGCTTGAACAGCTCGCCGGCATCCGCCTCCAGGGCCTTGATCGAGTTCATGCCGTCGATTTCGGACTGGCTCAGGTCCCGGCAGCCGGTGATTTTCTTGTGCTGGTTGTCCATCGGTGACTCCTCATGATTGCGCGCCACAATTTGGCGTACTAGAAAACGTGGCGCGGATCAGCCCTCGGCCTTACGGCTCATGAACCGATCGGAGTAGTCCCGCAGCTTCTCTACCCCAACAAAGCCAACCATGCAGCCAGCGAACGTGGCCAGGTTGGCCGGGAGCGTGAAGTACTCAAGCAACGGGATAAGGCTAGAACCGATCAGGCCGCAGATGACGGCTTCGAGCACCATCTTGCGACCGCTACCACCGCCATAGATCACGCGGAAAACGGCAACAATGGCAGCCGTGCCACCTGCATAGATCTGTGGCTGATGTACAGCAAACCATGCCAGTGCTGCCGCCCACAGGTCAGGGTTCTTTTCTGGCATGTTGGACATACTCGATTCCTCCCTTTCGGGGAGCGAAAATGAAAAAGCCCCGGCGGATGCCGAGGCTCATCTATTAAGCACAATCTAGAATTAGCTCATTTGGTTCCGAGCAAAAATGGCTGCTTAGGGCTGCATATCGTAGGTCATCATAATCCAAGACAAGTCGTTTTCTGCCGCCCAATACACACCTTGGCCAGCTGGCACAAACACCTCATACGGAATAGTCGACCACCCTGCGAGCGTAGCCTTATAGAACGCATGATATAGCTGGTATCCATTGGGGTTCGTAGGTTTCACCGTGCCTGTAAAAAGTATTCCGCCAGTCACAGAGCAGGTTCGAATGGTTACCCCTGCTGTGTTTTGTGAAGCATCAATAACAATGACATAGGCCCCTGTGTAGCCTTTCAACTGATAGAATTTTTCACCGATCTTAACTGGTTGCATGAGTGGATCTCCTTGAGCTTTTCAATAATCACGGCCGATGCCGCATATAGCCGCTCTTGGCGATTACTCGAAGCTCAAGGCCTTCACGCGAGCCTAGGAAGGTAAGCACCAACGACATGCTGGTTTTCGCTTCCGATTCGCTCGAGGAGTGGAATCACTATCTCAACAAAATACTGGATATACAACCAGCATCTAACAACCTATCTCCGACCCCGACCAACCTGTTTCTGCCGATAACGCTCTTTGCGCTGACCTGAGCAAAAACCGCAACGAAAAGGCCCCGATCAATGTCGAGGCCCTGAATAGGTACGCGGTCTTTCCTGCTGTCAGCCCGTGCCCCCCCTTTTTTAGGGGAGCAGGTCGTAGGTCACATATGCCCTTGCACCGCTGTTCTGCGCCAATGCAACCCACAACCCTTGGCCGGCCGGAATAGTTACCGAGAACGGAAGAGTAGAAGAGCCGTTAAACACCGACAGGATGACGGGCACTTTTGTCGACGTGCGCGATTCCGGAGCGATCGTACCAGTGCTCAGAAATCCGTTCCCAGAGCCGCTGATCATTGTTGCGGTTCGAACTACCGCGCCATTTACGTTCTGTGCAGGAGTAAAGATCGCTTCGGGGTAATCGGCCCCGGAGGATTTAAAGTTGCTGCCGATTATTACTGGTTCCATTTTTCCACCTATTAAGTCGAATGATTGGTTGAGGGAAATTCCGCATTCATGTCGCTCAAAGGCGATTGCTCGAGGCTCAAGGCTTTCACTCGGACACCTGTAGATTGGGCCCAATATCGAGCTGATATCCACATCCTGTGCGTCCGAGGAGTGAAATGAATATCTCAACAAAATACTGTACATGCAACCAGTATTTTATGCGCTATTTCCCATCCCTACAAATCTCACTCTACCGATAACGCTCCCGGCGCCGACGCCCTACCGCATCGATCGCACCTCTCCACAAGCATGTGAGGCCAGAGTGCGCGGGCTGCCGGCGTTGATTCCGTACGTCGCACTATCCGGCTATCGACGTCCAGGCATTCCCGAGGGCTGTCCTGGCTACAGGTAAATTCGAGGCAATAAAAACCCCGCGCTTGGCGGGGCTTTGAAAAGTTGCACGGTAATCATGTCGATCGGGCGAACGAGTTCCATGCTTCAATGGCGTCATCGGCTGCGGACTTATGTTTCCGAATCGCGTCCTGCTGCTCTTCTACGAAGTCGGTGATGCACGTTTTGTATTCCTCAACATCAGCTTGAAATTGGTCGCGCTCGAACTGGTCTTGAAACTCGTACGGCACGTCCGGCTGGTTGCAGTCATGCAAGGGTTCAGTCAGGTCGGCAAACGCCAATGGCGAGAGCAGCATTCCGAGAAGTAATAGAGCCCGCATCTTCCTTTGCCTCAAATGAAAAAGCCCGACTTCATGCCGGGCTTTCTTTGATCAATCCTTAACGCGCAGGAATGACAGGATGGGATTAATTTCGCTCATCCGCTCACTGGTGTCAACAGGCGATTACGCTGCCTGCTCAATCAGCAAACCTTCAGCCTCCAAAATTTCGGCGGCGTGCGCCAGGGCCTCGTTCACCAAGTCATCAGCAGCCCGACCAATTTCCAGACGCCACCGACGCCGTGTCGACTCCGGCGTGCCGTCGTTGTCCCAGGTGTTCATGTCGTAGAAGCTGTCCTTCAGCACGATCATGTCGGCGGATCGGGTTTCGTCCTTCTTAGCCTTGGCCTGACCGGCCGCCACTGCCGCCTTCACCATCGACTCCCGGCGCCACGCAGGCGCATCAAGAGGAATCTCGATCGACACGGATGCCGCCACCTTCTGCCGTGCCCCCTTGAGCTGGGGAATGGCCCAGGCAGTGGTAGCCTTGAACAGGAACAGCTTCGGGGCCGGGGTGCTGATCAGAGCCTGCAGCGCCGAGATTGCTTGCACCTTCCGCCCCTTGTGAGTGCTGTACTTGGCCACAAGCGCATTCCAGTATTTAGGCTCCAGGCCATGGTGCAGCCTGGCCGATACCCAGCAATCCACCTGGGTGCGGTCGATGGTTTCTGCTCCGCGGGAGCGAACCAGGGTGGCCAGATCACCGCCCTCCTCCTCGTCGGCAGAGTTGTAAAGTTTCTGCCATGCCTGCTTGCTGGTGTTGTCGATAGCTTCGGCGGCTAGGGCCGAAACAACTGCGCTTAGAACGCCTGGGTAAATCATGCGGCAGCCCTCTTCAGTTCTTTGATTTTTTCGCGGTAGTCGGCCTTGATGGCCTTGATCTCTTCGATGGTGTGCTTGCATGCGGGATGCGGCCCTTCCAGCCAGGCAAGTTTCTCGGCGCCAATTCGCTCCAGAAGCGAAAGCCGGTAGTTCACCAAGTTGCCGGACAGGTGCGTGTTACATGGGGCGCACTGCTTCCAGACGTTCAAAGGCTCGAAGCGGATTTCTGGGTTCGCGCCTACGGTGCGGTAATGTCCGGCGTGATACTGGCCGTCGTGGTGCCGCCCGCAACTGACGCAGGGCAGATCAGCGTCGCGCAGGCGTACCCATTCGTTGAACACGGCCTGGGCTTCTCGGAGGTGGTCCGCCCTACTCTTCAGCCTTTCTTTGCGGACCTTGATTTCCTGGCGTTCAACATCAGCCAGGGCTTTCCGGGCGCTTGCCTGCCCCTTCTCTGACTGGCCATGAGCGATGGCGCACTCGATCTCTCCACACACAGCCTGGGAGGCGCGTACGGGCGTGAACATCACCCGGCAAGATGGACACCGCTTTCGCCGCGGGCCACCGGATGCGAGAGGGGTTTTGCGCTGCAGTGGCGTGCGTTTCATGCAAAGCTCCCGATCTGATCAGCAGCAGCCAGGGCGGCCTCCTCGGTTTCAAAGTGCGCGGACAGCACCAGGCGCCAACAGGCGTTGAAGACGTCGCGATACAGGGGCTCGAACTGGGTGTCGTCCATGTTGGCCCAACTGATGGACTTGGCCTCTTTGCGGACGCCGTCGGGAGTACGCACCAGGTGGAAGTGGCCGGCCTCGATGGTCACCCACTCGCGGAAGGCTTCGCGGGACTTGTCGACTGAGGGGAAGCGTTCGGCGCGAGCCTGTTCAAGCCCAGCGATGTAGGCATCAACCGCATTCGATAGCTGCCCTGGTCTGCCGTTCTGCGCCTCGAAGAACTTGGCCAGGCCGCGGATGCCACGCATCTCCTGGCGCGGGATCAACCCCCCGACCGGCTCCCAGTATTCCCAAGCCAGATCCAGCATCGCGAAGAACTTGCCGTGGAACCGGGCGTTTCTCATCTTGGTGAACTTGCCATGGATGACCTGGCCAGCCTTCCAGCACTGGATGGTTTCACGGTCTGCCTCTGTGGCCGGTACCAGGCCCTGGGCCGTGCGAATAAGGGCGAGTTCAGCCATGGTTGGCCTCCTTGCATTGAGCAGCAGCGATAGCCTTTCGAGCCTTGCGCTTGCGCAGATAAGTGTCGACTCGCGCCGCCTTGACCTTCTTGAGGCGCAGGCGCTCATTCCGGGCCTTGGCCGCGTCGACAATCTCGCGGACCTCGGCGAGCTTCTTGCGAAGGCTGGGTGATGCTTCAACTGGGGAACCAGTGAGCAGGCCAGCTATGGCCTGGCCGTCGGAGGTGATCGGCGCGATGCGCAAGTCGGCCAAGTACTGGGTACCGGCCTGCTGAGTGATCAACTGCATCCGGACAGCTGACTCGATAGCGAGAACCCGGCGACCAGGATCAAAACCCAGGGACACAGACCAGGACACCGGGGCAGCCTCAGCTCGGGCGGTCTTCACCAGGCGCGCGTATGCGTCCATGAACGCCATACGAGCCCCGACCTTGTCGCCCAACCTGAGGATTGGCGCTGCGGCTGTCATGGCCTGCTGAATCTCCGAAGTGATCACCACAGTCTCGATCTCATCGGCAGCGGTAAGGGCGATTGACCAGGCCTCATCCTTTCCTGGGCGCCCATCCGCTGCTTGGACGCGCTGCATGATTTCGCCCATGACCAGCTTGCCCTTCACCTCAAGCCGGCAGGCCTTCAGCGCTGCACGGACAACGGACACCGGATAAGCGCACAGATCCTCGGCCATGATCGCCGCGGTCCCAGGGTTCATCTCATGCCCCATTGCTTCAGCAGTAGCAACGATCGCAGACGACAGCCCGGCGACCTGGGCGTCGTTCATTTCAAAGGTACTCATTGCGCTCTCCCGACTGGCGCCTGGCCAGGACCAATTGAGCGGCCTGCTCAGCAGCGGAAAGGTTTGCCTCAGTGCGCTCCTGCTGGCGGGCCGTGGTGCCATTCATGCGCTGCCCGGTCACCCACTGGGTG
Source organism: Pseudomonas sp. NFPP25 (assembly GCF_900116505.1). Lineage (NCBI taxonomy): Bacteria > Pseudomonadati > Pseudomonadota > Gammaproteobacteria > Pseudomonadales > Pseudomonadaceae > Pseudomonas > Pseudomonas sp. NFPP25. The sequence goes on along the minus strand of NZ_FPBG01000007.1, from coordinate 357,690 downwards.
TGATAGCTCTCAGCGTTGACCAGCAGCTCGTTGAGGCTGTGGCACTTGCGCAGAACGGCGGCATCACTGGTTTTCAGGTAGTGCGCTGCGACGTGGTGGGCGACATCGGCGCCGAGGCGGTCGACCAATTGGCCGAGCTGGCCACCCACCTTGGCATTCCACACCGGCCAAGTGCTGTAGCGCTTGCGGTAGGCCATGGCGTAGTTCGCCCAGGCCTTGAAGGTTTTGCAGGTCTGGTCTTTCGGGCCCGGCATGTCGGCGGGAATTTCGACTCGGGGCACCTCAATGCGATCAAGCACCACCAACCCACCGGATACGGCCGGCTCTTCGGAGCCGCCGTTCAAGTCCTGACTGGTATCCTGATTAGTACCCTGATGATTGGTATCCTGATTTGTCGGATTTTTTTCCGACCCTTGCTCGGATTTTTTTCCGACCTTGCTCGGAGATTTATCCGAGGTAGATCGGATTTTTTTCCGACCTTTGTTTTCTGCTGGGGTCGGATATTTTTCCGACCCATCAAGCTTCTGATTCCACTCGACGGCCTTTTCGGTCAGCCGGAAAAGCGTGATGTTGGAAGTGCTGGAAAGCTCGATTAAACCAGCCTCTTCCAGGGCCTTCAGCATGCGATAGGCGGTATCTGGCTTGTCGGTGAGAAGCGGCAGCTCCTCGATGATCTTGGCCTTGCTAAGCGCGAAGAAGATCCCATCGTCAGTCTTAACCGGCTTGGTCCAGCTCGGGCAGCCGTAGATGAAGGCGAACAGCAGGGCCTGCTGAGAGTTCAGCCCCCACTCAAGCGCCTTCACCTGGTTGATCGTGATGGTGAACTGCATTTCAGGCCTCCGCCGATCCGCGGAAATCAATGACCTTCACGCCCTTCCAGCTATTACAACTGGCACAGAGTGTTTGGAGATTCTCTAAAACGGCCTCCCCGCCCAAGCTTTCAGGGTAAATGTGATCAGCCCGCAAGTTTCTGTGATCGCCACATCGCAGGCAGCGATACAGGTCGCGCTCGAAAACCTGGGTTCTTATGGATTGGCCGATAACAGTTTTTTTAGGCCTCGGCGCCTCCTCGTTCGGCCAGGTAAGCCAGGTACCGCCATGCTTCTTGCTATAGGCGTTCGCAATTCGTTCGGCACACTCTCCGCAGACAGAGGCACCTGGCACCTCAAGGGAATAGCAGTACATGGCGTTGCGAGCTTCCTGGCTCGAGTCGCCACATACAGGGCATGAAGTCGTAGGCACCATGCTCACGCGGCACCTCGCAAGGCTTTGTCGTGAGTGAACAGGCCGTCCCAGGTCTTTTTCATAGGCAACTCGCCAGCCAGGTAGAGGTCGTACAGGCGCACCGCGCCCTTCTTGAGCAAGACCGGCGTGAAGGAAATGAAGGCCTCTTTGCCGTGGGGAGTGACTTCGTGCTGGTGCTCGGTCATGTACTTGTCGCGGGCGTAGGAAGCCACGCGAAGGCGCAGACCGGACTTGCTCTCGTTGTAGAGCCAGTTCCGGCTCTCCAGGTACTTGCCCACCTGCATCACGTTGACCCCGTTGAGGCCCTTGCAGAATTGGGTGTGGGTCATGCCTTCCTTGAACAGGTTTTCCAAGGAGTGGATCTTGGTGGCCTGGGCTTCGACCTGGATGGTCAGCTGAAGCCGGGCCTGCTCGGCCTCAAAGGCCAGCTGAATCAGATCCATGCGAGAAAGCTCGCGAGGCTGGGCGATTTGCCCCTCCAGTTCTTGCCAGCGATCAACGAGTGCCGCGGTGAACTCAGGACTGAGCTGAGCGACGACTACAAAGCTGTCGCGCTTGCCAACGTGATAGATGCACTCAGTCCGAGGGCGACCAAGAGAATCACGGAATTGTTCATCCCCCATTGGGGGTTGGACGATTACACCGCGATCTACCAGGCGCTCGATGGATTGCTTGACCTTGTCATGGCGGGAGTTGACCAAGTCGGCGATTTCGCGAGACGACATAGTCCGCGCCACGTTTTGCGAACCCTGAAAACGTGGCGCGATATTGGTAGGGGTATTGTTCGAATGGGATTGGCTCTGCATAATCAGCTCCAGATCGTTTTGATTTGCAGTACGAAGAACCACCCGGCCAGGTGGTTTTTTTTCGCCTGCGATTTGGTGGCGCGAGTGAATTGGGTGTCCGGTGCATCCGTGATAGCTTTCTGCTTCCACACAAGAAGGCCTGGGAGGCCGGACAAATGAAGTTGGATAGAGCTCTTCAGAAGCGGATTCTCGAGGCGGCAGCTGAGGCGTACCCATTCCCTGCCCCGTATGGCCTGTACTTCGATCTTGGCGCGGCAGAGACAAAGGAGAGGGTCGACGCAAACCTCTGCTACCTGGCGGAGCACGGCCTCATCAAAAAATGCATTGAACTCACTGGTGATGGATTTGCCCTGCATACCAACAACGGTATTCAGTGCACGAAGTCCGGAATGGACTTTCTCGCCGATGACGGAGGGCTTAGCGCAGTCCTTGGAGTGGTCACGATCAAGATTCATGAGGACACCCTTCGCGAACTTCTAGAAAGGAAAATCCTTGAGAGCGATGCGCCGCCAGAAGAGAAGAGCCGCCTTGTTCAAAGTCTGAAAGGACTCTCTGCCGAGGCCATAAAACACCTGACATTGAAATTATTGGATGAGGGGGTTGGGCGTCTGCCGGCAACAGCTGCGCTAATTGGTACGTACCTTCAGCAAGTCCTTCAGTGACATTGGTAGTAGCCAACTCGAACTTGGCATAGCCCATTTTCGAGCGTTGACCACCATCCTCTCCCCACAGCTCCAACCAGAACTCAGGTAGGGTCAATCCGGTAATTGAGGGGATGATTTCCGTGCTCGCAGGACTGCGCCGGCCTGCAATGGAAACCTGCACGACCTGGCTTTGGGTGATTTTCATCACTACGCCGCCTTCACCGACGCATCCATCACGTCGAGGCTATGGCGGACATGCTGGATCTCTTGGCGGATCTGGGACTTCTCGAAAGCGCTAACGTGGTTGTCATCCAGGGCCTCATGCACTGCGATGGTCAGTTCGGCCACTTCCTTGCCCACGCTGATCAGTGATTTGGTCAGGGCCTGCGGCTTCGGCGCGGCACGAGCCACCAGGTCAAAGCCAAACTCACTGGCCAGTGCAGCCAGGGGCCGCATGTCCCCGGTGTGAAGCAAGATCCCAAACAGATGTTCAACCGTCAGGTGGTGTGCATCATTGTCTGGGTTGGCGCGCTGCAGCAGGCTCACATGAGGAACCCCCATTTTGGCGGCCAATGCCTTCGCCTCGTTGTCCAGCACAGCGCTCTGGCAGGACCGCAGAAAATCTTCCATTCGTAAAACCTCAGTTCTATTTCCGTGGCGCCCTGCCAGGTGGGCGGGCGAGAATTTGGGTGTGACCAGGCGCTCTATACCTGAGATCTACTCATTGCGGCCGGAATGGATTGAGCGACACCCTTGAGCGCTTTTCTGGCAAACGAAATGAGATCTGGACGCAGACCAGCGATCGTGATCTCGCCACCCGATGCGTCCTGTAGTCGTTCGGCGAGCTCGGTGGAGGCCTTCCGGTGACCACCTGCAAGCTGCCACAGGTGGCCAATAGTGGTCTTCGCGTCGGCTGCAACCTGCTGCCGGCGTTCGTTCGTGGCCCTGCCCAGCCAATCACGGAGGTGATCATTCATGAGGCTTCTCCTTACACATAGAGATAAATTTAGCTCATGGCTAATTTGCTAGCAAGGATAATTTAGCTTTGCGCACATTTAGCAGCCAGCTAAACACTGGCATTCTTCGCGCCATGGATATCTACGAGATTCGCAAGCACAACCTGGTCAACCTGATTGGCGGCCAGAGAAAGGGCTCCTGCGCTGAGCGCTGGGGGATGGCGCCCGCGCACCTGAGCCAGATCCTTTCGGACAAGACCGCGAAGAACTTGGGCGACGATGTGGCCCGGCGGATCGAGGGGATCGAAGGCCTGCCCCGCGGATGGTTCGACTCGATCCCGCCGAACGAGGAGCAGCGCGCGGCCGGGTCAGACTCAGACGCCATCGGGAAATCGGCCGCCGACCTAGTCAAGCAGATGCTAGCCAAGAGCGGTAAGGGAATTCCCGAGGAGACGCGCCAGCGATTGATGGCTGCGGCAGAGGAAAATCCGTCAGAACCCTCCCTCAAAAGCCAAATCGTCATCCCCGCTGACGGCGATATCTCCATCCCCCAGTACGACATCCGGGCAGCTATGGGACACGGCCAGGTGCCAGCCGAGTACAGCGAAGTCATCCGTAACGTAGTGATTCGTGAAGAGGTGCTGCGAGAGAAAGGCGTCGCCTACACTTCAGCCCAAGCGTTGTCGATGATTACCGGCTGGGGTCAAAGTATGGAGGGGACTATCAACGACAAAGATCCAGTGATTGTTGATCGCGGTGTCAGTGACTATCAAGGTGAAGGTGTTTACGTGCTGACTTGGCACGGAGATCTCCTGATCAAACGGCTACAACGCAAGGATGAAGATCATGTTTGGCTTATCTCGGATAACCGAAACTATGAGAGGCAATCTGCGCGCATCGACGATGTCACAATCCATGCGAAAGTCCTTCTTGTATGGAATGCCAAAAAGGTCTAACTAAGGCCGGTAATTAAAGGATTAATGACTTGACAACCTCCTCTAAAGCTCTTGACTTTTCCGGAACTACAACCATCACGGATGAGGGTATCCGTAATCACTTCAAGAAAGATTTAGAGCCTTGGCAACCCATCGCGGAGCTTGTTTGGAACGGTTTCGACGCTGGCGCCAAGTCAGTTCGAATCATAACCCGTGAAAGCGAGCTAGGTGGGACCGAGTCAGTAACTGTAGTAGACGATGGCGAAGGTATTGATTTTACTCAACCTTTGAACAACTTCCGCAGATTCAATGATTCGTTGAAAAAAAAATCACATTCAACTCATGGCTCCAAGGGGCGAGGAAGGCTGGCATTTCACAAAGTATGCGCGAATGCAACGTGGCATACAAAATACCATGGCCGAAATGCAATAATTGGAATTCAAAGCTCGTCTTTGAGCAACATACTTGGTAGAGAGATAGCAGACAGCGAGCAAAACGCACTCTTAGTCAATCAGTCGCATGGTACCTGCGTAGAACTGACCAACTTCATAAAGAACCTACCACAACATGACGAGCTATTGGTACAGCTTCAGTTAGAGCATGGCTGGCATCTTGCGTTCAATCCTGAGAAAAGCTTAACCCTCAATGCAACTGCTATCACACCTCCACCACACACGCTCACAAAGCACACAATTAAAGTAGATGACGAAGAGTTCTCCATCGAGCTTATTCAATGGAGCCAGAAACTAAACTCAGAAAAATCCTATACCTATTTGCGAGGCAGTGATGGCGTACCTCTGCATCACATGCCTAGCAGTCTTAATCATAAACCTGGGTACTACACAAGCCTATTAGTCTCATCGCCATGGCTGGACGTACTATCCGAGAGTGACACCCAGTTACGATCTAGCTTTGAAGAGCTATCGAGCTCAAAAGTCTGGAAAGATTTTTCTAAGAAACTATCAATTTTCACACAAACCCATTATCAAGAATTTCTTGCTCGATTGGCAGATGAGCAAATAGAAGGCTACATAGAAGAAGGCGACTTCCCAGACTACAAGGGAATTGATCCAGCCTACTCAAGCTGGAGGCTCAGCAACACTAAAAAAATTGTAAAAGGAATAATCTTAGCTGACCCGAAGCTTTTCAAAAACAGCTCTAAAAAGCAGCGAAAGATAATCATTAGGTTATTGGACAAGATATCGGTATCTAGCGAAAATAGCTCTCTATTAGAAATTTTGGAGAGCGTACTTGAACTGGACGCCACCGCCATGGACAACTTTGCCAATCAAATCAAAAGAACCAAGCTTCAAAACATAATACAGACCATAGAAACTTTACAGAAGCGTGAGCACGCGATAGCTCGCATCGCCGAGATCATGCGTAGCCACTATAAAGAAACATTAGAGACTCCCGACCTTCAGGGTGTAATCGAGAGCAACACGTGGCTATTTGGAAACCAATACGAAAGTATCGGCGCAGAGGAAGACACCTTCACTAAAATCGCTGAAAACTTGAGATCTTCAATAAAGGAAATTGACTATATCGAAGAAGAAGACATCGACGAAGGCGCCTCGATTGAGGGTGCTAATCGACAAGTCGATCTATTTCTCGTTAGACGCCAAAAACAATACGACTCAAATAATCAGCCATATTTCCGATGCGTAATCATTGAGATTAAACGCCCAAGTGTAGCTTTAAACAAAAAGCACCTACGTCAAATAGATGATTATGCTGCCATCCTTGCGCGGCACCCGGAATTCAACGGAATCAGAACAAAATATGAAATTATTCTGGTAGGGCGTAAAATATCAGACTCTGATTTTGACATCCAAGATCGACTCAATAGTCTTCTTGAAAAAAATGATCCTGGATTAATAGGATCTGGCACGCTGGCGAACCCAATTAAAAAATATGTAAAGACTTGGAAAACGATCACCGAGGAGTTTGAGATTTCCCACGATTTTATGCTCTCGACTCTGAAGACTCAAAGAGATCGTTTAGAGATCGAGTCGACCAAAGAAGGTTTACTCGAATCGCTGCATCAGAAAACCGCCTAAAGACACCTCAAACAGCGCCGTTATTCAGAGCGGCGCTTTCTACTCTTGGCTGACCAAGTCCAGTTCCACCGCCCTCTTGATCACACGATCATCATCAGTAGCAGTATCCCATTGTAGGATCACCGATCCGTCATCGCAGAACGTCATGCGCAAGCGGTCGTTCTCTGCTAGTAACTCCATAATCTCATCCCAGTCCTGATCGCTATCTGTATCCAAACGATGGATCAGAGCCCTCCTCCCTAACTGCGCCTCTGGTGAATTGATCATCGCAGAGACCCGTAGGCCTAGCCTCTCAAGGCTGGTGAGGCCTGCCTGTTGCAGGGGCGCCATGACTTCGAGCTCCACTCCCATCTCCCCATCCAAAATACTGTATATCCATACATTAAAGTCAGAATCATATCTCAGTGATAAACCAAGCGTAAAGGCTCCACGGAGGTCAACAGTTCAGCCGGTTGTTTGTCGCCCAATCAAAATAATTTAGCTTTGAGCTATTGACGCAATTTTAGCCATTGGCTAAATTTAATTCCGTCGAGGCACTGTACGACCTCTCGGGAGGCCCTCCAGCCTCACTGCTTTTTAGCGACACCCATTGCCGGATCACCACCGGCCCAGATTCAAAGGCAGCGATGAACCGGCCTCAACGGTTCAGAGGGTTGGCAACTGACCCGGGCGTGCAGCGTAAAGCGCCAAGAACAGTTATCCAGCGGGAGAACAAGCCGAAAGGCCCGCGGCTGGAGTCAACAATCAGAAGATAGCCGGAGGCCGACGCCAGTAGCGGGCCCCGACTGGAACGCATCACTGAGCAGCCTTCTCGCGAGGGCTGCTTGGGATGACAACCACTTGGAAATAAATTGCATGGCCAAGTCTTTCAAGCAAATGATCAAAGACGGGGACCTGAAGCGTGCTGATGCGATGAAGGCCCGCCTGGAAGATCTCCACGAAGAGCCTGGTTTCAACCTTCGTGCTGAGGGTGAAGAGCTGGAAGAAAGCATCAACGCCCTGGCGGAGTTCATCTTTGCTGGCGGCCAGATTCCAGCGCTTGAAGTCCGGCCGCGTGCTGAAGGTGGGATGTGGGTGGTCGATGGTCATCGCCGTCGCCGCGCTTACCTGAAGCTCGATCAATCAGGCCGGCTGCCGAGGATTCCAAGCAAGGATGATCCCAAACGCCTGGAGGCCTGGATCTCGATTGTTCCCTTCGAGGGCAACGACGCCGAACGAGTGGCCAGGGTCATCACCAGCCAGGAAGGAAAGAAGCTCTCTCCTCTTGAACTGGCCGACGGCTACAAGCGGCTCACCGCATTTGGCTGGACGCCCGATCAGATCGCCAAGAAGGTCGGCAAGACCCGCCAGCACGTCGAGCAGGTGATGACGCTCGGAAATGCCAACACCGACGTCCAGCAGCTGGTTGCTTCTGGTCAGGTATCAGCAACCACAGCAGTTCAAGTAGTGCGCCAGCATGGAGAAGCGGCAGGCAAGGTGCTCGGCGGCGAGCTGCAAAAGGCCAAGGCGACCGGCAAGTCAAAGGTAACCGCGGGATCGATGCGCGGACCTACAACCTCCCGTCAGCGGCTCGAAGCGGTACGTGCAGCAGCACAGGAAATCTTCAAGGCATTGCCTGATGGTTGCCTGGACGGTTCAGTGCCAGAGATCAGCCTTCCTATAGAACTGCTCCTCAAGCTACAGAGCGCGGCGAGTGAAGCTACCTAGCAATTCAATTGCATCCCCTGTTCTTCTGAACAACCTGCGCCACGACAGCCTGTCGTTAACTGCCCGATCCTTGGTGCTCCCCAGCACTAGGCCGCATCGGTCGTCACTCTCTGAATGAACCAAGGGCCTCTGCTTGCAGGCATGGCAAGGGCGAGAGTGACGACCAGTGCGGGTTAAGCGTTAGTAGCGATGGTATTCCTGGCCGCCACGATCTCTATCGTAGCCACGCCCATGATCACGTCCGTGTCCATCACCATCATGCCAATAAGGCCAGCATCCGCTGAGAAGCAGTGCTGCTGACAACGCGACGATCCAAACAGTTGTACGTTTCATTTGAGTATCTCCGGCCGGGCGAAGCCCGACCTTGTTCTGGTTTGATCCGCCCAATCTGAAGAGGTTCAAGCCCAAGCTTTACGCCCCCCCTTCACTCTCCGACACCACTCGCATGCACTCCCCTCCGCGCCCATCGGCAACCAGCGGAGCGGATGAGTGCATCCGAGTTTTGTTGGACCAGCACCCGCCACTCTGGAGGCAATCATGTCAGCACTACGCAAGGCACAGCTCGAATACGACAACCGCATGCCACCACCGGTAAGCGAGGACGACCTGGCCGAATCGGAATGGCTTGAGGCAAACGCCGAGCGCCTGCTGATGGGATACCGGATCTCCTGGGGCTACCAGCCTTCAGAGCTCGGCGAGGTCACCCAGGCCGACTTTGCAAGGGCGGTTCAGGACCATTTGAACCAACGCCAGATCGACGGTGAAGACCAGCAAGATGCCTTCGGCCAGCTGGTGATCAGTGCCATGGGTTTTCGCAGCTCGGGGCTCCTGCTGGATCTGGCGGTGTACCTGCTTGGCAAGAAGTCAGCCTTGAAGGACATCGCGGTGGAACTGCTGAAGCCTCACGCCGAGGCAGCGGTGGCCTTTGAACAGGAGCAGGCGCGCTTAGAGCAGGAGTGCGGGTTTTGAGCCCTCACATTCTCATCGACCAAGCCCTCGAAGGCGTTGCCGATCCCAACAGCCAGTCCGACATCGATGTCCTGGTGCAAAGCCTGATCACCCGCCTGTTCACTGACGGGGCAATCACTACCGACGAATTCACTCACTACTGCAAGCGCCTGATGGAAGCCTGTCACCGGCGCAAGGAGGCAGAATGACCACTTCCCCAGTCAAGTCACTCACCGAGGAGCAGCTGGAAGACATCACCGCTCACAACCTGCGCGATGCCTACAGCCTGGCCGAGCGCCGAGGCTTTTTCGGACCGCCAGTTGAACAGTTTGCGGAGCCAGGTTACCGCGGTCGGGTGCTGCAGGTTCTGCGCTATCGCGTAGCCCAGCTGGAGCAGCGGCAATGAGCGGCGCCGGCGCACACAAGCGCGGCCAGCAGTTGGCGATCCGCTGCGCGAAACTCCGACGCGAAGGCCTGTCCCTTTCCGAAGTGGCCCAAGCCACCGGCATCAAAAAGGAGCAGGCCAACGCCAAGATCACTCTGGGCGAGCGGCTTCTCTCGCTGGTCGAGTCGTGATCGCTTTTCTCTACTGGCGTAGCTCCTTCCCTGCCATCGCACTCTGCACCGCTGCAATGCTGATCAGCGCTCTCGCCGATCACCTCACCCAATAACTCACATCTTTCAAAGCTGCGCACCTGCGCGGCGGGAGATAGTCATGCCTGTACCTAACCTCGCCCTTTGGGAAGAGGTCGAAAAGACCGACCCCAAGTTCACCAAGGAGTACACCGGCCCTGGTGGTTTCAGCGGTACCGCGGTGAATGCCCAGTACCTGGCCAAGCGCGCCACGGAACAGTTCGGCCCCTGCGGCACCGGCTGGGGTTATGACGTGATTGAGGAGCGCTTTGACATCGGTGGCCCGCTGCTGAGCAAGGAAGGCGTGGTGCTGGCCCACGCCCAGGTGCACACCCTCAAGGTCGCCCTGTGGTACCTGGGCGGCGACGGTGAGCGCAAGACGATCACGCACTACGGGCACACGCCTTTCATCACTCAAAACAAATTCGGAAGCATCGGCACCGACTTTGACGCGCCGAAGAAGTCCCTCACCGATGCGATCGGCAAATGCCTGAGCCAGCTTGGCTTCTCCGCCGACGTTCGCCTGGGTCTCTACGACGACATTCACTACGTCAACGAGCGCCTGGGTGAAGCCGAGATCGAGCGCGCCGAAGACAAGATCGAAGCGAAGGAGCGACTGGCCGCCGAGTACCGCGAATGGCTGGCTGAGACGCTCCATCTGATCGGCACCGCGCAGTCGCTCAACGAGCTGCAGCAGCTCTACAAATCGGCGATGCGCAAGCTGGACCTCCGTCAGAGCGATCCAGAACGCGAAGCCCACAAACTCAAATTCACCCGCGCCAAGGACGCCCGTAAAGCGGACCTTGAAGACTCTATGGAGGGTGCAGCATGACCGAGCTCTACGCACTGACTGGCCAGATGGCCGAACTTGCCGCCCTGGCAGATACCGACGACGAAGGGCTACGCCAGGCCATCCAAGACACCATGGACGGCATCAAGGGCGAGTTCGAAGTGAAGGCTGACAACATCGTCATGTTGCGCCGAAACATCGAGGGCGACATCGACGCCATCGACAAGGAAGTCGATCGTCTGAACGAGCTCAAGCGCATCAAGAAGAACACCGTCGGCCAGATCAGCGACTACCTGCGCCGGAACATGGAGGCTGCGGACATCAAGTCGATCAAGCGACCGCTGTTCACCATCACTCTCGCCCTTTCGCCAGAGAAGGTGATCGTCGATGACGAGAAGGCCGTGCCTGACGAGTTCGTGTCGCTGAAGAGCGTGATCACCCCGGACAAGAAAACCATCGCCATCCGGCTCAAGGAAATCCGCGATCACAACGAGGCGGTGCGTAAGCGTATGGCCGCCGGCGAGGACGCGGAAGCCGAACTTCTGGAAGAACCAAGCTGGGCCCACCTGGAGCGCGGCGAGAGCTCGATTCGCATCAAGTGAGGTAACCATGAGCAACAACTTCATCCTGGTCTGCTCCGAGCGCCAGGCAGAACTGGAGGCAGCTAAGGCTGCCTTCTTCATGTCCGGCAACAAGGTCCAGGTGCTGGAGTCTTTCAGGTTCCAGCCTCGCCGGCCACGCAAGGACCTGGGTGGCCAGCATGGCAAACGCGCCACCCGCCCGCAGCCAAAGCGCACCTACGAAGACCACTTCGCCCAGCGCAAGGCCTACGTCGACACGATCCGAGAGCTCGCCAAGACCATGACCATCGACCAGGCCATGGCCGCCACCGGAAAGTCCGAGTCAGCCATGCGCCGCGCCTCCCATGAAGGCGGCTTCACGTTCAAGAGCAAGGTCGTGGATAGGGAGCGGGATTTGAAGCTCATCCAGCGCCTAGCTGCCCTGCGGGACGCTGGAGTGTCACGCATCGCTGCCTGCAGGAAGGTCGGGATCTCTGACACCCTGCTGAACCGACTGGTGCTCGACTACGACTTCAACTTCCCGAAGCGCTGGGAGAAGCGAGCTTGAGGCGCTTCAGCAACCGCCCGCAACAGCGCAAACGTCAAACCTGGTCGACGATACCGGCCAGCGGCATCGAAGAGGTAGGCCATGGCTGCGACTCAGGAAGAACGAACAGCCAAACTTGCCGAGAGGCGGCAAGAGCTGGGCGAGCAGGAGCTACGACACACAGTTCCCTACGGAACGCGGCGGATGCTCGACGAGTTGATGCGCTGGCGTGAGATCGAGGAAGTCAGCGAGGCCGTGCAACTGCTGGTGATCAACGCCACGCCCGAGGAGATGCCGCCAGCGCCGACAAAGGTCAAAGGCCCGTCCGACATCATCAGGCACTACTTCCGCCAGGGAGTGCGTGACAGGTTAGCGACCATCACCTCCGCCCTTGGCGAGTCAAAGGACCGAAACACCATCTGGCGACTGATCGCATATGCCCACTCGCTTGGCCCCGACGGCTCCGCGTCGCTCTTCGAAATTCCGCGCCACAAAATTGAAGTACCGCAAAACGTGGCGCGCAAATTACGACAGGCAGGTTTTGCCGAATCGCTGCAGATGAACGCCGACGACGGCGACGAATAACCCACCCTACTCGCTGCACCCGATATCAGATAGATACCCAAAAAATAAAAAATTAGCCAGTTCTACGACCTAAAATACGCGGAAGAACTTTTAGGACCTCAGACGCGGTGTTTTGTTCCAACTTGCTTCTTTCCAGCTCAAAAGTTGTCTGCCCAGGTTGTAAAACCTTATTTCTTTCAGATTCGACTAGATTTCTTGCAACCTCGGTTAAAGAGTCGGCGGACTCAGCTAATAAAGCTGTACTTATACCAAAATATTTTAGCTCTAAATTAGTTATCTCATTTTGGAAATACTTCACCTCAAGCAAACCGGCCTTGTACAGACGCAGAAAGAAAAAAGCAAACATCTGAATAAAGACAACCAAAGATAAGCGTGGAATAAACGATATCGCAAAACTAATCATATCTTGCTGCATTCCCGCAGTCTGCCAAACAAAATAACTTAAAACACCCAGCCCAGTAACTGTAGTGAGAAAACCTAACGTTAAGTTTACATTTCCTCGCAGACCGAGTGCAGACACCTCGTCCATCAGTCTAATTCTAGACTGAGCAAACTCTCGCTCAATTACTTGAAGTTTTCTTTCTTGATCAGCTTTTTTTGAAGCTGCTTTAGACAGCTCTTCCAATAATTCCTTCCCTGCCGAAGCCTTTAACGATGAAACAGCATCCGCCACAATTTTCTTGTGATCGGCCGAAGACATCAGAGGCAGATTCCTTTTCAGATGGTCAACAGACTCTTCCAGTTTATTTAAGCGCTCCTCTCGGCCATCATGCAAATCAATCCCAAGAGTGCTCTTTAAACCCAACCCAGCAATTTCTCCTACAAAGGAAATAACCTTAGGGCTTAGCGAGAAACCATTTTGCAAGTAGGCCAATATCGAAAAACCCAAAACCCACAAAGATAGAACAAAGGCAAAAATATACATAAGGCTTTGAGGAACCGGAATGAACCCCAAATAGTAGTCTTTTTTAATCCCGGCAGAGACAACCAAGGAGATTGCCAATATCAAAGGAGTAATAACAAGTATATTTCTCGCCCTTTTTCGCCTCTCCATTTTAAGCGTGTCATCCGCGCCAATGTTTGGTTGAAAACCTGTCGATCCATCGCCCATTGGGTTGCTCATGACGCTTCCTATAAAAACCTATAATTTTAGCTGAGGATACAGGATGGCTATTAGCTATGGCAGTGTCTGCAGTGGAATAGAGGCCGCGACACAGGCCTGGCACCCACTGGGCCTGAAGGCCGCATGGTTCGCCGAGATTGAGCCGTTCCCCAGCGCGTTGCTGGCTCATCACTACCCCAGTACGCCAAACCTTGGCGACATGACAAAACTCGGCGCCCAAGTGCTGGCCGGCAAGATCACGGCCCCAGACATACTGGTCGGCGGCACCCCGTGCCAGGCCTTCTCGGTAGCCGGCATGCGCGAAGGCCTCACCGATCCCCGCGGCGCCCTCACCATCAAATATGTGGAGCTTGCAGATGCAGTTGACTATGTTCGAGCCGGCCAGCGAAAGGCCGCCTCAATCGTCGTCTGGGAGAACGTCCCCGGCGTCCTCAGTGACAAAGGGAACGCCTTCGGATGCTTTCTTGGCGCGCTTGCTGGGGAAGACTGCGATCTGCAGCCTCCAGGGAAAAAATGGCAGGACGCTGGTTGTGTGTATGGACCCAAAAGAACAATCGCGTGGCGGGTTCTGGACGCCCAATATTTCGGCCTGGCCCAACGACGCCGTCGTGTGTTCGTTGTCGCAAGTGCTCGAGACGGGTTCGATCCCACCGAGGTACTTTTTGAGCGCGAAGGCGTGCGCCGGGATACTGCGCCGCGCCGAGGCACGCAAGAAGAGCTTGCCGGAACGATTGCAGGCGGCGCTCGTAGCAGTGGCGGATACAGCACCGACGACATCCCACTGACCGCAAGTGCACTGCTTTCCAGCGAGCCAAAGGCCGATCGGGGCGGCGATGTAAACCTAATCGCGATTGGTGAGATCGTCGGCGCGTTGACTGCTGGCTGCGGTCCGAATGGACATGGCGGAAGCGGTCTGGCGACAGATAAAGGTGCAGAGGCTGGGCACATCCTGGCATTCGGTGGAAATAACCAGACCGGCCCGATTGACGTGGCAACTGCTCGCAACGCCTGCTCCAGCGCCAGTGGTCGCATGGATTTCGAGAGCGAGACATTTGTGGTCCATGGAACACAAGACCCAGGTGTAAGCGACAAACTTGCCTTTGCCCTGGGTCGAAACAACGGCCAGGAAAATGCGGTGCTGGCTTTTTCCTGCAAAGATCACGGCGCAGATGTCGGGGAGATCGCCCCGACCCTACGCGCCATGAACCACTCAGGAAGCCACGCAAACGCCGGCGGGCAAGTCGCTGTTTGCATAACAGGCGATATCACCCACACGCTCAAGGCCGATGGATTCGACGGCAGCGAGGACGGCACCGGGCGCGGACAACCTATAGTGCCCGCCACTTCCGGCGTGAGGCGCCTCACTCCCAGGGAATGCGAGCGCCTTCAGGGCATGCCCGACGACTACACCCTAATCCCCTGGCGCGGCAAGCCTGCCAACGAATGCCCTGATGGCCCGCGCTACAAGGCGATCGGCAACAGCAAAGCCGTAACCGTCGTCCGCTGGATCGGCCGGAGGATTCTCAAGCAGATCGAGCCGGATCGATGAGCAGATCTTGGTCATTTGAGCTTAATACTGGCTCCAGATCTTGAGGGCGGTTCGGATCTTGCGGTTCTTGCCTCTTTCGCTCTCGATCCACTTCGAGCCGCCGTCTGGCCCGGTCGATATCAAAAACTTTCCTTTCGAGATATGCCTCTAGGGTGGAAGAAATTCTGAAAAATCCACCGCATGGTTGGCAATGGAAACGCAGCCCGCCTCCATAGGTTAGATGCTCAACCGCTTCTTCGTTTCTGCAAACTGGACAGGCCATACCGCAACTCCATTTCCGTTGATCGCTGAACTGTAGTTGATCCCTCGCCACCTTCAACCGTCGGGCGTGCCCCCGGCAAGGACTCCCCATGCCCACAGAAACCCAACACCTGGAGCAGCGAGTAGCTGCCCTCCAATCGGATCTCAACGCCCGGGACCAAGCCCTGGACGACGCAGCAACTGAGAACAACGAGCGCGAATTGTCCCGGCGTGACTGGTTCGAAGCCGCGCAGGTGGCAGAGAAGCGGGTCGAGGAGCTGCATGGCGATCTAACCAGCGCCAATGCCGACAAGGAGGCCTAAGCGCAGAACGCTATCAACCTGCGCGAACGCCTGGAGCGCTTGAAGGTTCAGCGGAACGACTACGCCAAGCAGCTGGCCGAGCGGGATGCGCTGCTGCGTGAATGTGCGTCCGAGTTCAGTACCGCCGAGGCTTCCGCCTTCGAAGTTGAAATGCGCAGGAAGATCGACGCCGCCCTATCCACCAGCGAAGAGCCGAGCGCGCCGCGCCACAAATACGAGGTCTCGCAATCTGTGGCGCTGGAGTTCAGCCGTAAGAGCACGCTGATGATTCAGCAGGACCCCGGTGACGAAGTTGTGTGGCCGCTGAAATGATTACTCTTCCTCGTCGAAAGCATTGACACTAATTTCAACAGAGCGGTCTTCCTCGGCGCCTGCAGCTTCTAGAACGTGAGCCGGGGTCGACTCATCAAATACCGCTATGTAGTTGTACACCAGACCATCATCGCTCTCATTGGTCTCAATAGTCACATAAGAGCTGGCGTCACCCTCTGAAATCCCAAGAATTTCAGCGATACGCTTGTTAGATTCTTCTTCCATTTGATCTTCAAGTTGACGGCTGCTCACAACGCTCTCCTTTGCCCGGCCCCATGCCGGTCACCCGTAATACCCCATATCAACGAATCACGCCAGCAGGCACGGCGGCTGATAGCCCCGCCAGGTCGAGCCACCGAACCAGACCAGCGATCAATTGAACCTCATTCGCCATTTATATCGAGATATTTGACCTCTTCATTATAAGGCGCTGACAATTTCAGTGTTACTGGTGGCTCGTAATCACATAGCTCCACAGTATCAAGTAATTTATCTTGATAAGAGATTGTAATTTGAAGATTAGCTTCACCGTCGAACGTTCTTTTAAATACATTCTCAAGCACGAATGGATAATTACCATCTTCGTGATCGAACGGGCTTCTATCGTAGTCCTTCTCAACTTCAATGGTATCAGCTGTGAATTTGAATTCTAAATCATAGGTGCACTCTTCATCGCCGACCGAAATCAAGTTAGCCTTAACCAGCTCGATATCGTATACATCAACATCTTCTAACTCCGAGTCCCAGCCGCCCATTTTGAAATCAGTATCAATCGCCTGTATGCACTCATGGATTACGTTCATGAAATCTCCACGAACAACCTCCAGCGCTTTGGCAGCGAACTCGGATGGCTCTATGGAAACACTCTTAATGACGGCATCGATGAACTCGTCAACCGAGTCACTGCAAATCAAACGCGGATGTTCTTCCGCATACCTATGCATGTCCTTGTCACTAGATATAACATGGACTGAGTGTCCTCGACCTGCTGAAAGGTCGTCTAAAGCTTTCAATACAAAAGCATCTGCAAATTCTTTTTCTTTCTCGCCCAAAGCAAATGGAGCGAGTGAAGAAAAATACCTCTCGAACACATAACTTGGCTTTACTTCATCAATTGAAACATACTCAACGTTTTGGGAGTCAAGGAACGTTTCAAAATCCAGGGAAATCAACCGTGATATTTCATCCGCCGAAACCTTGGAAAATATTCCATGCGCCGGAATGCCTGGAACATTCCTCAAAATCATCGCATTCTTCTTGATTGCCTTGAGCTCGGAAACAGCAGCTAAAGACTTCTTCTTTATATGCGATAAAACCTCCCCCTTTGTTACATCTGTAATTAACAAGCGGACTTCGCCATCATCTATCAGATCTTTCAACCCGCCAAGACTATGAGTCAGAAACTGGAAGTTTTTGCCTTCATATATATTGGTATCTAAAAAAACCAAGCGTGACCTGAGCTCCATAAGCACCTCTCCCTTTTCTCTGATCATACGGAGCATTAATCGGAACGCCTACAGAAAGCTAAAGTCCGGCAATCAGCCTGGCCCCGACTTCACGCCCGGCCACCTGCGCCAGGCCACGGTCAACATAGGTTCGGTCACCCGCAACAACCGGCATCACCACCTCACCACCGCGCTTCACCTCGACGTTAATACGCCAGGTCTCCCGCCCTTCTTCGCTCTACTCGCACTCCATGTAGCTCCAGAGCTGGAAGCCTTCGTACTCGTCATAAATATCGTGCTTTGTCATGGGCCTGCCCACTTGAGGAAGGCGCCATCGTAGCACCCACCGCCCGGGCACGGCCCGGATAGGACGCCCCATGCCCACAGAAAACAAACCGGCCGACCAGTTCGGCCCAAACGGTCGCACCTTCCATCTCCACCTGTCAGTGCGTGGCGCACTACGCGACTTCAGCAAGCGCCAGCTCAAGGGTATGTTCCGCTTTGAGGGTGGTCGTGCGTGCACCGCTGACGAAGCGAAAGATCATCTGCTTGAGGCCCTGGCCCAGGGTAAAGAGGTTCTGCCTTTCGGCCCACCGTGCGCTGGCTTCGACTTTTCCGGGGGGGGCGGCTGCCCCGGCCATGACCTGGTATCGGAGGAGGCTTTATGAGCCGATTCTGTTTTTGTAACTGCCCGGCGGGGTTCTCCGCCGCCCCTGAACGTCATGCTCCAGACTGCCCAGGCCGATCCGGAGCCGGAAAACGCGGGCCGACTCCAATGCCAGCCACCACTCCGGAACTGAAGGTGACCGCCGCCGAGGAGCTGGACGCCGTATTGCACTGGCGCGGTAAGCATGCCCAGGCAATCAAAGAGCGTGACGCCCTGCAGCGCAAATTAACCTCGACAACGGCGATGCATCCATTTGCTGAAAAGGTCATTCGCAAGCTGGAACGCTTTCAGGAGTGCGCGGACGACGGCCAGGGTGCGGACATTGGCCGGCACTGGTTTGACCTGCTCACCCAGCTCGGCCTCCTGAATCGTGTGCAGCGCAGCCCTGCCCTTTGGGAAATGACCCAGCAAGGCGAAGACGCCTTGGAATTGTCGCGGCAGAGCGCCAAACCCCGATAGGAGTACATTTGTACTCATCCCGCAAAAACCTAACCCCTCCCCCACATTCAAGTCAGCCGCTATAGCGGCCAAGGACGAAGTCATGCCCAAACATCAGCCGGAACTTGCCCGCATCTACAACGCGTTCGGCCTCAGCTCCAATCACGAACTGTCGACCCTGCTGGCCAATATCGAGAACATCAAGCGCTTCTCCGGCCTGCTGCACGCGGTTGAGCGTGAGTTCTTCATGGTGCCCGGCGAGCCATCCGGCGAGCCCGAGGACGAAGGCGCTCCAATTGATGACGAGTGCCTGGTCAATAGCTGGGGATCGACGCAGATCGAATACCTCAAGCAATTCAGAGCTGCCCTACCGGTAGCCGCCGCGAACTCAGTACCTGCTTACGAGGCGCCGGTAACCGGTGAAAAATGGTCGCTAGACGGTGAAAACGGCTCCTGGGATTACGACAGCCTCGATGATCTGCTTAAGGACAACTACGGCCATGATAGCGATGGCGACGGACACCCGGCCAGCTTCAGGCTCGGCCTGTATGAAGGGGGCACGGTCTATCGCGGTATTGAATGCAAGGATGACCCTGCCGACTTCGTCCCGGACCAGGACTATGTAATCGAACACATGGCAGAGCGCGCCTGCGACAGCGACGCGGGCGAGTGGGCCGACAACTATCCCACGCTGAATGCAGAGGCGAAGGCTGATCTGGATATCGCACTGGCGCCGCTGAGGGCCTGGGCGCGCAAGCACTGCCAGCCTGACTTCTTCACCATCAAGGACATCACGCCGCATATCGTCACTGCCGAGGATGTCAGACAGAGCAGGCAGCCATGATCCTCCCCGCCCTCTACATGCTCTACCTGATCTACACGGGGCCAAGGCCATGACTGAGCAAAACACCAAAGAATTTTACTCTACCGAGCAAGCGTCTCAGCATGCCGCCGACTGGTGTAGGCGTCATCCGGCATGGCGCCGGATCTGTGATATCCCGGATAGCTGCGTATTTTACAACACCTACGAGGAGATTCCGAAGCGGGAACGCGCCTACTGGGAAGAGAACGGTGGCGAAGAATGCTGGCGGGAATTCGGGACCGCAAAAAGCAAGGTGCCGACGGGGTTCATCTCCGGAAAGGGCGAGTTTTTCGACAGCGTTCTCAAGGTGCCACTCCATCACAACCTGATGATGGTGTTTCGCGTTGGCAGAAGCTGGAAACCATGACTCATTAGCAGCGGCTACAAGAACTGAAGAGTCCGCCCGGCCCGGGCAGCAGGCAAGACATAGACCGGGCGAACGCCTGAACAGTGCCACGGCGCAACGCCGGCGGCGATAAGACAAACCCGAAAACAACCCTCACGCAATCCGGCGAGGTATCCATGAAACTCAATGAACACGTTGAGGCCTTGGTGGCCTCCGGCGCGCTTTTCGCTGCCAACCATTCAGGCGGCAAGGACTCACAAGCCCAACTGATCAAGCTATTGGAGGTGATACCGGTCCGACAACTGATCGTCGTTCACGCCTGCCTAGGTGACATGGAGTGGCCCGGCGCACTCGAGCTGGCGCGCGACCAAGCGGAAGCAGCCGACCTCCCCTTCATCGTAGCAAAGGCAAAAAAGACCCTGCTGGAAATGGTCGAACGCCGTTTCGAGAGCCGGCCCGAGGTGCCGAGCTGGCCGTCCGCATCCACCAGGCAATGCACCAGTGACCTCAAGCGGGGCCCTATCCAACGCGAAGTGCGCCGGTATGCCAAGGCCAACGGATACAAGGTGGTGGTCAACTGCTTGGGCCTGCGCGCCGAAGAATCCCCGGGGCGGGCCAAGCGCAAAGAGTTGAGCCAGATGGGCATCAGCAATTCGGTGCTGACCTGGTACGAGTGGCTGGTGGTGCACGACATGAAGACCGAAGAGGTGTTCAGCACCATTGCAGCTGCCGGCCAAACGCCCCACTACGCCTACGCCGAGGGCAACGACCGGCTCAGTTGCGTGTACTGCATGTTCGGTAGCAAGGGTGACCTGCGCAATGGTCGCCGGCATCACCCTGACCTGCTTGCCCAGTACAACGCCATGGAAAAGAAGACTGGCTACACGATGCACATGAGCCGAATCCCGCTGATCGAGCTCTCGGCCTAAAACACCCCATTCAACAATCGGAAAGCCTGCAGCTCTGCGGGCAGGAGACACGCATGCCCGACATAAAAGTTCAGTGCTGCCGCTGCAAGAACAAGCACATGGAAAGCGAGCGGCTAAAGGTGCCAAGCAAAAAGTACGGCTCGGGCGTCAGCGACATGATCTGCCCACGGTGCCGGTGCACCACCTACTACCGCCTACAGGCTGATTAACCACCTTCTGCCGCCACGCGCGGCGTGGAGAACCCTATGGAAACAGAGATCCTTTCGGACGAGGAGCTGGCCGATCTGACTGGCTACAAGCTCAGGGGCTGGCAACGTCGCTGGCTCCTTGATCGTGGCTGGACTTTTGTCGAGAGCCGTAGCGGTCGCCCCCTGGTTGGGCGTCAGTACGTTCGCATGAAACTGGGCGCAACTCTGGAAGTGGTCCAGCTCGCGCCACCCCCGCCGGCCACCCCTGCGTGGATACCTGATATCTCAAAGGTGAGGTGATATGCGCCCCCGCAAAACGCAAAATCGGAATCTGCCGCCGCGCATGTATGTGCGGCAGCGCACGCGAAAGAACGGAAAGGTATGGGTCAGCTATTACTACCTGGATCCCAAAGGAAAGGAGGTCACGCTTGGCAGCGATTTGAGCCTGGCGCGCCTGAAGTGGGCAGAGCTGGAGGCGAAGGACAAGCCGCAGGATCTGTGCCTTATGCGGGCCATCTTCGACCGATACGAGCGAGACATCATCCCGAAGAAGGGAGAGCGAACCCAGAAGGACAACCGCGCCGAGCTGCGCCAGCTCAGGCCCTACTTTGACGACGCACCCATTGATGCGATCACCCCCTCCCAGATCGCACAGTACCGTGACGCGCGCAGCGCAAAGGTTAGGGCAAACAGGGAGATTGCTACCCTCTCTCACGTCTTCAACATGGCGCGGGAATGGGGGCTGACCGCCCGGGAGAATCCGTGCCAAGGCATTCGCAAGAACAAGGAAACACCGCGGGACTTCTATGCAAATGACGCAGTGTGGGATGCGGTCTACAAGAAGGCTGTTCAGGAGCTGAAGGTCGCAATGGATCTTGCGTACTTGAGCGGCCAGCGGCCTGCAGACGTGCTTTTAATGAGGAAGGATGACATCGAGGGATCTGCGCTAGGGGTCGTACAGAACAAGACCCATAAAAAGCTCAGGATCATGCTGGAGGTAGAGGGGAAAGAGACAGGTCTAGGAGCTCTTGTGCAGAGCATTCTCCGGCGAAACGAGAGCCACAGCTCGCCTTATCTCATCCTGACCGAGGAAGGCAGGCGAGTTACCACAACCATGCTACGCAGGCGCTGGGACGACGCTCGAGATGAGGCGGCAAAAGCTGCTGAGGCGGATGGCGACATGATTCTTGCGAGCCGAATCCGTCAGTTTCAGTTTCGCGATATCCGGCCCAAAGCGGCCTCCGAAATCACGAACGTGGAAGATGCAAGTCTGTTGCTGGGTCATACCAAAGGCGACATAACAGAGCGCGTTTACCGTCGCATCGGGGCTCTCGCAAAGCCCACAAAATAGCCTAAAAAGAGTTCCAAAACTGGAAGCTCGGGCCTTGCATATCAAGGCCTGTAGCCGCCCTATTTCAAAGCAGTATTAGGACGCAAAACAGCTTCAAAGGCCCGAATTATCTAGACTTGTAGGTCGGTCTTGAAAACCGCCGACTGTAACAGGTCCTAGAGTTCGAATCTCTACGCCTCCGCCAAATCTCAACGAGAAAGCCCTGATTTTTCAGGGCTTTTTTGTGTCTGGGGGATTTTCCAGGCGGCGCTTCTTGAGCATCGTTACAAAACTATTTAGTAATCGTTGCAAAACTCTCCCTTCCCCGGCGTCCTGCCAAACAAAAAACACCCCCAATTGCTACTCAACGCGACACCACCACGATTGCGCATATAGGGCTCCATCGACCTCCTCAATGCCATTGATGTTCATCCCGAGCTGAGCCATGCCGTTGATCCTGGCATTAAGCAGTGGCGGAAATGGTTGCATCAACGATGGTACCTTGACGCAGCGACAGGCCTTTTTCCTGCAACGCGAGGATCGCAGGTGCGAGCGGATGCTTCTCCAGGAAGTGCCGGAAGTTCATGATCGTGGTGTCTTCGGGGATCGGCGCGCTGAGCGTCAGGCGTGCGAACTGGCGCATGGGCGGCTCGGATCAGGTAGTCAGGCGTATTTCAGCACATCTGCGGACTTGTTCGGAGAATCCATAAAGCCGGGGACGACCGCGAGCCCCTGACTACTGGGCCTCGCGATCGCAAATCAACTAGCCAATAATGATATTCGGTCCATCACCAATATCAGAGGTCGGATTTGTGGGTTTATAAGTGAGCGAGACAATGCTCAGGGTATTTTGGAGCGTCTGCGTGCCGTTCCCGTTCGTCACTGTGGTGTGGCAATTGATTTGAGAGCAAGTAAGAGGGTTGGGATCACACTTCTTGTCTTCACCGACCTCAACCCGACCACACCTGAAAGTCATGGTCCGGTACGGCGTGAAAGTTTGTGGGTCCCACCACTGCACGTTCAGGATCTCGTCTTTCGTGCCACCACCATTCCTCACATTATTGAGTGTGATGGTGAACTCCGCCGACTCGACGGGAAAGCCCGTGTTGTTCATCAAATATGGAACGCAGTCGTAGCTCACGTCTTTGCTCTGATTGACTTTCACTGTAACGGGCATTGACATGTGGATCTTGATTTTATCCTTGTCGTAGAGGGTGACATCTTTGCGAGCAGGTGATGCCTCTAGTTGCGAGCCTGTTTTTTTGGCTGATTCAGACATTCTAACTTCCTTATTTTCTTATTTCCTTATTTACTGAGACTCTTGATAAGAGCCTCTCCCTGTTACTCGAATCCAATCTTTGGATACGCCCTGTCGATTAAAGCTTGGTAAAACCCCCATGTCAAAATTTGCAAATAGTATTCTAAACAAGAGATTTCAAACTTCTATCCGCTATAAATAATTGCTCCCCCCCTATCGCCAACAGCAATAAAAACCAATTCAAATAGCACTCGCCTTTTTGCTAGACACATGAACCAGAAACAGAAATCAACAAAGCCCCCCCCTTTAGGTCGGCAGATACCTGAAGGTATTCGTGGAAAGCTACGCTGAGAGCAACCGAGGACACAGCCATGTGTGGAAGACTCTCTCAGTACCGCGGCATCCATGACTTCGTCGCAGCCCGCATGCCCGGGGCCCTGATCAATAACGTCGGTGATCAGCCCCTGGGGCGATACAACGCGGCGCCGACGATGCAGCTAGCCCTCTTCCACGTCGCCGAAGACAAACTACACGCCGACGCCGTGCGCTGGGGTTGGAGGCCACATTGGGCCACCGACCGCGCCGCGCCGATCAATGCCAGGGTCGAGAAAGTGGCTCACGGGCCGTTCTTCCGCCAGATCTGGCCGCACCGGGCCATATGCCCGATCGATAACTGGTTTGAATGGGTGGACGAAGGCGGACCTAAGAAACAGCCCTACTTGATCAATCACCGCAACGGCTCCCCCATCCTCTGCGCCTCAATCGGACAGTTGCCTGGCCAGGACCGAAGCGAGCACGAAGGCTTTGTGATCATCACAGCGGATAGCGAAGGGGGAATGGTCGACATCCACGACCGCCGGCCTGTGGTCCTTGCACCAGACCTGGCCCGGGAATGGCTCGATCCGGCAACGCCGAAGGAACGCGCCGAACAGATGGCGTTGCACCAAGGCGAATCGGCCAACTCCTTCAAGTGGTTCAGGGTATGCACCGCGGTCGGAAACGTGCGGAATCATGGGCCGGAACTGATCGAGCCATTGGTGACACTGCCATAAGCCTGTTCACACTTCAGCTCATTTGAACAGCCTGAAAATCACCAAGCCTAGAAAAATTTAGAACGCCTTGCGTTCATTCGCTGATGGTCTTAACTGTTCGATGCAGCAAACGTACTAAATCAAAAAACTTGCGACATGCATGTATTTCCTTCAGCACCAACAAAAGTTAGCCCCCGCGACTCAATCCAACTATTGAAGTCAGCAGTAGCAAGCCTGCAAGTTCTTTGAATAGGGAGCCAACTCATGGAACAATCAATCCAAAAAAGGAATATAAATATGAGCATATCTATCACGAACGCAGGAAGCAGAGAGATCCAAGTTGCAGTCAGTACTTGGAGCACAGATAGCGACATCAGTGATGCCTATTACTCTCTGGCACCCGACAAGGGTGACAAATGGAAACGTAACGACCCAAGAGGTTACTTAATGACTGTAAAAGGCCAATCCCAACAAGGCGTATATTACGTTGCCTTTGACAGCGAAATTTTCATAGAAGACAGCCTTGTAAAGGATCGCGGAAAAACTATCACCAAGCTCGCGCTGGAAGTTCAATAACATCGAAGAATCTTTAAACTAACAAACACACCACTAATGACCAACATCGCACATGATGTTGGTCATTTCAGTGCGGGGTACGCTGAGCATGTACGGGAGAAATTCAGTGCCCTTTCCTCTAAGCCAAGATAGTTATTTCCACACCCCATCATAAGCCTGCTCAATAGCCCAAGCCTGCTTATCGCCGGCGTCACGGGCATTCCAACGCGCCTGCCACTCTGCGCTCTCGTTCGACCGTCCGTGCTGATAGATCCCCCAGTAAGAGGCAAGCACCAGCACCAGCAGGCCGCCACGTAACAGCCAGGCGCTCACGCCAGCACCTTCGCGGCCAGATCACGCAGGGCCACCCGTTCGGCATGGCCAGTCAGCCCGCCGTTGATTGTCCTGGTGATCTTCGCGAACTGCCCAGAGTCGGCCAGTTCGTTGAGCCCATTCGACTGCCAGAACCAGCCGGCGACCAGAGCTGCAGCCTCTGGTTGCTCTACCAGTTCAGGGTGATTCACTAAGTCCAGGCCCAAGGCAGCGGCGACGGCTCGGTAGTTGTTTGCACCGGTCAACTGGATCAGGCCGCGGCCCCGGTACTTCCAGCCATCACCCGGCAGCGTGTTACCCATACGGCCGGCGTAGACGATGTTCGCGATCTGCTCAGGCTTGCGGGCCACCTGGGCAGCCAGGGCTGCGTCGAAACGGTTCGGCCAGACTGCCCGCAGCCGATCAGCGCTGTAGTTCAGATTCTCGACCATGCGCGTCAACTGCCCCGACTCATGCCCTACCTGGGCAATGAACGCGGCCATCCGCACAGGCGAGTTGATCTTGAAGCGCGCCATCGCCGCATTCAGTGCAGGCAAAAAAAGCCCGCGACTTGGCGGGCTTGAGGGAGGATCTGCAGCAACTGCTGCTCGGTGATCGGCATTTATTTTTCTCCAGGCAATAAAAAACCCGCTCAGGGGGGCGCATTCGGACGCTTCAATTACAGCTGTGGATTGAACGGGTACTGCTGTAGCCCGCCTCCGGCATTCTGCCGACCCAGCACCACCCCCTCCCCCCCTACAGTTCGTCGGCGCAAGTCGCGCCGTGCTCAAGCTTCGAATACTGTATATATATACAGCAACCAACTCGAGTCAGCACCGCACACACTGGAGGCACCGCAACAGCCGATTGTCTGCTTCCCCTCACGCCCCTGGAGCGAGGCAGGAACTCCATACGTATCAAGCGAGACACCAGGGCTTTTCAGGAAAAGTGGCGATATGGCGGCGGTCATATGCCCCGGGCATTTCGGCCCGCACTCAAGCACGCACTTCACTTAAGGATGAGCAGCATGAACGATGATTTGAAGCAGTCAGGCTCTACTACGACCTCGCAGACCACCACATCGCTGGAACAGGTGAAAACCGGAAGGGTCTTGGATTTCACCTGGGCACCTAACGCCAACACCACGACCACCACGGTATCAGCGGACTTTGTCGACTACCGAATCGATACAGCCCAAGGCAGCCCTACCGGGGACAGCCACTCCATAGCACGCTTTACCTATGTCCAGGGCAAAGGCGGCGGCCAGATCAGCCAGCTGTTTCTCGAGGAGATGCGTGCCGGTGTACGGGCCAACACCCAGATTGGGCTGATGGTCGGACGCAAGTGGGTTCTGGACCCCAACGGCGAGGTCTCGGGCAGCATCGGCACCTATGTGGTCGAACAATTCGATGACATGCGCGCCAGTGTCAATTATGTCGGTTCCTTCGCCCGGGTCTTCGCCGACCCCAGGATGGTCAGCTACCACGCCGGGGGCCATGTGCACCCCAATGTCTCGATCACCAGCAGCAGGCCTCTGACCATGGCGGATTCAGGTAAGTCGATCCTGGTCATTAGCGACACCGACGTCACGCTCACGATAGGTGACGATGTGACTGAAGGGTTCAAGGCCACGCTAATCCAGGCCGCCGCCGGCAAGATCAACATCGCGGTGTCGAGCAGCCACATGATCTACAGCAACGCAGGGGGCCGCACGCGCACGCTCAATCCCCTGGATGAGCTGGAAGTCAGCACCTTCCCATTCGGCCCGGTGTTCCTGGCCTTCCGCGTCAGGCCTACGGCCTGACGATTAATCGGGGGCTCCGATCTCCTCCATGAATCCGTCCAGGAAATCCTTCAGGCGCGCATGCCTGACTGCCGCCAACCGCGCCCCTTCGACCGTCTGAAATCCCGAGGCAAGGGAGAGTAGCTTGGTGTGGAAGTGCTCAATGGTAAAACGCTTGTCTTGATAGGGCCTGCCGATGGCGGTGGGGTTTGTGATGTCGTACAGCGCAGAGCCCATTCGCCCAGCGATGTAGAAACAACGGGCGACTCCGATCATGCCGATGGCGTCCAGGCGGTCGCTGTCCTGAAGGATCCTGGCTTCCAGGGTGAGGGGTTCGACGCCCGCGGAGAAGCTATGAGCCTGGACCGCGTGGGCAACAAGCTCAATACGCGGGGCAGGCCAGCCCATGCGCTGCAGAATAGACGCTGCTTTATTGGCCGAAAGAGTGGATGCCTGCGACCGCAATGGCGAGTTTTTCTCGACGGCCACGCAATCGTGCAAGAGGGTTGCGGCAAGCAACGCCTCCAGGTCCCCACCTTCCTTGTCCTGCAGGCGCCGAACATTCATCCAGACCCGATGAATATGAGAAAGATCGTGAGAGCCGTCCGTGCTGTCCTCAGGCAGGAAAGCGAGCAAGTCGGACGCCAGGCTCTGGTAAGGAAAAAACGGCTCTTCAAGCATTTCGTGGCTCCATGGAAGTACTGATCCTGCAGCGTCGGCGAAACGACTCGAGCAGATATCTCGGCGCTATAGAGAATCGGCGGCTAAGCAGAGAAGTACTTGAGCCAATAAGCATCCCGGCATTCATTGGTGAAGCTGATGTGAGCAGGGCGGATGATTTTGTCGAGAGGTTGGCGAACCCCTTCATGGCAGATCCAGCCTTCGACGCAGGCTGCATCGCTGGGAAACCGCCCTGCTCTGCTAGCCGCTTGATGAGTGCCCTGTCATCGTCGGCGGTGACGGTGTCCCCCTGATCGAGCCGGCTTTCCTGACTCGCGTTGTCAAGTAGCGCGGTGCGAGGCGATGCAACTCCCAGGCTTGCACTGACGTAGCTGGCAAGGTGGTCTGAATGAACCATGGACTGTGTCCGCAGGTGGATTGGGACGACTGACAAGCACGCTGACGACGCGCTGGGACTTTACCGATAAGGCAAGCCAATCGACAACCCTGGCCAATGCCACACGCTGTATCCGTTACTCACCTGTAGCAGGAACCTTTTTCCGGAATGGCAATCAGTGCTGCACGCTTTCCGATCAATCATTCAGTGGGCACCGGCATGATCTTGAGAAAAACGGCTCTATACATGGCCTTGGTAATGGCAGGCGTCCTTATCGGCTACAGCATCAAGCCCAGCAATGGGCTCCAGGTAACCGCAGGGCAACTTATAAGCTGCGGCAAGACCACCATTCCAACCATCGAGATGTGAGGGCAGCGCAACAGCGCTCCCTCCCTGATTACACCCAGCCCTCATATAAACCGGCACTGGCCGCCCAGGCCGATCCCTCCTCGCTTGAAGCGAACCTCCAGCATCTCCCGACACCTGCAGCAAGCTTGCTGGCCGAATAATCTCTAGTCTGAAAGAATCTTCGCGCCTGAAGATCGCACCTCAGGCTCGCCTCCAATCCAGGACCCTCCCATGCAGCTCATTCCTTTGCTTGCTAGCAGCCCCACCGTTCAAGCCCAAGTGCGCGCGCTGCGCAACCAGCAGGAGGTGCGCAAATACATGTACACCTCCCATGAAATCAGCGAACAGGAGCATGCAAACTGGCTGAGCAGCCTTCAAGGCAACCCGCGTCAGGAGGTGTTTGTCGCGGTCGATGCCGGGCAAGCCTTGGGGGTCGTGTCCCTGAACGCCATCAATGCCCTGCAGAAAACTGCCGACTGGGCGTTCTACCTGGACGCCGAGCTTCAAGGCAAAGGCCTGGGCAGTCTCATGGAGTTCTGGTTGCTCGACTATGCCTTCAATCAAGCTGCTCTGGACAAACTCAACTGCGAGGTGCTCGCAAGCAATACAGCGGTGATCAGGCTGCACCTGAAATTTGGATTCGTACAGGAAGGCCTGCGGCGCCAGAACATTCTGAAAGACGGCGAGCGAATCGACGTAGTGCTGCTAGGTATTACTCGCCAGGAGTGGCAGGACAAGCGTCCGGCCCTTGAAGGTTTGATCGCGCGGCTCGGTCAGCGAGAGTCCTAGGCATAGGCAGCTACCCTGCCCCTCAGACAAAAGAAAACCGGCGAATGATCGCCGGTTCCTGTCACTCGCCGTTCAGCAGTGCGGAGGCCAGAACGGCCCCTGCACTGCCATCGGATCAATGCGCTGCGTTGAGGGTCAGGCGCATCTGGCGGTTCACATCCTTGTACAGCAGGTAGCGGAAACGACCCGGGCCGCCGGAGTAGCAGGCCTGTGGGCAGAAGGCACGCAGCCACATGAAGTCACCGGCCTCGACCTCGACCCAATCCTGGTTCAGGCGATAAACCGCCTTGCCTTCCAGGACGTACAGGCCGTGCTCCATGACATGGGTCTCGGCGAACGGAATCACGCCGCCCGGCTCGAAGTTGACGATGTTGACGTGCATGTCATGGCGCATGTCGCTCATGTCGACAAAACGCGTGGTGCTCCAGCGGCCTTCGGTATCGGGCATGACCCGCGGCTCGATGTCCTGCTCGTTGGTGACGAAAGCGTCCGGGTATGGCACGCCATCGACTTTCTGGTAGTGCTTGCGGATCCAGTGGAAACGCGCCTCGGTGCCGCTGGTGTTGCGCAGCTTCCAGTCGGCAGCCGGTGGGATAAAGGCATAGCCGCCGGGCTTGAGGACATGCACCTGGCCTTGCAGGGTCAGGTTGACCTCGCCTTCGACGACGAACAGTACCGCTTCGGCGTTGGGGTCCTGCTCGGGCTTGTCGCTACCGCCATTGGCGCCGACTTCAACGATGTACTGGGAAAAGGTTTCGGCGAAACCCGACAGCGGACGAGCGATGACCCACATGCGCATGTTGTCCCAGTGCGGCAGGTGGCTGGTGACGATGTCGCGCATCACGCCCTTGGGGATCACGGCGTAGGCTTCGGTGAACATTGCGCGGTCGGTGAGCAGTTCGGTCTGTGCCGGGTGCCCGCCGTGAGGCGCGTAATAGGTGGTTTTGGACATGGAGACTCTCCTCATTGTTGTTTTGCTGCCCCGCGCGGCAACGCCGCCAGGGTGAACAAACCTGCGGGTCGACGCGCCAGGGAAGCGGCGCAGACCGCTGCTGGCCACCACGATATCCAGCGTTACGCACATGCACAAATTAAATACTGGAATCCGCCATATTCATTTATCGAATGCCGCGCGACTTCAGCCCTGAGTGTCCTGGGCCAGCACCCGCGACAAGACTCGCGCCAGCTCCTTGACCATGGGATCTGCCGCCGGGCGGTGCAGCAACGCCACCTCGAACACGTCCACCGAGGGTAGCCCGGTGCTTTTGGACAGGACCTGGTGGCCAGCTGTGACCGCACGCAATGGCAGCAGGCCTATGCCCATGCCATCGGCAATGGCCGACTGCAGGCCGCTGAGGCTGGAGCTGGTGAAGCTGATATGCCAGCGCCGGCCCACCGCCTCCAGGGCATTGATCATGGCATCGCGGTACACCCCGCGCGGCGGGAAGGTAACGATAGGCAGCGGGTCGAGATCGATGCAGGGGTTTTTCGCGCTATCCACCCATCGGGTCTTCTCCGGCCAGCAGGCCAGTGCCTCGCGGCTGTTGCGCAGTTGCTTGAGCACCACCAGGTCCAATTCGCCACGGTCATAACTGGCGTTGAGGTCGCGACTCATGCCGCTGGTGACCTCCAGCTTGACCTGGGGATAGCGCCGGTTGAACGCAGCCAGTTGCTCGGTGGTGCGGCCGGCAGCGAAGTCGTCCGGCACGCCGATACGCACCGTCAGCACCACCGTGGCCCCGGACAGCGCCTCGAACATTTCATCGTTCAGTGCCAGCAGGCGCCGGGCATATCCCAGCAGGGTCTCGCCGGCATCGGTGGGCAACACATCGCGATTGCCGCGCTCAAGCAGGCGCTGCCCGACCATCTCCTCCAGGCGGCGGATCTTCTGGCTGATGGTGGATTGGGTGGAATGCAAGCGAGTGGCGGCCGTGGTGAAACTACCGCAGTCGGCCACCGTGACAATGGCCCGCAGCAAGTCGAGGTCGAACAGGCGGCTATTGGGTTTCTCAATGTCGCTCATGCTGGTATCTGTTTTCTGAATGCGTTGCGCCTTTCTACCGGGTCTGGCCCGAGGACACAATTGCCCCCGCGGCGCTGAGCAGCCCCGTGCCAAGGCGGCATCCTGCAAGCACGGCAGATATTTTTTCCGGGCCCGCCTGATTGGCAATGTGTACCGACATGTAACGGCGTAGGATGAGGCTCCGGTTCGCTCTATCCCTGACCCTGCTCTGGAGATGCTGAAAATGAAGTTGAACTGCCTCAAGGTGTTGCTGATCGGCGCCACCCTTCTACTGGGCGCCTGCTCCAGTGCGACCACCCACCCCTGCTATTCGGACAAGTGCCGGCTTGGCGGTGGCGTGAGCAATCTGAATCTCAACGGCAACAGCGCATTGGGCAACAGCTTCAACGAGTACGGCTCGACCCTGCTGCACGACTGAAAAACCTGCCCCCCATGCCTGGGTGCTGTCGGGATTGGCTCGCTCCAGCAGCGCCTTGTCACTCCCGACCGCCCCCGCACTCACCCCTTGTTCCGGTTCTTCGCCCCGCCCTGGCGAGCCTTGAAGCGCGGATTGGATTTGCAGATCACATAGATGCGACCGCGACGCTTGACGATCTGGCAGTCGCGGTGACGATTCTTGGCTTCTTTGAGGGACGACAGGACTTTCATGGCAACGCTTCCTTGGGACTGAAATTAATGTAATAACATATCATATTCACCAATGAGAATTATTATCAACCATCAATTTCCGCCACCCTGACCGCTCAACGATTCTCCGCGCCGCCATCGGCCCGTTGCCCGGCCCCGCAGGCTTGGGAGAGCAGGACGGCTGCGTGATCATTACCGCGCCCAGCCTCACCAACTGCCCGACGCCCCGCCGCCGCCACTGGAACCGCCGCCCCCGGAGAAACCGCCACCCGAGCTTGAGCGGCCGCCACTGCTGCTGCCACCGCCACTGCTCCAGCGAAAGCCACTGCCGCCGGCAAACAGGATGAAACTCAGGAAATAGGCGAACGGCACGACCCTCAGCCAATGCTGCGCCGCCTGCCAGGCATCCACACCCAGGCCCATCAGTAGAACCAGCGTCAGCAACACGGCAAAGCGCCATAAAAAGCCCCGGGGGCTCTTGCGCCAGCTGTTGCGCATCATCCAGTACAGCAGCCAATGGCCGCCCAGCACCAGCAGCACCCCCGCCGGCCAGGCCAGGCCGTAGAGGAAAGTCAAACGGCCCAGATACTGGCTGACCAGGGTCAGCAGGCCGATGTACAGCAGCAGCCCCAGCACCCCGTAGAACACCCGCCGCGCCTGCCACAGCCCGGCGAAGGTCGCACCGCCGATCAACATGCACAGCGGCACCAGGAACAACTGCGCCAGCCACTCATGGCCGCCCACGGCTCCCACCAGCACCGCCATCAGCACCACTGCGCCCCCCAGCACCCGGCGCCAGTTCCAGCCGGCGGCCAGCATCACCCCCGCCACCGAGCCGAAAACGAACGCCAGCAGCAAGGCATAGGCTTCGAGCGGCACCGCCAGCCCCGCAGGCTCGGGCAACGAGCCCCCGTCCACCAGCAGGATCAAGTCATCCAGGGCACGGTCGATACCGCCGGCAAAGTCGCCCTGACGAAAGGCCGGGGTCAGGTCCTGGGCGATGATCTGCCCGGCCAGCAGGTCGGTGACCACCGGTTCCAGGCCATAACCGACCTCGATCCGCACCTTGTGGTCGTTCTTCGCCACCAGCAGCAGGATGCCGTCGTCTACCCCCTTGCGCCCCAGCTTCCAGGCGCGAAACAACTGGTTGCTCAGGGCCTCGATGCTCTGCTGGCCCAGGTTGGGCACCAGCATCACCGCGATCTGCGCGCCGCGGCGCTGCTCCAGCGCCTCCAGCTTGTGCACCATCCGCTCCTGGGTGGCGCTATCCAGGGTCGCGGTCAGGTCGATCACCCGCCGGTCCAGGGGCACCTTCACCAGCCCCGGCGGCGCCTCCTCGGCGTGCACCAGGGCCGGCGACAGCAGCCCGAGAAACAGCGCCAGCCACAGGCCACGCCCTTGTTGCAACCACACCTTGATCATCGGCCCGCTTCCCGCATCGTTCATCCTGAAGCGGCGAACTTTACCACTGCCCGTACCGCGACCGATTCACCGCACCTCACCGCCAGCAAAAAACACCGGGCAGGTGACCAAACCTGCCCGGTGCCCGGCGACCTGTCGTGTTGCTGCAATCAGCCTCAGCCCAGGCGGTTGAGGCACACCACCTTGGGCTGGGTCATTTCCTCATAGGCGAAACGCACCCCTTCTCGGCCCAGGCTGCCGTACTTGAAGCCGCCAAAGGGCATGGCATCGAAACGGTAATCGGAAGAGTCGTTGATCATCACCCCACCCGCCTCGATCCGCCGCGCAGCGTCCATAGCGATACGCAGGTCATTGGTGAAGATCCCTGCATGCAGGCTGTATTCGGGCTGATTGGCCAAAGCGATGGCCTGATCCAGATCGTCGAACGGTTGCAAGACCACCACTGGCGCAAAGACCTCGTCCTGCCACAGGCGACTGCCGTGGTCGACATTCTCCAGCACCGTGGCGGCGTAACAGGAACCCCGGCGCTGATGCCCACAGAGCAAACGCGCGCCCTGTTGCAGCGCTTCATCCACGACCTTCTGCGCGTTCTGCGCCGCCTGCAGGCTGATCATCGGCCCGATGTCCGTGCTGCTGGCCAGCGGGTCGCCACTGACCTGCTCCCGAGCCAGGCGCACAAAAGCCTCTCGAAACGCCTCATAGATCGAGGCCTGGACCAGCAGGCGCTGGGTGCCGATGCAGTTCTGCCCCGCCGCCCAGAAGGCCCCGGACACGCAGCTTTCCACCGTCGCCGCCAGGTCACAGTCGGCCATCACGATCACCGGCGCATTGCCTCCCAGGTCCATGGCCAGCTTTTTCAACCCGGCGCTGCGGGCGATCTGCTCCCCGGTGACGAAGCCGCCGGTGAACGACACCATGCGCACCTCACGGGCTTCCACCAGGGCCTTGCCCAGGTCCGCACCACCGGTGGCCAGGGTCACCACCGAGGTCGGCAGGCCGGCATCGCGCAAGTAGTCCACCAGTTTGATCGCCGACAGCGGCGCCAGCTCCGAGGGCTTGAGAATCACCCCGTTGCCCCCGGCGATGGCCGGGCCCAGCTTGTGCGCCACCAGGTTCAACGGATCGTTGTAAGGCGTGATCGCCAGGATCAGCCCCAAGGGCTCGCGCGAAAACCAGCCCTGGCGGTTTTCCGAACCTTCATAGGCATCAAACGGCAGCACCTCGCCGGCATTGCGCTTGGCCTCTTCGGCCGACAGCTTGAGGGTGTTGATGCAGCGCTTGACCTCTTTCTGCGCCTGTTTCAGGGTCTTGCCCGCTTCATCGACGATCAACCGGGCGAAATGTTCGGCGTCGCGCTCGATGTTCAGGGCCGCCCGCTCCAGAATCCGTGCCCGCTGATAGCGCGGCAGCGCCGCGCAGTCGCTGACACCCTGGCGGGCTTGCTGCAACAGGTAGGGCACGGCACAGGCCTCAAGGCGTGGCACTGTCCCGATCAGCCGACCATCGAAGGGGCTGCAGACATCAATCGAATCGGCGGCCAGCGCCAGACGTGACAGGTTCATGGGCATGCTCCTAGCGGGCCAAGCGCGACTGGTGGATGTGAATGATGTCCGAGAGCAAGGCAAAGGCGGTCTCGATGCGCCCAGCGCCCGGCCCGGACACCGTCACCGCGCCCAGCAGTTCGGTGTTGAACGACACCGCGTTGATCGCCCCGCCAATGCCCGCCAGCGGATGGGCCAGGGGCAACAGGCGCGGCTCGACACTGGCTTGCAGCGAGCCATCGGCCAGGCGTTGGGCCGAACCGATCAGCTTCCAGCGCGCGCCCTCGGCACGGGCCTGCTCCAGGTCCTTGACCGTCAGGCCGGAGATACCCCGGCAACTGACATCACTGACGGTCAACTGCGCGTCGAGCAATTCGTTGGCCAGGATCACCACCTTCAAGCGCACGTCAAAGCCTTCGACATCCGCGCTCGGATCGGCCTCGGCATACCCCAGGGCCTGGGCCTCGGCCACCGCTTCGGCAAAGCCCAGGCCGGCCTCCATGCGGGTCAGCACAAAGTTGGAGGTGCCATTGAGAATGCCCTCGAACCCCAGTAGCCCACTGCCGGCCAGGGACTGCTTGGCCATGCGGATCACCGGGGTGCCGCTCATCACCGCGCCTTCGTATTCGAAGGCCGCCAGATTGCGCTGGGCCAGGGCCTTGAGCTCGGCGCTGTGCAGGGCAATGGGGCCCTTGTTGGTGGTCACCACGTGCTTGCCCTGCTCCAGGGCCCAACGGCAGAAGGTACTCGCTGGCTCGCCGTCCACCGGGTTGGTGAAAGTGGCCTCGGCAATGATGTCGGCGCCGGAGTCCTTGATCACCTGTTCGTTGAGCGCCTCCACCTGGCCGCCCGGCAGTTGCGCCAAGGCGCCCTTGGTTGCCGGCAGCTTGCTCAGCAGACCGGCATCCAGCCCCTGGGAAGCGACGATGGAGCCCAGGAACAGATCGCTGATGCCAACGATCTTCAAGCTGAAACCCAGTTGTTTTTTCCACGCCTGATTGCGCTCGGCAATCAGTTGCGCCAGGGCCCGGTTGACCCCGCCGAAGCCCACCAGGGCGATGTTGTATTCAGTCATTTTTGTTGTGTTCCATCCGGGTTGAGAAGCTGATGGACACAAGGTTAGGGGTCGGGACCGGGCAGTGAAATATGCCGTTTTGCTGTATTTGCTGAGCATTTTGCCCAGCGCCCGTGACCACTGCCGAAGGCTGCGCTCACAGGCGCTGGCTACGCAAAACCCGCAACCAAGACTGCCCCTGTAGCCGCTGCCGAAAGCTGCACCCGGCTCCGCAGGAGACGCTAACCCTGGCGGTGCGGTCCAACAGGACACCACACAGGGTTCCATTCATCGCAACATGCTGATTGACCGCGCAGGAAGGTCCTTCGGCCCTTTTCGCAGCCTCGCCAAAGGCTCGGCAGCGGCTACAGGAGGCCAGAAGATCCGGCTCTGCGCTCAGGCCACAGAGGACAAGACAAAGGACGTCACGGTGTTTTCCACCCCGGGCAAGGCGGCGATGTCATTCCACACCCGGTGCACCCGCTCTACGCTGGCGGCGCTGACCCGCACCAGCACATCGAACTCGCCGCTGAGCACTTCGCACTGGATGATCTCCGGCATCGCGCGCAGCGCCTGCAATACATCGGCCCCGCGCATGCGGTCGTAGCGGTAGACGAAGATCAGCGCATTGATCCGGGTATCCGCCCCGCGCCCTTCGCCCAGGCGAATGGTGTAGCCCTGGATCGCTCCGTCGCGCTCCAGGCGTTCGATGCGCTGGCGCACCGCGTTGCGCGACAGGTTGACCTTGGCCGCCAGCTCGGCATGAGCCGCCCGGGCATTGCGGGTCAGCTCGGCGATGATGCATTCGTCCAGTGGATCCAGGATCCGCTTCATGAAGCCTCCTTCGCGGTGCCCATCACAGTGCCTTCAGGCAGTGCAGTACGGCGGCAAAATCATCCGCCGCCAGTGCCTGCCACTGCGCCGTGGAAGGCGCCGCGAGTGGCTGCGGTGCCAGCCCGGGAATACCCAGCGAGCTCAGCAGGCGCGCCGACTTGGCCGGTGCAATCTCCCCCAGGGTGACCATCGGTGCCACCAGGCTGCGGCGGTACAGGCGCGCCGCCAGGACGCCGGTGGCGGCATGGGGGTCAATGACGTAGCCGGTGTCCCGATACAGGCTGACGATCTCCTTGCCGGTCTCTTCATCACTGACCGAATAGGAGTCGATGATCATCCGCGCCTGGAGCCAGGCCTCGTTGTCCAGGGTCATCTCGCCGCTGTCCTCGAAGCCCTGCATCAGCACCGCCACCGCCTGCGGGTCCTGGCCATACAGCTCCCAGACCAGGCGCTCCAGGTTGGCGAACAGCGACAGGTCCATGGCCGGCGACAGGCTCTGGCTGGCCTCGGCGCGACAATAGCGGTTCTTCAGGAACAGCTGGTGCAGGGCGTCGTTGCGGTTGGTGGCGACAATCATCTGGGTGATGGGCAGGCCCATCTTCTGCACGATATAGCCGGCATAGACCTCGGCGAAGCTGGCCGCCGGCACGCTGAAACCGATGGGCCGCTGGCCGCCCCCCAGTTGCAGCACGGCATGGAAATACAGCACCAGCTGGGCCATGACCCCGACCCAATTGCTGGAGTTGAAGCCGATCACCTCGCGCTCGGCCAGGGGCCATTGGCGCAGCAGGCGGGCCACCAGGGTCTGGCAGTCGTCGAAGCTGCCCTGCACGGCAAAGCGCCACAGCCCGGGGTTGTGTGCCGCCTGCAACTGCTGCCCTTGCTGCTCGGGCACGCCGTGCTGCGGATAGAACACCAGCACCTGGGTCTGCGGGCAGTCCTTGAAGGCGTCGATAGCCGCCAGCGCGGTATCGCCGTTGCTGGCCCCCACCAGCACCCCGTGGCGCTGCCGGCGCTGGAGGAAATAGCCCACCAGTTGCGCCTGCAACCGCGCGGCAAAATCCTTGGCCGAGCCTGTGGGCCCATGGAACAGTTCCAGCACCCATTCATTGCGGTCGATCTGTCGCAGGGGCGCCACCGCGCGGTGGCCAAAGCCGCTGTAGGCGCGGCTGAGCAAGGCCTTGAAGTCCGCCTCGGGCAGGCAGTCGCCCACAAAGGGGCTGAGCACCCGGAAGGCCAGTTCGGGGTAATCCAGGGTCGACCAATTGGCGATCTCCTGGGGGCTGAAGCGTGGCAGCTCGGCAGGCACGTACAGCCCGCCATCGGCAGCCACGCCGGATAACACCACGCTTTCGAAATCCACCTGCTCGGCGGTACTGCGGGTACTCACATAACGCATGTTTGGCTCCGGCCAGTCATTTATGGCGATGGGCCTGCTCCACCAGCCAGGTGGAAAATTCCAGCGCATCGGGGTGCGGATCGGCCCCGGCGCCACGCACCAGGTAAAAGGATTCGCTGGCCTCGATGCGCTGACTGAAAGGCTCCAGCAAGCGCCCGTCGGCGAGCATCTGGTCGACCATGGAGGAACGGGCCAGGGCCACGCCCAGGCCCAGTTCGGCCATGCGCAAGGTGGAAATCAGGGTGTCGAACTGCATCCCCCGGGACGAATCCACTTGCTCGGCGCCGGCCCGCTGCAGCCAGTAGCCCCAGCCCTCTTCGTAGCCCAGCACATGCAGCAGCGGGTGCCGGGCCAGGTCCGCCGGCACCTCTAGCGGCGCCTTGTCCAGCAAGGCCGGGGCGCACACCGGGAACAGCGTGTCCCAAGTCAGGCGCTGGGCCACCAGCCCCGGCCAGTGGCCGTGGCCCCAACGAATTTCCAGGTCGTCTTCGCCGTCCAGCTCCTTGACCCAGATATTGCTGATGTAGCGGATATCCACCAGCGGGTGCCTGTGCTGAAAATCCGCCAGCTTGGGCGCCAGCCAGTGGACGAAAAACGCCAGGCTGCCGCGCACCTTGATCGGCCGGCGCTTGTGCTGGCCGAAAATTTCGTTGGTGCCCACCGCCAACCGGGTGATCGCGTCCTGCACCACCGGCAGGTAGGAGCGGCCCTCCTCGGTCAGGTCCAGGCCGCGGGGCAGGCGCTTGAACAGCGCCACCCCGAGGTGGCTTTCCAGCTGGCGGATCTGTTGGCTGACCGCGCCCTGGGTGAGGAACAGTTCCTCGGCGGCGTGGGTGAAGTTAAGGCAACGGGCGGACACCTCGAAGGCGCGCAGCCAGTTCAGCGGGGGCAAGCTTTTCTGCTTCATGGCCTGGCTCTCATGGACACCCTGGGCGCCGGGCGCACCCGTCAACCCTGCAGGGCATCGGAGGGCCGAGCCAGGGCTGCCAGGGACAGGCGCCGCTGGCGGCTACTGCGGGTAATGTAATACACCAGGTAGCACCAGGCGATGAAGGGCAGGCCGAAGTACAGGGCCACGCGCTGCTCGGGGTCGAAACCGATGCCGACACAGGCCAGGGCGCAGCACAACAGCGCCCCCAACGGCACCCAGGGGTAGCCACGAACACGGAATTTCAAGTCGCGCACGTCACCGCCGTTGGCCACGAAGTGCCGGCGAAAGGCGATCTGGCTGGCGGCGATGCTCATCCACACCACCACCACCGCCAGCCCGGAAATCGACACCAGGGCCAGGTAGATGGTGTCCGGGGCGAACACGCTGCTGAGCAGCGAGGCGGCGCCACCGGCCATGCTCACGATGATCGCGTTGAGCGGCGTGCCCATGCGGGTCAGGGCCGAGAACTGCTTGGGCAGGTGGCCCTGGTCGCTCAGGGTCCAGAGCATCCGCGAGGCGGCGTACAGCCCGGAGTTGGCGGCGGACAGCAACGCGCTGATGATCACGAAGTTCATGATGTCGGCCGAGTACGGAATGCCGATGTAGGTGAACACCGTGACGAACGGGCTTTCCACCAGGCCGGCCTGCTCCCGGGGCAACAGGGTGGCGAGGACGAAGATGGTGCCGACGAAGAAGATCGCCAGGCGCAGCACCGTGGTGCGGATCGCCCGTGGCACATTGCGTTGCGGGTCACGGGTTTCGCCAGCGGCGATGCCGATCAGTTCGGTGCCGGAGAAAGCGAAGGCCACCGCCAGTAGGGTCATGGCGATCGGCATGAAGCCGGTGGGGAATAGCCCCTCACGGGTGAAGTTGCTCAGGCCGATGCTGTGGGCCTGGTCGATGTGCAGAAGACCGAGAATCGCCCCGCCGCCCACCACCAGGAATGCCAGCACGGTGATCACCTTGACCAGCGACAGCCAGAACTCGGTCTCGGCGAACAGCCGCACCGACACCACGTTGGACAAGAACACCACCATGGCGAACAACGCGCTCCAGATCCACACCGGGGTCTCGGGGAACCAGCGGGCCATGAGGATCCCGGCGGCGGTGAATTCCGAGCCGATGGCCACGGTCCAGGTCAGCCAGTACAGCCAGGCCACGGTGTAGCCGGTACCGGGGCCGAGAAAGCGCGTGGCGTAGGTGCTGAAGGAGCCGGTCTCGGGCATCTGCACCGCCAGCTCGCCGAGGCACATCATCACCAGGTACACCATCAGCGCGCCGATGATGTAGGCGATCACCGCGCCCAGCGGGCCGGCCTGGTTCACCGTGTAGCCGGACGTGAGGAACAGCCCGGTGCCTATCACCCCGCCCAGGGCGAGCATGACAATGTGCCGGGTCTGCATTTCTTGCTTGAAGCCGCCGCGCAAGTCGGTCTGTTGTTCTTGTAGGGACATGATGGTTCTCATGAAAGTTGTCAGGGCAAGTCTCAATTTCTGCGACTGTGGAAATGGGCAGAAAACAAATCGGATGCCACCAGGTTTTTATTGTTATTCCTCTTCATGAAGCCCCCACTGGCTGCCTTGCTGTGGGGGTGTTGCGCGCTCTTTTCAGTGGGCGACCTCGGCCCGCGGGTCCTGGGATGGGATGGCGCCAGGCGCCGCATTCTGCTTGAGGGATTGGCGCAGCCAGGCGAAGGCCTGCTGCAGGTCGGCCAGCAGGTCATCGGTGTCTTCGATGCCCACCGAAATCCGCACCAGGCCTTCGGAAATGCCCAGGGCCTGGCGCTCTTCCAGGGTGTTCTCCACATGGCTGGTAGTGCGCGCCGGGCCGTAGATGGTTTCCACCGCCCCCAGGTTGCCGGCGCAGTGGGCATAGCGCAGGCGTGGCAACAGCTGCTTGACGCTGTCCATGCCACCCACCAGGACAAAGCTGACGATGGCGCCGAAACCGCGCATCTGCGCACAGGCCACGGCGTGGTTCGGGTGGTTGGGCAGGCCCGGGTAGTTCACGGCTTCCACCAACGGCTCGTTGAGCAGGAACTGCGCCAGCTGCGCGGCGCTGTGCTGTTGCTGGCGCATGCGCAGGGCCAGGGTCTTGATCCCGCGAATGATCAGGTAGGCCGAGAACGGATCGAGGCTGGCACCGTTGATTTCCCGGTAGTGACGCACCTGGCTCATCAGCGCTTCGCTGCCGCAGGCCACGCCACCAAGCACATCGCCGTGACCGCTGAGGAACTTGGTAGCGCTGTGGATCACCACATCCACGCCCAGCGCCAGGGGGTTCTGATTCAGCGGCGTAGCGAAGGTGTTGTCCGCCACCACCAGGGCGCCGACCTGTTTCGCCGCGGCGACCAGACGCTGGATATCGACGATCTTCAGGGTCGGGTTGGTCGGCGTCTCCAGGTACAGCAGGTCGCAGCCCTTGGCGATCTCGGCCTCGATCTGCTGCTGGTCGAAGGTTTCGCAGAGGGTCACGGCCACGCCCATGCGCGGCAGGAATTCCTCGAAGATCTTGTTGGTACCACCGTAGCTGTCCTTGGTCGACACCACCCGCTGGCCGTGGCGCAGGAAGCTGTAGAGCACGCCGCTGATGGCTGCCATGCCGCTGCTGAAGGCCACCGCCGATTCGGCGTTTTCCAGGTCCTGCAGCTTGGCTTCCAGGGTTTGCACCGTGGGGTTGCTCATGCGGCTGTAGATAAAGCCCGGGGCCTTGCCCAGGGCCACGTCGTACCACTGTTCGATGTCGTCGTAGCCATAGGCGGCGCTGGCGACAATCGGGGGTTGCGTGGCGTTGTAGGGATGACGGACTTGCTCTCCGCCCCAGACCACCCGGGTAGCGGTTCCGGGGTTTTCCAGCCCTGTGCGTTCAGGTTTTTTATTCATTGCAACGGCTCACCATAAAGGGTGCGCGGCCTGTTGCCGCGCTGGATCTGGTGGCCAATATAGAGAAAAGCCCAAGCCCCGAGAAACGATGTTATCGGGGCCAAAGGGGCAGTTTTTTTAATGGCTGCACAGCCCTGCAAACGGCCTGCGCACGAGGCTTTTGTGACGCCTCTTGCATTGCGGCACCGGGGCTTGCGAAGCTGCTGCGCGCCAGCCCGCAAACCCCGAAAGGAACCGCAATGAACCGCACCGAGCACCTGTGCCTGATGGCTCGCTACAACCAGTGGATGAACAGCAAGCTGTACAGCGCCGCCATGGGCCTGTCCGATGCGCAACTGGCTCTGGACCGGCAGGCCTTTTTCGGCTCGATCCTCGGCACCCTCAATCATTTGCTGGCCGGCGACACCATCTGGCTCAAGCGCTTTGCCCAGCACCCGGCGCGGTTTGCGGCCCTGGCGCCGCTGCAGCAGGTGGCCCTGCCACAGGACCTCAAGACCCTGCTGTTCCCAAACCTGGGCGGGCTCTGGCAGCAGCGTCAGTGGCTGGACCAGTTGATCCTCGATTTCAGCCAGTCCCTGAGCGACGCAGACCTGGACAGCAGCCTGCATTACGCCAACACCCGGGGCGTGGTCGCCGAGCGCGATTTCTATAGCCTGCTGGTGCATTTCTTCAACCACCAGACCCACCACCGCGGCCAGGCCAGCACCCTGCTGACCCAGGCCGGGGTGGATATCGGCGATACCGACCTGCTTATGCTGATACCCAGCGATATCTGATCAGGCTTGAGCCCAACGGGCGCACAACAGGGGCAGGCCGCGCTCGTGCCAGAAGCCCATGGAAATCCCGCCGCTGGACATGCCGCCATGGGCAAAGGCCTCGACGAAGAAGTGCCCTGCCGAGCTCCAGGCCCTGCCGGTCAGTTGCTCGAAGGCCTGGACGATCAGGGCTTCCAACTGCTGCGCCGTGGCCGGCCAGGGCGTGTGGGCCAGATGCGTGGCCATGGCTCGCCACAAATAGGGGTCACCCCGCAGCCCCCAGGACAGCGGTTCCTCGGCGAACAGCCGTGCGACGCTGCGCTCTCCCTCCATCGAACCCTCCCGGCACTGCGCCCAGTATTTATTCAGCGCCCAATCTAGCGTCTGCATCGGGCTTCTGCGACCATGCGCGCGGAAAAACCCGCTTGCTAAGGAATGG
This sequence comes from Pseudomonas sp. NFPP25, assembly GCF_900116505.1. Classification (NCBI taxonomy): domain Bacteria; kingdom Pseudomonadati; phylum Pseudomonadota; class Gammaproteobacteria; order Pseudomonadales; family Pseudomonadaceae; genus Pseudomonas; species Pseudomonas sp. NFPP25. The sequence continues at coordinate 314,482 of NZ_FPBG01000007.1, read as the reverse complement.
CGCCATCAAAGCCCTCAATGCTCTGTTCGTTGTGTCCCTGCTGTCCCTGGTGGGCTGCGGCACCCTGATCGCCCGCACCCCCAATGCCCATACCAGCTACGACTACTACAAAGGCACCCAGGCCAATATCGAACTGCTGACCATGCGCGGAGCCAGCGGCTACGACGGCTACGTCACGCTGTTCTGCTGGATGAGCATTGTCTGCCCGGTGGTGGCCATCGTCAGCCTGCCGGTGGACGCCGTGGCCGACACCGCGCTGCTGCCCTATGACGCGATGAATCACTGATTCGCGCCCCCTGCCAATGGCCTGAATGGAAGAGCGATCATCCGAATCATCAATTACCTGTTGCTGCTCAACACCCTGCTGCTGTCCGGCTGCGGCACCTACATGACTCGCGGCAATGCCCTGGACTTTCGCGACGACCGCTACTACCGCAGCGTCAAGACCAACGCCCAAGTGCTCACCGGCTACGACATGGGCTACGCACGCATGATCACCGGCGGCTGCTGGGTGATGGTGGTGTGTCCGATCCTGATGATCGCCAGCCTGCCCCTGGACGCGGCGCTCGACACCGTGCTGCTGCCCTACGACGCGCTCCAGCCGGAGCGGCCCAAGCGCAACACGCACGTGGATATGAAGGAGATTCCCGAGCAAGACCTGCAGGCATTGCCCATCAGTGCCGAGGTGCAAGACCCGACGGCCCACACCCCGCCCATCACCCCGCAGGCTGATTGAACCCCTTCAGGCGGGCATGCAGGCTACACCTGATCCGGCGCGCACAGCTGGGGCACCCGCTGCGCCAGGCGGCAACGTCGCCCCAGGCGATCCACCTGGGGGCGGCCGAACAGGTAGCCCTGCCCCCACTCGCCACCACAGGCCGTGGCCAGGCCCTGGTCGGTGGCAGTCTCCACCCCTTCGATGATCACGCAGGGCGCCAGGGTCTTGCACAGTTGCACCAGGTGGCTGAGGGTCTGGGCGCTGTTGAGTTCGCTGCGGGCGCGCTGGATGTAGCCCTTGTCGATCTTGACGATGTCCGGCCGGGTCTGGCGGATGAACTCCAGGGTGCCCAGGCCCGCGCCGAAATCGTCGATGGCCACCCGGCAGCCCAGTTCGCGCAGGCACAGGACAAACTCGCTGGCCGCCTCGATGCTCGGTGGCGTGGCGCTTTCGGTGATCTCGATGACCAGCCGCGCGGCCACGCCGGGAAAGTCCCGCAACTGCTGGACAATGGGGTACCAGAATGAATCGATGATCGCGCTCTGGGCCGAGATATTGCACCCCAGGCGCAGGCGTTCGTCCCGTTGCAGGCTGTCGATCACACAGAGCACCACGCTGCGGTCCAGCTCGCGCATCACCTGGTGTTTCTCCAGTAGCGCCAGGGGGTAGACATCCCCGCCCTGGGCATCGACATGGCGCAGCAACCCTTCGTGGTAGAGCACCCGGCTGCTGTCGGGCAGCCACACCACCGGCTGGAATGCCAGCATCAAATGGCCCTCGGCCAATTCACGATAAAAGTCTTTGATGCTTTGCATGACAGATCCATAGGCAAGCCAACGACGCACCCTCGAACGTGGCACGACGAGCCCGCCGCCGCACTCGCCCAAGGGTCCCTGCCCAACCATGATCGACCCTGCCCGGGCCACCCGGAAGTGTTCCCGGATACCTTTCGCTTGTCCTCGGAAACCTGGGCCGGTGCTTATTCGTCTGTGGCCTTTTGTTTATTGCAATCATGCAAAAGGCCTCATCGATATCATTTAGCCACTAGTCCAGGAAGACCTATGCACAGAATGACCAGCGCCAGCTTTCGGGTGCTTGCCGATGTCATGAGAGAAGGCGGCGCGAATGTCGACGCCCTGCTCAGAACCTTCGGCAGCAGCATCCAGGACGTTGAGGAAAATCCCAAGGGCGTGAGGCTGGAACTGGTCTATCAAGTAATGCGCGAAGCCACCCGCCGCACCGGCAACCCGGACCTCGGGCTGCTGGCCTACAGCAAGGCCCACCCGGCCAACCTGGAGGCCCTGGGCTATGCGGTGATGTCTTGCGCGACCCTGGGGGCAGCGCTGCAGCGCCTGGTGGATTACCAGGCGCTGACCAGCAACGGCTTCTGCATGTGCCTGGAACGCAAGCCCGACGCGTTGCAACTGATCGGTTTCGACGTCACCGCCGAGCCTTCGCTGATCCCCCGGGCGGTGATCGACGCCGGCGCCGCCCAGACCCTGGGCCTGCTGCACTGGCTGCTGCCCCAGCACAAGCCGCGGCCGCTGGTAGCGGCCTTCACCTACCCCGAGCCTGCGGACACGCGCATGCTGCGCCGGCTGATGGGCGACAACCTGCAGTTCTGCGCGCCCCACAACAGCCTGACCTTCAGCAGCCAGGACTGCGCCATCGCCCTGCCCACCGCCGACCCGGCGCTGGATGTGCTGCACATGGAATACGCCCGCAACCGCCTCAATGTGCTGCTCAGCGGCTCGATGACTGCGCGGGTGCGCCGCGCCCTGTCCGAATCCCTGGCCCAGGGCGCGCCCAGCGACCTGCCGCATATCGCCCAGGCAGTGGGGGTCAGCACCCGCAGCCTGCAACGCAGCCTGGGCCATGAAGACGTGCACTTCTCGGCGCTGCAGGACGAGGCGCGGCTGATGCTGGCCCACAGTTTTCTGCGCAACTCCATGCGCAGCGTCAAGTACATCGGCGCCCTGTTGGGCTTTCGCGACCAGAGCAGCTTTCACAAGGCCTGCCTGCGCTGGTTCGGCATGACCCCGGGGCGCTACCGCGAGCAGTGACAGCAACGCCGAGCAAAGGCTCGGCGCAAGGCGACTGGAGCCTGGATCAGTGGCTGGCTTGCAACTGCGGCTGCACTTGCGGCATGGCCGAAGAGTGGTGGTTGAGGATTTTCCACTGTCCGCCCAGGCGCTCGTAGAGGAAGGTGTAGCGAGCCTGGACCTGCTGTTTCTTGCCGTCGGCGGCAGTCAGGGTGAAGGTGTAGACGCCGCTGTCCATGGCCGCATCCGGGCCCAGGTGACGAATCTCCCGGTAGTTGATCTGGCCCACCGGCCGCGAGGCCATGAAGTGCTCGAAGTAGTCCTGGATCTGCGCGTGGGTGCTGCGCACCTGGTTGGAGACCGTGGGTTGCAGCACTGCATTGGCCGCATAGAGGCTGACCACGGCTTGCGGGTTGCCGGTCTGCAGGGCGCTGTTCCAGCGATCGAAGAGACCGGCGATTTCCCGGTCCTGCAGGTTCTGCGGCTGCTCGGCCACGGTGCGGTACACGTAAGGGGTGGCTTCCAGGGCCTGAGCCAGTGGCGCGCTCAGCACGAAGAACAGGGCCAGGGCGGTGCTTTTCAGTTTCATTCACGGACTCCAGTGGGTTTCAATGAGCCCCACTGTGCCCCGGGCCGTCGCCCCTGCCATCGGCCAACTGGAGCCTGCGGCCTATGCCATTCGGCAGATAGGCGCGATACCGGGCACGGGGGTCTAATACCCTGCCCCGAGCCACTGCACCGCCCCCACCCTGGAGTTTCCCGATGCCCAGCCCGCCCCTCGATCCCGCCAGCGCCCTGGCCCTGCGCAGCCAGTACCGGCAGTCGCAAAGCCGCGCCGCGCGCCTGCGGCTGCTGGTGGACACCGGCCAGGAGCTGCTGCAACTGCCCCCCGGACAGATGCGCCAGCGGGTGGTGCAGCGGGCCTGCGCCTTTGTCGCCATGGACCAGGGGCTGTTACTGGAATGGAGCAGCGACGGCGTGGCCCACGCCAGCGCCGAACAGGGCCACGGCGAATGCCTGCAAGCCCTGCGCGCCGTGGCCGGGCAGGCCCAGTGGCTGGAGCGCCCGCTTGCGCAAACCGGGGTGCTGCGCGTACTGCTGCACCGCGCCGACGGCCAGCCCTTCGGCGCCCTGCTGCTGGCCAACAGTGTGCCCATCAGCGCGCCGGACAGCGAAGACCTGGAATCCCTGCAACTGCTGGCCACGCTGTTGGCCACGCACCTGGAAAACCAGCGCCTGCTGCAGGACCTGCAAGCCCGGGAGCGCAGCATGTCGGAGCTGGTGCAGCGCCTGTTCAGCGCCCAGGAGGATGAGCGCAAGCGCGTCGCCTACGACCTGCACGACGGCCTGGCGCAAACCCTGGCCGGGCTGCACCAGCGCCTGCAGGGTTTCGCCGGGCGCTGCCCGCCGCTGCCGGAGCCCCTGCACGATGAACTGCAGACCATCCTGCAACTGGCCCAGGGCTGCGTCGGCGAAGGCCGGCAACTGATCGGCGGCCTGCGCCCCCATGTGCTGGACGACTTCGGCCTGTTGCGGGCCATCGACCGCGAGGCCGACCGCCTGCGCGACGCCGGGCTGGCGGTGCACTGGCAGCAGCGCTACCCGGAGCGCCTGCCGGCGGCCCTGGAAATCGCCCTGTTCCGCATCGCCCAGGAAGCCATCAACAACATCCTCAAGCATGCCCGGGCCCACAGCGTCAGCCTGAACCTGGCCCTGGAAGCAGGCCAGGCGGTGCTCGGCATCAGCGACGACGGCGCAGGTTTCCAGCCGGCATCCGGCCAGGGCATCGAACAGTTGGGCCAGGTGGCCATGCAGGAACGCGCCCATTTGCTGGGCGGGCGTTTCACCTGCCACAGCCGGCCCGGCAGCGGCACGCGGATTCTCGCCCGCGTCCCCGTCCCCTCCCTGGAGCACGCGGTATGACAGCGGTGATACGCCTGGTCCTGGCGGACGATCATGAAGTCACCCGCACCGGCTTCATCGCCCTGCTGGCGGGCAACCCGGAGTTCGAGGTGGTGGGGCAAGCCAGGGATGGCGAGCAAGCCCTGGCCCTGTGCGAGCAACTGCGCCCGGACCTGGCCATCCTCGATATCCGCATGCCCCTGCTCAACGGCCTGGGGGCCGCGCGCCTGCTGCAACAGCGCCAGCCCGAGGTCAAGGTGGTGATCTTCACCATGGACGACAGCCCCGATCACCTGGAAGCCGCCATGGCCGCCGGCGCCGTGGGCTACCTGCTCAAGGACGCCAGCCGCGAAGAGGTGCTCGACGCCCTGCAGCGCGTGGCCCGGGGCGAAGAGGCGCTCAACAGTGCGGTCAGCGCCCGCCTGCTGCGGCGCATGAGCGAGCGCGGCAACGGCCAGGCGCCCCAGGCTCAGGCCCTGACTGCCCGCGAGCGCCAGGTGCTGGGGCTGGTGGCCGGTGGCTTCAGCAACCGCGAGATCGGTGAAAAGCTGGGCATCACCACCGGCACCGCCAAGGCCCACGTGGAACGGGTGATCGGCAAGCTCGGCGCCGCCGACCGTACCCAGGCCGCGGTGCGCGGCATGGCCCTGGGGCTGGTGGCGCAACCTGCCGGGCAGTGGCCGTGAACCTGCTCAGCGCCCGGCGCTGGGCCGACCTGCCGCTGCGGGGCAAGGCGCTGGTGGTGATCTCCCTGCCGCTGGTGATCCTGCTGCTGTCGCTGGTGCTGATCTACAGCACCGAGCGCCAGACCGCCCGCGCCGAGGAGGACGTGCGCCGGGTGCTGCTGGTGCAGGGCGATATCCAGGCGGTGCACACCCTCCTGGCCGAGGCCGCCGCCAGCGTGCGTGGCTACCTGCTGACCCGGCGCGAGGACTTTTTGCCCGCCTACCTCCAGGCCCGGCCGCAGATCGAGGCCGCGCTGCAACGCCTGGACCAGAATGTCCAGGACCCGCGCATGCGCGACTACCTGCAGACCATCACCCCGCTGATCCGCACCAAGCTCGACGGCCTGGTGGCCCTGCGCAACGGCAGCCGCGACGACGCCGCCACGGTGACCGCGATCCTGATCGACAACAAGCAGGTACTGGACGTGCTGCGCGAGCAGATCAGCGCCATGCGCGTGCGCGAGGATGCGCTGCTGGCCGAACGTAGCGCAGCCGCCGCGGCAACCCGCATGCGCCTGCTGTTCGCCACCTTGCTGGCCGCCGGCTGCGGGCTGTTCGGCGCCATCGTCGCGGTGCTGTTGCTGTCCCGGGGCATCGTCACCCGGGTGCAGCAGGTACAGGGCAATGCCCAGCGCCTGGCCCTGGGCCAGCCGCTGCGCCCGCAAGCGCCGGAACAGGATGAAATCGGCCAGCTGGGCACGCGCCTGGTGGAGGCCGGGCAACTGCTGGCCGAGCGCGAACGGGCCCTGCGCGACAACGAGGAACGCCTGCGGCTGATCATCGACGGGGTCAAGGACTACGGGATCTTCGCCCTGGACACCGCAGGCCGGGTTACCACCTGGAACGTCGGCGCGGAACGGATCAAGGGCTACAGCGAGCAGGAAATCATCGGCCGGCATTTTTCCCTGTTCTACCTGCCCGAAGAGTGCCCCCAGCACCCGGACATGGCCCTGCGCGAGGCCACCGCCCACGGCCACTACATGGAAGAGGCCTGGCGCTGTCGCAAGGACGGCAGCCGCTTCTGGGCCAGCGTGGTGATCACCGCGCAGTACGACGCCAGCGGCGCCCTGCGCGGTTTTTCCAAGATCACCCGGGACATCACCGATCGCCGTGCCGCGGAAATCGCCCTGGGCACCGCCCGCGAGGAAGCGGAAAGCGCCAGCCGCGCCAAGAGCGAATTCCTCTCGCGCATGAGCCACGAACTGCGCACGCCGCTGAACGCCATCCTCGGCTTCGCCCAACTGCTGGACATGGATTCCAGTGCCGGCCAGCGGCCCCAGGTCGGGCATATCCTGCGGGCCGGGCAGCACCTGCTGGGGCTGATCAACGAGGTGCTGGACATTGCCCGTATCGAGGCCGGGCGCCTGCCGCTGAACGTCGAGCCCATGGCCCTGGCGGCGGTGCTGCACGAAGCCCTGACCCTGGTGTCACCCATGGCCGCGGACGCCGGCATCACCCTGGCGCCGCTGCCGGAACTGGCGGCGGACAGCGGCGTGATCGCCGACCGCCAGCGCCTGATCCAGGTGCTGCTCAACCTGCTGTCCAACGCCATCAAGTACAACCGCGCGGGTGGCCGGGTCAGCATCGACGTGGCGATCGAGGCATCGCGCCTGCGCCTGAGCGTGCTCGACACCGGCGCCGGCATCACCGCCGAGCGCCTGGAGCGCCTGTTCAAGCCCTTCGAACGCCTGGACGCCGACCCCAGGGTCGAAGGTACCGGCCTTGGGCTGGCCCTGAGCAGGAGCCTGCTGGAAATGATGGACGGCAGCCTGGGTGTACAGAGCAACCCGGGCAGCGGCAGTTGCTTCACCCTGGAGCTGCCCTTCGTGCGCCTGGCCGCTGCAGCCGCCGTGGCGCCCTGCAACGCCCCGGCGCTGAACGTGCCGGCGCCACAGCCCGCAAGCCGCTACCAGGGCAAGGTGCTGTGCATCGAAGACAACCTGCAAAGCCTGGCGCTGATCGAAACCCTGCTGCAACGGCGCCCGGGCATCCGGCTGCTGTCGAGCATGCAAGGCCAGATGGGCCTGGACCTGGCCCGCCAGCACGCGCCGCAGATGATCCTGCTGGATGTCAGCCTGCCGGACCTGCCCGGCCTGGAGGTGCTGCAACGCCTGCGGGCCTCCAGCGCCACGGCCGACATCCCGATCCTGATGATCACCGCCGACGCCAGCGAACCGACCCGGCGCGCCCTGCTCGACGCCGGGGCCACGGCGATCCTGACCAAGCCCATCCACATCCCGGTGTTCTTCGCCCACCTCGATGCCTGTCTTCCGGAGCTCCCATGACTGCCGATCTGCGCATCCTCATCATCGATGACCAGCGCCCCAACCTCGACCTGATGGAACAGCTGCTGGCCCGCGAAGGGCTGCACAACGTCCTCAGCAGCACCCAGCCGCTGCGCAGCCTGGAGCTGTTCAACAGCTTCGAGCCGGACCTGGTGATCCTCGACCTGCACATGCCCGAGTTCGATGGCTTTGCGGTACTGGAACAGCTCAACCGACGGATCCCGGCCAACGACTACCTGCCGATCCTGGTACTCACCGCCGACGCCACCCGCGACACCCGCCTGCGGGCGCTGGCCCTGGGCGCCCGGGACTTCATCAGCAAACCCCTGGATGCCCTGGAAACCCTGCTGCGGATCTGGAACCTGCTGGAGACCCGGGCCCTGTACAAGACCCTGCGCACCCTGGTGCCGCCGGAGCGCATCGAACTGCTGCGCCCACCAAGAACCTGACCTGCCGCACCTGGCCCCACCACCGCCCCCTGTAGCCGCTGCCGCAGGCTGCGGCTACAGGAAGCTCGGGGGGTCAGAGGTCGCGGAAGAACTCCCCCGGGGTGGCGTCGAACTGCTGGCGAAAGGCGGCGATAAATGCCGAGGTCGAGTCATAACCACAGGCCAGCGCCACATCGGTGACCCGCTCGCCCTGCTCCAGGGGAGTCAGGGCGCCCAGCAGGCGCAGGCGCTGGCGCCAGGCACGGAAGGTCAGCCCGGTGTCCTTGAGGAACAGGCGGCTGAGGGTCTTCTCCGTCACCCCAAGCTTCTGGCTCCACTGGCCCAGCGTCGTGGCCTGCTCCGGGTGCGCCTGCAGGCTGCGGTAGATCGCCCGCAGGCGCACGTCGTGGGGCAGCGGCAGCATCAGGTCCAGCTGCGGCGCGGCGGCCAACTGGTCCAGCAGCACCTGGGCCAGGCGCCCGTCGGCGCTGTCCTCGACATATTCCACCGGCAATTCACTGAAGGCGCGGATCAACTCCCGCAGCAGGCTGCTGACCGCCAGCACCTGGCAGCTGTCCGGCGCCGCCCAGGTGGTAACGCTGCAATCGAGATACAGGCTGCGCATCTCGGTGCGCGGCGAGCTGAACACCCGGTGCGGCACCCCGGCGGGAATCCACACCGCCCGTTGCGGCGGGGCGATAAAGCGCCCGCCGCTGGTCTGGATCTCCAGCACCCCGGCAATAGCGTAGGACAATTGCACCCACGGGTGGCTGTGGCGCCGGGTCAAGGCGCGATTGGGCAAGGATTCGGTGCGCCCGTACACCGGCCGCGGCAGGCTGGGCAAACCGGGAATACTGCGCCGGACGATCTTTTCATGTCCTTTAGGCGGCATTAACTGGCTCCTTGGCGTTAGTCGGTAAAACGCAGCCACGTTAGAGTCGCCCCACCGCACTTGGCAACCCCCGGATGATCCCGCTATGACTCGCTCGCGTCTTTTGCCCGACAACTTCACCCTGACCCTGATCGGCGTGGTGCTGCTGGCCAGTTTCCTGCCGGCCAGCGGCCAGGTGGCCATAGGTTTCGGCTGGCTGACCAACATCGCCATCGGCCTGCTGTTCTTCCTCCACGGCGCCAAGCTCTCGCGCGAGGCGATCATTGCCGGGGCCGGCCACTGGCGCCTGCACCTGCTGGTGTTCAGCCTGACCTTCATCCTCTTTCCCGTGTTGGGCCTGGCGCTCAAGCCGCTGCTGTCACCGCTGGTGGGCAACGACCTGTACATGGGCATGCTGTATCTGTGCGCCCTGCCGGCCACGGTGCAATCGGCGATCGCCTTCACCTCCCTGGCCCGGGGCAACATCCCGGCAGCCATCTGCAGCGCTGCGGCGTCGAGCCTGTTCGGGATCTTCCTCACCCCGCTCTTGGTGACCCTGCTGCTGAACGTGCACGGCGAAGGCGGCTCGACCCTGGACGCCATCCTCAAGATCAGCGTGCAGTTGCTGCTGCCCTTTATCGCCGGGCAGATCGCCCGACGCTGGATCGGCGCCTGGGTCGGGCGCAACAAGAACTGGCTGCGCTTCGTCGACCAGGGCTCGATCCTGCTGGTGGTCTACGGCGCCTTCAGCGAAGCGGTGAACGAAGGCATCTGGCACCAGATCCCGCTGTGGGAACTGGCCGGCCTGGTGGTGGCCTGCTGCGTCCTCCTGGCGCTGGTGCTGCTGGCGTCGAGCTTTCTCGGCAAGCTGTTCGGCTTCGACCAGGAAGACCGCATCACCATCCTCTTCTGCGGCTCGAAAAAGAGCCTGGCCACCGGCGTGCCCATGGCCCAGGTGCTGTTTGCCGGCAGCACCATGGGCGTGCTGATTCTGCCCCTGATGCTGTTCCACCAGATCCAGCTGATGGTCTGCGCGGTGCTGGCCCAGCGCTACGCCAAGCGCCCGGAATCGGTGGCCGAGCTGATGGGCCAGGTCGACCCGTAGCCTTTCCTGCAAGGCGGCCCGGTGGCTGGCCGGGCCTGCGCGCAGATGGCGGTGAAGATCGCGCAATGGCATGATGCCGCGGCGAAAATCATCAAGGACCGCTGATGTTTCCCCATCGAATTCAAGCCCCCAGCCAGGCCGACCTGGAACTGCAGGTTAGCGCCCGGCTGGAGGCCGATGACCAGGCCCAGGTCATCGTCCAGTTCGCCAAGGCCGAACAGTACGACGGCGAACTGCTAAGTCAGCTCGACACGCTCTGCGCCCGTTTCGGCGAGCGCCTCAATGTGCGTTTCTACAGCCACTATCCGGGCAGCGCGTTTGACGGCCGCACCTTGCTCGCCCTGCCCAATGTTCACTCCCTGAGCCTGGATTGCCTGGACACTCTGGAACACTTCGAAACCATTGGCAGCCTGCACAAGCTCAAGGATTTCGCCCTGCAAGTCATCAGCGCCGACCTGCCGGGCCTCTTGGCCCTGCCCAACTTGAGGGGGCTGCGAACGCTGCGCCTGTCCCTGGACAAAGGCCCGGCCATCGATCTCGCGCCCCTGGCCACCATGGCCGAGCTGCACACCCTGTCCCTCAGCGTGCAAAGCCATCACCTGGACGTACTGAGCCAGTGCCCGGGCATCCGCCACCTGGACCTGCATCGCATGCCGGCCAAGACGCCCCTGGGCATGGTCGCCGGCATGACCGGCCTGCACAGCCTCTCGGTGACTTTCGGCAGCCGTGAGCAGATGCCGGAGCTGCGCAATCCCCAGGTCAAGGAACTGGAGATCATGCGGGTGCGCGGCCTCAACCGCCTGGACCTGGATGGCTTTCCCCTGCTTGAAGTGTTGAAGATCGAGGACCAGGCGCAACTGAGCCAACTGGACCTTGGCGAGGCGCCGCAGTTGCGCAAGATGAGCCTGATCAACCTCAAGACCCTGGGGGAACTCAGCGGCCTGAAAACCTCGAACATCGCTGACCTGCGCATCATCAAGGCCCCACAGTTGGATCTGCTGACACTGATCGACAGCCACCTACCGGCCAGCGTGCAGCACCTCAAGCTGCTCAGTGGCAAACGCGCCGTGGACAAACAGCTCGACGCCCGGCAACAGCAGCTGGGCATTCCTGAACCCCGCGGCCCCTATTGACCGCCGCCCTCTCGTAGGAGCGAGCTTGCTCGCGAAGGACGTCAACGATAACGCGCACTTGCAGGGAACAGGCGGCGCTTTGGAAATCATCGCGAGCAAGCTCGCTCCTACAGATTCACCGCCCCTTCCGTGATCACCCGCACCCGTGGCGCGCATTGGCACCCCACGGCTGTGCTAACGTTCGCCAACCCCAAAGCTTGAAACCCTGCCCCATGTCCATCACTGAGAATCTCCTGGCCTTCACCCTGGCTGCCACGCTACTGACCCTGACCCCGGGCCTGGACACCGCCCTGGTGCTGCGCACCGCCACGGTAGAAGGCCGGCGGCAGGCGCTACGCGCGGCGTTGGGCATCAATGCCGGCTGCCTGATCTGGGGCGCGGCTGTGGCCTTCGGCCTGGGGGCCTTGATCGCGGTGTCGGAACTGGCCTTCAACCTATTGAAGTACTGCGGCGCCGCCTACCTCGCCTGGCTGGGACTGAACATGCTGCTGCGCCCGCGCCACTCGTTTGCTCCCACAGGCGCGAACAGCGACCCCGGCACCAACTGGTTTCTCAAGGGCATGCTGGGCAATGTGCTCAACCCCAAGGTGGGAGTGTTCTACGTGTCCTTTCTGCCGCAGTTCATTCCCCAGGGCCAGCCGTTGGTGGCCTGGACCTTCGGCCTGGTGAGCATTCACGTGGTGCTGGGGCTGGTCTGGTCGCTACTGCTGATCGCCGCCACCCGGCCCCTGGCCGGTGTGCTGCAGCGGGAAAAGGTGATCCAGTGGATGGACCGCACCACAGGGATGATCTTCGTACTGTTTGCCGCTCGATTGGCCTTGAGCAGGCGCTGAGAAGCCGCTCCCAGCCACTGCCAACACCCCCCGACAAACTCACGAGGTCACGCCAAGGCCGCCACTCAGGCTTGCGCCTCGCTCCTAAACTGTTGCCACTGTTCCCAGCAGTTCTCGGCCACCAGATCGCGGTAACCCCGCTGGTTTTCCATGCTCAGCGCCACTGCCACCGGCAACGCGACACAGGCGGCGTTATCACGAATCTCCAGCACTTCGGCCTCGGTCAGGGGCCTGCCCTTGGTGTTTTCGGCATTCAGCAGCAAGGCCACCAACGCAGGTACGAATACCAGGCAAAGCTGATCGGTCATGGCTCAGTGTCCAGGGGTTAGGCAAGGGCCGAAAAGCCTACACACATCGGCCCTGCGCAGCCATTGCACAAGGACAATAACGGCTGCCGGGGGCGCTTTCGCACACAACGGCTGGGCAGCACAGGCGATCTGCCCACCCCCGCCATTCACCCCTCGGCCAGCACCACGCCCCGCGCTTCCAGCAGCTTCACAAAACTGCTCAAACTCTGCGACACGGTGCCGCGCCGCCAGACCAGCCAGGTGCGCAGGAAGCGAAAACGCGGGGACAACGGCCAGACGCTGACCGTGGCGCAGCCGGGCATGCTTTCCAGCATGCTGCGGGGCATCAGCGCCAGCCCGGCGCCGGCGCTGACGCAGGCCAGCATGCCGTGGTAGGACTCCATTTCATGGATCTTGCCCGGCACCGCGGCGTCCTGGGTGAACCAGCTTTCGAAGTGATGACGGTAGGAGCAATTGGCGCGAAAGGCGTAGATGCTTTCGCCGTTGACCTCCCGCGCCCGGGTAATCGGCGCATGCCCCAGCGGGGCGATCAGCACCATTTCCTCCTCGAACACCGGCAGCCCTTCCAGAGCCGGGTGGCGCACCGGGCCGTCGACGAAGGCGGCCACCAGGCGGCCGGACAGCACGCCGTCGATCATGGTCCCGGAGGGTCCGGTGGACAGGTCCAGTTCCACCTTGGCGTACTGCTGATTGTAGGCCGCGAGCAGCGCCGGGATGCGTACCGCCGCCGTGCTTTCCAGCGAGCCCAGGGCGAACGGTCCCTGGGGCTCCTCGCCGGCCACAGTCAGACGCGCCTCGGCCACCAGGTCGAGAATGCGCCGGGCGTAGTCGAGGAAATTCCAGCCGGCGGGGGACAGGCGCATGCGGCTCTTCTCGCGGATAAACAGCTCCACCCCCAGGTCCTGCTCCAGTTGCTTGATCCTGGTGGTCAGGTTCGACGGCACCCGGTGGATCAGTTGCGCGGCGGCGCTGATGCTGCCCTGCTCGGCAACAGCCTTGAAAATTTCCAGCTGGACCAGATCCACGACATTCTCCAAACGTGAACGACTTGCTCAATATTATTCAGTTTTCAGCAAAGATCCAGCACCGTAACCTGCCGCCATTCCCACCCGAGCAGGACGGTGCCATGAGCCTTGTTTCCAGCCACACCCACGCCTTGTCGATCAACCCCGCCACTGGCGAGCAGATCGGCGCCTACCCCTACCAGTCCGAGGCTGAGCAGGACGCCGCGCTGAGCCGTGCCGCCGCTGGTTTCGCCCAGTGGAAACGCCAGAGCATCGCCGAGCGCGCCAGCCGCCTGAACGCACTGGCCCAGGCCCTGCGGGACAACAGCGAGGCCATGGCCCGCATGATCAGCCTGGAAATGGGCAAGCCCCTGCCCCAGGCCCGGGGCGAAATCGAAAAGTGCGCCCAGCTGTGCCTGTGGTACGCCGAGCACGGCCCGGCCATGCTGGCCCCGGAAGCGACCCTGGTGGAAAACAACAAGGCACGCATCGAGTACCGCCCGCTGGGCCCGCTGCTGGCGGTGATGCCGTGGAACTTCCCGATCTGGCAGGTGCTGCGCGGCGCGGTGCCGGCGCTGCTGGCGGGCAACACCTACGTGCTCAAGCACGCCCCGAATGTCATGGGCAGCGCCTACCTGCTGCTGGACGCCATGCAGCGCGCCGGTTTCCCTGAAGGGGTGTTCGAGCTGCTCAACGTCACCCCGGACGGCGTATCCAGCGCCATCGCCGACCGCCGCATCGCCGCTGTGACCCTCACCGGCAGCGTGCGCGCCGGCATCGCCATCGGCGCCCAGGCCGGCGCCGCGCTGAAGAAGTGCGTGCTGGAACTGGGCGGCTCCGACCCCTTTATCGTGCTCAACGACGCCGACCTTGACGAAGCGGTCAAGGCCGCGGTGATCGGGCGCTACCAGAACACCGGCCAGGTCTGCGCCGCCGCCAAGCGCCTGATCATCGAGCAAGGGGTGGTCGCGGAGTTCACCCGCAAATTCGTCGAAGCCACCCGCGCCCTGGTCATGGGCGACCCGCTGGCCAGCGACACCTATATCGGCCCCATGGCCCGCTTCGACCTGCGTGACGAGCTGCACCAGCAGGTCCAGGCGACCCTGGCCGAAGGCGCCACCCTGCTGCTGGGCGGCGACAAGGTCGAAGGCGCCGGCAACTATTACCAACCCACGGTGCTGGCCAACGTCACCGAGCAGATGACCGCCTTCAAGCAGGAACTGTTCGGCCCGGTGGCCGCCATCATCAGCGCCCGGGATGCGCAACACGCCCTGGAACTGGCCAACGACAGCGAGTTCGGCCTCACCGCCACGATCTTCACCCAGGACCTGGAACGGGCCCGGCAGATGACCGACGAGCTGGAAACCGGCGGCGTATTCATCAACGGCTACAGCGCCAGCGACCCCCGGGTGACCTTCGGCGGAGTGAAAAAAAGCGGCTTCGGGCGCGAGCTGTCGCACTTTGGCGTACGCGAATTCTGCAATGCGCAGACGGTGTGGCTGGATCGCCGTTGAGGCTCGGAGGCCACGTCATAGGCTGAACGACCCCGGTGAAAAGCGGACCTGGATCAGGTCCGCTTTTTAATCGGATTAGAGGCCGGCTCTGGTGCGAATCAGAACTTTCCTAATGAAAAAGCGCCGTTTTTTTCATTCTTTTAAGAATTTTCTTGAAGCAAGCAAGCCTGCCTCATTCTTATGATGCTGCTCTTTGGCATTACTCTGAGGTCCGCTATGTGCTCCTCCCTGCAAAAGTTCATCGTTCGTCTTCCAGGCGACCTGCACAACCAGCTCAAACACATTGCCAAACGAGAAAACCGCAGCATGAACAATGAAATCGTCGACCGCCTGGAAAAGTCCCTGGTCGTCGATGAAACCCGCGAGATGAATGAGAAGCTCATCAGCCTGCTGCTGCGCAAGGTCGATTCCATGGAGGAGCGGATCAAGTGCCTGCAGATGGGCCACCCGGAGCCCGAGCAGGATTGCCCACCGCCGTGTTACGCAAGGACTTGAAGCGGCCACTCCCGCCACGCGATCTTCTACCTTTCCCGCCTTTACCCCCTCGCTGCAGCTTGTATGATGGCGCCTGCCCGACAGTACCCAGCGGCAACCGCCAGGCCCCGGCCTGATGCCCGCAGGGCTCCCCCGCTGTTCCTCACTACACACGCAGGTCGACGCTCCTAGCCTTCCCAGGAACCTCCCCCGGCTTCTGCCATGGGGCCGCGTCGCCTTCTAGGATTGTTCATGAGCCGGATTCACCCGACTGCCCCCGCGCGCACCTGCAGCTCAGCTTTGCCCCTCAACCGCCTGACCCTGGGCCTGCTGCTGGCCGGCAGCAGCGCCGTGGCAAACGCCGCGGGCACCCAGTTGCCGACCCAGACCGTCAGCGGCGAAGAGCCCTACGGCTATCGCGTCGACAGCGCCTCGGTGGGTGGTTTCAGCGAAGCGCCCTTGCTGGATACCCCGGCCTCCATCAGCGTGATCAATGAAGACATGATCCTCGACCAGCAGGCCCGGCTGCTCAGCGACGTGCTGAAGAACGATGCCTCGGTGGGCCAGAGCTACGCGCCGGTGGGCTACTACGAAAACTTCGAGGTGCGCGGCTTCTCGCTGAATGCCGCCAGCAGCTACAAGATCAACAACCGCACCATCACCGGCGAGCAGAACGTCGCCCTGGAAAACAAGCAGCGGGTGGAATTGCTCAAGGGCCTTTCCGGCCTGCAAAGCGGGGTCAGCGAGCCCGGCGGGCTGATCAACTATGTGACCAAGCGGCCCACGGACATTCGTTCGGTGACCGTTTCCACCGACGACCGCGGCAGCGGCTACCTGGCCACCGATGTCGGCGGCTGGTTCGGCAGCGAACAGCAGTTCGGCCTGCGTGCCAACCTGGCCCATGAAGACCTGCACTCCTACGTCGAGCACACCAATGGCCAGCGCGACTTCGCCTCCCTGGCCCTGGACTGGAACATCAGCCCCGATGCCCTGCTGCAACTGGACATCGAATACCAGAACAAGCAGCAGCGCTCGGCCCCGGGTTATCAACTGCTGGGGGGCTCCAGCCTGCCCCACCACGCCTCGCCGAAAAGACTCCTGGGGCACCAGAGCGGATCAAAGCCGGTGACCAATGAATCGCTGAACATCGGCGGCAACTTCGAGTACCGCTTCAACGACGACTGGAAGGGCAACCTCAGTGCGTCGCGCAGCAAGGTGGTGATCGATGACTACAGTTCGTTTGCCTGGGGCGGCTGTACCACCGGCTGCATCAACGCCAACGGCAACTACTTCAGCCCCGAAGGCAACTACGACATCTACGACTTCCGCAGCCCCGACGACACCCGGCGCAACGATGAAGTGCAGGCGGTGCTCAATGGTCGCTTCGACGCCGCAGGCCTGGGCCATGAGTTGAGCGTGGGGACCAGTGCGTTTCGTCGTGTGGTGGACCGGCGCGAGTCCATCAATCAATGGATTGGCACGGGCAATATCCAGAACGAGCCTGAGAACTTCGGCCGCTACGACGGCGCCCTCAACGACTCCCACAAACGCCTCGACAGCCGCCAATACGGCCTGTTCCTCAGCGACCGCATCAGCTTCAACGAACAGTGGCAGACCGTCCTCGGCGGGCGCGAAGTACGCCTCGACGAAGAGAGCTTCGACAAGGACGGCGTGCGCGATCGCCACACCCAACGCTATGTGTTCCTGCCCCAGGCCGCGCTGATCTACAAACCGATCAACAACATTTCGCTGTACACCCAGTACAGCAAAGGCTTGTCCCTGGGTGGCCAGGCCCCCTGGTTCGCCAGCAACAATGGCGAGACCCTCGCCCCCACCGTCTCCCGGCAGATCGAAGCCGGGGTCAAGTACGACTGGCAGCGCATGAGCTTTGCCGCCGCGCTGTTCCAGATGCGCCAGGCCTACCAGTACTCGCGCCCCGATGCCTCCGGCGGTTTCACCTACGTCCAGCAGGGCCAGCAAAAGAACACCGGCCTGGAGCTCTCCGCCAACGGTTGGGCCACCCAGCGCCTGCAGATTGCCGCCAGCGTCGCGGCGATCCGCTCCCGGGTGGAGGGCACCGGTACCCCGGCCTACGAGGGGCACCAGACCCTCAACGTCCCGCGCCTGCGAGCCAGCCTGCAGGGCGACTACGCCCTGCCCTGGCTCGACGGCCTGGCCTTGCTGGGCGGCATGCAATACAGCGCCAGCCAATACGCCGACCGCCAGGGCAACGTCGCCACCGGCGCCTACGCCATCTTCAACATCGGCAGCCGCTACAGCACTCGAATTGATGGCTACGACACGGTGTTTCGCCTGACCGTGGACAACCTGTTCGACAAGCGCTACTGGCGCGACACCGGGGAATACATGGGCGACGACTACCTTTTCCAGGGCGCGCCGCTGACGGCTCGATTGAGTGCTTCGGTGAATTTCTGATGCAGACGGCCCCTACCTGCCTCTCCCGTAGGAGCCGGCTTGCCGGCGAAGGCGATCTCGGGGCCCCTTCGCTGGCAAGCCAGCTCCTACAGGCCAGCGGTCGGGGTCAGCCAGTCGCGCAGCAGTTCGGTGGTGCGCTGGGGATGCTCCAGGGGCGGCAGGTGACCGCATTGCGCCAGCACTTGCAGGCGTGAACCAACAATTCCCTGGTGCAGGAACTGCGCTTCGGCCAGAGGGGTGATGGCGTCGTTTTCGCCCACCACGATCAGGGTCGGCACCTTGATGCTCGCCAGCAGCGGGCGGTAGTCCGCACGGTCGATGATCGCTTGTTGCTGTCGCACAAACCCCTCTTTGCCAATGGCCAGGGCCATGTCCTGCACCAGTTTCGCCACCGGCGTGTCCAGGCAGCGCGGGTGCATCAGCCGCGGCAGCAGGTGCGGGGTCACGCCCTTGAAACGGCCCTGACGGGCCAGGGCCAGCAAGCCGCGACGCATCCGCGCCCGGGCCTCGTCGTCTGGGCGGGCCATGGTGTCGAACAGCGCCAGCTTCAGCACCCGTTCGGGGGCCTGGCGCAACATTTCCATGGCCACATAGCCGCCCATGGACAAGGCCGCCAGGGCGAATTGCGCAGGCGCCTGTTGCAGGGTGCGGCGGGCCATCTCGGCAATGCTGGCATCCAGGCTGAGGTCGGCAATCTGCACCTCGCGCTCTGGCCCCAGGGCCCGTGCCTGTTGCTGCCACAGGCGTTCATCGCACAAGAGCCCGGGCAGCAGGACCAGGGGCAATGGTTTGTCAGTGCCTGAACCCGGCATCTCAACCTCCATTGGCAGCCGCCTGGAACCGGGCGATGTGCTGCCACATCAGGCCCGGGTTGGAATACATGGGGAAATGCCCGCAGTCGGGAATCCGTGCCAGTTGCACACCCCGGGCCTGGAGCTGCGCCAGGTAGGACAGCCCGGCATTCTGCTCGCCGTACATGAACATGCGCGGGCACGGCAGGCCGAGAAAACGCTGCATCAGATTGCCGTGATCGGATAGCTGGACCATGGATTCGAAGATGCCGCGAACCGCGCCTGCCCGCACCTTGTGCCCCAGGCTCGCGGCATACAGGGCACTGGCATAGGCCGGGGCATGGCGCGCGCGCTCGATGAAATCGTCGAGGAAACGCTGCGCATCCGCCTCGGGGTAGTCGACAATCTGCCGGCTGAGGAAGCAGTCCTCAGGGGCGATGTTGCCTTCGATATCGACAAAGCTCAGCACCCGCTCAGGGCAGCGGTCCGCCAGCATCAGGGCCGTCAGGCCGCCCATGGAATGCCCCACCAGATGGAAGCGCTCGATACCGAAATGCTCCAGTACCTGCAACGCGGTCTCCAGCAGGAACGGGATGGAGATCCGCGATAGGTCCTCACACTGGCTTGCCCCACAACCTGGCGCGTCGTAAGCGATAAAGGGCTGGCCGGCGAAGGCCGAGTGACGGGTGATATCGGCGTAATCCTCCTTGGTGGAACCAAAACCATGGAGGAACAGGATCGGCGCACGGGTGCCGCCGCGATGCAGGGTGGCGATTTGCAGGGGCACGCCGGCCACGTTCAGCGGCAGATGGGTGTGGGTGAACTCGGGGGCTGATGGCACGAAACAATCCTTGGGCTTCAGGCAGGCGCAGGCGACAGGAAGGCCAGTCTCGGGGCCGGCAAGCTGCCTGTAAATTCCCCATTGCAGAACACAGCCATAGGGCAAAGCTATAAAACCCCGCCACTCAGTTGGCGCCCTGGAACTGCGCCACCAGCGCCTGCACCAGGGGATTGGCCCGGGTCGAATTCCAGGCCATGGCGGTGGTCACCACGTTCAGCCGTTGGCTCAGAGGCCGCAACACCACGTTGTCCGGCGCCACGGTCTTCAGCGAGGCCGGCACCAGGGCAATGCCCTGGCCGCAGCTGACAAAGGCGATCTGCGAGGCCACCGAACGCACTTCATGCAGCACCCGGGGCGAGAAACCGTTGTCGCGGCAGGTGGCGATCAGGTTGTCGAAATACACCGGGCTGACCCGCCGGGAAAACATCACCAGCGGCTCGTTGGCCAGGCTCGACAGGCTGATGCGCGAACGCGAGGCCAGCGGGTGATCGGCGGGCAAAGCCAGCGCCAGGCGGTCCTCGGTCAAGGGCAGCGAACGCACGCTGGCCCCCAGGTCGCCTTCCAGGCGGGCGAAGGCCAGGTCGATATCGCCGGCTTCCAGCGCCGGAATCGCCTCGACGCTGTCGATCTCGCGCACCGACACCGTCAACTGCGGGTAATCGGCCTTGAGCTGTTCGATCAGCGGCGGCAGCACATCGAGCATGGCGCTGGTGATGGCGCCGATGGTCAAGAGCCCGGTCTGCCCCGCCACCGCCTCGTGCACCGCCAGCTCCAGGCGCTCCAGTTGCTCGGCGAACTTGCGCACCGCCGGCAGGATCGCCGCCCCCACCGGGGTCAGCTGCGCGCCACGGCGCGAGCGGTCGAACAGCTTGACCTTGAGGGCGTGCTCCAGCACCTGGATCTGCTCGGTCAGCGGCGGTTGGGACATGCCCAGGCGCTTGGCGGCGCGGCTGAAATTCTGTTCTTCGGCCACCGCGAGGAACAGCCAGAGGTGGCGAATCAGGCGGAAATTGATCATGGAAATTCCATAGGTTGAACGTATGAAAGGCTTCTGCGATTCGTAATATACCTATCAAAGCCCAGCCTCGACACTGGCACCTCCTTCACCACGGGAGCCACCCATGCCCAGTGCCAATTCTCTCCAGCGCCTTGCCGCACTGGACAGCAACACCGTCTCCGACGCCCTCGACTTCCTCGCCCTGCCCGGCGCCACCCTGGGCCTGCGGCCCTTGTGGAACTGCGAAAAAATCGTCGGCCGCGCCAGCACCGTACTGCTCGGGCCCAAGACCGACCAGCAGCCCACGGCGCACCTGATTACCCCGGTAGTGGAGCAGATTTGCAGCACTGACCGGGTGCTGGTGATTGCCGGAGGCCTGGAGGGCATTTCCTGCTGGGGCGACATCCTGGCCAATGCCGCGAGCGCCAAACAGGTTCGCGGCACGGTGATCGACGGCTACAGCCGCGACATCGACGGTAGCGCGGCCATCGGTTACCCGGTCTACGGCCGTGGCGTGACCATGATCAGCGCCCGCAACCGGGTGGTGCAGCTGGCCAGCGCCGTGGCCATCGAGGTCGCGGGCACCTGGGTCAATGAAGACGACTACGTGATCGCCGACAACTGCGGCACGGTGTTCGTCGCCGCAGAGCATGTCGAACAAGTGCTGGAGCTGGCGGAACGCATCACTCGGCGCCAGGACGCCATGGTCGCCGCCGTGCGCAGCGGCCGCTCGGTGGCCGAGGTGATGCACGACAGCCACTTCGACGCCATCCAGCAGGAGCCGGCCCAATGAACAGCCAGGACCAGGAACTGGTGGCGCTGTTCGCCGGCCTCGACACCCCCGGAGTCTCCGATGCCCTGGACAAGCTCGGCCTGCCGGGCCAATGCCTGGGCCTGATGCCCCTGGACAACTACCGACAGACGCTGGTGGGCCCGGCCTTTACCGTGCAGTACGTCAGCGCCAGCGTGCCACCGGGCACCGTGGGCGACTTTATCGACGACGTGGCGCCCGGGGACGTGCTGGTGATCGACAACGGCGGACGCAGCGACTGCACCGTGTGGGGCGACATCATGACCCAGTACGCCGGGCGCAAGGGTATCGCCGCCACGGTGATCGACGGCGTCTGCCGTGATGTCGGCAAGGCGCTGGGCGATGGCTACCCGGTGTTCAGCAAGGGCCGCTACATGCGCACCGGCAAGGACCGGGTGCAAGTGCAGGCCTTGAACCAGCCGATCTCCATCGGCGGCGCCCGGGTCTGCCCCCGGGACATCGTAGTGGCCGACGCCAATGGCGTGGTGGTGGTGCCCCGCGAGCACGCCCGGGAAGTGGCCGCCTGCGCCCGCCGGATCGAAGCGGTGGAAGCCGATATCCGCGCCCTGCTCGACCAGGGCCAGACACTCAAGCAAGCCCGGGAAACCCTGGGCTATCACCAGTTGCAGAGGAAATCCTGAGCATGTTCAACGACCTCAAGGCCCAGGCCAAGCGCCTGGGCAGCTCGACCCTGTATGAAGCCAGCGGCCTGCCCTGCGCCGTGGACAGCCGAATTCGCCCGATCTGGGACGGCGCCTTCATCGCCGCCCCGGCCTTCCCGTTGCAGTGCTCCCCCGGCGACAACCTGGCCTTGCACCTGGCCATGGAGCGGGCGCCCCGGGGCAGCGTGCTGGTGGTGGCCACCGGCAATTTCATCGCCGGTTACTGGGGCGAAGTGCTGACCGTGGCCGCCGAAGCCGCCGGCGTGGTGGGCCTGGTGATCGACGGCGGCGTACGTGATGTGGCGGCGCTCAGGGCCCGGGGCTTCCCGGTGTTCGCCCGGGGCGTTTCAGTGCAGGGCACGGTCAAGGCCAGCGCGCCCTCGGTCGGCCAACCCTTCAACTTCAACGGCGCCGCCGTGGCCCAGGGCGACCTGGTGGTGGCGGATGATGACGGGGTGATCATCATTCCCCAGGCTCATATCGCCCGCACCCTGGCCGAGGGCGAAGCCCGAGCGCAAAAGGAAGCGCAGATGATGCAGGCCCTGGAGCAGGGCCATTCGACCCTGGAACTGATGCAACTGACGGCCTGGAGAACACCGGCATGAACACAGACCAGCAACGCCTCAACCAGCGCCTGGCCGCCACCCAGCCTTCAGCCACCTACCGCATCATCGATCGGGTGGCCGAACGCCGCGCCGCGGGGGCCAGGGTCATCTCGCTGTGCGCCGGCGAGCCGGATTTCGACACCCCGCCCCACGTGCGCCAGGCCGGCATCCAGGCCATCGAGCATGGCCACACCCGCTACACCCAGGTGGCCGGCAGCCGCACCCTGCGCGAAGCGTTGGCGGCCAAGTTCCGCCGGGAAAACGGCCTGGAAGTGGAGTGGCAGGACACCCTGGTGTGCAACGGCGGCAAGCAGGTGATCTACAACGCCCTGGCCGCCACCCTCGATGAGGGCGATGAAGTGCTGGTGCCGGCGCCCTATTGGGTCAGCTACCCGGAGATGGTCCAGCTGTGCGGCGCCACCTCGCGGATCATCCGCTGCGAGGCCGGCAGCGGCTTCAAGTTGACGCCGGCCGCCCTGCAAGCCGCCATCACCCCGCAGACCCGCTGGCTGATCCTCAACTCACCGTCCAACCCCAGCGGCGCGGTGTACCGCCGCGAAGAGTTGCAGGCCCTGGCCGAGGTGCTGCTCAAGCACCCCCAGGTGCTGATCCTGGCGGACGACATTTATGAACACCTGATCTTCGATGGCCAGGCCTTCCACACCCTGGCCCAGGTGGAACCGCGCCTGGCACCGCGCACCCTGACCATGAACGGCGTCTCCAAGGCCTACGCCATGACCGGCTGGCGCATCGGTTTTGCCACCGGGCCGCGCTGGCTGCTGGCGGCCATGGAAAAACTCCAGGGCCAGCAAACCTCCGGGGCTTGCGCCATTTCCCAGCAGGCCGCAGTGGCGGCGTTGAACGGGCCCAAAGACTTTATCCTGCACAGCCGAGAGGTATTCCAGCGACGACGGGACTGGATGGTGGCGCGTTTGAACGCCATTCCCGGGCTCAAATGCGCAGTGCCGGCCGGGGCCTTCTACGTGTTTGTCTGCTGCGCCGGCTTGCTCGGCCGCACCTCCCCCGGCGGCCGGCTGCTGAACAGTGATGAAGACCTGGCCCATGCCCTGCTAGAGGAAGCCGATGTGGCCGTGGTCCAGGGCAGCGCCTTTGGCCTGGGGCCCTACCTGCGCATTGCCTACGCCCTGGATGACCCAGCGCTGCAGCGCGCCTGCGACGCCATCGAACGCTTCTGCACCGCCCTGTAGGAGCCGGCTTGCCGGCGAAGGCGATCTCGGGGGCCCCTTCGCTGGCAAGCCAGCTCCTGCAGAGACCTGCCGCCATCTGCCCCCGCGATAGCGCCATCTCCAATCTGCACGACCCACCCTCTGCGTATGCAGTTACGATATGGGCAACTCCCTCCCCACCCCGGCCTGACCTTCCGTGCGGTGCGAACAACAAACCGGAGATTGCCTGATGCTGCCCCCTGCCCCCGATATCGCCCGACTCCAGCCCCTGCCCGTCGCCCTGGTGGATGAACTGACCACTCTGCTGGGCCAACGCTTCAGCACCTCCGCCAGCGTTCGCGAGCACCATGGCCGGGACATCTCCGCCCTCGATCCGCTGCCGCCGCAAGGGGTGGCCTTCGTCAATCACCTCGACGAAATCATCGCCGTGCAGCAGGCCTGCCATCGCCATCGGGTGCCGATCATTCCCTACGGCAGCGGCAGTTCCCTGGAAGGCTGGCTGCATGCGGTGCACGGCGGGGTGTGCATCGATGTGTCGGCGATGAACCAGATTCTGGAAATCCGCGTCGACGACATGGACGTCACCGTGCAACCCGGGGTAACCCGCAAGCAGCTCAACGCTGCGCTGCACGGTACCGGCCTGTTCTTCCCCATCGACCCCGGCGCCGACGCCTCCCTGGGCGGAATGGCGGCGACCCGGGCCTCGGGCACCAACGCCGTGCGCTACGGCACCATGCGCGAAAACGTCCTAGCCCTGACCGCAGTGCTGGCCGATGGCCGAGTGCTGCACACCGGCGGTCGGGCGCGCAAATCCTCCTCGGGTTATGACCTCACCCACCTGCTGGTAGGCTCCGGCGGCACCCTGGCCACAGTGGCCGAGCTGACGGTGAAACTGCACCCGATTCCCGAAGCCATTTCCGCCGCGGTGTGCAACTTCCCCAGCGTCGACCAAGCGGTGCAAACGGTGATCCAGGCCATCCAGCTGGGGGTGCCGATCGCCCGTATCGAACTGATTGACGCCCTCACCGTGCGTGCCCTGAACGCCTACAGCAAAACCCGATTGAACGAGGCGCCGTCGCTGTTCTTCGAGCTGCACGGCTCGCAATCCTCGGTCCAGGAACAGGTGGAAACCATCCGCCTGCTGGCCGATGAACACGGCGGCCAGGACTTCGAATGGGCCGTGCACCCTGAAGACCGCAGCCGCCTGTGGCAGGCGCGGCACGACGGCTACTTCGCCGCCGTGGCCCTGCGCCCCGGCTGCCGCGCCCTGACCACCGACGCCGTGGTGCCGATCTCACGCCTGGCCGAATGCATCGAAGCCACCGCCGCCGACCTGCAGCAGCAAGGCTTGCTGGCGCCGATTTTCGGCCATGTCGGCGACGGCAATTTCCATGCGGTGATCCTGGTCAACCCCGACGACCCCGAGGAAGTGCAGCGCGCCGACGGCGTGGCCCAGCGCCTGGCGGAACGGGCCATCGCCCTGCAGGGTTCCTGCACCGGCGAGCACGGCGTCGGCCTGACCAAGCGGGCCTATATGAGCCTGGAGCACGGGCAGAACGCGGTGGACGTGATGGCGGCGATCAAGGCCGCCCTCGACCCGCAACAACTGATGAACCCGGGCAAGATCTTCCCCCGCGGCCCGGCCGTCGACTAAGGCAGCGGCCCGCCAAGGAGCCAGCATGGAAATCCGCCAGCTGAAATACTTCGTCGCCGTGGTCGATGCCGGCAGCCTGTCCCGCGCCGCCCGGGAAGTGCACGTGGCGCAATCGGCCCTGAGCAAGCAGATGTCGGCCCTGGAAGCCGACCTCGGCGCCCAGCTCTTTCATCGCAGCAACAGCGGCATCCGCGTCAACGACGCCGGCAAACTGTTCTACGAATACGCCCAGGGCCTGCTCAAGCACCTACAGGACGCCCGCGCCGCAATCAGCAGCGAACCCGGCGCGCTAAGCGGCTCCATCGTGGTCGCCCTGCCCCAGAGCGTGGCTAGCACCGTGGCCCTGCCGCTGATCCAGGCCGTGGCCCGCACCTACCCCAAGGTCGAACTGCATCTAAATGAAGAGCTCACCGGCAACCTGGTGGACCAACTGGTGCGGGGTCGGGTCGACATTGCCCTGTTCACCCCCATCGGCCTGCCGCCGCAAGTCAGCTTCAGCCCGCTGCTGGAAGAAGACTTCTACCTGATCCACCGCGCCGACGACCGCCACGCCCCGCCACCGGGCAGCGTCACCCTGGCCGAAGCCGTGGCCCGACCGCTGGTGTTTCCCAGCCGCGCCCACAGCCACAGCACCCGGGCCTGCGTCGACCAGGCCCTGGAACGCCTGCACTTGCCACCGGCCCAAGTGGCCATGGAGGTCAACTCGGTGCACATCCTCAAGAGCGCCGTGGAGGCCGGCATCGGCCCCAGCATCATGCCGCTGAACCTGGCCCTGCGCGAAGTCGCCGAAGGCCGGCTGGTGGCCCACGCCATTCAACCCCGGGAAGTCTTTCGCACCCTGGGCATCTGCGTCTGCGAAGCCTTGCCCGGCAGCAACCTGCGCAGCGCCATCGCCCACCTGATCGCCCAGGTGGTGCGCGACATGAGCCGCTCCGGCGAATGGCCCGCCACCCGCCTGCTACCCGAGGCCTGAACCGCTGTTTCACCCATTGCTTCGACAACAAGAATAAAGAGGCTAGCCATGAACCCACCTGCCCCGCCACCTGCGGCTCTCGACGATGCGGCCCTGCACTCGGCCTACCGCAAGACCGCCTGGCGCATCATCCCGCTGCTGATTTTGTGTTACCTGGTGGCCTACCTGGACCGGGTCAACGTCGGCTTCGCAAAGCTGCAGATGCTCGACGACCTCAAGTTCAGCGAAGCGGTGTACGGCCTCGGCGCCGGGATCTTCTTCGTCGGCTACCTGCTGTTCGAGATCCCCAGCAACATCGCCCTGCACCGCTTCGGCGCGCGGCGCTGGATCGCGCGGATCATGGTCACCTGGGGCCTGCTGTCGGCGGCCATGATGTTCATCGAAACGCCACTGACCTTCTACGTGTTGCGGCTGCTGATCGGCATTGCCGAAGCCGGCTTCTTCCCCGGCATCATCTTCTACCTCACCACCTGGTTCCCCAGCCAGCGCCGAGGGGTGATGACCGCCCTGTTCATCATGGCCCTACCGATTTCCAGCCTGTTCGGCTCACTAATTTCGGGGCTGATCCTGCAACACCTCAACGGCGTCTCCGGCTATGCCGGCTGGCAATGGCTGTTCGTCATCGAAGGCCTGCCCGCCGTGGCCCTCGGTGCCGCGGTGTTCTTCCTCCTGCGCGACCGCATCGCCGACGCCCACTGGCTCACCCCCGAAGAGCGCCACGGCATGCAGGCCGCCATCGACCGCGAAGCTGCCAACAAACAGAGCCACCGCCTGCGCGACGGCCTGCTCAACCCCCAGATCTGGCTACTGGGCGCGGTGTACTTCTGCCTGGTGCTGGGCCAATACGTCATCAGCTTCTGGCTGCCCACCATCATCCGCAACAGCGGCGTGCAACAGCCCTGGGCCATCGGCGCCCTCACCGCCCTGCCCTACGCCGCCGCAGCGGTGGCCATGGTCATCGTGGGCCGCAGCTCCGACCGCCACGGCGAGTACCGCTGGCACCTGGCGGTCTGCGCGGGGATTGGTGCGCTAGGCGTGGCGTTTGGCACCTTCTTTGGTGACAACCTGATACTGGCCATGTTCGGCCTGATCGTCGGCACCGCCGCCATGATCAGCAGCCTGCCGGTGTTCTGGGGCTTGCCCACTGCCGTAGTGGGCGGCGCGGCCGCCGCGGCGGGCGTGGCATTGATCAACACCCTGGGCAATGTGGCGGGGTTCTTCAGCACCATCGTGGTGGGCTGGCTGACCCAGGTAACGGGAAACACCCAGACCGCAATGTACTTCATGGCGGCCATCCTGCTGATCGGCGGCGGGCTGGGCTTGATGGTCAACCACGTACGCAAGACGGCACGACTACAAACTGCCTGACGCGCCCCCTGTAGGAGCCGGCTTGCCGGCGAAGGCGTCCACAAGACCGCCCTCGCCGGCACAAGTAACACCATCGCCGAGCACCTGAATCAGTCAAGCCACCAGTTCAACAGCGTCTCGTCCTCATCGTCATCGAGGTTTTTATAGACATTGGCGTAGTACCACTCGATCCCGGTTTGCTCGCGGAAACCATCAAAAAACCTGTTGATGTTCTCCATCCCGTTTTTTGCAGGGACCGCCAACGCCAGCGTCCCCTCGCACACCCCATCCAGAGTCCCATTCAGCTCACGAATGACATCGCTTTCGAGTGCCGAGATCACCGCCGGATCAATGTAATCGGCATAGATCTGAATGCAGAAATTCCCGCCCCGCTTCAGCACTTGCGCCGGCGCATCGGGATTGCGGATGGAAACGATATCGCCCCGCGCCAGGTTCTGCGCCAGGCCCGGTGAGGAGAGCAACTCGTAGGTATCCTCATCGATGCGCCGCGCCAGCAGTTCCTCGCGAACGGCGCCATCGTCATCGGCCATGTACACCTGAATCAGCACAGGGGATTGCTTGTCGTCCATACGGGGCTCCACAGTTTCCACGTTCTACACCTGACCCTTGTTCTGTTACCCAGCGCTTCCATCCCCTGCCTCAGGGCAACGGCTCAAAGCGCCCACTGCCCACATTCCACGCAAACCCCGGCAACGTGCAGTCCTGAAAGCCAATCCACAGTTGCTCCCCCTCAGCCTGCACCTGCAAGGTATCCACCCCCAGGTTGCGACACCCCGGCGCCGCAACCGCCAGGCTCTGCAGCAACTTGCCACTGGCCTTGTCCATCACCTCCACCGTCGTGATCCGCTGATCATTGCCCGCCATCTGCACCTGGAAATACCAGCGTTTGGTGGAAGCACTCTGCAGCAGCGGGGTGACCGGCTGCGGCCACGAGCGATCCGAATCCACCAGGCCCACCAGCTTCAGCGCAATGGGCAAGGTCTTGCCCGTGCGATAACTGGTCCAGGTGCCGCGCACCTGCTCCTGCTGGCGGGAGTTCATCAAGTCATTGAACTGCAGACGCGCCACCGGCAAGCCCTGCTCGTCCAGCTCATCCATGGCCAGCGTCTTGTTGCTGTAGCTGAAGGTTGGCTTGAGGCGGATCGGCGTGCGATAGCGCTGATAGGCATAGGTGCCCTGGTAGACCGCATTCTGGCTGCCCAGGGTCAAGACAACCGCCTGCTTGCCCACCGTGCCCTCATACACCCCGTGGGACGCCTGCGCCGGCAACAGCCACAGCGCCAACACCAGCACCGCCAGCCCCCGAGCAACATCAAACCCACGCATCAGAAACGCTCCTCGCCCGACGACAGATATTCCAGCCGATCAGGGCTGATCACCCGGTAATAATCCCAACGCCGAGTGCGCTGGTCGTAATTGATGAAGTCCTGCTTGCTGAACTCCATCTGGCCACCGGGGGAAAAGCGCAGATCACCGTCCACCGCGAACTGCTCCAACTGCGGATGACGCAGGTATTCCCGGCGTTCACGGTTATAGAGGTAGTACTGAGTAGGCGAGCACCACAGCCGGCCATCCGACTCCGCCAGGCGATAGCCCTGGGCCTGAAAATCAATCCGCGCCTCGGCCTGGAAATGCCCGAAAGTCAGCGTCCTGGTACCGACCGGTGACAGGCACCACTGCCCACTGATCTCCTGCACCCGCCGCCCGGTGGTGCGGCTCATCACCCGAATACTGTCCACCCGCGCCACCTCCTCCCCGGCCTTGCGCGCGGCATGCACACTGAAATAGAAATCCCGATCGAACACCGGCTGCAGCAACTCCCCCTCAAAAGCGCCCAGCTGACTGTCACCAAAACGCGTCACCCGCTGCAACTGCAACGGCTGCTGCGTGCCCGTGCGCAGATCCACCAGACTGCCCTGCAGCGCCTCTGCCCCCTCGGTAAACGACTGCAACGACACCGCCGTCGCCGGCAGGGTCGGGTTGTCCATGATGTTGATCAAGAGCGCGGAGCCGGGATGAAAAGGCGTGGATTCCAACGCCATGGGCAAGCGCTCGGATTCGGAAAACCAATAGCCGGACATACCGCCGCCGTATTGGGAGTCGTAGGTGAGCGCCAGTTCAACCGGAGTGTCGCCGAGGGTGCCGCGGTAGGTGGTGGTGGGGTTGGCTTGGGCGGTTGGGGTGATGAGCCCGAGGCAGAGCAAGAGTGCTGCGGTCAGGCGGAA
This sequence comes from Pseudomonas sp. NFPP25, assembly GCF_900116505.1. NCBI lineage: Bacteria > Pseudomonadati > Pseudomonadota > Gammaproteobacteria > Pseudomonadales > Pseudomonadaceae > Pseudomonas > Pseudomonas sp. NFPP25. The sequence goes on along the minus strand of NZ_FPBG01000007.1, from coordinate 284,590 downwards.
CAGGAGGTGTTGCAGGTGACGCTGTTGGCCAGCCCTTGTTTGCGAACTGCTGCCAATGGGCTGGGTCATGCCTGCGTTCCTTGCGGTGGGGAAAAGGGGCGCAGGATAGCAAAATCGACTGGAGGTCAGATGGATTTGCCGAGGCCTGGCCCGAATCTGAAATGGTCCAACAGGCTGTTGGACAATTACCTTGGGGGCTCCACTCTGCTGCCGATTACCAAGCTGAAAGGCCCATACAGTTAGGGTCAGGCACAGCGGATATGAATTCACTGGAGAGTTCAGCCGGTCCTTACTCGCAATAGAGACCGTTCCTACAGAAGCGCCATTGTCCCGGACCTGCCCCGTCCCTATAGTTTTCTCGTTCGCTGATTTTTGTCAGCAACAGGGTTTCGCAGCCCAACAGAAAGATTCAAGCAACACAGTCCATGCCAACTCAGGCAAACTTCGCCTGCGTTTCGTTTATGGCAGCTGTGCGTGGGAGACCTTCGGGTCTGCCGGGTTTGTTTCTTTCCTCGGTCTGCGAACCCGCGTACAGCTGCCACCCAGTTGATTCGCAGCAACAGGTGGCGATTTTTCATTTTCTTGGAAGAAACGACACCATGAATACTCAAGATCTATCCGAACGATTTATTCCCATGACCCCAATCGCCAGCGATGGGCCGGTGCTGTTTGTAGACAGCCAGGCGCCGTTGGTGGATTTGCATGCGTGTGCGAGTGAGCGGTTGGTGACTGCGCTCGACTTTCTGAATCTGATGGCCTGCATTAGGTTGCGTGATGCGAGCGATAAGGACATTGGCACCGTGACCAACACAGCCAGATTGTTGATGCAAGATGTACGGGATGTGTTGGCGGTGATTGAGACAAGGGCGTTTAGCGTTTGATTTAAATACTAAGAAAGCCGGCCATAAGCCGGCTTTTTGATTGTCTTAACTGATCCTATCTCATCTGACGATGTAGCAGGAAAGAAGCGAGTGGCAAAACGTAAGACAAGGGAAACCCAATGAGCGAGCTGAATCCAAAGCAAGTCGAAAATCTAATCGAACCCGGAACTTATGAAGATAGAAATAGGTTTTACTTACTTATTAAAACCACCAAAATAAACCCGACCGCTTCGCCTCAAATTTGCAGACAGTTATAGTTATGTAACAACTAAAGATGAAAAAGCGGAAAATCATCAAGAAGTGATTGCGCTGAGTCGCGAGGAGATGTGGCTAGGTAAAGCACATCAACTGCTTTAGTAGGCGTCCCTCCCCTCGCAAGCGAAATCAAAGATGCAGCTTTATAATGCCGAACCACATCCGCACCTTCAAACGAGTTTAGATGAGCATAAAATCTAAAGGCTGCCCCCTTCAATACCACTTCGATCAAATACTTCAAGACATTAGCCTCAAAGAGAGGCTGATACAATCGATCGCTCCTAGTAGTTCTTTTAACAGCTACTGCAAACAGAAAGCCTGTCGACTCGATTTTCCCTTCTAAAAGCTTATGCGCGTTTTCCAGCTTTACTAAATCAACTACGCTCAAACTCTCGGCTGGCTCAGTAAAACATGACAATTCCAGGGGAAGTGGAAATGGAAGGCGAACCCCGACAATATCTGGGCTAGACAACCCCAATGCCAAACCTCGAGTGCTCAGAGCTGCCTCATGTGCCAAGATACTACTGCGAATTTCCGGGCGAAATAGCTTAGTAGCATCGTACCCTCGCGGAAGTTTAACGACAGCTATTTTTCGAGTAGGGGTAGGAACGGCCTGGGGTGGTTTTTTGAAGCTTGTGGACACCCAAACACCTGAATCCATAAAGTTATTCCACGCCACAGTTGCGTTCCAGAATGCACCGGCCTCCAAGAGTTCAAACACATCCCCCTCAACTTTTGCAATAGCTGAGGTTTTAACATCAAAGTCACCACCAAATAGCGTTTCACCAGCCAAGGTCGCATTCTTAGTAAACTGTGTAAGATACTCTCCAAATGAACGTGCCGGATCGGGATCATTATCACAACCTGGCATAAAGTCAGTGAAAGTACAGTTCATTGCGGCCATCTGACGAAACCGAAACTTAGTGCTTCTTCCTCTAACCGTATTTACACGCCTATCTTCAAAGCACTTTCCGAAAGGGCAGTTTATGCAAACCGTAGCGTGATCGAATGAATATGGCATCAACCTTCCTTAGCGTGCGCTATATCGCGGGCAGTGGCAAAAATCACGTCTAGATCACTACCAAGAGCTGTCGCAATTTTCTGCATAACGAGGAGCGTCGGATTACGCGCGCCGCGCTCCACGCCGCTAATGTAGGTGCGATCAATATTTGCTCTGTTGGCTAGCTCTTCCTGGCTAAGGCGCAAAAGCTCTCTGTGCCGACGGATGGCTAGACCGAAGTAGTCCGCTAGATTCATGGCGGAAAGCTACTGCCATGGTGACTAAGAGACCACGGACTATGAGTCACATAGGGTGTACAGATAGATTTGATCCAGCTACTGTGGGCTATTGATTGATTTACGCGGTAGAGAAGATGCCTAAAAGTCACCCCCTTGCGCCGGCACCAACCACAGTGATGGCGCCAAACCTAACGCCCACGGCGGTTTCCTTGTTTTCAGGATGCGGCGGCTTCTGCGAGGGCATAGAAAGCGCTGGCACAAAAATCCAGGTCGCCGTAGAGCTCGATAAATTTGCTTGCGAGACCTATCGACACAATTTTCCTAGCACACCACTATTCGAAGGCGATGTTCACAGTTTCTTAGCTGATGACTCTTCGCACATTCACGATTATCGACTGAGCAAGGTTGACCTTGTTTTTGGGGGCCCTCCTTGCCAAGGCTTTAGCCAAATAGGCCAGAGAAAGTTAGATGACGAACGAAATGAGCTCTATAAACAATACACCCGGGTAGTTGACACCCTGCGTCCACGAGTCTTCTTTATGGAGAACGTCCCCAACCTTGCACTCATGAACAAAGGCCACTTCAAACGGTTAATTTTGAAAGAGTTCGCAAGCCTTGGCTACAGCAATGCAGTAATGCTTCAGCTTTCCGCTGATGACTTTGGCGTACCCCAAACCAGGCAACGGGTCATATTTGTTGGCACTCGCGACGAAGATAAGTTCCCTTTCGATCTTTATTCTTTTTGCGAGACGACGCTAGACGGATACCGCGTAGATAAAGTCGTTACGGTTAGCGAAGCAATTGGTGATCTACCAGATGAAATTGTCCATAGCGGTGAAATTTTAGACTACCCAAAAACTGCTAAACCATCAAAGTTCATGAAAGATATGAGACTGGACTACGATGGCCCGCGCTACTCTAAAGCGCTCAAGAAAAAACGTGGATTAGGTAAAAAAACAGCTGCGCTGCACAACCACCACACCAAAGAAATTCAAGCTCGCAGAGCCAATCTTATTTCCTTGCTCAAACCTGGGATGAAAGCGAACAGCCTCCCCAAAGAAATTTGGGACGGGAAGCGGCCGGAAAAATGGAGGAGATTGCATCCAAATCAACCGTCGCACACGATTCTGGCTCAGATGCACCGAGACATGAGTGAGTGGATCCACCCACACGCGAACAGATGGATTACAGTTCGCGAGGCTGCACGCCTACAATCATTCCATGATGGCTTCGTCTTTGTTGGTAGTGAGTGGCAACAGTTAAAACAGATTGGTAATGCCGTGCCTCCATTGCTTGCGTACGCCTTGGGCAAGCTGTCGCACCGTATTCTTTCTGTACTTGACGGGGAACAGCTCGTCACCAGCTCTCTGCAATCACCGACAGTTCAATCTGAGCTGTTGATTCCAGCTTAGCAAACGCTCCTCGGGTCTAATTTATCAATCTAAGACGCACATAGATAAAAAAGAGGTAAGCAGTTGGGCATCTCGTATTACTAAGTCGGTTGACTCATCGTTGGTGGCCGCTTAGTTACAAAAAATGGGATGCGCAACCGCTCATGCCTCAACAACATAGATGGAGTAACTCCTAGGCTTATCCGCATCTAACTCGACGGGATAATCGTTGGTACGTAGAGCTAGTACCCGACGACTGGATTAACCGCAAGGGTTGGATGGCGTTTCGTTGTTGCTCAATGCCGATGTTCGAGGCTGCACCAGCCTGCGCAACTTTCGACAGCAGCCACATGCCGCCCGGCAGGGCCAGCGCAGCCTCCAGCAGCGGCTGCAGGAATGCGTTAATCCCTGGGTTACCGCACGTTTCGATAAAGCATCAACCGCGCCCCCTCATGCATCCCCCGCGTCAACTCCAGCAACCGTTCAAACTCCTGCGGATGTTCCTGCGCCACATCCTCACGCGGTGTGTTTGACGCTAGGTCATGCAAGGTCGCGCCACTGCCGTCGTGCTGCATCTGCAACAAAAAATCCTTGGTCACGCCGCCAATCACCGGAAAGGTCCCTTCCCTCAACACCAGCGGCACCACGCGCTCGCCTTCCGGCGCGGGCTGCTGAATGTCCCGCCCCATGGCGCCATTGGTGAAGGGCATCCCGGCCATGCCGGCCACGGTGGGCAGCAGGTCGGCGAGGCCGACGGCTTCTTCGATCACTCTGGGCCGCAACATCCCCGGGGCATGAATCAGTAGCGGTACGTTGTTGCTTTCCAGCCCTAGCTGTTCAAACGCGGGGGCCATGTGGGGGATCTGGCTGATGCGGGTGTTGTGGTCGCCGAAGAACACGAAAATCGTGTTGTCGTAGTAACCGCCCGCCTTGGCGATCTCTATCAGTCGGCCGATGTTGAAGTCCAGGAGGCGCACGGCGTTGTATTGCTCCAGGCTGCGGGAACCGGCGGCCTGGACCTGTTCCAGGGGCAGGTCCTGGGCTTGAAAGCCGTCGTTGTCCTTGGGGATGGTGAACGGGCGGTGGTTGCCGGAGGTTTGCAGGTAGGCGAAGAACGGTTGGTCCTGGGGGATGGCGCGCAGCAGGCGGTCGCTTTCCTTGAACAGGTCGAGGTCGGAGATGCCCCAGACGTCCACCTGGGGCGATTGCCAGTGGCTTTCGTCGTACAGGCGCACGTTGTCGATGCTTTGGCGGATCAGGCCGTTGATGTTGGCCCAGCCGGCGTTGCCGCCGATCAGGTAGAGCTTGTGGTAGTCGCTGAAGGCGTTGATCAGGCTGTGTTGGCGGGTGATCAGCGGCTGGCGGGTGGCGGTCTCTTGGCGGGTGACGTCGGGCACGCCGGTGATGCTGGCCCACACGGTCTTGGCGGTGCCGGTGACCGGGACGTAGAAGTGTTTGAAGAACCAGCTCTGGCGGGCCAGGCGGTCGAGGTTGGGGGTGGGGTTGAGCGGGTTGCCGTAGGCGCCCACGGCGCTGGTGCCGAGGGATTCGAGCATGACGAAGATGACGTTGGGCGGCCGGGGGCGGTCGATGCGGTACGGCTGCACGCCTTGTTGGCGGGTGAAGCTCAGGCTGTGCGGGTCCGGCTGGTCGACGCCGAGGTAACGGGCCAGGGCCGGGTAGTGTTGGCGCACCTGGGCTTCGTCGTACTGGGCCTGGCCGGCCTTGAGGGTGTCGTAGAAGAACAGCACGGGGTTCAGGCCCAGGGCGGCGATCTGGCTGTTGCCGGAGAAGTAGGCGTCGCTCCAGCGCAGGGGGACGGGGTTTTCCAGGTTGAGGTTTTCTCCCCGGCCCAGCAGGCCGAGGAACACGGCGGCGATGCCCAGGGCGCTGACGCTGGCCAGGGACCAGCGGCCCAGGGGTTGCGCCGGGCGGTCGAGGGTCCGGCGTTCCAGGCGCAGCAAGGCGTAGCACCACAGGCTCAGGGCGCTGCCCCAGGCGAGGACGATCCACAGCACCGGGTAGCTTTCCCAGAGCATTTGCCGGGAGATCTGTGCGTCGTCCAGGTAGCGCAGCACGGTGGCGTTGATGCGCACGCCCAGGTAGGCGTAGTGGCCGAAGTCGATGATGTACAGCAGCCCTACCCCGCCCAGCACCAGCAGCAGGTAGGCCCGGGCCAGCCAGCGCAAAGTTGGCAGGCGCAGCAGGTTCCAGCGCGGCAGCCAGGCCAGCAGGGCCAGGGGCAGCAGTATCAGCAAGGTCAAGCGCAGGTCGAAGCGCAGGCCGATGCCGAGGGTCTGCAGAATGGCCTCGCGCTGGTCGGCGGCGCTCAGGTCCACCCCGGAAAACCCCACGGCGAACAGCAGCCGCAGCAGTGCCAGCAAGCCGAATACCAGCCCGATTGCGCCCACGCCGTAGCGCAAGCGGCGTGATTGCAACCCGCCCATCATTGACCTCTGTGTGGTGTTGTCGAAGGCCGCGGCGCGGCCTGTTGGTTTACCCGGCAAGGGGCTGCCCGCGGCTGCGCTGGGTGACGCGGCGCCACAGCCACAGCAGCACCCCGCCGCTGCCGGCGATCAGGCAGTAGCCCGCCAGCAGCGGGTCCAGCAGGTAGTCCCAGTAGTTTTCCGAAAGCTTCAGACGCAAGGCAAAGGCCAGGGTCCCGGCCGCCAGCATCAGTACCCCCAGCAGGTTGCGCTGCCACAGCAGCACCAGCGCCGCCAGGCCCATCAGCACGATCATCGGCCTTGGGTTGTAGCCCCAGCGGTAGGGGTCGAGGTAGGTCAGGCCCAGGGTCGCGGGGTACAGGCTCAGGGTCAGGCCGATAAACAGCAGCAGGACCTGCACCCGGTGTTTGGCTGGCAAGGGCGCAATCACCCCCAAGTGCCGCAGGCTGACCCAGCCCAGCAGCACCAGGGTGCTGATGGCCAGGTCATCGGTGAAGCTGCGCACATAGGCCGCCAGCGGCAGCTGGTTCAGTGGAATAAAGCTGACCAGCGCCAGCACCGGCAGCAGCCAGGGCCGCCAGGGCGCGGTCAGGCGCAGGCTGCCAAGCAGCACGAAGCCCAGGAGGATAAAACTCAGGTGGGCTTGCCATAGCGACATCATCACAAGCGCTCCGCCAGCCACGCCGCGTTGAAGCTGACGTGCTTGATAAAGGTGTTGTTCCAGGAATAGACCAGGTGGTACAGGCCGTCCGTCCCGCGGCTGAAGTAGGGGTATTCGTACTCGAAGTCGCAGCCCTGGGGCTTGCACACCCGGTAGTCGAGGTTGCTCAGGAAGCGCTGTTCCAGGGGCAGGCGCCGGGCGCCGCTGGAGGCACGAAAGCCTTCGCCGATGATGTCCTTGTAGGCCTCGTGGGAAAACGGCTGGCCCAGGGGATCGGGGGACTGGTCCAGTTCCACCAGGGGCCGCCATTGGCTGAGGCCGGCATCGGTGCCGTACAGGCTGAGTTTGAAGCGTCCGTCCTGCAGGTCGTTGAGGGCCACCAGCAGGCCCTGGTCGTCGGTGCCCACCGCCGCCAGCGATGAGTTGGGGTTGGACGGTTGCAACGGATAGGGCTCGCTCCAGGTCTGCCCGGGGTCTTCGGTGCGGCTGGCCAGGACCTTGTGGTGGGTGTCGCCGGCGTAGCGCAGCATGGCCACGGCGCGGCGTTCGTCCAGGGGCACGATGGTCGGTTGCAGGGAGTGCTTGCCACGGCTGATGCGGAATTTGTCGATCACCGCGCCGTCGGCGCTCAGGTACAGGTACTCGGCGAACTTGCCCATGAACTCGTGGTACACCGGCAGGCCGATCGCGCCATCGGCATGGAACACCGGCGCGGCTCGCACCAGGGTGCTGATGTTGAAGAACGGCGAGGTGATCAGTTGCCGTGGCGCCGACCAGCTGCGCCCGAGGTCGTCGGAGACCATCAGGTTGATGGCGCTGGTGGCCCAGCCGCCCACCGACACCGAGACGTAGAACATCCACAGGCGCTGGTCCGGGCCCAGGGCGATCACCGGGTTGCCGAGCTTGCGGATATAGCGCCCGGTGCCGACGCGGGTCGACTCCCGGGTGGCCAGCACCTGCTCGGCGCCCCACTCGCCGCTCTGGGCGTCAAAACGTGCGCTGCGCACCTGGACGTCGGCGGCGCCTTCCCGGGAGCCAGCGAACCACACGGCCATCAGGTCGCCGCCGGGCAAGGCGGTCACCGAGGAGGAATGCACGAAGTCATCCAGGTCCGAAGAGACGAAGCGGCTGTTGTATTGCGGCGTGCTGTTGGCTTTAGCCGCATCGCTGCCGACGGTGGCCTGGGCGAACGGCGCCAGTTGGTGAGGCGGATGGCTGCGCCAGGCGGCGATAAAGACGACGGCCAAGAGCAGGCTGCTGCCGAGGAAGATCAGGCGAAAGGACAGCGCACGCATACAGGAGCCCGTGGCAAATACAGGGTGGGAACAAGGGAGAAACCATTAGCGCTTATCACTGTCCGGCAAGGGTCGGCGGCGGCCGGTGAGCATCGACAACGGCAAGTTGTCGCGCACTTGGAAGCTTTCAAAAATCGCCGCGCACACATGCAGCAGCACCAGCCCCAGCAGCACATCGGCGCTGGTTTCGTGCACCTGCAGCGGCCAGTCGGCGCCCCACAGGGCATCGACCTCTTCCATCAGAAAACCGCTGATGCCGATCAGCAACAGCGCCAGCAGCATCAACAGCATCACTAAGGCACCGAGGGGTGAATGCCCCAGGCGATGTTCGGGGCGCCCGGCCCGCAGCGAGCGCAGATGCCCCGCCAGCCGGGCCCGGGTCGGCCAGAAGTCGGACCAGCGCGCACTGCGCGGCCCGACAAATCCCCACAGCGTGCGCAACAGCAGCCAGGCCATGGCGTAGTAGCCGAGCCAGACGTGCCAGTCGTCACCGGCTTCATTGAAGAAGTAGTTGCCGATAAAGACCCCGGCGATGGACAGGTGAAACAGTCGCACCAGCGGGTCCCACAGCCGCAGGGAAGCGTGCGGCATCAGCCTTTGATCTCGGTCTTCACCGCCTTGCCGGTGACCGGGTCGTGGTAGATCTCGACCTTGCGCTGGTCCTTGTCGAAGCCGTAGATCTCGTAGCAGTTGCCGTCGGTGACCTTGAACTTGCTGATCTGGTAGCCCTGGGCCTTGAGCTGTTCCTGAAAGGCCTTCTGATCCTGCCATTGCGAGCGTTCGGCGGTGGTGCATTGCGGGCCGGCGAGGGCCAGGGGGCTGGCGAGAACCAGGGACAGCAGGAGGATCTTGCGCATGGAAAACGCTCCGGTGATGGGGGAGATTCCACTGTGCAAAACCAAGCTTAGTGAAAGCTTAGTTGGCAACGCGCGGTAACATTTTCCCCGCTAAAAACCCCTGCCGACGGACCCTGGCCGGCGTCATCATGCGCCCCTTCCCTGCCCCCTCGCCCTACCGAGAACCGCCCATGCGCCTGCTGCTTGTCGAAGATGATCGTGCCCTCGGCCAGGGCATTCGCGTGGCCCTGAGCGCCGAAGGCTACACCCTGGACTGGCTGCAGGACGGTGCCAGCGCCCTGCACGCCCTGCGCACCGAAAGCTTCGACCTGTTGCTGCTGGACCTGGGCCTGCCGCGGCTCGACGGCCTGGAACTGCTGCAGCAATTGCGTGCCGCCCAGCAGGACCTGCCGGTGCTGATCCTCACCGCCCGCGACGGCACCGCCGAACGCATCGCCGGGCTGGATGCCGGGGCCGACGACTACCTGGTCAAGCCCTTCGACGTCGAGGAATTCAAGGCCCGGGTCCGCGCCCTGCTGCGCCGCAGCCAGGGTCGTGCCCAGCCGCTGCTGGAACACGCCGGCATCCGCCTCGACCCGGCCAACCAGCAGGTGCACTACCAAGACAACGAAGTGGTGCTCACGCCCATGGAATACCAGTTGCTGCACCAGCTGATGGTGCGCCCGGGCAAGGTGGTGACCCGCGAGCGCCTGTCCCGGGCGCTGTACGGCTGGCAGGACCGGGTCGAGAGCAACACCCTGGAAGTACTGATCCATAACCTGCGCAAGAAGCTCTGCAGCGAGCTGATCCGCACCGTGCGCGGCGTCGGTTACGTGCTGGCGCTCAAGCCATGAACTCGGTGCGCACGCGGATTCTGCTGCCGGTCCTGGTGCTGGTGCTGCTGGGGGACCTGCTGATCAGCTGGCTGGTGCTGCGCGACAGCCACCACGAAATCGAAGAGGTCTACGACGCCCAGCTGGCCCAGAGCGCGCGCCTGCTGCAAGGGGTGCTGCGCCAGCGCGACCCGGCTCAAAAGCCGGACGCGGCGGACTGGGAGCGCCTGCACCAGGCCTTCGACCAGGCCATGAGCCGGGTCGGCGTGGACGGTGCCGCCCACCCCTATGAAACCCGCCTGACCTTCCAGGTCTGGCGCGACGATGGCCAGTTGCTGATGCGCTCCGCCGAGGCCCCGCTGCTGGAGGCGCCGCCCACCACCCTGGGGGCCCACGACATTCTGGAAAACGGCAAGGACTGGTGCGCCTTTCTGCTGGCCGACCCGCAGCAGGGCTTGCTGATCTGGGTTGGCGAGCGCGATGACATTCGCCAGGACCTGATCCAGCGCATCGTGCGCCATACCCTGTGGCCGACCCTGATCGGCGTGCCGCTGCTGGCGCTGCTGATCTGGCTGACCATCGGCTGGGGCCTGGCGCCGCTGCGGGCCATGGCCCGGGCCATTCGCGGGCGCAGCAGCGACACCTTGCAGCCGCTCGGGCTCAAGCCCCTGCCCCAGGACCTGGAGCCAATGCAGACCGCCCTCAACCAGTTGTTGGCCCAGATCGACAGCCTGCTGGAGCGCGAGCGGCGCTTTATCGCCGACGCCGCCCATGAACTGCGCACGCCCCTGGCGATCCTGCGGATTCATGCGCAGAACGCCCAGAGTGCCAGCAGCCCGGAGCAGCGCCGGGAGGCCCTGGACTTTCTGGTGAGCGGCGTCGACCGGGCCACCCGCATCGGCAGCCAGTTGCTGACCATGGCCCGCATCGAACCGCAGCTGAACAGCCCGCGCCTGAGCCGCATCGACCTCAGCGCCCTGGTGCGCGAAGAGCTGGCGGAACTGACGCCCCTGGCCCTGGAGAAAGACGTCGAACTGGTGCTGGAAGGCGACGAAGGCTGCCTGATCGCTACCGACCCGATGGCCCTGGCCATCGCCCTGCAGAACCTGGTGACCAATGCCCTGAACTTTGCCCCAGCGGGCAGCGAGGTACGGGTCGGCCTGCGGCCCCAGGCGGACGGCGCGATGCACCTGTGTGTGGAAGATGCGGGGCCGGGTATCGACGAGCAGCAGCGCGAGCGTTTGCTGGAGCGCTTCTACAGCCAGGGCAACGCCAATGGCGCCGGGCTGGGGCTGGCGATTGTGCAGATGATCGTCAGCAAGATCGGCGGTCGCCTGGAGTTGCGCAATCGGCCTGAGGGCGGGCTGTGTGCATTGTTGTTGCTGGGGCCGGCGCTTTAGTCGGCGGAGCGAAGGGCCTATCCTGTGCGCCGCTCGGGAATGGGGGCGGCCTTGCGGGCGTATTCGCTGGCAAGCCAGCGCCTACACAAGCACGCCCCCGTAGGAGCCGGCTTGCCGGCGAAAGCATCCGTAAGATCGCCTTCGTCGGCAGCCGACTCCTACAAACGAAATGACAATCAGGGAGACACCCATGGCCATGCCGGAACGGCTGAAACCAACACCCGCCACGCCGAAAATACGTGCGCTGATGAAGGGCTTGCTGAAGCAGATCCTCGACCGGATCTGGGACAACCAGGAACGGGAAAGCCCCGAGATCAATGCACTGATCCAGCAGTGGAACAGCCACGCCGGCCGACCTTTCGAGTTCCACGAATTTCGCGATATGCACAGCCATACCAGCGCGGCGAACTTTCTGCGCACGGCCTTTCATCAGGAGCGCTACGTTGACGACCTGAGCTTCGCCGAGGCCTGCGCCGTGGCGGATTTCATCTGCCAGTGCGAAGGCACGGAGTCTGATACGGACTACGCCCTGAACCTGCTGGAAACCAACTTCCCCGAGGCCAATGCCTCGGACCTGATCTTCTGGCCCAACGAGTGGTTTGGCGATCAAGATATGTTGCATATCGAGCTGAGCTCGGCGCAGATCATCGGTTATCTGATGGCGCAGTCTTCGCGGCAACTGCAGGATGCACCGCCGATCACCTTGCCCTACCCCATTCCACCGCAGCCATAGAGGCCTTCGGGCTGGCCAGCTGCATAAGCACCGCCGTGGCCAGCCACAGGTAGGGGCGTCCAATTCGCCCCTCATTCAGCCCTGATCGCCGCCGCCCACCGGCAGCACCGTGCCGGTGATGTAGGAGGCTTCGTCGGAGGCCAGGAACAGGATCGCCGCCGCCTGCTCGTCAACGCTGCCGTAGCGGTGCATCAGGCTGCTATCCAGGGTCTGGTCGACGATCTGCTGGTACCAGGCCTGCTCTTCGGTACTGGGCTCGGTGCTGTTGCGCGGAATGCGCCGCGGCGGTGCCTCGGTGCCGCCGGGAGCGGTGGCGTTGACCCGCACGCCGCGGCCGGCGGTTTCAAAGGCCAGGCACGCAGTGAGTGCGTTGATGCCGCCCTTGGCCGCGCCGTAAGGCACGCGGTTGAGGCTGCGGGTGGCGATGGAGGAAACATTGACGATGGCGCCGCGGCCCTGCTCCAGCATCTGCGGCAAGGCGGCGTGGCAGCACCACAGGGTGGGGAACAATGAGCGACGCACTTCGGCTTCGATCTGCGCCGGCTCGTAGTGTTCGAAGGGCTTGGCCCAGATGGTGCCGCCGACGTTGTTGATGAGGATGTCGAGGCGGCCGAAGTGGGCGATGGCGGCGGCCATGATGCGGCTGCATTCGCTGTACTGCTCCAGGTCGGCGGTCAGGGCCAGGACCGGGTAGCGGGGGCTGAGTGCAGCGGCCAGTTCGAAGACCAGTTCGGAGCGATCCACCAGCACCACGCGGGCGCCCTCCTCGGCCAGGCGTTCGGCAACGCGACGGCCGATGCCTTGGGCGGCGCCGGTGACCAGGGCGACTTGGTTGTGGAAACGGTTCATGGAAACCTCGTGAATGCAAAAAGATAGGGAGAACACCACCCGACGTAGGAGCCGGCTTGCCGGCGAAGAGGCCCTCGAGCCTAGCAGCGCTCTTGTGGACGCCTTCGCTGGCAAGTCAGCTCCTACAGCGGCGAGGCGCTCTTCAGGCGGCGCTGGCGGCGAACTTCTCGTAGTAGAAGTTCGCCGGGGCGATGCCCTGTTCGCGGATGAACTGGCTCACCGCCTCCACCATTGGCGGCGGCCCGCACAGGTAGACATCCACATCGCCCTGGTTGAGGTGCGTCGGTTCGATGTGCTGGGTCACGTAGCCCTTGCGCGGGTACTGGCTTTCGGGGTTGGCCACGCAGGCGCTGAAGCTGAACTGCGGGATACGCGCGGCAAAGTCTTCCAGGCGCTCCAGTTCCACCAGGTCGAAGTCGTTGGTCACGCCGTAGATCAAATGCAACGGGTGCTCGCTGCCCTGCTCGGCGATTTTCTCCAGCATCGCGGTGAACGGCGCCAGCCCGGTGCCGCCGGCCAGCAACAGCAAGGGCCGGCGGATGTCCCGCAAGTAGAAGCTGCCCAGGGGCCCGGCCAGGGTCATGCTGTCGCCGGCTTTGGCGAGACTGGTGAGGAAGCTGCTCATCAGGCCGCCGGGCACATTGCGGATCAGGAAACTGACTTCGCCATCGCGCTGCAGGGAGCTGAAGGAATAGGCGCGGGTCTGCTCGCTGCCAGGCACGCCGAGGTTGACGTACTGCCCCGGCAGGAACGCCAGCTGGTTCAGGGCCTCGCCCTTGATCGACAGGGCGATGGTGCTGTCGGACAGCTGGCGCACCGCGCTGATGCTGGCCTGGAAGGTGGCCTGCCCGGCACGGCAGACCTGGGACGAGGCCGGCACCCGCACCACGCAGTCGCTCAAGGCGCGCATCTGGCAGGTGAGGACAAAACCCTGCTCGGCCTCGTCGGCGCTCAGCGCGTCCTCGATGTAGTCCTCCCCCAGCTCGTAGCGCCCCGCCTCGGCCAGGCACTTGCAGGTGCCGCAGGCGCCGTCGCGGCAGTCCAGGGGAATATTGATGCCCTGGCGGTAGGCGGCGTCAGCCACGGTTTCGCCCGGGTTGGCGTTGACGAAACGGGTCACGCCGTCTTCGAAATTGAGTGCGATTTGATGGCTCATGGCAGTCGCCTCAGAGGTGGTAGATATCGACGACCTGGCGAACGTAGTCGTTCTTCAGGATGACTTTCTTGGCCAGGATCAGCGGGTTTTCGCCCCGCAGGTCGAGGGTGTAGAAGCTGCAGCCGAAGTAGCTGTCCACGGTCTTGTAGCGAAAGCTCAGGGTGTGCCAGTTGAAGCGCAGCTTGCACTGGCCGTCGCCCTGCTCCAGCAGCTCGATATTGCTCAGGTTGTGGGAGGTGCGGGTGTCGGGAATGCTGGCGCTGGAACGCTCGGTCTTGATGCGGAACACCCGGTCTTCCAGGCCGCTGCGATTGCCGTACCAGATCAACGAGATTTCCCGCTGCGGGTCTTCGGTCAACTGGTCGCTGTCGTCCCAGGAGGGCATCCAGAAGGTGGCGTCCGGGGCGTAGAGCTCCAGCCAGCTGTCCCAGTCCTTGTCGTCCAGGTAGCGGGCTTCGCGATACAGGAAATCGCGCACGGCGTCGTAGGAAATGGTCATTGCACGGCCTCCACGTCGATCCGGCGAGAGGCTTCAAGCTCCAGGGCCGCGAGCATGGTTTGCTGCCAGTACTTGTGCTGCATCACGAACAGGCCTTCGTCCTCGGTGCGCACCCCGCTGAGGATCGGTTGCAGGTCGATTTCTTTCGCTGCGTCGTCCGCCCCCTGGACCCAATGCTCGGCGCCGCGGGACATGTCGTTCCAGGCCGTGGTGCTGCCCTGGTAGCCGAGCTGGCAGGAGCGGAATTCCTCCAGGTCGTCGGGGGTGGCCATGCCGCTGACGTTGAAGAAGTCTTCGTACTGGCGGATGCGCCGGGCCCGGGCTTCGTCGCTCTCGCCCTTGGGCGCGATGCAGTAGATGGTGATTTCGGTGCGGTCCACGGAGATCGGCCGGGCGATGCGGATCTGCGAGCTGAACTGGTCCATCAGGTAGACGTTCGGATACAGGCACAGGTTGCGCGAGTTCTCGATCATCCAGTCGGCGCGGGCCTGGCCAAAGTCCCGGGCCAGTTCGTCGCGGCGCTCGTAGAGCGGGCGGTCTTCGGGGTTGGACCAGCGGGTCCAGAGCAGCATGTGGCCCTTGTCGAAGGAGTAGAAACCGCCGCCCTGCTTGGCCCAGGTGCCGGCGCTCATGGTGCGGATGTCTTCCCCGGCCTCGCGCTGCTTGCGCTGGTTCTGGGTGGCGGCGTAGTTCCAGTGCACCGAGCTGACGTGGTAGCCGTCGGCGCCGTTCTCGGCGGTGAGCTTCCAGTTGCCTTCGTAGATGTAGCTGGAGGAACCGCGCAGCACTTCCAGGCCGTCGGCGGACTGGTCGACGATCATGTCGATGATCTTCGCCGACTCCCCCAGGTGCTCCACCAGGGGCAGCACGTCGGGGTTGAGGCTGCCGAACAGGAAGCCACGGTAGGACTCGAAGCGCGCGACGCGGGTCAGGTCGTGGGAGCCTTCGCAGTTGAAGCTGGCCGGGTAGCCGGCGGCGGCCGGGTCCTTGACCTTGAGCAGCTTGCCGGTGTTGTTGAAGGTCCAGCCGTGGAACGGGCAGGTGAAAGAAGCCTTGTTGCCGGTCTTGTGCCGGCAGAGCATGGCGCCGCGATGGCTGCAGGCGTTGATGAAGGCATTGAGCTCGCCGTTCTTGTTGCGCGCGATGAACACCGGCTGCCGGCCCATGGTGGTGCTGTAGTAGTCGTTGGGATTGGGGATCTGGCTTTCGTGGGCCAGGTACAGCCAGTTGCCTTCGAAGATGTGCTGCATCTCCAGGTCGAACAGCCGGGGGTCGGTGAACATCTCCCGCTTGCAGCGGTAGACGCCCTGGTCGGGGTCTTCTTCAAGCAGGGAATGCAGGTATTCGGGTCGCAGGGACATGGCCGCCGCCTCCATTGTTTTTATTCAGGCAGGGCCATGCTAGGGCGGGCTTGGAACGGGCAATAGCCAATGCCTGCAGACCTGTATCCGTTTTCTGCAAAAGCGCCGACGTGGCCTGTGTAGGAGCCGGCTTGCCGGCGAAAAGGCCCTTGGATGGGGTGCTGAGCCTGCAGGCCTCTTCGCTGGCAAGCCAGCTCCTACAAGAGGCCGATGCCAGAGGATCAGTGCCGACGCTTGAGGGTGTCGGAGGGCAGTTCGCCGTATTGCTGGCGGTAGCTTTGGGCAAAACGCCCAAGGTGCAAAAAGCCGAAATCCAGGGCCAGTTCGGTGACGTTGCGCACCGGGCTGTGCGGGTCGCTGAGGCAGGCGTGCACCCGTTGCAGTTTCTGCTGGCGGATGTAGTTCTTCGGCGTGGTGCGGGCGTTGCGCTCGAACAGCGCGTACAGCGAGCGCAGGCTCATGCGCGCCTGTTGCGCCAGTTCTTCGCAGCCGATGTCGTGCTTGAGGTTGCGTTCGATGTAGTCGGCAATCCGTTCGAAGGTCGCCGCCGAGGCGCCCAGGGCACCGCGCTGCACGTTGGTCTGCATCAGCCCCAGCAGTTTGCCCACCAGGATGTGCGCGTAGTGCTCCTGGACCTTGGGCATGCTTTCCAGGGCTTCGGCTTCCTGGCACAGCAGGCTCAGCAAGGGCACGAAGCCTTCCAGTTCCTGCAGTTGGTAGCGCTGGCGCAGAAAGCGCACGCCCTGCCCCGGGTACTGCCAGCGCTGTTCCTGGCAGGCGTTTTCCACCAGGTGGGTGGGAATCTTGATGATGAATTTTTCGCAGTCGTCGGAATAGGTCAGGTCCACCGGGTCGTCGGGGTTGATCAGCAGCAGTTCCCCCGGGGCGAAGTAGTGCTCCTGGCCCGGGCCACGCCACCGGCAGTGGCCCCGCAGCAGTACTTGCAAGTGGTAGATGCTTTCCAGGGCCGGCGAGGTGACGCGCACGCTGGCGCCGTAGCTGATGCTGCACAAATCCAGGCTGGCCAGGGCCCGGTGGTTGAGGCTGGCCTGGGGTTGGCCCGCCCGGGGCAGGCGGATGCAGTGGCTGCCCACGTGCTGGTTGACGTAACCGGATACGGCATAGGGATCGGCTTGAACAAACACGCGGCTGCGCTCACTCAACAGATGCATCTGCATGATCGGGTCACTCTGATGGTTCTTATTGGGTCTGCGCTTCAGGCACGCAGCGCAGTCTCGTCAGGCCCGGCATAACGGCAAAAGCCACGGGCACCTGGGTCGGTGCTCCGTGGCCGGGCCAGGCACGGTCGGCGCTTCAGTCCTCCAGGGCGCGGACCCGCTCGTGGCGCTGCTGCTCTTGCGGCTGGGCCGAAGACTGCAGGGTGAAGTCGAACTCGATCTCGGCAAAGCGCCCGCTGACCCCCAGGGCCTTGGCCCGGGCCTGGTCTTCGCTGAAGGTGATCTGGGCGATCAGCTCGTCGCGGGTGGCGTAGGCGAAGTCGTCGTGTAGGTACTGGTCACCATCCAGGTTGATCTGGGTGGTCAGGTGGCGATGGTCATCGGCCGAGATGAAGAAGTGGATGTGCGCCGGGCGCTGGCCATGCCGGCCCAGTTGGTCCAGCAGTTGCTGGGTCGGGCCATCCGGTGGGCAGCCGTAGCCGGACGGCACGATGCTGCGAAAGCGGTAGCGGCCCTCGGCGTCGGTGACGATGCGCCGGCGCAGGTTGAACTCCGACTGGCTGCCGTCGAAGTAGGAATAGGTGCCGCCGGTGTTGGCGTGCCAGACATCGACGATGGCCCCGGCCAGTGGCTCGCCGGCGGTGTTGCGGACCTGCCCCTGCATGAACAGCACCACCCCCGGGTCGACGCCGTCGTCCAGGCGCGCTTCGCCCTGGCTCAGCGGTGCACCGGCCACGTACAGCGGGCCTTCGATGGTGCGCGGAGTGCCGCCGGTCTTGCCCACCTGTACGTCGGCGGCGTCCATCAGCAGGTCCAGGTAATGCTCCAGGCCCAGGCCCGCGGCCAGCAGCCCGGCTTCCTGGCGGGCGCCGAGAACGTTGAGGTAGTTGACGGCCTTCCAGAACTCTTCCGGGGTGATCTCCAGGTCTTCGATGATGTTCACCGAATCTCGCAGGATGCGGTAGATGATGGCCTTGGCCCGGGGGTTGCCGCCCTCGGTGAACTGGCCGCTGGCTTCTTCAAGAAACTGCTGGGCGCTGGCAGTGTGGGAAATTCTGACGTTCATGATTAATCCTCATCTTGTATTTATTAGAGTGGTGAACGGGCTGGCACGGGCTCAGCGGTCATCCTCATGAATGGAAGAAGGATGCCTGCACATGGCGTCAACTTCGATGGCCATGTAGGGGTACAGCGGCAATTGCATCAGGGTGTCGTGCAATTCCTGCACGCTGTCGACGTCGAACACGCTGTAGTTGGCGTACAGCCCGGCGATGCGCCACAGGTGGCGCCACTTGCCTTCGGCCTGCAGGCGTTGGGCCAGGGCCTTTTCGTCGGCTTTCAGCTGCGCGGCGCGCTCGGGGTTCATGTCGACCGGCAGGTTCACGGTCATTTTCACGTGGAATAGCATGCAGCCCTCCTCAGGTGTGATGCAGCACGGGGGTGGTTTTGTCGCGACGGAAGAACGCCAGGCGCTCTTCGTCCAGGCTCAGGCCAAGGCCTGGTGCCTTTGAGACATGCAGGTGGAAATCCCGGTACACCGGCGGCTCGGCGAGGATGTCCTCGGTCAGCAGCAGCGGGCCGAACAGTTCGGTGTCCCAGCTCAGTTTGTTCAGGGTCAGGAAGGCGTGGGCCGAGGCCAGGGTGCCGATGCCGCCCTCGAGCATGGTGCCGCCGTACAGGCCGATGCCCGCCGCCTCGGCAATCGCCGCGGTGCGCAGGGTGGCGCGAGGACCGCCGTTCTTGGCGATCTTCAGGGCGAACACCGAAGCCGCCCCTTCCCGGGCCAGGTTGAAGGCGTCTTCCACGCACTCGATGGATTCGTCGGCCATGATAGGCGCCGGGCTGCTGGCATTCAGGCGCACCATGCCGGCGCGGTTGTTGCGCGAAATCGGTTGTTCGATCAGGTCGATGCCATTGCCGCCGAGGATGCGGCAGGCGCGCAGGGCCACGGCTTCGTCCCAGGCCTGGTTGACGTCGACCCGCACGCTGGCGCTGTCGCCCAGGGCCTTCTTGATGGCGATCACGTGGGCCAGGTCGCGGTCCACTTCACCGGCGCCGATCTTCAGCTTGAAGATGCGGTGGCGGCGCAGGTCGAGCATCTTCTGCGCTTCGGCGATGTCCTTGGCGGTGTCGCCGCTGGCCAGGGTCCAGGCCACCGGCAGCGCATCGCGCACCCGGCCGCCCAGCAGTTCGCTGACCGGCAGCCCGAGGCGCTTGCCCTGGGCGTCGAGCAAGGCGCTTTCGATACCGGATTTGGCGAAGGTGTTGCCGCGGATGCTCTGCTCCAGGCGCAGCATGGCGGCGTTGATGTTGCTGGCGTCCTGGCCGATCAGCAGCGGCGCGACGAAACGGTCGATATTGGTCTTGATGCTGTCCGGGCTTTCATTGCCATAGGCCAGGCCACCAATGGTGGTGGATTCCCCCAGGCCTTCGATGCCGTCGGCGCAGCGCAGGCGGATCAGCACCAGGGTCTGGTTCTGCATGGTATGCATGGCCAGCTTGTGGGGGCGGATGGTCGGCAGATCGACGATGATCGTCTCGATCGATTCAATGGCAGAAGCGTGCATTTCCATACCCATCAGGTTCTTGAAGTTCTGCCAGCGATTCTGTCCCGGCTTTTTCCGGGGTTCCAATATAGAATTGGTCTGGCTTGATACCTTTAAGGTATGCACTTCACCACTGGGGAGCTGTCATGGAACTGCGTCATCTGCGCTATTTCCAGGTGCTGGGGGAAACCCTCAATTTCACCCGCGCCGCCGAGCGCCTGCACATCGCCCAGCCGCCGTTGAGCCGGCAGATCCAGCAACTGGAAGACGAGTTGGGGGTGCTGCTGCTGGAGCGTGGCCGACCGCTGCGCCTGACCGCCGCCGGTCGGTTTTTCTACGAGCATTCCAACCGGGTACTGGAGCAGTTGGGCAAGGTCTGCGACAACACCCGGCGCATCGGCCTGGGGCACAAGACCTGGCTGGGCATCGGCTTTGCCCCCTCGACCCTGTACGGCGTGCTGCCGCAACTGATCCGCCGCCTGCGCAGCAACGGCACCCTGGAACTGGAACTGGGCCTGTCGGAGATGACTACCCTGCAGCAGGTGGAAGCCTTGAAGGCCGGGCGCATCGATATCGGCTTCGGGCGTATCCATATCGACGACCCGGCCATCGTGCAGAAGGTGCTGACCGAAGACCGCCTGGTGGTCGCCCTGCCCGCCGGCCACCCGCTGCTGGGGCAACCGGTGAGCCTGGCGCAACTGGCGGACGAGCCTTTCGTGCTGTACCCGGCCAACCCGCGCCCGAGCTACGCCGACCATGTGATCGCGCTGTTCAGTGCCCGCGGCCTGAACCTGAAGATCGCCCAGTGGACCAACGAATTGCAGACCGCCATCGGCCTGGTGGGCGCCGGCATCGGCATTACCCTGGTACCGGCCTCGGTGCAGGTGCTGCACCGTGACGACATCGGCTTCTGCCCGCTACTGGAGGCCGAGGCCACCTCGCCGATCATCCTCAGCCGCCGCATCGGCGAGCCCTCGCCGGGCCTCACCCACTGCCTGCACCTGATCGCCCAGTTGCGCAGCGAGATCGGCCGCGAACACCCCATCGTCAGCTGAAAGCACAACCGCCGGCCCCATCGAAAGACGGGCACCGGCGGCTCTCTTGCAGCTTGGAACGGGCGGCTGCCCTTAGAAGGTCAGGCCAACCTTGAAGCCATACTCGTTACGCTTGAGCTTGGTGTTGTCAGCCACAGGCGTATCTTCGTCCAGCTTGTACTCGGTGCGGGTGTAATAGACCCCGGCCATGACCGGCAGCGAGCCGTTCTGGTTCATCAAGAAATTCACTTCGGCGTAAGGGTTGGTGCGGTCCTTGAGGTCCACGGTGTCGCTGCCGACGTCATCCACCTTGAGCCGCGCCTTGCCGTTGATGGTGTGGCGCGCACCCAGCTCGACGCGCATGGTCAGGTCGTCGAACTGGTGGTTGTAGCCCAGGGCGGCCTTGGCGAAGGGCGACTTGTTGGTGAGCTTCATGTCGTAGTCGCCGGTGTCCGGCTCGTAGCGGGTCCAGGTGTAGCCACCCCCCACCAGCACATCGACAAAGTTGCGTGCGTCCAGGGCCGCGCGCCAGCCCAGGTCGAGGTCGGCCTGGCCTTCCTTGAGCTTGTTGTCGTGCTTCTTGCCGAACTTGGCCTCGACCCCGGCCTGGTAGATCAGGCCCGATTCGGCGGTCATCTTGTTGCCGAAGTTGTAGAACACACCCCCTTCACCCAGGTGCTCCTTGTCGCTTTCACTACCGCCTTCGAGCTTGAAGTCGTTGTAGCTACCGAGGATACCCAGGGTGGAAATCGGCCCGGTGGCCGGGGCGGCCATGGCGCTGCTGGAAAGGGCCAGCAAGGTGGCTGCAGAGGTGCTGGCCAGAAGGGTTGCGAATACCTTTGACATCGTGTGTAGATCTCCCTGTTTGAATAAGGCAAATGCTGCAGGAGCCTTTTCGAGGGAAGTCGAAAGCAAAAGGTTCTAATTATTTTTCACGTTTTTTTCACATCCCTGTGAAGCCTCGCCCCCGCAGGGGCTTTAGGCCTTACAATAGGGCGCTCAATACAGGGCGTAGTCTTTGGGGCAGTGCATGGAAGTATCGAGAGCCGGCCTGATCGTCCGGCGCATTCTGGCTTATCTGGTCGACTGCCTGCTGGTACTGCTGCTTTGGTTTGTCCTGTGCCGACTGGCCGAACGCCTCCAATACCCGGATATGGAGCAATTCTCCACCTGGTGCCTGCTGGCCACCTGGTGCCTGTATTTTCCCCTCAACGAATACCTGTGGCGTGGCTACACCGCCGGCAAGGCCCTTTGCGGCCTGCAAGTGATCAATGGCATCGGCCAGCCCCCCTCGCTGTTGCAGGTATTGATCCGCTCGGCGACCCGCCCCTTCGAAGCGGCCATCAGCCCGGTGACCCTGCTGATCTGCTGCGAATCAAGCCGCGGCCAGCGCATCGGCGACCGGCTGGCGCGCACCTATGTCATCCCGTGCAAGGATCTGGCGCGGCTGCGTGGCTTGATGACCGCTCAGCCGAACCTGCCTTGAGCATCCGGCCGTAACCCATTCAGTCTTGCGCCCTGGCGTGGCGCTTTTTCCGGGAGTCTTCATGGCAATCGATCAACACCCGCATGAACAGGCCTTGGTCACGTTCCTCGAACAGCGCCCCGAGCTGCGCGAACAGCTGGACAACCTCAACCCCCTGGAGGCCCGGGCCCGGGGCGAAACCCCGGCGCAGTATCGCGCCGAGCGCCTGCATGAAGCCTTCGAGGCCGAAGCCGAACGCCTTGGGCTGTTCGCCTGGGAACTGAGCCTGCAACTGACCGCTGCCAACCCCGAGGAATTCCACGCCCAGCGCCTCGAAGTGCACCGGGAAGTGGCGGAGATGGCCGGCATGCCGTGGGACGAGTACTGCACCCTGCACCATCTTGACCCTCGGCCTTGACCCGCACGCGCCCCTCGCAGTCCCTGTTCAGGAGAACCGACGATGTTGCCTTCGACTTCCACGCAATCGGCCAGCGCAGCCCTGCAGCACACGCAGAAATGGCGCGGACGGGTCGGCCTCGGGCTGGTGGCCTGCCTTTCGGTGCTGGCGGGGATGACCGACGCCATCGGCTTCATGGCCACCGGGGATTTCGTCTCCTTCATGAGCGGCAACACCACCCGCATGGCCGTGGCCATCAGCGATGGCGAACCGGGCCTGGTGCTGCGCCTGCTGCTCCTGGTGGCCACCTTTATCGTCGGTAACGCCCTGGGCGTGGTGGTCAGCCGCCTTGCCGGGCACCGTGCCCTGCCCTTGCTGCTGAGCATCGGCGCGTTGCTCTGCGCCTCTGCTGCCTGGCCTTTCGAGCAGCAACTGCCGGCCCTGCTGGCGGCCATCATTGCCATGGGCATGCTCAACGCCGCGGTGGAGGAAGTGAACGGCCTGCCCATCGGCCTGACCTACGTCACCGGCGCCCTCTCACGCTTTGGCCGCGGCCTGGGGCGCTGGATGCTCGGCGACCGGCGCAACGGCTGGCGGGTGCAACTGGTGCCCTGGAGCGGCATGTTCGCCGGGGCGGTGCTGGGCGCCTTGCTGGAACAGCACCTGGGACTCAAGGCGCTGTATGTCAGCGGGTTGTTTGCCGTGCTGCTGGGTGTGGCGTCATTGAAGATCCCCCGCCGCTGGCAACTGGGCTACAAGAACCGCTGACATTGAGCACGGTTATCAGCTGAACAGGCCGCCGCTGTCGGTATCGATCACGATCGACGACAGGCTGATATGCCGCGGCCGGGTCAGGGCGAAGATCACGGCCTCCACCACATCACGGTTGGTGCCCTGCTCGCCCTTCTGCCGCGCCGGAATCTGCTGCCAGGCCTCATCCAGAGGCGAGACATCCTCCAGGTACGGCGGGTGCACGCACAGCGAGCGCACCGGCGTGCCCTTGAGCATTTGCCGCAGGCCATCGGCCAGGGCCAGTTGCCCGTGCTTGGCCGCATAGAACGGCAGCGACACGCTGTGCAGCGGTGCATTGGGCAAGCCGCTGATGGAGCCGATGGTGACGATGTCCGGGCGCTTGGAAGCCTTGAGCACCGGCAGCAGGCCCTGGGTCAGGAGGAAGGTGCCGCTCAGTGCGGCGTCGATCACCCCGGTGACTTCAGCGGCGCTGTGGGGCTGCTCGCTGGCCTCCAGCCACATGGCGCCGTTGTTGATCAGGATGTCCACTTGCGGGTGGCGGACGTGGATCTCAGCCAGGGCGGCCTTGACGCTATCGCTGCTGGCCAGGTCCACCACCACCTGATCGGCGGGGCTGCCGGTACGCGCCTCGATGGCCGCGCTGACCTGCGCCAGGGCCTCGGGGTTGCGCCCACAGAGAATCAGCTTGCAGCCCTGGTCCGCCAGGCTGATGGCCAGCGCGGCCCCCAAGCCCCTTCCGGCCCCCGTGACCACTACCACCGCCGAATTCAAATCCATCATCCCTTGCTCCTTGTCCCCGGTTGAATGAAGGCGCGAGTCTATCCCTCGCTTCGCAGTTTGGGGCCGGGCAAAGCTTTACCCGATATGTCCTGCATGCCTGGAACCAGAGCCCCAGGGGCGAAACGGGTTTAGCCGATGTTCGGATAAAGCTTTATCATGGCCGCAGTTTTATCCATCGAGTCCGTCATGAAGTTCGCCATCGCCCTGTTCTCTGCCGCCCACGCGCCTTCCTCGCGCCGCGCCCTGCTGTTCGCCCAGGCGGCGCTGGCGGGCGGGCATGAAATTGTCAGGCTGTTTTTCTACCAGGACGGCGTGTACAACGCCGCCAACAGCATCGTCACGCCCCAGGACGAACAGGACCTGCCTCGGGAATGGCGCGAGTTTGTCGGCCAGCATCAACTGGACGGCGTGGTGTGCATCGCCGCAGCCCTGCGCCGAGGTGTGTTGAATGCAGACGAAGCCCAGCGCTACCAGCGCACGTCGGTGAGCGTCGAAGCCCCCTGGGAGCTGTCGGGGCTCGGGCAATTGCATGACGCGGTACAGGCCGCCGACCGCCTGATCTGTTTTGGAGGGGCGTGACATGGCCAAATCCCTGTTGTTGATCAGCCGTCAGGCGCCGTGGACCGGCCCTGGCGCCCGGGAAGCGCTGGATATCGTCCTGGCCGGCGGCGCCTTCGACCTGCCCATCGGCCTGCTGTTTCTCGATGATGGCGTGCTGCAACTGGCGCCCGGGCAACAGGCCTCGCTGCTGCGCCAGAAAGACCTGAGCGCCAACCTGCAGGCGCTGTCGCTGTTCGGCGTCGACGAACTGTTTGCCTGCAGCGCCAGCCTCGCTGCCCGCGGCCTCGACCCGGCGAGCTTGAGTCTTGACGATGTACAGCTGCTGGACGCCCCGGAACTGGCCGGGATCATCGACCGTTTTGACCAGGTGATTACCCTCTGATGTCGACCTTGCATGTGTTGTCCCACTCGCCCTTCACCGACACCCGCCTGAGCAGTTGCCTGCGCCTGCTGGGCAGCGCCGACGGCCTGCTGCTGTGCGGCGACGCCGCCTATGCCCTGCAACCGGGCAGCGCCATTTGCAGCGAACTGAGCACCCGTAGCGGCTTGAATCTGTACGTGCTGGAAGAAGACCTGAACGCCCGCGGCCTGGCCCTGCCGGCCTGGGCCCGCGCGGTGGATTACCCGGGCTTCGTCGAGCTGTCCCTTCAGCATGACAAGGTCAACACCTGGCTATGAGTACCTTGACCGTGGGCGCTCGCGCCATCGAACTGGACAAGGACGGTTACCTGGTCAACCTCGACGACTGGTCCGCCGACGTGGCCCAAGCCCTGGCCGCCAATGAAGCACTTGAACTGAGCCCGGAACACTGGGAAATCCTCGAGCTGCTGCAAGGCTTCTATAGAGAGTTCCAGCTGTCCCCGGCCACCCGCCCGCTGATCAAGTACACCGCCCTCAAGCTGGGCCCGGACAAGGGCAACAGCCTGCACCTGAACCGACTGTTCAAAGGCACTCCCGCCAAACTTGCCGCCAAGCTGGCGGGCCTGCCCAAGCCGACCAATTGCCTATGAACGATTTCGCTCCCCTGCTCACCCAAACCCCGGAAGAACACCCTTTCGCCCAATTCGTGCGGATTCTCGGCAAGGGCAAGCGCGGCGCGCGCAACCTGACTCGCGAGGAAGCCCGGGAAGCCATGGGCATGCTGCTGGACGGCAAGGTCGAGGACACCCAACTGGGCGCCTTCCTCATGCTGCTGCGGCACAAGGAAGAAAGCCCGCAAGAGCTGGCGGGCTTCACCGAAGCCTTGCGCGAACGCCTCAACACCCCGGCGATTGCCCTGGACCTCGACTGGCCGACCTACGCCGGCAAGAAGCGCCACCTGCCCTGGTACCTGCTGGCGGCCAAGTGCCTGGCACAGAATGGCGTGCGCATCCTGCTCCACGGTGGCGGCGCCCACACCGCCGGGCGCTTGTACACCGAACAATTGCTGGAACCCCTGGGAATTCCCCTGTGCCGTGACTGGCAGGCGGTCGGCCAGGCATTGGACCAGGGCAACCTGGCCTTCATGCCCCTGGGGGACTGGGCGCCGCAACTGCAGCGCATGATCGACTTGCGCAACATCCTCGGCCTGCGCTCACCGATCCATTCCCTGGCGCGAATCCTCAACCCCCTGGGCGCCCGTTGCGGCCTGCAAAGCATCTTCCACCCCGGCTACCAGGCAGTGCACCGCGATGCCAGCGGCCTGCTGGGGGACAACGTCATCGTGATCAAGGGCGATGGCGGCGAGATCGAGATCAACCCGGACACCGCCAGCCATCTGTACGGCAGCACCTGTGGCGTCAGTTGGGACGAGGAATGGCCGGCACTGTCGGCGCAACGCCATGTGAAACCTGCCAGCCTGGAACCCGAGCACCTCAAGGCGCTGTGGCGCGGCGATGTAGAAGACAGCTACCCGCAACTGGCCCTGCTGGCCACCATGGCCCTGGCCTTGCGCGGCCTGGGCACGCCTCGGGAGCAGGCCTTCGAGCGCGCCCGGCAGTACTGGGATGCGCGGGACAGATCGATTTAATCGATCAAAACCGCCCATGCTTTGCGCTTTTTGTTCGAACCCAGGGGCATAGACTGCACTCCAACGCAAAACAGCCGAGGAGCATTTCATGGGTCTGCTGATCGAAGGGCGCTGGCATGACCAGTGGTACGAAAGCGGCAAGGACGGCGCCTTCCAACGGGAACAGGCGCAACGTCGCAACTGGGTCACTGCCGATGGCCGCCCCGGCCCCAGCGGTGAAGGCGGCTTCGCCGCCGAGGCCGGGCGCTACCACCTTTATGTGTCCCTGGCCTGCCCCTGGGCCCACCGCACGCTGATCCTGCGCAAGCTCAAGGGTCTGGAAAAGCTGATCGACGTCTCGGTGGTCAGCTGGCTGATGCGCGAGAACGGCTGGACCTTCGACACCGCCTACGGCTCCAGCGGCGACCCCCTGGACCACTTCGACTTCATGCACCAGCGCTACACCGCCGACACCGCGGACTACACCGGCCGCGTCACCGTACCGGTGCTGTGGGACAAACAGCGCCAATGCATCGTCAGCAACGAATCGGCGGAAATCATCCGCATGTTCAACAGCGCCTTCGACGGCTTGACCGACAATACCCTGGACTTCTATCCGCAACCCTTGCGCAGCAGGGTCGATGAGCTCAACGGGCGCATCTATCCGGCGCTGAACAACGGTGTGTACCGCGCCGGGTTCGCCACCTCGCAAAAGGCTTATGAGACGGCGTTCGATGATGTCTTCGCCGAACTGGATGCGCTGGAGGCCCTGCTCGACACGCAGCGCTACCTGGCCGGCGAGTACCTGACCGAAGCCGACGTGCGGCTGTTCACCACCCTGATCCGCTTCGATGCGGTGTACTACAGCCACTTCAAGTGCAACCTGCGACGGATTGCCGATTACCCGAACCTGTCGAACTGGCTGCGGGAGCTGTACCAGTGGCCGGGGATTGCCCAGACCGTGGACTTTACCCACATCAAGGGGCACTACTACGCCAGCCACACCACCATCAATCCGACGGGGATTGTGCCGAAGGGGCCGTTACAGGACTTCAGCCGCGGCCATGATCGGCAGCGGTTGAGTGGGCAAGGGGTTTGGTGCAGGGGTTGAGGACGCTTTCGCCGGCAAGCCGGCTCCTACAACAGCGGGATGTGTAGGAGCCGGCTTGCCGGCGAAGCTTTTCAGACCTCGGACTGAGCGCCTTCGAACCAGGCCAGCTTCTCGCGTAGCTGGACCACTTCGCCAACGATCACCAAGGTCGGGGCATGCACTTCGTGTTCCGCAACCAGGGCCGGCAGGTTGCCCAGGGTGCCGGTGAAGACACGCTGGTTGCTGGTGGTGCCCTGCTGAACCAGCGCCGCCGGGGTGTCGGCGCCGCGACCGTGCTTGATCAGTTGCTCGCAGATGGTCGGCAAGCCCACCAGGCCCATGTAGAACACCAGGGTCTGGGCCGGCGCCACCAGGTCGCTCCAGGGCAGGTTGCTGGTGCCGTCCTTGAGATGGCCGGTGACGAAGCGCACCGACTGGGCGTAGTCACGGTGAGTCAGGGGAATCCCGGCATAGGCCGAGCAACCACTGGCCGCGGTAATCCCCGGCACCACCTGGAACGGAATGCCGTGGGCCGCCAGCTCTTCAATCTCTTCGCCGCCCCGGCCGAAGATGAACGGATCGCCACCCTTGAGACGCACTACACGCTTGCCTTGCTGGGCCAAGGTCACCAGTTGCTGGTTGATCTGTTCCTGGGGCACGGCGTGATCGGCACGACGCTTGCCGACGTAGATGCGTTCGGCGTCGCGGCGGCACAGCTCGAGAATCGCCGGCGCCACCAGGCGGTCGTAGAGCACCACGTCGGCCTGCTGCATCAGGCGCAGGGCGCGGAAGGTCAGCAGGTCCGGATCACCCGGGCCTGCGCCCACCAGATACACCTCGCCCGGCGCATGAGGCGCCTTGCCGGCAATCTTGGCCTGCAACAGACGTTCGGCTTCCGCGCCCTGCCCCGCCAGCTGACGATCGGCAATGGGCCCTTGGAACACGTCCTCCCAGAACGCCCGGCGTTGCTGCACATCCGGAAACAGGCCTTTGACCTGGGCGCGGAAACGCGCCGCCAACCCGGCCAGTTGGCCGTAGGTGGAAGGAATCCAGGTTTCCAGCTTGGCCCGGATCAGCCGCGCCAGCACCGGCGCATCGCCGCCACTGGAGACCGC
The DNA here is from genome assembly GCF_900116505.1 of Pseudomonas sp. NFPP25. Classification (NCBI taxonomy): domain Bacteria; kingdom Pseudomonadati; phylum Pseudomonadota; class Gammaproteobacteria; order Pseudomonadales; family Pseudomonadaceae; genus Pseudomonas; species Pseudomonas sp. NFPP25. The sequence goes on along the minus strand of NZ_FPBG01000007.1, from coordinate 255,848 downwards.
GATGACCAACGGCGAACGGTCGACGATAGCCGGGAAGATCACGCTGCACAGGGCCGGCGCGTCCACCACATTGACCGGCACGCAACGCCGATGGGCATCGGCGGAGACCTGGGCATTCAGGGATTCGTCGTCGGTGGCGGCGATGATCAGGGTGCAGCCGTCGAGGTCCGCCTCGACATACCCGCGCAACAGGGACTCACCGCCGCTGGCGACGATCAGTTCCTGCAATTGCGCTTCTATTTCAGGTGCGACCACTCGCAGCTGCGCACCGGCATCGGCCAGCAGACGGGATTTGCGCAAGGCAATCTCCCCTCCGCCGACCACCAACACACGACTGCCGCGAAGGTTGTGAAACAGCGGCAGATATTCCATTTAGCCGATGACCTCAAGGCCACCCATGTACGGCTTCAGCACATCCGGCACACGGATCGAACCGTCGGCCTGCTGGTAGTTCTCCAGCACCGCCACCAGAGTGCGGCCCACGGCCAGGCCGGAACCGTTGAGGGTGTGCACCAGCTCAGGCTTGCCGGTTTCCGGGTTGCGAAAGCGCGCCTGCATGCGGCGGGCCTGGAAATCGCCACAGTTGGAGCACGAGGAGATCTCGCGGTACTTGTCCTGGCTCGGTACCCAGACTTCCAGGTCGTAGGTCTTGACCGCACTGAAGCCCATGTCGCCGGTGCACAGGGCCAGTACGCGGTACGGCAGTTGCAGCAGTTGCAGGACTTTCTCGGCGTTGGCGGTCAGGCCTTCCAGGGCTTCCATGGAGGTCGACGGCTCGACCACCTGGACCATCTCGACCTTGTCGAACTGGTGCTGGCGGATCATGCCGCGGGTATCGCGACCCGAAGCACCGGCTTCACTACGGAAGCACGGCGTGTGGGCGACGAACTTCAGCGGCAATTGCTTGGCGTCGAGAATCTCGCCAGCGACGATGTTGGTCAGCGACACTTCAGCGGTCGGGATCAGGTACAGATCGGCTTCGCCTTCGCGAGTGATCTTGAACAGGTCTTCCTCGAACTTCGGCAACTGGCTGGTGCCCACCAGGGCCGGCGCCTGCACCAGGTACGGGGTATAGGCCTCTTCGTAGCCGTGCTCGCCGGTGTGCAGGTTGATCATGAACTGCGCCAGGGCGCGGTGCAGACGGGCGATCGGGCCGCGCAACAGGGCAAAACGCGCGCCGGACAACTTGGCGGCGGTTTCAAAGTCCAGCCAGCCGTGGGTTTCGCCCAGGGCCACGTGGTCCTTGATCGGGAAATCGAAGGCGGTCGGGGTGCCCCAGCGGCGCACTTCAACGTTGCCGTCTTCATCTTCGCCCACCGGCACCGACTCGTGGGGCAGGTTGGGAATGCCGAACAGGATCGAATCCAGTTCGCTCTGGATGTTTTCCAGCTCCGCCTTGCCGGAGCTCAGCTCGTTCCCCATGCGCTCAACGTCGGCCATCAGCGGGGCGATGTCTTCACCGCGTTGCTTGGCCTGGCCGATGGACTTGGAGCGCGCGTTACGTTCAGCCTGCAGTTGCTCGGTGCGGGTCTGCACGGTCTTGCGCTGTTCTTCCAGCGCTTCGATGCGTGCCACATCCAGGGCAAAGCCGCGGGATGCCAGACGATCCGCTACGTCCTGGAGGTTGCTACGTAACAGTTTGGAATCGAGCATGTCGTTCTCTCGTTTATCAAAGTTTGGTCAAGGACAGGCCGGCCCAGGTAGCAAGCAGCCCGCCGAATACACTCAGTGCCGCGTAGCCCAGGGCCAGCGCCACTTGTCCGCTTTCCAGCAGACGCACGGTATCCAGTGAAAAGGATGAAAAAGTCGTCAGGCCACCGAGGAAGCCCACTATCAATCCGGCACGCACTTCGATCGGCACTTCCGGACGGACCAGGAACAGCCCGTACAACACGCCGATCAGCAGGCAGCCCACGATATTAACGGCCAGCGTCGCGGTATAGAAGTGCCGCGGCCAATTGGCGTTGATCCAGTTGCCGGTGGCAAAGCGCAACAGGGTGCCAGCCACACCGCCGGCGGAGACTGCGAGGATCAGGGGGATCAAGGTTTTCTCCGCTGCAAGGGGCTGGCCCGGTCCAGGGCGGCCAGGTGCTTGAGCTTCTCGCCGATCTTCAGTTCCAGGCCGCGGGGCACCGGTTGATAGAGCGGCAAGGGTTCGAGTTCTTCGGGGAAATAGTCTTCACCGGCAGCGTAGGCATCCGGCTCGTCATGGGCGTAGCGGTATTCGTCGCCGTAGCCCAGTTGCTTCATCAGCTTGGTCGGAGCATTGCGCAGATGGATCGGCACTTCCAGCGAGCCGTGCTCGGCAGCAGCGCGCATGGCGGCCTTGAAGCCCATGTACACGGCGTTGCTCTTCGGCGCACAGGCCAGGTAGGTGATGGCCTGGGCCACTGCCAGCTCGCCTTCGGGGCTGCCCAGGCGCTCCTGCACATCCCAGGCCGCCAGGCACAGGCTCAGGGCCCGCGGGTCGGCGTTGCCGATGTCCTCGCTGGCCATGCGCACCACGCGCCGGGCCAGGTACAGCGGGTCGCAGCCACCATCTAGCATGCGCGCGAACCAGTACAGGGCGCCGTCGGGATTGGAGCCGCGCACCGACTTGTGCAACGCGGAAATCTGGTCGTAGAAGGCTTCGCCGCCCTTGTCGAAACGCCGGCGGGTGTCACCCAGCAGGCTTTGCAACAGATCGACACTGATCTCGCCACCGTCTTCCGCCAGGTCCGAGGCGTTTTCCAGCAGGTTGAGCATGCGCCGGCCATCGCCATCGGCGGCCGACAGCAGCATCTGGAAGCCTTCATCGCTGAGGCTCAGCTGGCGCTTGCCCAGCCCCCGCTCCTCGGTCAGGGCGCGCTGTACCAGGGTGCCCAGGGCCGCTTCATCCAGGCTCTTGAGCACATAGACCCGCGCTCGGGAGAGCAAGGCGTTGTTGAGCTCGAAGGACGGGTTTTCCGTGGTGGCGCCGATAAAGATCAGCGTGCCGTCTTCCACGTAGGGCAGGAAGGCATCCTGCTGCGATTTGTTGAAGCGGTGCACTTCGTCGACAAACAGGATGGTTCGCCGACCGTATTGCCCGGCCTGCTGCTTGGCGACTTCCACCGCCTGGCGGATCTCCTTGACCCCGGCCAGCACCGCCGAGACGGTTTCGAAGTGGGCATCCGAGACTTCCGCCAACAGCCGCGCCAGGGTGGTCTTGCCGACCCCGGGCGGGCCCCAGAAGATCATCGAATGCAGCGCGCCCTGCTCCAGGGCCTCGCGCAGCGGCTTGCCCCGGGCCAACAGGTGCTGCTGGCCAACGTACTCGTCCAGGTTGGTCGCACGCAGGCGTGCGGCCAGTGGCTGGGCAATCGGGGCACTACGAAACAGGTCCATGGACTACCTTCGAAACCTTGCGGTTGCGGCTGCTTACTCTTGGATCACATCGGCACCCTTGGGGATGTCGAACTTGAACTTGGACGCCGGGATGGCTTCGTTGGCCTTGACCCCGGTGAACAGGATATTGGTGCGCTGGCCAACGCTGTCGATCAACTGCATGTCGTTGATCATGCCGTTGCGAAACGACAGGCGCAGGCTGTCGAACAGGGTGTCGCGGGTTTTCGGCTTGAGGGTGAAGTCCATCACGCCGCCGGCTTCCTTGGAGGTGATGTCGAAGCTTTCGCTGATTTTCGACACGTCACCGGAGAGCAACAGGGCCGGGGTCTGGGTCAGGCGCTGGTCAAGCTTCTTGATGGTCACCTGCTCCAGGTCCGGGTCCCACAGGGAGACTTTCTGGCCGTCGGAAACCATCAGCTGTTCTTGTGGCGCATCGGTGTGCCAGTAGAACAGGCCCGGGCGCTGCAGGGACATCTCGCCGGCGGTTTCCTGCAACTGGGTGCCGCTGCCATCCAGGGTCAGCTGGGAGAAACGCGCGGTCAGGGTCTGGGACTTTTCCAGCAACTGGGTCAGGCGCGCCACGTCTTTCGGGTCGGCGTGGGCCGACAAGGTGGTCACAGCCAATACCGGCAGCAGCAACATGCGAATCAGGCGCATGGAATTCCTCATTAATTGGATGGGTATACGAGCGGCGTGACTTCACGCCGCTGCAAGCGAAACAAGGATCAGTCGCGCGTCGGGCCCGGCGCCAGCACTTCGCGGGAGCCGTTGGTGTTCATCGCCGTCACCACCCCGGCCATTTCCATGGCTTCGATCATCCGGGCGGCGCGGTTGTAGCCAATCTTCAGCTTGCGCTGTACCGCAGAGATCGAGGCCCGGCGGCTTTCCAGGACGAACTGCACGGCTTCGTCGTAGAGCGCGTCGGCTTCCGGATCATCGCCGTCACCGCCACCGCTGCTGCCTTCGAAACCACTGCCCGCCTCTTCGACACCGTTGAGGATGTCGTCGTTGTATTCCGGCGCACCGCGCAGCTTCCAGGCCTCCACCACGCGGTGCACTTCATCATCGGAGACGAAGGCGCCGTGGACGCGGATCGGCAGGCTGGTGCCCGGCGGCATATAGAGCATGTCACCGTGGCCCAGCAATTGTTCGGCACCGCCCTGGTCGATGATGGTCCGCGAGTCGATCTTGCTCGACACCTGGAACGCCATGCGGGTCGGGATGTTGGCCTTGATCAGGCCGGTGATCACGTCCACCGATGGCCGCTGGGTGGCGAGAATCAGGTGGATACCGGCGGCACGGGCCTTCTGGGCGATACGGGCGATCAGTTCCTCAACCTTCTTGCCGACGATCATCATCATGTCGGCGAATTCGTCCACCACCACCACGATGGTCGGCAGCTTGGTCAGCAGCGGCGCTTCGTCGTGGATGCTTTCGCGGTTGTACAGCGGGTCGGCCAGCGGGGTACCGGCGTCAATCGCTTCCTTGACCTTGGCGTTGAAGCCCGAGAGGTTGCGCACGCCCATCTTGGCCATGAGCTTGTAGCGCCGTTCCATCTCCGCCACGCTCCAGCGCAGGGCGTTGGCCGCGTCCTTCATGTCGGTCACCACCGGGCACAGCAGATGCGGAATGCCCTCGTAGATCGACAGTTCGAGCATCTTCGGGTCGATCATGATCAGCTTGGCGTCTTCCGGGCCGGACTTGAACAGGATCGACAGGATCATCGCGTTGACCCCCACCGACTTACCGGAACCGGTGGTACCGGCCACCAGCAGGTGAGGCATTTTTGCAAGGTCAGTGATGATCGGCTTGCCGCCGATATCGTGGCCCAGGGCCAGGGTGACCGGGGATTTGAAGTTGTCGTATTCCGGGGTCGAGAGCACTTCGGAGAAGCGCACGATCTGCCGGTCTTCGTTGGGAATCTCGATGCCCACGGTGGTCTTGCCGGGAATCACTTCCACTACGCGAACACTGGTCACGGCCAGGGAACGCGCCAGGTCCTTGGCCAGGTTGGCGATCCGGCTGACTTTCACCCCTGCCGCCGGCTGGATTTCGTAACGGGTAATCACCGGCCCCGGGTGGATCGAATCCACCGAGACTTCGACACCGAACTCCTTGAGCTTGATTTCCAGCAGGTGGCCAACCGCCGCCAGGGATTCGGGGGAATAATTCAGCTGTTTCTTTTCTGCCGGGTCGAGGATCGAGATCGGTGGCAAGGTGCCTTCCACCGCGCTGTCGACGAACAACGGCACCTGTTTCTCTTTCTGCACGCGCTTGCTGGGCTCCGGCGCCTTGGTGGCGATCGGCGTGATCACTGGCGGCACCTGCTTTTCGCGCTCGGACATGTGCTTGCTCAGGGCCTGCTCGCGCTCGATAAGGCGCTCCTTGACCTTGGCCTGCTCGCGCTTGTCGGCCACGTTCGGGGTCACGACTTCATCGACCCGGGCATCCACTTCGCGCAATTGCGCCACCAGTTGCTTGCGCTCCACGCGCGCATCCCACCAGCGGTTGGCGGCGCCCTGGAACAGTTCGAACAGGTCGAGGGTGATCTTGCCGGTCACGTCCATCACCTTGAACCACGACAGGTCGGTGAACACCGTCAGGCCGAACAGGAACAGGGCAATGAACATCAGGGTGCTGCCCTGCACGTTCAGGGCGTTCTTGGCCAGGTCGCCCAGGCTCTCGCCCAAGGCGCCACCGGCACCGGCCGGCAGGCCCGTGGCGGCATGGAAATGGATATGGGCCAGCGCGGCGCCCGACAGCACCAGGAACACCAGGCCGATCAGCCGCCAGGAAAACAGCCAGCCGCTCCACTGCCAGGGCTCATGGCGCTGGCGGAAGATCTGGTAGGTCTTGATCGCCAACAGCAGCGGGAAGATATAGGCGAAGTAACCCAACACCATAAACAGGATATCGGCGCTGTAGGAACCGGCCGGGCCACCGAAGTTCTGCACGTCTTCAATCTTGCTGTTATGACTCCAGCCCGGATCATCTTTCCCATAGGTCAGAAGTGCCATCATCAAGAACAGGCACAGGGCGCCAATGGCGATCAACGCACCTTCCTTGAGCCGGTAGTGCAATTGTTGACGCCAGAGCGGAACAACAGGTTTAGGTGCTGCGGTGGATTTCTTCAAAACGCGTCTTTTCCTGCGCCAAGGGCGCGTCCAACGGGTGATTGACTACAAGATACTGCTCAATCCGAGCAGGTAAATAAAGTTGACCGGCGTAACTGGGGCTACTTTTAACACTCTGCCCCTTGCTTCTGAAACAGTGCAATTCTGAATAAACCCGGTACAGCGTCGTATTGTACGGGTTTGTTCACGCCATGCCACGTCGGAACCCTCCGACCAGCATAGTCAACGGCCTGTTACGCACTGTTCAATTGGAGCATGCATTCTCTTTTGTGACAAAGGCTTATGAGGTGTTTTTATGAACGATGCGAAGCATTCACGCCTGATCATTCTGGGCTCTGGCCCTGCCGGTTACAGCGCTGCCGTCTATGCCGCTCGGGCCAACCTCAAACCGACGGTGATCACCGGTTTGCAAGCCGGCGGCCAACTGACCACCACCACCGAAGTCGACAACTGGCCCGGCGATGTCGAAGGCCTGACCGGCCCGGTGCTGATGGAGCGGATGCAGAGACACGCCGAACGCTTCGACACCGAGATCGTCTATGACCACATCCACACCGCACAGTTGCAGCAGCGGCCGTTTATCCTCATCGGCGACAGCGGCACCTACAGTTGCGACGCGCTGATCATCGCCACTGGCGCCTCGGCGCAATACCTGGGCCTGCCCTCCGAAGAGGCCTTTGCCGGCAAGGGGGTTTCCGCCTGCGCCACCTGCGATGGCTTCTTCTACCGCAATCAGGTGGTGGCCGTGGTGGGCGGCGGCAACACCGCCGTGGAGGAAGCACTGTACCTGTCGAACATCGCCAAAGAAGTGCACCTGGTGCATCGCCGCGACAAGCTGCGGGCCGAGAAGATTCTCCAGGACAAGCTGTTCGACAAGGCCGCCAATGGCAATATCCGCCTGCACTGGAACCAGCACCTGGAGGAAGTGCTGGGCGATGCCAGCGGCGTGACCGGCGCCCGCCTCAAGGACAGCCACAGCGGAGAAACCAAGGATCTGCCACTGGCCGGGGTGTTTATCGCCATCGGCCACAAGCCCAATACCGATCTGTTCCAGGGCCAGCTGGAGATGCGCGACGGCTACCTGCTGGTGCGTGGCGGCAGCGAAGGCAATGCCACGGCCACCGGCATCCAGGGCGTATTTGCCGCCGGCGACGTGGCCGACCACGTCTATCGCCAGGCCATCACTTCGGCCGGCGCCGGCTGCATGGCAGCGCTGGATGCGGAAAAATTCCTCGACGACAACTAAGCCCTCGCCCTACGCTTGTGGCGGGCCCGCAATGGCTCGCCACCGCCCTCCCCTGCCGCAAGTCTGGATACCATGCTGACCTGGTTACAACGCAACACACTCGACTTCCCGCCGCTGGAAAAGGCCATGCGCGAGCCCAATGGCTTGCTGGCCGCGGGCGGAGACTTGTCTGCCGACCGCCTGATCCAGGCCTATCGTCACGGCTGCTTTCCCTGGTTTTCCGAGGGCCAGCCGATTCTCTGGTGGTCCCCCGATCCGCGCACGGTGTTATTCCCGGACGAACTGCATGTCTCCCGCAGCCTGGGCAAACTGTTGCGCAAACAACACTATCAGGTGACCTTCGATCGGGACTTTGCCGCAGTCATCAGCGCCTGTGCAGCGCCTCGCGCCTATGCCGACGGCACCTGGATCAGCGAAGCGATGCAACGCGCCTACCTGCAACTGCATCAACGCGGCTACGCCCATTCGGTGGAAGTTTGGGATCAGGGAGTGCTGGTGGGCGGCTTGTATGGACTGGCCATGGGGCAGCTGTTTTTCGGCGAGTCGATGTTCAGCCGCGCCGACAATGCCTCGAAATTCGGCTTTGCCACTCTGGTGGAACGCTTGAAGGCGTGGGGATTTGTGCTGATCGACTGCCAGATGCCCACCGAACACCTGCACAGCCTCGGCGCCCGATCCATTTCCCGGCCAGAGTTCGCGAATTACCTGAAACACCACCTGGACCTGCCGAGCCGCGCCATATGGGTTTCCTAGGCGGGTTTGCCGGGGGTGGCTTACACTTAATTGCAAAGCTTATTCCGAGGGTTGACTCATGACCGAGTTGGCGCGCCTGAAGTTCTATGCCACCCAACCCCACTCTTGCAGCTACCTGCCCGACGAACAGGCGACCACTCTGTTCCTCGATCCCAGCCAGCCCATGGACGTGCATGTCTACGCGGATCTGTCGGAAATGGGCTTTCGGCGCAGCGGCGATCATCTGTATCGCCCCCACTGCCAGAACTGCAACGCCTGCGTGCCGGCGCGCATTCCTGCTACACAGTTCCTGCCCAGCCGCCAGCAAAAGCGCATTCTCAAACGCAACAGCGACCTGACCGTACACGCGGCCAAACCCTGCTTCAGCGAAGAGTATTTCGACCTCTACCAGCGCTACATCGAGCAACGCCACGCCGATGGCGACATGTTCCCCCCCAGCCGCGACCAGTTCTCGACCTTTCTGGTTCGAGACCTGCCCTTCTCGCGCTTCTACGAGTTCCGCCTGGACGGCCGCCTGCTGGCCGTGGCGGTCACCGACCTGCTGCCCAATGGCCTGTCAGCGGTCTACACCTTCTATGAACCCGACGAAGAGCGCCGCAGCCTCGGGCGCTTTGCGATCCTTTGGCAAATCGGCGAAACCCTGCGCCTGGGGCTGGATGCGGTGTACCTCGGCTACTGGATCAAGAACTGCAAAAAGATGAACTACAAGACCCAATATCGCCCCATAGAGCTGCTGGTTAACCAGAGATGGGTGATCCTCAACTAGAAGGTCTTGGCTTAAACCCCACTTTTCGGGCACAATGCACGCCGCTTTTGCCTGGCGCAGTTGCACCGGGCCATTCATTGGACACCGAGGGCTTTACTGCATGTCGAAAGAAGACAGCTTCGAAATGGAAGGCACTGTCGTCGACACCCTGCCCAACACCATGTTTCGTGTGGAGTTGGAAAATGGGCACGTCGTAACCGCGCATATTTCCGGCAAGATGCGCAAGAACTACATTCGTATTCTTACCGGTGACAAAGTGCGCGTCGAGCTGACGCCCTATGACTTGAGCAAAGGGCGCATCACTTACCGCGCTCGCTAAGCAAGTCAATACAAGACGCCCGGTTATGCCGGGCGTTTTTGTTCGTCTGCAAAAAACGTTTCAAACGCCAGATAGCACAAAGGCACCTCCCGGTGCCTTTGGCTGTACTGCTGCGTTATGCGGCGATCAAGCCATTTCCGCCGTGGTCTCGAAATCGAAGGTCAGCTCGCCATCCTTGATGTCGATGTGGACCACACCGCCATGGTCGGACAACTCGCCAAACAGGATCTCCTCGGCCAGGGGACGCTTGATCTTGTCCTGGATCAAGCGCGCCATCGGACGGGCGCCCATGGTCACGTCGTAACCACCGGCGGCCAGCCAGCTGCGAGCGGCATCGGTCACTTCCAGCTGCACGCGCTTGTCTTCCAGCTGCGCCTGAAGCTCGGTAAGGAACTTGTCCACCACGCTCTTGATCACTTCGTGGCTCAGGCGACCGAACTGGATAATGGTGTCCAGACGGTTGCGGAACTCCGGCGTGAAGCTCTTCTTGATCACTTCCATGGCATCGGAAGAGTGATCCTGATGCGTGAAGCCGATGGAGGCTCGCGCCGCGGTTTCAGCACCGGCGTTGGTGGTCATGATGACGATCACATTGCGGAAATCGGCCTTGCGCCCGTTGTTGTCGGTCAGGGTCCCGTGATCCATCACCTGCAGCAGCAGGTTGAAGACTTCCGGGTGGGCCTTCTCGATTTCATCGAGCAGCAATACGCAATGCGGCTGCTTGGTGATGGCCTCGGTCAGCAAGCCGCCCTGGTCGAAACCGACATAACCGGGAGGCGCACCAATCAAGCGCGAGACGGTGTGCCGCTCCATGTACTCGGACATGTCGAAGCGCACCAGCTCGATCCCCATGGCCTTGGCCAACTGCCGCGCCGCTTCGGTCTTGCCGACACCGGTAGGACCGGCGAACAGGAAGGAACCGACCGGTTTGTCCGGCGATTTCAGGCCTGCACGGGACAGCTTGATCGCGGTGGACAGCGAATCGATCGCCGCATCCTGGCCAAACACCGTCAGCTTGAGATCGCGCTCAAGATTGCGCAGCAGCTCTTTATCGGAACTGGTGACGTGTTTTGGTGGAATCCGCGCGATTTTCGCCACGATGTCTTCGACCTGGGCCACTTCGATGCGCTTCACGCGCTTCTCCGCCGGCTGCAGGCGCTGATAGGCCCCTGCCTCGTCGATGACGTCGATGGCCTTGTCCGGCATATGCCGGTCATTGATATAGCGCGAGGCCAATTCTGCAGCGGCACGCAGGGCTTCATCACTGTATTCGATACTGTGATGCTGCTCGAAACGCCCCTTGAGGCCGCGCAGGATGCCAATGGTGTCTTCAACCGAGGGCTCGGACACATCGACTTTCTGGAAGCGCCGCGCCAAGGCCCGGTCCTTCTCGAAAATGCCACGGAACTCCTGGAAGGTAGTCGAGCCGATGCAACGGATATCACCCGAGGACAGCAGCGGCTTGAGCAGGTTCGAGGCGTCCATCACCCCACCGGAGGCCGCACCGGCACCGATGATGGTGTGGATTTCGTCGATGAACAGGATCGCCTGAGGGCGCTTTTTCAATTCGCCCAGCAGCGCCTTGAAGCGCTTCTCGAAATCGCCGCGGTATTTGGTACCGGCCAGCAACGCCCCAAGATCCAGCGAGTAGACGACGCTGTTGACCAGCAGGTCCGGCACTTGATTGTCGACGATGCGCTTGGCCAGGCCCTCGGCAATCGCAGTCTTGCCCACGCCTGCCTCACCCACCAGCAGCGGGTTGTTCTTGCGCCGGCGCGCCAGGATCTGCGCTACGCGCTCGACTTCCTGCTCGCGCCCTACCAACGGATCAATGCGACCCTGACGGGCCAGTTCATTGAGGTTGCTGGCATAGGCATCCAGAGGATTGCCCGAAGAAGACGACTCACCACCCTCTTCGTCCTGCATATCCTGTTCACCTTCAGAATGATCGCCATGCCCGGGCACCTTGGAGATGCCATGGGCGATGTAGTTGACCACGTCGATACGGGCAACGCTCTGCTGTTTCAGCAGGAACACCGCCTGGCTCTCTTGCTCACTGAAGATTGCCACCAGCACATTGGCACCGGTGACTTCACGCTTGCCCGAGCTCTGTACGTGAAAGACAGCACGTTGCAATACGCGCTGGAAACCCAGGGTTGGCTGAGTTTCGCGATCCTCGTCGTGCACGGGAATCAGCGGCGTGGTGGAGTCGATGAACTCCTGCAGGTCGTGCTTGAGTTTGTCGAGGTTTGCTCCGCAGGCACGTAAAACGGTGGCGGCGGCCTCATTATCCAAAAGAGCCAACAGGAGATGCTCGACGGTCATGAACTCATGACGCTTCGAACGGGCCTCCTTGAAGGCGAGATTGAGGGTGACTTCGAGCTCGCGGTTTAACATAGCTTCACCTCATACCCAAGTGGTCGGCGTTAACCGTCCTTCTCGATTTCACAGAGTAGCGGATGCTGGCTTTCCCGGGCGTACTGGTTGACCTGCATGGCCTTGGTCTCGGCGATGTCGCGGGTAAACAATCCACACACTGCCCGCCCTTCGGTATGGACGGCCAGCATGACCTTGGTCGCCAGCTCGCGATTCAGGTTAAAAAACATCTCGAGCACTTCGACGACGAAATCCATCGGCGTGTAGTCATCGTTGAACAAAACCACCTTGTACATCGGCGGCGCCTGGAGAGCAGGCTTAGCCTCCTGTACTGCCAAGCCAGCGGAATCGTCGTCGTGCAAGTCCGGGCGATCCTGATTGAATGTTAGTCGAATCTGGCTGATTGCATGCATGGAAAGAAAGGTTCGTCAGTTGTGCAAATACAGTGGTGGGGGCGCCCTGGAAGGATTTCAACTCCGACCGCCGGGTCAACTTGACTATCGGCAAAACGGTGTTACAACCAATAGGGCCCACATTGGGTAATAAACGTCCGCGGCGTCAACCTTTTTACCAAGCTTGGCGGCGGATGAACTGGATGATACTCCAGTGATGGAGTCTGTTGCAGAGGGATATGAGTATGGCTAGCGGTAAGGTCAAGTGGTTCAACAACGCCAAGGGTTATGGCTTTATTAATGAGGAGGGCAAGACTGACGATCTGTTTGCCCATTACTCGGCCATCGATATGGATGGCTACAAGACCTTGAAAGCCGGACAGGCTGTGAGCTTCGAGATCATCCAAGGGCCCAAGGGCCTGCATGCGATCAAAATCAGCGCGTTGAAGGTGCCCGGCGAAATCGTCAGCGCCGAGGCCCAGCCCGAAAGCGCCCTTAGCTGATCCAACCAACATCCAGTCATAAAAAAACCGGCCGACTCAAGGGATTGAGTCGGCCGGTTTGCTTTGGGCGCCGTACAGCTTACATGTGCGAGATCAGCGCATCGCCGAAGGCCGAGGAAGACAGCAGGGTTGCACCGTCCATCAGGCGTTCGAAGTCATAGGTCACGGTCTTGGCCGAGATTGCGCCATTGGTGCCCTTGATGATCAGGTCGGCTGCTTCGGTCCAGCCCATGTGGCGCAGCATCATCTCTGCGGAAAGGATCAGCGAGCCCGGGTTGACCTGGTCCTTGCCGGCATACTTGGGCGCGGTACCGTGGGTGGCTTCGAACATGGCCACGGTATCGGACAGGTTGGCGCCTGGTGCAATGCCGATGCCGCCCACTTCCGCCGCCAGGGCGTCGGACAGGTAGTCACCGTTGAGGTTGAGGGTCGCGATCACATCGTATTCGGCCGGGCGCAGCAGGATCTGCTGGAGCATGGCGTCGGCGATAGCATCCTTGACGATGACGTTCTTGCCGGTTTTCGGGTTCTTGAACTGCATCCAGGGACCGCCGTCCAGCAGGGTCGCGCCGAACTCTTCGGCCGCCACTTCGTAGGCCCATTCCTTGAAGGCACCTTCGGTGAACTTCATGATGTTGCCTTTGTGCACGATGGTCAGCGAGTCGCGGTCGTTATCCACTACATATTGCAGCGCCTTGCGCGCCAGACGCTTGGTGCCCTGCAGGGAAACCGGCTTGACGCCGATGCCGCAGTTTTCGTCGAAACGGATCTTGGTGACACCCATTTCCTCCTTGAGGAACTTGATGACCTTGGTGGCTTCTGCCGAGCCGGCTTTCCACTCGATGCCGGCGTAAATGTCTTCGGAGTTTTCACGGAAGATGGTCATGTCCACGTCACCCGGCTTTTTCACCGGGCTGGGCACGCCTTCGAACCAGCGCACAGGGCGCAGGCATACATAAAGATCGAGTTGCTGACGCAGGGCCACGTTCAGGGAACGGATGCCACCACCGACCGGAGTGGTCAGCGGGCCCTTGATGGAAACCACGTAATCCTTCACTGCGTCCAGGGTTTCCTGAGGAAGCCAGGTGTCCTGGTCGTACACTTGAGTCGCTTTTTCCCCGGCATACACTTCCATCCAGGAAATCTTGCGTTCGCCGCCGTAAGCCTTCTTAACCGCAGCATCGACAACCTTGATCATGACCGGGCTGATATCAACACCAATACCGTCGCCTTCGATGAAAGGAATAATCGGGTTGTTAGGAACATTGAGAGAATGGTCTGCGTTGACGGTGATTTTGTCGCCGACTGCTGGAACCTGAATCTTCTTGTATCCCATGCTGAACTCCGTTGTGTGGATTGAACATCTGGCTGCGTTCGAGCGTACCCCAGTTGAATCTGGACGGGAACCTCATGTTCCACCCATATGCCGTGAAAGCTGCACAGTTCGCGGCCTACAAGCCTGAAAGCAAAGGGAAAAGTGCCAAAGTAAAGCACCCCGAGCGACTCTACGCCTGCACCCTGCCTGCGACCTTTAGACCAATGGACGAGAACGGGCGCCTATGAAGCATCGGCGTTTTGCTAGCTACCTATGTATAATGCCGCCGCTGACCACAGAGTCACGACGGCCGAACGCTCTGCTACCGACAAAACAAGCCGAGAATGGCCGCCCAAAGCCGGGTTGTTACCGCAGCCCACCCGCTTGACGCTCGACTGATGCACCCAACATCACCGCGAAGAAACCTCGACATTCGGCTCATGGATGACCTTTGAACGAAAGCGCTTACCCGGCGCACCTCGAGTTTCTGCGCACGCTTTAGCAAAGAAGAGAGTTAATCCGAATATGCCCACCCGCTCGAAGATCATCTACACCTTCACCGACGAAGCCCCGGCCCTCGCCACCTATTCCCTGCTGCCTATCGTAGAAGCCTTCACCGCTTCGGCTGATATCGCCGTGGAAACTCGCGACATCTCCCTGGCCGGCCGCATCCTCGCCAGCTTCCCTGAGCAGTTGGGTACCAAAGCGGTGCCGGACCACCTTGCCGAACTGGGCGAGCTGGCGGTCACCCCAGAAGCCAACATCATCAAGCTGCCGAACATCAGCGCCTCGGTCCCGCAACTGCAAGCCGCGATCAAAGAGCTGCAGGCCCAGGGCTATGCGCTGCCGGACTACCCAGAAACCGTGACCTGCGACGCCGACAAAGACGCCAAGAGCCGTTACGACAAGGTCAAGGGCAGCGCCGTGAACCCGGTCCTGCGTGAAGGCAACTCCGACCGCCGCGCTCCGCTGTCGGTGAAGAACTATGCGCGCAAGCACCCGCACAAGATGGGCGCCTGGGCCAAGGACTCCAAGTCCCACGTCGCCCACATGAGCAACGGCGACTTCTACGGCAGCGAAAAAGCGGCCCTGATCGAAGCAGCCGACAGCGTCAAGATCGAACTGATCGCCCTGGACGGCACTGCCACCGTCCTGAAGGAAAAGACCGCCGTGCAAGCCGGCGAGATCCTCGACTGCGCCGTAATGAGCAAAAAGGCCCTGCGCGCCTTCATCGCCGCTGAAATCGAAGACGCCAAGAAGCAAGGCGTACTGCTTTCGGTACACCTCAAGGCCACCATGATGAAGGTCTCCGACCCGATCATGTTCGGCCAGATCGTTGCCGAGTTCTATCAGGATGCCCTGAGCAAGCACGCCACCGTGCTGCAGGAAATCGGCTTCAACCTGAACAACGGCATCGGCGACCTGTACGCCCGCATCAAGGCGTTGCCTGCCGATCAGCAAGCCGCCATCGAAGCCGACATCCAGGCCGTCTACGCAGCCCGCCCTGCCCTGGCCATGGTCAACTCCGACAAAGGCATCACCAACCTGCACGTGCCGAGCGACGTGATCGTCGACGCCTCGATGCCTGCCATGATCCGTGACTCCGGCAAGATGTGGGGCACCGACGGCCAGCTGCACGACACCAAGGCCGTGATCCCGGACCGTTGCTACGCCACCATCTACCAGGCCGTGATCGAAGACTGCAAAGCCAATGGCGCGTTCGATCCGACCACCATGGGCAGCGTGCCGAACGTTGGCCTGATGGCGAAAAAAGCCGAAGAATACGGTTCCCACGACAAGACTTTCGAAATCAAGGCTGACGGCGTGGTTCGCGTCACCGACAGCAAAGGCAGCCTGCTGCTGGAGCAGAAAGTCGAAGCCGGCGATATCTTCCGCATGTGCCAGACCAAAGACGCGCCGATCCAGGACTGGGTCAAACTGGCGGTCAACCGTGCTCGTGCCAGCAGCACCCCGGCCATTTTCTGGCTGGACCCGATGCGTGCCCACGACGGTGTGATGATCGAGAAAGTTCAGGCCTACCTGAAGGATCACGACACCAGCGACCTGGACATCCGCATCATGTCCCCGGTTGAAGCCATGAAGTTCACCCTGGCCCGCACCCGCGACGGCAAGGACACCATCTCGGTGACCGGCAACGTACTGCGCGACTACCTGACCGACCTGTTCCCGATCATGGAACTGGGCACCAGCGCCAAGATGCTGTCGATCGTGCCGCTGATGAACGGTGGCGGCCTGTTCGAAACCGGCGCCGGCGGTTCGGCTCCCAAACACGTACAGCAGCTGCTGGAAGAGAACTTCCTGCGCTGGGACTCCCTGGGTGAGTTCCTGGCCCTGGCAGCCTCCCTGGAGCACCTGGGCAACACCTACAACAACCCGAAAGCCCTGGTGCTCGCCAAGACCCTGGACCAGGCGACCGGCCAGTTCCTCGACAACAACAAGTCGCCATCGCGCAAGGTCGGCAACATCGACAACCGCGGCAGCCACTTCTACCTGGCGCTGTACTGGGCTCAAGCCCTGGCCGCCCAGACCGAGGACGCTGTCCTGCAAGCGCAGTTCAGCACCCTGGCCAAGACCCTGACCGAGAACGAAGCGACCATCGTCGCCGAGCTCAACGCCGTACAGGGCAAGCCCGTGGACATCGGTGGCTACTACAGCGCCAACCCCGAGCTGGTGAGCCAGGCCATGCGCCCGAGCGCCACCCTCAACGCAGCCATCGCTGCGCTGGTGTAAGCACGAGCGAACACACAAACCCCGGCCCCGCGCCGGGGTTTGTGCTTCTGGCGTCCGCAGCAACCGGCCTGTCGGCGAAACAGACAGCGCTCGCTTCGCCGGCAAGCCGGCTCCTACAATGCTCACCCTTTATAAAGGAGTGCCTTTATGGAATGGCAACCGCATATTACTGTCGCCACCATCGTCGAGGACCAGGGCCGCTTCCTGTTCGTCGAGGAATACCAGGGCGAACAAGCCGTGCTCAACCAGCCCGCCGGGCACCTGGACGCCAATGAAAGCCTGCTCCAGGCGGCCGTACGCGAAACCCTGGAGGAAACCGGCTGGGATGTGGAGTTGACCGGCGTGGTCGGCATCTACCTCTACACCGCCCCCAGCAACGGCGTGACCTACCAGCGCGTGTGCTTTGCCGCCAAGCCACTGCGCCATCATCCGGACTATCAGTTGGATGACGGCATCATCGGCCCGCGCTGGCTGAGCCGCGAGCAACTGCTGGAGCAACGGGCCAACTGGCGCAGCGAGCTGATCCTGCAGTGCCTGGACGATTACCTGGATGGCCAGTTGCACAGCCTGGCACTGATCCGACCAATGCTTTAACCGCAGTTTTAGCCTTGCAGGCCTCAGCCTGTTAGAATCGCGTCCTTTTTCAAGACACCCATTGAATTCCTATGCGTGATCCAGCCCCTTCTGACACCCAAAAGAAGCGCGTCATTGTCGGCATGTCCGGCGGCGTGGATTCTTCCGTTTCCGCCCTCCTGCTGATGGAGCAGGGTTACCAGGTGGAAGGCCTGTTCATGAAGAACTGGGAGGAAGACGACGGAACCGAATACTGCACCGCCATGGACGACCTGGCCGACGCCCAGGCCGTGTGCGACAAGATTGGCATCAAGCTGCACACCGCCAACTTCGCCGCCGAATACTGGGACAACGTGTTCGAGCACTTCCTGGCCGAATACAAGGCCGGCCGCACGCCGAACCCGGATATCCTCTGCAACCGCGAAATCAAGTTCAAGGCCTTCCTCGACTACGCCATGATGCTCGGCGCCGACCTGATCGCCACCGGCCACTATGTGCGCCGCCGCGACATCGATGGCCGCACCGAACTGCTCAAGGGCCTGGACCCGAACAAGGACCAGAGCTACTTCCTCCACGCCGTTGGCGGCGAACAGATCGCCAAGACCCTGTTCCCGGTAGGTGAGCTGGAAAAGCCCGAAGTGCGCGCCATTGCCGAAAAACACGACCTGGCCACAGCGAAGAAGAAAGACTCCACCGGCATCTGCTTTATCGGTGAGCGGCGCTTCAGCGACTTCCTCAAGCAATACCTGCCGGCCCAGCCCGGCGAGATCAAGACCACCGAAGGTGAAGTCATCGGCCGCCATCACGGCTTGATGTACCACACCATCGGCCAGCGTCAGGGCCTGGGCATCGGCGGCCTGAAAGACGCCGGCGAAGAGCCGTGGTACGTGCTGATCAAGGACCTGGAGCACAACGAGCTGATCGTGGGCCAGGGCAATGATCACCCCTGGCTGTTCTCCCGCGCCCTGCTGGCCTCCGACATCTATTGGGTCAACCCCATCGACCTGAGCCAGCCGCGACGCCTGACCGCCAAGGTGCGCTACCGCCAGAGCGACCAGCCCTGCACCCTGGAAAAGACCACCAACGGCTACCGCGCCACCTTCGACGACCCACAGCGCGCCGTCACTCCCGGCCAGTCCGTGGTGTTCTACGACGGCGAGATCTGCCTAGGTGGCGGCGTGATCGAAGTGGCCGAACCCTGGAGCAGCAAGGACGCCCGTCCATGAGCCCGATTCAGGAACAACTGACGGCGCTGGGCGGTGTATTCCTGGCCGCCGTGCTGGTGGACCGGATCGCCAAGACCGGCCAGGTCAGCGAAGCGGCCTTGAGCTGCATGCTCGGCAGCCTGCTGATCCGCGACCCGAAAGACACCCTGGAAGTCTACGGCGGCGACGACATCAACCTGCGCGAGGGTTACCGGGCCCTGATCGGCGCCCTGGAGCGCGACCCCAGCACCCTGCAGCGCGAACCGCTGCGCTACGCTTTGTCGATGCTCGGCCTGGAACGCCAGCTGGCCAAGCGCGACGACCTGCTGGAGACCATCGGCAAACGCCTGCCGCAGATCCAGTCCCAGGTAGAACATTTCGGTCCAGCCCACGAAAACGTCATCGCCGCGTGCGGCGGGCTGTACCAGGACACCCTGAGCACCCTGCGCCAGCGCATCCAGGTACACGGCGACATGCGCAACCTGCAGCAGCCCAGCAATGCCTCGAAGATCCGCGCCCTACTGCTGGCCGGCATCCGCTCGGCACGCCTGTGGCGACAGCTGGGCGGCCATCGCTGGCAACTGGTGATCAGCCGGCGCAAATTGCTCAAAGAGCTTTATCCGTTGATGCGCAGCAGCTGAGCTGCGCCTGATTTTTCAAGAGCTGCGCGTAAGACGCTGGTCAGTTGGCAACGGACCGGCGGATATTTTCATGTATGATACGCGCCCCATTTCGTTGCCCGACTGTCCGAGAACACCCCATGCAGCTCTCTTCGCTCACTGCGGTTTCCCCTGTTGACGGCCGCTACGCCGGCAAAACCCAGGCCCTGCGCCCCATTTTCAGCGAATACGGCCTGATCCGTGCTCGCGTTCTCGTTGAAGTGCGCTGGCTCCAGCGCC
Organism: Pseudomonas sp. NFPP25; assembly: GCF_900116505.1. Lineage (NCBI taxonomy): Bacteria > Pseudomonadati > Pseudomonadota > Gammaproteobacteria > Pseudomonadales > Pseudomonadaceae > Pseudomonas > Pseudomonas sp. NFPP25. Next base: position 236,250 of record NZ_FPBG01000007.1, on the reverse strand, counting down.
TGGCCGCCCACAGCGCCATCAGCGAAGTGCCGGCGTTCTCCGCCGAAGCCAACGCCGTGCTCAATGCCCTGGCAGAGAATTTCTCCCTGGAGCACGCCGAGCGCGTCAAAGAGATCGAGCGCACCACCAACCACGACGTCAAGGCCATCGAGTACCTGCTCAAGGAGCAAGCTGCCAAGTTGCCTGAACTGGCCAACGTCAGTGAATTCATCCATTTCGCCTGCACCAGCGAGGACATCAACAACCTGTCCCACGCCCTGATGCTGCGCGAAGGCCGTGATGAAGTGATGCTGCCGCTGATGCGCCAGACCGCCAACGCCATCCGCGAACTGGCGATCCGTTTCGCCGAAGTGCCGATGCTGTCGCGCACCCACGGCCAGCCGGCCTCGCCGACCACCCTGGGCAAAGAACTGGCCAACGTCGTGTACCGCCTGGAGCGCCAGATCGCCCAGGTCGCTGCCGTGCCGCTGCTGGGCAAGATCAACGGCGCCGTGGGCAACTACAACGCCCACCTGTCGGCCTACCCGGACATCGACTGGGAAGCCAACGCCCGCGCCTTCATCGAAGACGAACTGGGCCTGGCCTTCAACCCCTACACCACGCAGATCGAGCCGCACGACTACATCGCCGAGCTGTTCGACGCCATTGCGCGCTTCAACACCATCCTGATCGACTTCGATCGCGATATCTGGGGCTACATCTCCCTGGGCTACTTCAAGCAGCGCACCATCGCCGGCGAAATCGGTTCCTCGACCATGCCGCACAAGGTCAACCCGATCGACTTCGAAAACTCCGAAGGCAACCTGGGCATCGCCAACGCCCTGTTCCAGCACCTGGCGAGCAAGCTGCCGATCTCCCGCTGGCAGCGCGACCTGACTGACTCCACCGTATTGCGCAACCTGGGCGTGGGCTTTGCTCACAGCGTGATTGCCTACGAGGCCAGCCTCAAGGGCATCAGCAAACTGGAGCTCAACGCCCAGAAAATCGCCGAAGACCTGGACGCCTGCTGGGAAGTCCTGGCCGAGCCGATCCAGACCGTGATGCGCCGCTACAACATCGAAAACCCCTACGAAAAGCTCAAGGAACTGACGCGCGGCAAGGGCATCAGCCCAGAAGCGCTGCAGACTTTCATCGACGGGCTGGACATGCCCGCCGCGGCCAAGGCCGAGCTGAAACAGCTCACCCCGGCCAGCTACATCGGTAATGCCGCAGCCCAGGCCAAGCGCATCTGACCGATTGCTCGACCTTTTGACGCCCGGCCGCGCCGGGCGTTTTTATTCCTGCTAGAAAAGTACACTTTTTCAATAGGTTACACATGAATCCTGATATTCCTCTTCAACTTCTGGGCGGCATCACTGCACGGGAATTTCTGCGTGACTACTGGCAGAAGAAACCCCTGCTGATCCGTCAGGCCCTGCCTGACTTCGAAAGCCCGATCGAACCTGACGAACTGGCCGGCCTGGCCCTGGAAGAAGAAGTCGAATCGCGCCTGGTGATCGAAAACGGCGAGCGCCCATGGGAACTGCGCCGCGGGCCCTTCGCCGAAGACGAGTTCAGCAAGCTGCCGGAACGCGACTGGACCCTGCTGGTCCAGGCCGTGGACCAGTTCGTCCCGGAAGTCGCCGAGTTGCTGGAGCACTTCCGCTTCCTGCCGAGCTGGCGCATCGATGACGTGATGATCAGCTTCGCTGCGCCTGGCGGCAACGTCGGTCCGCACTTCGACAACTACGACGTGTTCCTGCTGCAAGGCTTTGGTAAGCGCAACTGGAAGATCGGCCAGATGTGCGACTCCGAGAGCCCGCTGCTGCAACACGCAGACCTGCGCATCCTCGCCGAGTTCGAAGAAACCGAAAGCTGGGTCCTGGAGCCCGGCGACATGCTCTATCTGCCACCGCGCCTGGCCCACTATGGCGTTGCGGTGAACGATTGCATGACCTATTCGGTCGGTTTCCGCGCCCCGAGTGCCGCCGAAGTCCTGACCCACTTCACCGACTTCCTCGGCCAGTTCCTGCCGGACGAAGACCGCTACACCGACGCCGACGTACAGCCGGCCAGCGACCCGCACCAGATCCAGCAGGACGCCCTCGACCGGCTCAAGGGCCTGCTGGCCGAGCACATGAGCGATGAACGCCTGCTGCTGACCTGGTTCGGCCAGTTCATGACCGAACCACGCTACCCGGAACTGGTGACCGGACCCGAACTGGAAGAAGAAGACCTGCTGGGCAGCCTGGAACAGGGCGCGATCCTGATCCGCAACCCGAGCGCGCGCCTGGCCTGGTCGGAAGTCGATGAAGACCTGCTACTGTTCGCCAGCGGCCAAAGCCGCCTGCTTCCCGGTAAGCTGCGCGAACTGCTGAAAATGATTTGCGCCGCCGATGCCCTGCATATCGACAACCTCGGCCAGTGGCTGGCGGATGAAGATGGACGCGGCCTGTTGTGTGAACTGGTCAAGCAAGGGAGCCTGGGGTTTGCCGATGAATAAGATTCACGTACGTGTCGCAGACTGGCAAAAGGACAACGCCGAGATCCGGCGCATCCGTGAAGCCGTATTCATTGCCGAGCAATCGGTGCCGCCCGAACTGGAGTGGGATGCCGACGACGACAGCGCCGTGCACTTCCTGGCCTTCGAGGGCGACTTCCCCATCGGCACCGCGCGCCTACTGCCCGACGGCCATGTGGGCCGGGTTTCGGTGCTCAAGGACTGGCGCGGCCTGAAGGTTGGCGACGCGCTGATGCGCGCGGTGATCGATGAAGCCGAAAAGCGCGGCCTGAAGCAGCAGATGCTCAGCGCCCAGGTCCAGGCCACGGCGTTCTATGAGCGCCTGGGCTTCTCCATCGTCAGCGAGGAGTTCCTCGAAGCGGGCATTCCCCACGTCGATATGGTTCGCGGCGCCTGACCGACACGCCGCTCGCGGCAACGGCCAGCCAAAACGCCCCGCCATCCCTCCTCCGGCAACTAAGCTGGAGACCAGGATGCCGGGGCGTTTTGCCGTGCGCGATTCAACTTGCCCCACCCAAAGCCGACAAAGTGTCAAACTCAAGGCTTTACGCCAGCTACTCGCGGAGATAACGGATATGTCCCTACGCACCCTGCTCACGACGCTGCTGCTGACCTTCAGCTGTTCGGTCATGGCCGCCACCGAGATCGTGCCCCTCAACAACCGCACCAGTGCCGACCTGCTGCCGGTGGCGCAGAACTTCCTCGGCAAGGACGGCAAGGTCAGCGCCTATGGCAACCAGCTGATCGTCAACGCCGAGCCGGACAAGATCGCCGAACTGCGAGCCTTTATCGCCCAACTGGACACCGCGGCCAAACGTCTGCTGATCACCGTCGACACCAACGAAAACAACCTTCAGGACAACCAGGGCTATTCGGTCAACGGCGTACCGCAGACGCGGATCATCAACCGCAGCACCGAGAGCCGCGACGGCGGTATCCAGCAGATCCAGGCCAGCGAAGGCGTGCCAGCGCTGATCCAGGTCGGCCAGAGCGTGCCCCTGACCACCACCCAGACCGACCCCTACGGGCGCCTGCAGAACCAGACCCAGTACCGCAACGTCACCCAGGGTTTCTATGTCACCGCCAGCGTCACCGGCGAGACCGTGCACCTGAGCATCAGCACCAACCGTGACCGCATGAGCCAGGAACGTCCCGATGTAGTGAACGTGCAAAGTACCGACACGACTGTCAGCGGGCGCCTGGGCGAGTGGATCACCCTGGCCGGGGTCAATCGCCAGACCCAGGCCGATAAACAGGGCCCGGGCCGCAGCTACTCGACTCAAGGACGGGACGACATGACCTTGCGGGTCAAGGTCGATGCCTTGGACTAAAGCACCAAAAACTGACTGATTAGTCGTATTAGACCAAAGATGTAGTGCCACAAAAAAAGCACTACAAAACATTTGACGAGCCAAAAAACCGCGGGCATGATGGCCTCGCTCCCGCTAATCAGGGGCCCTGGCAAGGGCCTTCGGATCGCCGCTCTAACCTACCCACCTGAGCCGATTCGTGTCTGTACCGCCCACAAGGTGTGTTTGACGAGATTGCGACTGGAACGAAGTTGTCCCGAGGGACGGAAGCGTAATTAGGTAGATCGGCAACACACTGATGGAACGCACCAAGGCCCACGACGCCGGCATGCGCCCCGCAGCTCGCCTTCACCTGCTCACTTTCCCCTCGAGCCCATCGTTCACCCGTCGCCATCCCCGCCAGACCCGACTTGACCGCCATAAGCTTCCTGGTCAGCGAGCAGCCTTTTACGCAGCGTTATGACGCGTGATCGGCGGAGCCGGAATTCTCCAACCAAGAACGACTTTTTACACAAGACGCGACGAGGTTTATCTCCATGGCACTGACACGCGAACAGCAAATTGCAGCCCTTGAAAAAGACTGGGCTGAAAACCCGCGCTGGAAAGGCGTGACTCGCACCTACTCCGCTGCCGACGTGGTCCGTCTGCGTGGCTCGGTTCAACCCGAGCACACCCTGGCACGCATGGGCGCCGAGAAGCTCTGGAACCTGGTCACCCAAGGTGCCAAGCCGTCCTTCCGTCCTGATAAAGATTTCGTCAACTGCATGGGCGCCCTGACCGGCGGCCAGGCTGTACAACAGGTTAAAGCCGGTATCCAGGCGATCTACCTGTCGGGTTGGCAAGTGGCTGCGGACAACAACTCCGCCGAATCCATGTACCCCGACCAGTCGCTGTACCCGGTGGACTCGGTTCCAACCGTGGTCAAGCGCATCAACAACTCGTTCCGTCGCGCCGACCAGATCCAGTGGAAAGCCGGCAAGAACCCGGGCGACGACGGCTACATCGACTACTTCGCACCGATCGTGGCCGACGCTGAAGCCGGTTTCGGCGGCGTACTGAACGCCTACGAGCTGATGAAGAGCATGATCGAAGCAGGCGCCGCCGGCGTTCACTTCGAAGACCAACTGGCTTCCGTTAAGAAGTGCGGCCACATGGGCGGCAAGGTACTGGTTCCAACCCAGGAAGCCGTACAGAAGCTGACCGCTGCCCGTCTGGCGGCCGACGTTGCCGGTGTACCGACCATCATCCTGGCCCGTACCGACGCCAACGCCGCTGACCTGCTGACTTCGGACTGCGACCCATACGACCAGCCATTCGTGACTGGCACCCGCACCCAGGAAGGCTTCTACAAAGTGAAAGCCGGCCTGGACCAGGCAATCGCCCGCGGCCTGGCTTACGCTCCGTACGCCGACCTGATCTGGTGCGAAACCGCCAAGCCGGACCTGGACGAAGCCCGTCGCTTCGCCGAGGCGATCAAGAAGGAATACCCGGACCAGATCCTGTCGTACAACTGCTCGCCTTCCTTCAACTGGAAGAAGAACCTGGACGACGCGACCATCGCCAAGTTCCAGCGCGAACTGTCCGCCATGGGCTACAAGCACCAGTTCATCACCCTGGCCGGCATCCACAACATGTGGCACAGCATGTTCAACCTGGCGCACGACTACGCCCGCAACGACATGACCGCCTACGTGAAACTGCAAGAGCAAGAGTTCGCTGACGCCGCCAAGGGCTACACCTTCGTGGCTCACCAGCAGGAAGTGGGCACCGGCTACTTCGACGACATGACCACCGTGATCCAGGGTGGCTCGTCCTCGGTAACCGCGCTGACCGGCTCCACCGAAGAAGAACAGTTCCACTGATTTAGGCCTCACGGCTTGATCGAGCGGCCAATGCAGACCCGGTAAAAACAACTGCATTGCTGTACAGCTGACGCCCCGACTGGTTCGGGGCGTTTTTTTGCCCACCCCTCCTGTAGGAGCCGGCTTGCCGGCGAACCTCTACCCTGCGCGCCCTCCTCAAAAGCCTCGCCATGACCGCCCCTGCAAAAAAGCTGGCCAAACATTGATCCAGGGCGGTGTTAGCAAGGGCGAAAGAGGTTAAAAGGTGCGCCCCTGCTACTTGCAGTAACAGGGATATAACAAGCAACTTTCCCACTCCCCGAAGGAAAGCAGATTAAAACAGCCCCTAAACAATATTGATTATCATTTAGCAGTTGTAACTTTCGTTACAGCCGCTACAAAACATAATTAACAAAACCTCCCCTAATGCCCGCAGGCCGCGGCTTACGGGGCTACCGGGGTGAGCTATGTCCTTATTACGATAAACAATTTCGCTTTAGAAATTTTACTTGCCCGGTGTTTAGCCATAAAATCAGCGCGATTGATTGCGCTGCGACATATCGTCACTGCTTTATTTCTTTATCAAGCTCAGAGACTCTTGCTCTCTGTTAAGGATTACCAGCATGCCCGAAGCGACAGGACTCATGGCCCACAACTGGGGCTTTGCCATTTTCCTTCTGGGCGTTGTCGGCCTTTGCGCCTTCATGCTCGGCGTCTCCAGCCTCCTCGGGTCAAAAGCCTGGGGCCGCAGCAAAAACGAACCGTTCGAGTCCGGCATGCTACCTACCGGTGGCGCCCGCTTGCGGCTCTCAGCCAAATTCTATCTGGTCGCGATGCTCTTCGTGATCTTCGATATCGAAGCCCTCTTTCTCTTTGCCTGGTCTGTGTCCGTCCGCGAAAGCGGCTGGACCGGATTCGTCGAAGCTCTCGTTTTCATAGCAATTCTGTTGGCAGGTCTTGTCTACCTTTGGCGGGTGGGGGCTCTTGACTGGGCTCCGGAAGGTCGTCGTAAGCGGCAGGCGAAGCTAAAACAATGAGGCTTTGGCGATGCAATACAATCTCACCCGGATCGACCCCGATGCTCCTAACGATCAGTATCCGATCGGCGAACGGGAAACCGTTTCCGATCCGTTAGAGGATCAGGTCCACAAAAACATCTTCATGGGCAAGCTCGAAGACGTGCTGAGCGGCGCGGTCAACTGGGGGCGTAAGAACTCCCTGTGGCCGTACAACTTCGGCCTGTCCTGCTGCTACGTGGAAATGACCACCGCCTTCACGGCGCCCCACGACATCGCGCGCTTTGGCGCCGAGGTTATCCGGGCATCGCCGCGTCAGGCGGACTTCATGGTTATCGCCGGGACCTGCTTCATCAAGATGGCGCCGATCATCCAGCGTCTCTATGAGCAAATGCTCGAGCCGAAATGGGTTATCTCCATGGGTTCGTGCGCCAACTCCGGCGGCATGTACGACATCTACTCGGTAGTCCAGGGGGTGGACAAGTTCCTGCCCGTGGACGTCTACGTACCTGGCTGCCCGCCCCGCCCCGAAGCGTTCCTGCAAGGCCTGATGCTCTTGCAGGAATCCATTGGCCAGGAGCGTCGCCCACTTTCCTGGGTCGTCGGCGACCAAGGCGTGTATCGCGCCGAGATGCCGTCGCAAAAGGAACAGCGCCGCGAACAGCGTATACAGGTCACCAACCTGCGCAGCCCTGACGAAGTCTGATCCAGTTCTGTTCTTACAAAGAAACGAACCTGGCTTCACTCTTTACGTTGACCGAAAGCGATAAAAAACCATGACTACAGGCAGTGCTCTGTACATCCCGCCTTATAAGGCTGACGACCAGGATGTGGTCGTCGAACTCAATAACCGTTTTGGCCCTGAGGCGTTCACCGCCCAAGCCACCCGCACCGGCATGCCGGTGCTGTGGGTTACCCGCTCCAAGCTCGTTGAAGTCCTGACCTTCCTGCGCAACCTGCCCAAGCCGTACGTCATGCTCTATGACCTGCACGGCGTGGACGAGCGCCTGCGCACCAAGCGCCAGGGCCTGCCAGGTGCCGACTTCAGCGTGTTCTACCACTTGCTGTCGATCGAACGTAACAGCGACGTGATGATCAAGGTGGCCTTGTCCGAAGGCGACCTCAGCCTGCCCACCGTGACCGGTATCTGGCCTAACGCCAACTGGTACGAGCGTGAAGTCTGGGACATGTTCGGCATCGACTTTGCCGGCCACCCTCACCTCTCGCGCATCATGATGCCGCCGACCTGGGAAGGTCACCCGCTGCGCAAGGACTTCCCGGCCCGCGCCACCGAGTTCGACCCGTTCAGCCTGAACCTGGCCAAGCAGCAGCTGGAAGAAGAAGCCGCGCGCTTCCGTCCGGAAGACTGGGGCATGAAGCGTTCCGGTGCCAACGAGGACTACATGTTCCTCAACCTGGGCCCGAACCACCCTTCGGCCCACGGTGCCTTCCGCATCATCCTGCAGCTGGACGGTGAAGAGATCGTCGACTGCGTACCGGACATCGGCTACCACCACCGTGGTGCCGAGAAGATGGCCGAACGTCAGTCCTGGCACAGCTTCATCCCGTACACCGACCGTATCGACTACCTCGGCGGGGTGATGAACAACCTGCCGTACGTGCTCTCGGTCGAGAAGCTGGCCGGCATCAAGGTGCCAGAGAAGGTCGACGTCATCCGCATCATGATGGCCGAGTTCTTCCGCATCACCAGCCACCTGCTGTTCCTGGGCACCTACATCCAGGACGTCGGCGCCATGACCCCGGTGTTCTTCACCTTTACCGACCGTCAGCGCGCCTACACGGTGATCGAAGCCATCACCGGCTTCCGCCTGCACCCGGCCTGGTACCGCATCGGTGGCGTCGCCCACGACCTGCCGCGTGGCTGGGAGAAGCTGGTCAAGGACTTCGTCGAATGGCTGCCCAAGCGCCTCGACGAATACACCAAGGCTGCCCTGCAGAACAGCATCCTCAAGGGCCGGACCATCGGCGTTGCCGCCTACAACACCAAGGAAGCCCTGGAGTGGGGCGTCACCGGTGCCGGCCTGCGCTCCACCGGTTGCGATTTCGACCTGCGCAAGGCCCGTCCGTACTCCGGCTACGAGAACTTCGAGTTCGAAGTCCCGCTGGCCGCCAACGGTGACGCCTATGACCGCTGCATGGTTCGCGTCGAGGAAATGCGCCAGAGCATCAAGATCATCGATCAGTGCCTGCGCAACATGCCGGAAGGCCCGTACAAGGCGGATCACCCGCTGACCACGCCGCCACCCAAAGAGCGCACCCTGCAGCACATCGAAACCTTGATCACGCACTTCCTGCAAGTTTCGTGGGGGCCGGTGATGCCGGCCAACGAATCCTTCCAGATGATCGAAGCGACCAAGGGCATCAACAGTTATTACCTGACGAGCGATGGCGGCACCATGAGCTACCGCACCCGGATCCGTACCCCAAGCTTCGCTCACCTGCAGCAGATCCCTTCGGTGATCCGCGGCAGCATGGTCGCGGACTTGATCGCGTACCTGGGTAGTATCGACTTCGTTATGGCCGACGTGGACCGCTAAGCATGAACAGCACGCTTATCCAGACAGACCGTTTCGCCCTGAGCGAAACCGAGCGCTCGGCCATCGAGCACGAGATGCATCACTACGAGGACCCGCGCGCGGCGTCCATCGAAGCCCTGAAGATCGTCCAGAAGGAACGTGGCTGGGTGCCTGACGGCGCGGTCTACGCCATCGGCGAGATCCTCGGCATTCCTGCCAGCGACGTTGAAGGCGTGGCGACGTTCTACAGCCAGATCTTCCGCCAGCCAGTGGGCCGCCACATCATTCGCGTCTGCGACAGCATGGTCTGCTACATCGGCGGCCACGAGTCCGTGGTCAGCCAGATCCAGAGCGAGCTGGGCATCGGCCTCGGCCAGACCACCGCCGACGGCCGCTTCACCCTGCTGCCGGTGTGCTGCCTGGGCAACTGCGACAAGGCACCGGCGCTGATGATCGACGACGACACTTTCGGCGACGTGCAGCCTGCTGGCGTGGCCAAACTGTTGGAGGGCTACGTATGACCCTGACCTCTTTCGGTCCTGCGAACCGCATTGCGCGCACCGCAGAAACCCATCCCCTGACCTGGCGCCTGCGCGACGACGGCGAGCCGGTCTGGTTCGACGAGTACCAGGCCAAGAACGGTTACGCGGCGGCCCGCAAGGCCTTCGCCGACCTGTCCCAGGACGACATCGTGCAGACCGTCAAGGATGCCGGCCTCAAGGGTCGCGGCGGTGCGGGCTTCCCCACCGGTGTGAAGTGGGGCCTGATGCCCAAAGACGAATCCATGAACATCCGCTACCTGCTGTGCAACGCGGACGAAATGGAGCCCAACACCTGGAAAGACCGCATGCTGATGGAGCAACTGCCCCATCTGCTGATCGAAGGCATGCTGATCAGTGCCCGCGCACTGAAAACCTACCGCGGCTACATCTTCCTGCGGGGCGAGTACACCACCGCCGCCAAGCACCTGCGTCGTGCCGTGGAAGAAGCCAAGGCCGCAGGCCTTCTGGGCAAGAACATCCTGGGCAGCGGTTTCGATTTCGAGCTGTTCGTCCACACCGGCGCCGGGCGTTACATCTGCGGTGAAGAAACCGCACTGATCAACTCCCTGGAAGGCCGTCGCGCCAACCCGCGCTCCAAGCCGCCCTTCCCTGCCGCCGTGGGCGTGTGGGGCAAGCCGACCTGCGTGAACAACGTCGAGACCCTGTGCAACGTGCCGGCGATCATCGGCGACGGCGTGGAATGGTACAAATCCCTGGCCCGCGAAGGCAGCGAAGACCACGGCACCAAGCTGATGGGCTTCTCCGGCAAAGTGAAGAACCCCGGCCTGTGGGAGCTGCCCTTCGGCGTGACCGCCCGCGAGCTGTTCGAAGACTACGCCGGCGGCATGCGCGACGGCTTCAAGCTCAAATGCTGGCAGCCAGGCGGCGCCGGTACCGGCTTCCTGTTGCCCGAGCACCTGGACGCCCAGATGTATGCCGGCGGCATCGCCAAAGTGGGCACCCGCATGGGTACCGGCCTGGCCATGGCGGTGGACGACAGCATCAACATGGTGTCCCTGCTGCGCAACATGGAGCAGTTCTTCGCCCGCGAGTCCTGCGGCTTCTGCACACCGTGCCGCGACGGCCTGCCCTGGAGCGTCAAGCTGCTGATGGCCCTGGAAAAAGGCCAGGGCCAGCAAGGGGACATCGAGACCCTGCTGGGCCTGGTGGGTTTCCTCGGCCCAGGCAAGACCTTCTGTGCTCACGCACCGGGTGCCGTGGAGCCTTTGGGCAGCGCCATCAAGTATTTCCGTCCAGAGTTCGAAGCCGGCATCGCGCCCACCAGCGCCGCCGTCCCGCCTCTGGCCCGACCGATCGTAGTCGGCGCGTAACGCTTAAATGAGGGCGCCGGGTCCGTGCCCTGTGCTCGACGTGCGATGACGCCGTGAACGGCTGTGTTGATTCGCACGCATAACAAGATTCCATTAGCCACGCCCGCTGACACCGGGCCAACGAAGAACTTTGAACCATGGCCACTATCCACGTAGACGGCAAAGCGCTCGAAGTCGATGGGGCGGACAACCTGTTACAGGCTTGTCTGTCACTAGGCCTCGACATCCCTTATTTCTGCTGGCACCCCGCTCTCGGTAGCGTCGGTGCCTGTCGCCAGTGCGCGGTCAAGCAGTACACCGACGAGAACGACACCCGTGGTCGTATCGTCATGTCCTGCATGACCCCGGCCACCGACAACACCTGGATCTCCATCGACGATGAAGAATCCAAGGCGTTCCGCGCCAGTGTCGTCGAGTGGCTGATGACCAACCACCCCCACGACTGCCCGGTCTGTGAGGAAGGCGGTCACTGCCACCTGCAGGACATGACGGTGATGACCGGCCACAACGAGCGCCGTTATCGCTTCACCAAGCGTACCCACCAGAACCAGGACCTCGGCCCGTTCATTTCCCACGAGATGAACCGCTGCATCGCCTGCTATCGCTGTGTGCGCTTCTACAAGGACTACGCCGGCGGCACCGACCTGGGCGTCTACGGCGCCCACGACAACGTGTACTTCGGTCGCGTTGAAGACGGCACCCTGGAAAGCGAGTTCTCCGGCAACCTCACCGAGGTCTGCCCGACCGGTGTGTTCACCGACAAGACTCACTCCGAGCGCTACAACCGCAAGTGGGACATGCAGTTCTCGCCGAGCATCTGCCATGGCTGCTCCAGCGGTTGCAACATCTCCCCGGGCGAGCGCTACGGCGAGCTGCGCCGCATCGAGAACCGCTACAACGGTTCGGTGAACCAGTACTTCCTCTGCGACCGTGGCCGCTTCGGCTATGGCTACGTCAACCGCAAGGACCGTCCACGCCAGCCACGCCTGGCCGATGGCACCAAGCTGACCCTGGACCAGGCACTGGATCAGGCCGCAGACCTGCTGCGTGGCCGTAACATCGTCGGTATCGGTTCGCCCCGCGCCAGCCTGGAAAGCAACTACGCGTTGCAGGAACTGGTCGGAGCCGAGCACTTCTACTCCGGTATCGAAGCCTCCGAGCTGGAGCGCATCCGCCTGGTTCTGCAGGTCCTGAACGACAGCCCGCTGCCGGTTCCGAACATGCGCGACATCGAAGACCACGACGCCGTCTTCGTTCTCGGTGAAGACCTGACCCAGACCGCCGCACGCATGGCCCTGGCCCTGCGCCAGTCGGTCAAGGGCAAGGCCGAGGAAATGGCCGATGCCATGCGCGTCCAGCCTTGGCTCGACGCTGCGGTGAAAAACATCGGCCAGCACGCGCTGAACCCACTGTTCATCGCCAGCCTGGCTGAAACCAAGCTCGACGACGTGGCCGAGGAGTGTGTACACGCCGCTCCAGACGACCTGGCGCGCATCGGTTTTGCCGTGGCCCACGCCATCGACGCCAGTGCCCCTGCCGTGGAAGGCCTGGACAGCGAAGCCCTGGAACTGGCCAAGCGCATTGCCGATGCCCTGCTGGCAGCCAAGCGCCCGCTGATCATTTCCGGTACCTCCCTGGGCTCCAAGGCACTGATCGAAGCGGCGGCGAACATCGCCAAAGCCTTGAAGCTGCGCGAGAAAGCCGGCTCCATCAGCCTGGTAGTGCCAGAGGCCAACAGCCTCGGCCTGGCCATGCTCGGCGGCGAATCCGTGGACGCCGCCCTGCAGGCGGTGATCGACGGCCGTGCCGACGCCATCGTGGTACTGGAAAACGACCTGTACACCCGCACCGACGCGGCCAAGGTGGATGCAGCACTGAACGCGGCGAAGGTGGTGATCGTTGCCGATCATCAACAAACCGCTACCGTCGAGCGCGCGCACCTGGTGCTGTCGGCGGCGAGCTTTGCCGAAGGCGACGGTACCCTGGTCAGCCAGGAAGGTCGCGCCCAGCGCTTCTTCCAGGTCTTCGATCCGACCTACCTGGACGCCAGCATCATGGTCCACGAAGGCTGGCGCTGGCTGCACGCCCTGCGCAGCACCCTGCTGAACAAGCCGGTGGACTGGACCCAACTGGACCACGTGACCGCAGCCTGCGCCGCGAGCACGGCGCAACTGGCCAGCATCGTCGATGCCGCACCTTCCGCGGCGTTCCGCATCAAGGGCCTGAAACTGGCGCGCGAACCGCTGCGCTACAGTGGCCGTACCGCCATGCGCGCCAACCAGAGCGTGCACGAGCCACGTACCCCGCAAGATCCGGATACCGCCTTCGCCTACTCCATGGAAGGTTACTCGGGCTCCGTCGAACCGCGCTCGCAAGTGCCGTTCGCCTGGTCTCCGGGCTGGAACTCGCCACAGGCCTGGAACAAGTTCCAGGACGAAGTCGGTGGCCACCTGCGCGCCGGTGACCCGGGCACTCGCCTGATCGAAACCCAGGGCGACCGCCTCAACTGGTTCGCCAGCGTGCCGCGAGCCTTCTCCCCGGCTCCGGGCACCTGGCAGGCCGTGCCGTTCTACCACCTGTTCGGCAGCGAGGAAAACTCTTCGAAAGCCGCTCCGGTGCAGGAGCGCATCCCGGCTCCGTACGTTGCTCTGGCCAAATCCGAAGCGGATCGCCTGGGTGTCAACGACGGTGCCCTGCTCGCGGTGAACGTGGCTGGCCAGACCCTGCGTCTGCCGCTGCGCATCAACGAAGAGCTGGGTGCTGGCCTGGTGGGCCTGCCTGCCGGCCTGGCGGGTATTCCTCCGGCAATCGCAGGCATTTCCGTTGATGGTCTGCAGGAGGCGGCACAATGAGTTGGTTTACCCCTGAAGTGATCGACGTGATCCTGACGGTCGTCAAGGCCATCGTCATCCTGCTGGCCGTAGTGATCGCCGGTGCGCTGCTGAGCTTTGTCGAACGTCGCCTGCTTGGCTGGTGGCAGGACCGTTACGGTCCGAACCGTGTTGGCCCGTTCGGCATGTTCCAGATCGCAGCCGACATGCTGAAGATGTTCTTCAAGGAAGACTGGACTCCACCGTTTGCCGACAAGGTGATCTTCACCCTGGCACCGGTGGTGGCCATGTCCGCCCTGTTGATCGCCTTCGCGATCATCCCGATCACCCCGACCTGGGGCGTGGCGGACCTGAACATCGGCCTGCTGTTCTTCTTCGCCATGGCCGGTCTGTCGGTCTACGCGGTACTGTTCGCCGGCTGGTCGAGCAACAACAAGTTCGCCCTGCTCGGCAGCTTGCGTGCCTCGGCGCAGACCGTGTCCTACGAAGTGTTCATGGGCCTGGCCCTGATGGGCATCGTGGTACAGGTCGGCTCGTTCAACATGCGCGACATCGTCGAGTACCAGGCGCAGAACCTGTGGTTCATCATTCCGCAGTTCTTCGGCTTCTGTACCTTCTTCATCGCCGGCGTGGCCGTGACTCACCGCCACCCCTTCGACCAGCCGGAAGCGGAGCAGGAACTGGCCGACGGCTACCACATCGAATACGCCGGTATGAAATGGGGCATGTTCTTCGTCGGTGAATACATCGGCATCATCCTGATCTCGGCGCTGCTGGTCACCCTGTTCTTCGGTGGCTGGCACGGTCCGTTCGGCATCCTGCCGCAACTGTCCTTCGTCTGGTTCGCACTGAAGACCGCGTTCTTCATCATGCTGTTCATCCTGCTGCGCGCTTCCATCCCGCGTCCGCGTTATGACCAGGTGATGGACTTCAGCTGGAAATTCTGCCTGCCACTGACCCTGATCAATTTGCTGATAACCGCTGCGGTTGTGTTGTGGAACACACCTGCGGTTGCGGTTCAGTGAGGATTTGACCCATGTTCAAATATATTGGCGACATCGTTAAGGGTACTGGTACCCAGTTGCGCAGCCTGGTCATGGTCTTCGGCCATGGCTTTCGCAAGCGCGACACCTTGCAATACCCGGAAGAGCCGGTCTACCTGCCTCCACGCTACCGTGGCCGCATCGTCCTGACCCGCGACCCCGATGGCGAAGAGCGTTGCGTAGCCTGCAACCTGTGCGCCGTGGCCTGCCCCGTAGGTTGCATCTCGCTGCAGAAAGCTGAAACCGAAGACGGTCGCTGGTACCCGGACTTCTTCCGCATCAACTTCTCGCGCTGCATTTTCTGTGGCCTCTGCGAGGAAGCCTGCCCGACCACCGCGATCCAGCTGACACCGGATTTCGAGATGGCCGAGTTCAAACGTCAGGACCTGGTTTACGAGAAAGAAGATCTGCTGATCTCCGGTCCCGGAAAGAACCCTGATTACAACTTCTATCGTGTTGCAGGCATGGCCATTGCCGGTAAGCCAAAAGGCTCCGCGCAGAATGAAGCCGAGCCGATCAACGTGAAGAGCTTGCTGCCTTAAGGAAGAAAGATGGAATTCGCTTTCTATTTCGCGTCAGGTGTTGCGGTTGTCTCCACACTCCGTGTGGTCACCAATACCAACCCTGTGCACGCCCTGCTCTACCTGATCATTTCGCTGATCGCCGTGGCCATGACCTTCTTCAGCCTTGGCGCGCCGTTCGCCGGTGCCCTGGAAGTGATCGCCTACGCCGGCGCCATCATGGTGCTGTTCGTGTTCGTGGTGATGATGCTGAACCTCGGCCCGGCCGCGGCTCAGCAAGAGCGCATCTGGCTCACGCCCGGCATCTGGATCGGCCCGGTCATCCTGGCCGCGCTGCTGCTGGCTGAACTGCTGTACGTACTGTTCAGCCATCAGAGCGGTGCCGGTATCGGTCAAACCACCGTCAGCGCCAAGGCCGTGGGCATCAGCCTGTTCGGTCCTTACCTGCTGGTGGTCGAACTCGCCTCGATGCTGCTGCTTGCCGCGGCCGTCACGGCGTTCCACTTGGGCCGCAACGAGGCGAAGGAGTAATACGATGCCTACTATCTCTCTCGGTACTATCCCGATGGAACATGGCCTGGCGGTTGCCGGCATCCTGTTCTGCCTCGGTCTGGTCGGCCTGATGGTCCGCCGTAACATCCTCTTCGTGTTGATGAGCCTGGAAGTGATGATGAACGCCTCTGCACTGGCCTTCATCGTTGCTGGCGCCCGCTGGGCGCAGCCGGATGGACAAGTGATGTTCATCCTGGTGATCAGCCTGGCAGCCGCCGAGGCCAGTATCGGCCTGGCGATCCTGCTGCAGCTGTACCGCCGCTTCCACACTCTCGATATCGATGCAGCCAGCGAGATGCGCGGATGAACCTTCTCTTTCTGACTTTCGTATTCCCCCTGATCGGTTTCCTGCTGCTGTCGTTCTCCCGTGGACGCCTCTCGGAAAACCTCTCGGCCCTGATCGGTGTCGGCTCCATTGGCCTTTCGGCCATCGTTGCTGCCTACGTGATCTGGCAATTCAACGTCGCGCCGCCCGAGGGTGGCCACTACACCCAGGTGCTGTGGCAGTGGATGTCGGTGGACGGTTTCGCGCCGAACTTCGCCCTGTACCTGGATGGTCTGTCCGTGACCATGCTGGGCGTGGTGGTGGGCGTGGGCTTTTTGATCCACTTGTTCGCGTCCTGGTACATGCGTGGTGAAGCCGGCTACTCGCGCTTCTTCGCCTACACCAACCTGTTTATCGCCAGCATGCTGTTCCTGGTACTGGGCGATAACCTGCTGTTCCTGTACTTCGGCTGGGAAGGCGTGGGCCTGTGCTCCTACCTGTTGATCGGTTTCTACTACAGCAACCGCAACAACGGTAACGCCGCACTCAAGGCCTTCATCGTTACCCGTATCGGCGACGTGTTCATGGCCATCGGCCTGTTCATCCTGTTCCAACAGGTGGGCACGCTGAACGTCCAGGAACTGCTGGTGCTGGCCCCGCAGAAATTCCAGGCCGGCGACTTCTGGATCACCCTGGCAACCCTGATGCTGCTGGGTGGCGCCGTGGGTAAATCTGCCCAGTTGCCACTGCAGACCTGGCTGGCGGACGCGATGGCCGGCCCGACTCCGGTTTCGGCACTGATCCACGCCGCAACCATGGTCACCGCCGGTGTCTACCTGATCGCCCGTACCCACGGCCTGTTCACCCTGGCGCCGGAAATCCTGCACCTGGTGGGCCTGGTCGGCGGCGTGACCCTGGTGCTGGCCGGTTTCGCCGCGCTGGTGCAGACCGACATCAAGCGGATCCTCGCCTACTCCACCATGAGCCAGATCGGCTACATGTTCCTGGCCCTGGGCGTTGGCGCCTGGGACGGCGCGATCTTCCACCTGATGACCCACGCCTTCTTCAAGGCCCTGCTGTTCCTTGCTTCCGGTGCGGTGATCGTTGCCTGCCACCACGAGCAGAACATCTTCAAGATGGGCGGCCTGTGGAAGAAACTGCCTCTGGCCTACGCCAGCTTCATCGTCGGCGGCGCGGCCCTGGCGGCCCTGCCTCTGGTGACCGCAGGCTTCTACTCCAAGGACGAGATCCTCTGGGAAGCCTTCGCCAGCGGCAACCATGGCCTGCTGTACGCCGGCCTGGTGGGTGCGTTCATGACCTCGCTGTACACCTTCCGCCTGATCTTCATCACCTTCCACGGTGAAGCCAAGACCGAAGCCCACGCCGGCCACGGGATCTCCCACTGGCTGCCGCTGGTGGTACTGATCGTGCTGTCCACCGGGATCGGCGCGATGATCACCCCGCCCCTGCATGGCGTGCTGCCGCAAAGCGTCGGCCATGCTGGTGGCGAAGCCAAGCACAGCCTGGAAATCGCCTCGGGCGCCATCGCCCTGGCCGGTATCCTGCTGGCCGCCCTGTTGTTCCTTGGCAAGCGTCGCGTTGTGACCGCCATCGCCAACAGCGGCATCGGGCGTCTGCTCTCGGCCTGGTGGTTCGCCGCCTGGGGCTTCGACTGGATCTACGACAAACTGTTCGTCAAGCCATACCTGGCCATCAGCCATGTACTGCGCAAGGACCCGCTCGATCAGACCATCGGTTTGATCCCGCGTATGGCCAAGGGGGGTCACACCTCCCTGAGCCGTACCGAGACCGGTCAACTGCGTTGGTACGCCGCCTCGATGGCAGCCGGTGCCGTGCTGGTCATCGGCGCCATTGTGCTGGTAGCGGTCTGATATGAACCTTGCGAACTTGCGAAAGGAATTGAGCCCGTCATGATTCTGCCTTGGCTAATCCTGATCCCCTTCATCGGCGGCCTGCTGTGCTGGCTGGGTGAGCGCTTCGGCGCCACCCTCCCCCGCTGGATTGCGCTGTTGACCATGACCCTGGAACTCGCTCTCGGCCTCTGGCTGTGGGCCCACGGTAACTATTCATTTGCTCCGGCGCCTGGCGCCGATCCAACTTGGGCCATCGAGTTCAAGCACGTCTGGATCGAGCGCTTCGGCATCAACGTGCACCTGGCGCTGGACGGCCTGTCGCTGCTGATGATCCTGCTGACCGGCCTGCTGGGTATCCTCTCGGTACTCTGCTCCTGGAAAGAGATCCAGCGCCACGTGGGCTTCTTCCACCTGAACCTGATGTGGATCCTGGGCGGCGTGGTCGGCGTGTTCCTGGCGCTGGACCTGTTCATGTTCTTCTTCTTCTGGGAAATGATGCTGGTGCCGATGTACTTCCTCATCGCGCTCTGGGGTCACAGCTCGGCAGACGGCAAGAAAACCCGGATCTACGCAGCGACCAAGTTCTTCATCTTCACTCAGGCTTCCGGCCTGATCATGCTGGTGGCGATCCTGGGCCTGGTGCTGGTGAACTTCAACAACACCGGGGTCATCACCTTCGATTACGCCCAGTTGCTGAAGACCAAGATGTCCACCGCCACCGAGTACATCCTGATGCTCGGCTTCTTCATCGCCTTCGCGGTGAAGCTGCCCGTGGTGCCGTTCCACTCCTGGCTGCCTGACGCTCACGCCCAGGCACCGACCGCCGGTTCCGTGGACCTGGCGGGCATCCTGTTGAAGACGGCGGCCTACGGCCTGCTGCGTTTCGCCCTGCCACTGTTCCCCAACGCCTCGGCAGAGTTCGCACCGATCGCCATGACCCTGGGTCTGATCGGGATCTTCTACGGTGCCTTCCTGGCCTTCGCCCAGACCGACATCAAGCGCCTGATCGCCTTCTCCAGCGTTTCCCACATGGGCTTCGTGCTGATCGGGATCTACTCCGGCAGCCAGCAGGCCCTGCAGGGCGCGGTGATCCAGATGCTGGCCCACGGTGTTTCGGCAGCCGCGCTGTTTATCCTCAGCGGCCAGCTGTACGAGCGCACCCATACCCGCGACATGCGTGAAATGGGCGGCCTATGGTCGCGTATCGCCTACCTGCCGGCCATCAGCCTGTTCTTCGCAGCCGCCTCCCTGGGCCTGCCGGGCACCGGCAACTTCGTCGGCGAGTTCCTGATCCTGATCGGCACCTTCGTCAGCGCTCCATGGATCACCGCGATCGCGACTTCGGGCCTGGTGTTCGGCTCGGTCTACTCGCTGATCATGATCCACCGTGCCTACTTCGGCCCGTCCAAGTCGGACGCGGTACTGCACGGAATGGATGCTCGCGAACTGATCATGGTGCTGGGGCTGGCGGTACTGCTGATCTACATCGGCGTTTACCCGCAACCGTTCCTCGATACCTCTGCCGCCACCATGCATGGCGTGCAGCAATGGCTCAGCACCGCCTTCACTCAACTCGCTTCGGCCCGGTAAGAGCGCTATGGACTTTACGATTCAACACTTTATAGCCCTGGCGCCGCTGCTGATCACCAGCGCCACCCTTGTGGTGGTGATGCTGGCGATCGCCTGGCGGCGCAACCACGCCCAGACCTTCCTGCTATCGGTGGCCGGTCTGAACCTGGCATTGCTGTCGATCTTCCCGGTGCTGAAAGTGGCACCGCTGGCGGTCACCCCGCTGTTGCAGATCGACCAGTTCGCCTGCCTCTACATGGCCCTGATCCTGGTGGCCACCCTGGCCTGCGTCACCCTGGCCCACGCCTACCTGGGCGATGGCAGTAGCGGTTACCCGGGCAACCGTGAAGAGCTGTACCTGCTGATCCTGCTGGCCGCCGCTGGTGGCCTGGTACTGGTCAGCGCGCAGAACCTGGCCGGCCTGTTCATCGGCCTGGAACTGCTCTCGGTACCGGTCTACGGCCTGGTGGCCTATGCCTTCTTCAACAAGCGCTCCCTGGAGGCCGGCATCAAGTACATGGTGCTGTCGGCCGCCGGTTCGGGCTTCCTGTTGTTCGGCATGGCCCTGCTCTACGCAGAAGCCGGCAGCCTGAGCTTCAGCGGTATCGGCCAGGCCCTGGCCGCCACTGGGCTGCCAAGCCCGCTGGCGCAACTGGGCCTGGGCATGATGCTGATCGGCCTGGCCTTCAAACTGTCGCTGGTGCCTTTCCACCTGTGGACTCCGGACGTCTACGAAGGCGCCCCGGCTCCGGTGGCCGCCTTCCTGGCCACCGCCAGCAAGGTGGCGGTATTCGCGGTACTGGTGCGTCTGTTCCAGCTCTCGCCAGTGGCCAGCAGCGGTGTCCTGAGCAACGTGCTGACCGTGATCGCCATTGCCTCGATCCTGGTGGGCAACCTGTTGGCGCTGACCCAGAGCAACCTCAAGCGTCTGCTGGGTTACTCCTCCATCGCCCACTTCGGTTACCTGCTGATCGCCCTGGTGGCGAGCAAGGGCCTGGCCATGGAAGCCATCGGCGTGTACCTGGTCACCTACGTGATCACCAGCCTGGGCGCCTTCGGCGTGATCACCCTGATGTCCTCGCCGTACAAGGGCCGTGATGCCGACGCCCTGTACGAGTACCGCGGCCTGTTCTGGCGCCGTCCGTACCTGACCGCCGTCCTCACCGTGATGATGCTGTCCCTGGCCGGTATCCCGCTCACCGCAGGCTTCATCGGCAAGTTCTACATCATCGCTACCGGTGTCGAAGCGCACCAATGGTGGCTGGTCGGTTCCCTGGTCATGGGCAGCGCCATCGGCGTCTTCTACTACCTGCGAGTGATGGTCACCCTGTACCTGATCGAGCCAAACCTGCGTCGCGTCGATGCCCAACTGCACTGGGAACAGAAAGCCGGTGGCGTCATGCTGCTGGCCATCGCGCTCCTGGCGTTCTTCCTCGGCGTATACCCACAGCCGCTGCTGACCCTGGTCCAGCACTCCGGCCTGGCGGGTTGATCGCTTAGGTTTCAACGCAACAAACAGAACGGCACCTTCGGGTGCCGTTTTGCATTTCAGGGCCCTACCCTCCCCTCTTCCCAGCGAAACTCGGAATCGCCCTTCCTGTCACGTCGGCCCGGTCCGACATTCAGCCCACTGCCGCAGACATAGACTGTTGCCAGATCAAACGCGGCGCTCAGCGGGCCTTGACCAAAGCTGCAGCGTCATCCAGTCTATACGCAGGAAGCGTATGAAATGAATGCTCTGTTTATTGAACTACCGGCATTTGCGCGATACCGAAAAGGCTTCCTTGACGACGAGTTGTTCTGCGAACTGCAGATCGAGTTGCTGCGTCACCCGCACGCGGGTGTTCTGATTCAGGGCACTGGCGGCTTGCGCAAGATGCGTTTCGTCGATGAGCGACGCAACAAGGGCAGGCGTGGCGGGCTGAGGGTGATTTATTACTGGTGGTCCGGAGGAGCACAGTTCTGGCTCTTCACCCTGTTCGACAAGGAGCAGATGGACGACCTGCTACCGCAGCAGCGACAACAGCTCAAACAACTGCTGGAACGTGAAATCGAGGCCAGACGACATGACCAAACGTGACATCTTTTCCGAACTGGTAGAAGGCATCGACGCCCTCACCCAGGAACGCCAGGGCAAGATCACCCTGCGCAGCCATAAAGTGAAGCTCGAAAAGCTGCCGCCCATCACCGCCGCCGAGGTGATGAACATCCGCCAGCAACTCAACCTCTCGCGCTCGGTATTCGCCATGTACCTGCGCACCAACACCCGCACCCTGGAGAACTGGGAACAGGGCCGCGCCATACCCAACGCCCAGGCCACGACCTTGATACGCCTGGTGGAACGCTACCCCGATACAGTGGAGCGCCTCGCCTCGCTGGCCTGATCCGGCACTGTTCGAAGGGCAACAAAAAACCCGCACCAGGCGGGTTTCTTGTTGCAGCGAACGCAGGCTCAGTCAGCCAGGCGCCAGGTCGTACCGCCCTTGCCGTCTTCCAGGATCACGCCCATGGCGGTGATCTGATCGCGAATACGGTCGGACTCAGCCCAATCCTTGTTGGCACGGGCTGCCAGACGGGCCTGGATCAGCGCCTCGACCTGTGCCCCATCGACCCGACCTTCAGCACCGGCCTGCAGGAAGTCGTCGGCCTCCAGTTGCAGCACGCCCAGCACACTGGCCAGCTCCTTCAAGCGGGCTGCCAGACCGGCCGCCGCATCGATATCGCTCTCACGCAGGCGGTTGATCTCGCGCACCATCTCGAACAACACGGCACAGGCTTCCGGAGTACCGAAGTCGTCGTTCATCACCTGGGTGAAACGCTCGACGAAGGCTTCGCCACCGGCCGGCGCCACTTTCGGCAGGCCCTTGAGTGCATGGTAGAAACGCTCCAGCGCGCCCTTGGCGTCCTTGAGATTGTCTTCCGAGTAGTTGATGGCGCTGCGGTAGTGGCTGGCCACCAGCAGGTAACGCACCACTTCCGGATGGTACTTGTCGAGCACGTCGCGAATGGTGAAGAAGTTGTTCAAGGACTTGGACATCTTCTCGCCATTGATGCGGATCATGCCGCAGTGCATCCAGGCGTTGGCGTAGGTCTTGCCGGTAGCCGCCTCGCTCTGGGCGATCTCGTTCTCGTGGTGCGGGAACTCCAGGTCGCTGCCGCCGCCATGAATGTCGAAGGTCTCGCCCAGGCAGCAGGTGGACATCACCGAGCACTCGATGTGCCAGCCCGGACGACCGTCACCCCAAGGCGATGGCCAGCTCGGCTCACCCGGCTTGGCGGCTTTCCACAGGACGAAGTCCAGCGGGTCCTGTTTCGACTCGTCGACTTCGATCCGCGCGCCGATGCGCAGGTCTTCGATCTTCTTGCGCGACAGCTTGCCGTAGCCCATGAACTTGCCGACGCGGTAGTACACGTCGCCATTGCCCGGAGCGTAGGCGTAGCCCTTGTCGATCAGGGTCTGGATCATCGTGTGCATGCCGGGGATATGGTCGGTGGCGCGCGGTTCCATGTCCGGCTTCTTGATGTTCAGCCGCGCCTCGTCCTCGTGCATCGCCGCGATCATGCGCTCGGTCAGGGCCTCGAAGGCCTCGCCGCTCTCATTGGCACGATTGATGATTTTGTCGTCGATATCGGTGATGTTGCGCACATAGGTCAAGTCATACCCGCTGAAACGCAGCCAGCGGGTAATCAGGTCGAAGGCCACCATGCTGCGGCCGTGCCCCAGGTGGCAGTAGTCGTACACGGTCATGCCGCACACGTACATGCGCACCTTGTTGCCATCCAGCGGCTTGAAGACTTCTTTGCTCTTGGTGAGCGTGTTGTAGATCGTTAGCACGTTAGTTCCTTGACTGAATCACTGACCCCAGGAGTCGCGCAGGGTCACAGTACGGTTGAATACCGGAGCGCCTGGTTTCGAGTCCTTGATATCCGCGCAGAAGTAGCCTTCGCGCTCGAACTGGAAACGGTCTTCCGGCTGTGCGTTGCCCAGCGAGGGTTCGGCACGACAACCAGTGAGCACTTGCAGGGAGTCAGGGTTGATGTTGTCCAGGAAACTCGCGCTGTCCTCGGCCTTCTCCGGGTTCGGAGAACGGAACAGACGATCGTACAGGCGCACTTCGCACTCGACGCTGGCGGCAGCCGGCACCCAGTGGATCACGCCCTTGACCTTGCGGCCTTCAGGGTTCTTGCCCAGGGTGTCCGGGTCGTAGGAGCAACGCAGCTCGACGATATTGCCCTCGGCGTCCTTGATCGCTTCATCGGCACGGATCACGTAGCTGCCACGCAGGCGCACTTCGCCGTTAGGCTCCAGGCGCTTGTAGCCTTTGGGCGGCTCTTCCATGAAGTCGTCACGGTCGATGTAGATTTCACGGGCGAACGGCAGCTGGCGCACGCCCAGCGCTTCTTTCTGAGGGTGACGCGGCAGTTCGAGATTCTCGACCTGGCCTTCCGGGTAGTTGGTGATCACGACTTTCAACGGACGCAGCACGCACATGGCACGCGGGGCATTCGCGTCGAGGTCCTGACGGATGCTGAATTCCAGCATGCCGTAATCGACCACACCGTCGGAGCGGTTGGTGCCAACCATCTCGCAGAAATTGCGGATCGATGCCGGGGTGTAGCCGCGGCGGCGGAAGCCCGACAGGGTCGACATGCGCGGGTCGTCCCAACCATTCACGTGCTTCTCGTCCACCAGTTGCTTGAGCTTGCGCTTGCTGGTGATGGTGTAGTTCAGGTTCAGGCGGCTGAACTCGTACTGGCGCGGGTGCGCGGGCACCGGCAGGTGCTCGAGGAACCACTCGTACAGCGGACGGTGGCTTTCGAACTCCAGGGTGCAGATCGAGTGGGTGATGCCTTCGATGGCGTCCGACTGGCCGTGGGTGAAGTCGTAGTTGGGGTAGATGCACCACTTGTCACCAGTCTGATGGTGATGGGCGTGGCGAATGCGATACATGATCGGGTCGCGCAGGTTCATGTTCGGCGAGGCCATGTCGATCTTGGCCCGCAGCACGCGGGCGCCGTCCGGGAACTCGCCAGCGCGCATGCGGGCGAACCAGTCCAGGTTCTCTTCCACCGAGCGATCGCGGAACGGGCTGTTCTTGCCTGGCTCGGTGAGGCTGCCGCGGTATTCCTTGGCCTGGTCAGGGGTCAGGTCGCAGACATAGGCCTTGCCCGCCTTGATCAGTTCCACGGCCCAGTCGTGCAACTGGTCGAAGTACTGCGAGGCATAACGCACTTCGCCGGACCACTCAAAACCCAGCCACTTGACGTCGCTTTCAATGGCGTCGATGTATTCCTGGTCTTCCTTGGCCGGGTTGGTGTCGTCGAAACGCAGGTGCGTGACGCCACCGAATTCCTGGGCCAGACCGAAGTTCACGCAGATCGACTTGGCGTGACCGATGTGCAGGTAACCATTGGGCTCCGGAGGGAAGCGGGTCACGATCTGTGTGTGCTTACCCGAGTCCAGGTCCGCCTGGATGATCGGGCGCAGGAAGTTGACCGGTACGGCCGGTCCAGTCTTGGAATTCGAGGTAGGGTCGACAGTGGGCTTGCTCATAGGATCCTTGAACGTACAAGTGCGTGGCCGGGTGCGGCCTGACAAATCAAAACGGATATCATAGCCGATGCTGTCAAGTACCTGACAGAGCGCAGCTTTAAAACTGCGGCTATTAATGGCAGGCCGGTGAAAAAACAGCCTCGAAATTCGTGGCTGTCACGCTAAACTGCGCTCCTTGGCCACAAGATGGCCAAACCGGTCCGGGTTGCCCGCGCGTCCCGATACCCAGGATTTTCTTGAAAACGCTTCTCCTTATAAAGAGTACCGACCATGACCCAAGTCAAACTGACCACCAACCACGGCGAGATCGTGCTGGAACTGAACGCCGAGAAAGCCCCGTTGACCGTGGCCAACTTCGTCGAATACGTGAAAGCCGGTCACTATGAAAACACCGTTTTTCACCGCGTCATCGGTAACTTCATGATCCAGGGCGGCGGCTTCGAACCTGGCATGAAAGAAAAGAAAGACAAGCGTCCAAGCATCCAGAACGAAGCTGACAACGGCCTTTCCAACGACAAGTACACCGTGGCCATGGCCCGCACCATGGAGCCGCATTCGGCTTCCGCGCAGTTCTTCATCAACGTTGCCGACAACAGCTTCCTCAACCACAGCGGCAAGACCGTGCAGGGCTGGGGCTACGCCGTATTCGGCAAAGTGATCGCCGGCACCGAGGTGGTCGACAAGATCAAGGGCGTGGCCACCACCATGAAGTCCGGCCACCAGGACGTACCCGCAGACGACGTGATCATCGAGAAAGCCGAGATCATTGAGTGATACTGCTGATTTCAGATCTGCATCTGGAAGAGGAGCGCCCGGACATCACCCGGGCGTTTCTGGAATTACTCGGTGGGCGCGCCCGCGCCGCCGAGGCGCTGTACATCCTCGGGGACTTTTTCGAGGTATGGATCGGCGACGATGCCATGACCCCCTACCAGCTTTCCATTTGCCAGGCATTGCGCGAGCTCAGCGACAGCGGCACGCAGATCTTCCTGATGCATGGCAATCGCGACTTCATGCTCGGCAAGGCCTTCTGCAAGGCGGCCGGCGCCACCCTGCTCAAGGACCCCAGCGTCGTCGACTTCTACGGCGAGCCGGTATTGCTGATGCACGGTGACAGCCTGTGCACCCGTGACGAAGCCTACATGCGTATGCGCCGCTACCTGCGCAACCCGCTGAGCCTGTGGATTCTGCGCCACCTGCCCCTGGGCACCCGGCGCAAGCTGGCGCGCAAGCTGCGCAACGAAAGCCGGGCCCAGACCCGCATGAAGGCCAACGACATTGTCGATGTGACCCCGGACCAGGTACCGCAGGTCATGCAGGAACACGGGGTGCGCACCCTGGTTCACGGCCACACCCATCGCCCGGCGATCCACAAGCTGCAGATCGGCGAACAAGCCGCCAAGCGCATTGTGCTGGGGGACTGGGACCGTCAGGGCTGGGCGCTGCAGGTGGATGAGCAGGGTTTCCAACTGGCGGCGTTCGATTTCGTACCGACGCAACTGGCGCTGCCCGGTTCGCCCTGAACGGACGCCCTCGCTGCCGTAGGAGCCGGCTTGCCGGCGAAGGGAACAGCAAGCCTTGCATGGCCCTGTCGGGCGCCTTCTCTGGCAAGCCCGCTCCTACAACAAATGCCCTACCATAGGAGCCGGCTTGCCGGCGAAGGGGCCAGCAAGCCTTGCATGGCCCTTTCGGACGCCTGCGCCTGCGACGAAGGGCATCAATGCCCCGCCGCGGCTGGGCCGGCCTTGGCAGCGAATGGCGGCTTGGCCAGCCAGACCAGCAGAATCAGGCCCATGAAGCCCCAGCCCAGCAAGGTGAAGTAGTCCACGGTCGAGAGCATGTATGCCTGGCTGGTCAGGACTTGATCCAGCTGCGCGTAAGCCTTGGTGCTCGCGCCTCCGAGATTGCTCAGCGCATCCCGGGTGACCGGGTCGAAGATGCTCATGCTTTCGCTCATGTAAGCGTGATGCTGGTCTGCCCGGCGAATCCAGATCCAGGTGGTCAGCGACGCCGCAAAACTGCCCCCCAGAGTCCGCAGGAAGGTTGCCAGGCCAGCGCCGTCGGCGATCTGGTGCGGTGGCAGGTCGGACATCAGGATGCTCAGGGTCGGCATGAAGAACAGCGCCACGCCGATGCCCATGAACAGTTGCACCAGAGCGATGTGCTGGAAGTCCACTTCATTGGTGAAACCGGCACGCATGAAGCAGCTCAGGCCAATGGCCAGGAATGCCAGCCCGGCCAGCAGGCGCAGGTCGAACTTGTTCGCGTACTTGCCGACAAAGGGTGACAACAGCACCGGCAGGATGCCGATCGGTGCCACCGCCAGCCCCGCCCATGTCGCGGTGTAGCCCATCTGGGTCTGCAACCATTGCGGCAGGATCAGGTTAATACCGAAGAACCCGGCGTAGCCCAGCACCAGCACTATCGTGCCAATGCGGAAGTTGCGGTGCGCGAACAGCCGCAGGTTGACCACCGGATGCTGGTCGGTCATTTCCCAGATGATGAACACCGCCAGTGCGATCACCGAAATCGCCGCGCCGATGATGATGAAGTTCGACTCGAACCAGTCCAGGTCATTGCCCTTGTCGAGGATCACCTGCAACGCGCCGACGCCAATGACCAGCGAAATCAGCCCGACATAGTCCATCGGCTGACGGCTGGTGACCACCGGGCGCTTGGCCAGCTGCGAACGCACCACCATCACCGCAAAAATGCCGATCGGAACGTTGATGAAGAAAATCCACGGCCAGCTGTAACTGTCGGTGATCCAGCCGCCAAGAATGGGACCAGCAATCGGCGCCACCACCGTGACCATTGCCAGCAATGCCAGGGCCATGCCGCGCCTGGCGGGTGGATAAACGGCGATCAACAGGGTTTGCGTCATCGGGTACAACGGCCCGGCCACCAGGCCTTGCAGCACACGAAAGCCGATCAGCTCAGGCATCGAGGTCGAGATGCCGCAGAGAAACGAGGCCAGCACAAACAGCATCGTCGCCCAGAGAAACAGTTTTACCTCGCCAAAGCGCCGGCTGAGCCAGCCGGTCAGCGGCAACGCAATCGCATTGCTCACGGCGAACGAGGTAATCACCCACGTGCCCTGCTCCGAACTCACACCAAGGTTGCCGGAAATGGTCGGCAACGCCACGTTGGCGATGGTGGTGTCGAGCACCTGCATGAAGGTCGCCAGCGACAGGCCGATGGTGCTGAGCAACAGGCTGGGCGGCGTGAAAGAAGCGTTATTGCTCATCGCGAATCCTTTGGAACCGGGGTGGCGCTGCGCCCCTGTGGGGCGAGCAAGCTCGCACCCACAGGGTCAGTGGCGAATCAGCGTTGCGCGGTTTTGCTGACCACAGCGCTGTTGTCATGGATCAGCTGAGCGATCATCGCGTCGGCTTCGGCCAACTGCCGGTCGTAGACGTTGGTGCTGAACGAGGCCTTTTGCTGCGGTTGCTGCGCCAGTACCGGGCCGCTCTGGTCATGCAGGTTCACTTCAACATTGGTCGACAGCCCAACCCGCAGTGGGTGCTTGGCCAGCTCTTCGGCATTGATGTGAATCCGCACCGGCACACGCTGCACGATCTTGATCCAGTTGCCGGTGGCGTTTTGCGCGGGCAACAGAGCAAACGCGCTGCCGGTGCCGGCGCCGAGGCTGTCGACGGTGCCACTGTATTTCACGCTGCTGCCGTAGATGTCGGACTCGATGTCCACGGGCTGGCCGATGCGCATGTCACGCAGTTGGGTTTCCTTGAAGTTGGCATCGATCCACAGTTGATCCAGCGGGATCACCGCCATCAACGCCGTACCCGGTTGCACTCGCTGGCCGAGCTGCACGGTGCGTTTGGCAACGTAACCGGTGACCGGCGCGATCAGGGTGCTGCGCGCATTGGTCAGGTAGGCCTGACGCAGATCCGCAGCCGCCGACATCACGTCCGGGTGCGACGAGACCACGGTGTCATCGACCAGCGCACTGGTGGTTTTCAACTGCTGCTTGGCGTTGGCCAGGGCGTTTTGCGCCGAGGTCAGGTCGTCGCGGGCGTGGGACAGTTCTTCCTGGGAGATCGCGCCGCCAGCGGCAAGGTTTTTCCGGCGGTTGAAGTTGTCCTGAGCCTTCTGCACTTCGGCCTGTTGCGCGTTGACCTGGGCTTTCATGCCGTCGACATTGCTGTACAGGCCGCGAACCTGACGCACGGTACGCGCCAGTTTCGCCTGGGCACTTTGCAGACCGACTTCGGCATCGTTGGGGTCGAAGTTGATCAGCACCTGACCTTCGTGGACCAGGTCACCATCGTCGGCGCCGATGCTGACCACGGTACCGGTCACCAGCGGAGTGATTTCAACGACGTTGCCGTTGACGTAGGCGTCATCGGTGCTCTCATTCCAGCGCCCGATGAATTCGTGATAAGCCCAGACACCGGCACCGGTGAGGGCCACAACGATGGCCAGCACCAGCAGCATCACTTTGCGCTTGCGCGGATTGCCGGTGTCTTGCGAGTTGTCTTGAGCTTGGGTGTTTTCGGCAGTGGCCATGACAAATACCTGAATTAGTTGTGCGGCGTAGCTGGAATGGCGTTGGCTGCGCTCAGGGTCTCGCCCTGAAAGCCCCCGCCCAGCGCTTGCATCAGTTGAATCGACAGATCGATCTGCTCGGCATTGAGGTTGGCCAACTGACGTTGGGCCTGCAGCAGTTGCTGCTCGATGCTGAGCACGTCCAGGTAGTTGCCGATGCCGGAACCGTAACGCTGGACCACGGTGTTATAGGAATCCTGAGCAATATCGGTGGCGTGCTGTTGCGCGCCGATTTGCCGGCCGATGTCACGCAACTGGTTGATCGTGTCGCTGACATCACCCAGCGCTTTCACCAGGCTTTTGTTGTACTGCGCCACCGCCAGATCGTAATCGGCGTCACGCGAATCGAGGTTGGCGCGCAGGCGCCCGCCATCGAAGATCGGCAGCGAAATGGTCGGGGCGATGCTGAAGAAGCGACTGGCCGAACCAAACATTGCGTCACCCAACAGGGATTCGGCACCGGCGGACGCCGTAAGGTTCAGGTTGGGATAGAAGCGGGTTTTCGCCGAATCGATGTCTTTGCTCGCGGCCTCTACACGCCAGCGGGCGGCGACCAGGTCCGGGCGACGGCCAAGCAGCTCTGCCGGAAGAACCGAGGGCACTGCCACGGCGCTGGCTTGCAATACTTTGGGCCGGGCGATTTCACTGCCACGATCCGGGCCTTTGCCGAGCAGCACGGCCAGGGCGATTTTCGCACTGCTCAGGCGTTTTTCGGCGTCGATCAGACTGGCTTCGGAACTGGCTTCCAGACTCTGGGTTTGCTGAAGCTGGTACTGGCTGTCGATCCCGGCGCTCAAGCGACGCTGGCTCAGATCGAGCATTTGCCTGGTGCGCTTGAGGTCGTCGCTGGCCAGGTCATAGACGATGTGCGCCTGCCCCAGATCGCTGTAGGCCCGGGCCACATCGGCGGCGAGGGTCAATTGCGCGGCCTGACGGTCGACTTCAGCAGCACGGGCCTGGCCGAGTGCGGCTTCCCAGGCATCACGCTGGCCGCCCCACAGGTCGAAGTTGTAATTGAAGCCGGCGCTGATGTTACGCACGGTGGCGTAGGCATCGCCCTGCCCCAGCGGATCCTGATCCTTGGCCAGGCGCGAACGGCTGATGCCGGCGCTGGCGTCGAGGGTCGGATAGCGTTCGGCATCGGCGGCATACGCGGCGGCGCTGGCCTGATGGGCACGGGCGGCGGCGATCTGCATGTCCGGGCTGTCGCGCAGGGCTTCGCGGATCAGACCGTCGAGCTGTGGATCGCCAAGGCTGGTCCACCAGTCGCTTTTCGGCCATGCCGCAGGCGACAGGGTCACACCGTTGAGGGATTGGCCGGCCTTCAGGCTTTTCGCGTCGAGATTTTTGCCTTGGGTATCGAGGCCGCTGTAATTGGCGCATCCGGCAAGGATCATCGCCGACAGCACCAGCGTCAGGCTGCTGCGCAAGGTTTTACTGCTCATTGTGTTCACCTAAGCGCTGGATGGTGATCGGGTCACCGGCGGCCAGCAGGATTTTCTTGAGGATGTATTCCAGGGTCTTCAACTCGTCCGGGGAGATCGCGCCAGCCAGTTCATTCATCGCGTCGGCGCCGATCTGCGGCAGCCGATCCGTCAACTGCTGGCCCTGTTCGGTCAGGGTCAGTTGCACTTGGCGGCGATCACCTTCGCTGCGTTGGCGAGCCAGGAAGCCCTTCTGCTCCAGACGATCGAGCATGCGTGTCATCGAACCGCTGTCCAGCGACAGGTGCCGGCACAGCTCGGCCGGGGTATCGACGCCGAACTGGGCCATGATGATCAACACTTTGAACTGCGCGGCAGTGATGCCGTGGGGTTCCATGTGGGTGTCGATGATCCGGTCCTTGAGCAATGCGGCGCGGCCCAGCAACAGGCCGAGATGGCAGGTTTTGAATTCGTCCGGGGTGAAATGCTTCATGTGCCCACCTAATAACTGCCTAGGCAGTGAATATATGTCGAGATGTTACTGCCTAGGCAGCGAATGTCAACGCAATAGTTAGGTTGCTTTGTAATTAGTTGACCAATGGACTGGGTTTTTATGTTGAACAGGCGGGCGTCATCGCCAACCTGCTGGCGACGGGTCGTTTCCATCCCTCTGCCTGCTGCCTGTGAATCATCGGGGTTGGCCTATTCCACGATGACTTCGACAAAGGCTATGGCTCGCACGTGCGCCCGGTATCACCCTCCTTCAGCGAATTGAAGATGGAGCGCATACAGGTGCACGACTGCAACGCCAACGAGGAACTGGCCCAGGCGCCAACCTGCATTGCCCGGCTCGGTCACCCGTCGGGTCTACCGGTGATGGCGGGAAGCTTGGAGACCGCGCAAGAACTTGATCTGTTGCATAAAATCGACTGCACTCAGATTCAGGATTTCCTGATCTTTCACGCCATGTCTTCGGATCAATTCCGGCAGTTGCTGTCCCATGACGGGCCGGCAAACGCGTACGGATTGGCAAGCGGGTGTTGATACCCGTCACTTGCCATCGAGGTCACTGTGTCCAACGGCTCTCCCATCACTGCTGCCCAGGCCCTCTAATGCCACATCCCAACGCCTTTCTGGAGAAACTCGCCAGCAGTTCATCGCGCCTGAACAAGAGCCTGCTGGTGCTCGGCGCCCTGGTGCTGCTGTTGCTGGGCATCAGCTATGTGGGGGTGACGCGCATGATCGAAGAGCGGCGCGAAACCTTGCAATTTCACTTTGCCCGGCTGATGGAGAATGTCCACGAACAGGAAGTGTTCCTGCAGGATATTGCCCGGGAAAGCGCCAAGGGCGAACGGCTGCCCAATGCCATGTTGCCCCCCTACTCACAAAAACCCCTGCCCGATGAAGGGCCGAACATTTACGAAGGCCGCGGCCTGCCGTTTTCGCTGCCCTATAGCTTGAAGATCAATACGGACAGGATTGCCCCCAGCCAATACCCGAAAATCTTTGCGCTGGGTACCCATCTGGCGGCCTATTACAGCGCGTTCTGGTCGGCCTCGCACTATCAGTCTCCGCAGGTTGTCCTGATCAATGGCCCCGACAATTTTGACCTGGCCGTACCCTCCGTCGGGCGTTTGCGCGGTACGGGGCAATTACCGATGCAGACGGGCCATCTGGTCGATGTGATGACCCAGGTGAACAAACGCCTGCGCGGGCACAACTCGCCATTGCCAGATCTTCAGGTGCGCTGGGAACCCTATGTCTCTTCCGAGGACGACAAGAGCGCGCCCACCCTGCTGGCTTACGTGAGTATCAACCTGGCGAAAACCGCATTGACCGTCGAGGGCGCCGATACCTGGGTGGTACTGGGTTCGCTGATGAACCTGTCCCAGGTCAACAACATCGAACGGCTGATGCAGTGGTCGATCTACGATGACTTCACCTTGATCACCCCCCGTGGCGTGGTATTGACCGGTGCTCTGAAACCCGGCCAGGTGCTGGATGAAGGGGTGAATTTCAACCGCGACGGCCTGGTGTTCAAACTGAGCAGCCCCGGGGAGCAACACTGGACGGCGATCTACGTCATCAGCCTGCGCAGTTTCCTCGACTACGCGCTGTGGCCATTGCTGTGCCTGGTTGCTCTGGCGCTTGCGCTACTCGGTTGCAGTCGGGTGGTCAATCGCTGGTACCAGGCCCGGGTCATCCTGCCCGCGCAGAGGGCGCACGCCAGCATCGCCGAAAGCGAGGCGTTCAGCCGCACGGTGATCGATACGGCGCCGACCGGCCTGTGCGTGATTCGCCGCAGCGATCACCACGTACTGCTGGAAAACCAGCGCGCCCAGCAATGGCACGATAACGGCCGGTTGATGAGCTTGCTCACACCCCTTACGGGCCCCGGTCACGCCGATCTTGAAATCAATGGGCGCCACCTGCACGTCGCCTTTGTGCCCACCCGCTATCAGGGCCAGGACGCCTGGTTATGTGCGTTGCATGACGTGACCCGGCATGTCGAAGATGCGGCGGCGCTGGAAGAAGCGCGCCAGGCCGCCGACTCGGCAAACCAGGCCAAGAGCCGCTTCCTCGCTACCATGAGCCACGAGATCCGCACTCCCCTGTACGGCGTGCTGGGAACTCTGGAGCTGCTCGGCCTGACCTCGCTCGCCCCGCGCCAGCAGGATTACCTGCACACCATCCAGCGCTCCTCCACCACGTTGTTCCAACTGATCAGCGATGTGCTGGATGTGTCGAAAATCGAAGCCGGACAGATGACCCTCGAACTTCAGGATTTCTGCCCGCTGCAACTGACCGAAGACACCGTGCGCACCTACAGCGCCTTCGCCCGATCCAAGGGCCTGCTGCTCTATGCCTGCATCGACCCGGCTCTGCCGGACCGGTTGCGCGGTGACCCGATACGGATTCGCCAGATCCTCAACAACCTGCTGAGCAACGCCATCAAGTTCACCGATAACGGTCGCGTAGTGCTGCGGGTTCAGTTGCTGGAAAGCGACGATGGCCGCGCCCACGTGCAGTGGCAGGTCAGCGATTCGGGAGGAGGAATTTCCCTGGCGCAACAGCAACAACTGTTCGACCCTTTCTATCAGGTCAACGATGCCACTGAACAGGCCGGTGCCGGATTGGGACTGGCCATTTGCAAATGGCTGTGCGAGTTGATGGCGGGCCAGTTGAACCTACTCAGCGAGCCCGGGCTCGGCAGCAGTTTCACCCTTCAACTCGCACTGGAACACGCACCCGGTGAGCTGGCCGACTGCCCTGTGTTCAGCCCCGGCAGCAGCACCGTCTATGTGCGTGCGCAGGTCACTGAGCAGGCACAACACCTGATCGCCTGGCTCAACCGTTTTGGCCTCGACTGCCGCCCGCTGAGGCCCGATACACCGGTGTCATCGGCACTGCTGGTAGAGCTTTCCCCCCTGGCCGATACCGCGGCCTGGCCCGGTCCGAAGGTCGTCGCCAGGGCGGATGGCCCCAACCCTGCGCAATTGCGCGGTACCGACCGAGAAGTCGACGCCCATGATGTCCGCGCGATCGCCTGGGCGATTTACCAGGCCCAGCACGGCGTCAGCGCCGACAGCCAACCTTCGTCGCCGGAAAAGCCCCGGCAGTTGAATCTGCAAGTGCTGGTGGCGGAAGACAATGTGATCAACTCGGCGATCATCAAGGAGCAACTGGAAGTGCTGGGCTGCTCGGTGGTCGTCGCGGCCAATGGCGAGCTGGCCCTGGCGCAGTGGTCGCCCGGACGCTTCGATCTGCTGCTGACCGACGTCAACATGCCGGTCATGAACGGCTACCAATTGGCCACGGCGTTACGGCTTCAGGATCAGACGCTGCCGATTATCGGCGTCACCGCCAACGCCTTGCGCGAAGAAGGCGAGCGCTGCGCCGACGTCGGCATGAACGCCTGGATGGTCAAGCCACTGAACCTCGCCACCCTGCGCGCGCACCTGGAAAGACATTGCAAAATCGCCCTGCCGGCGACCAGCGTTGCCCCTCTAAAGCTGTCACCGAAAATGCGCGAACTCTTTGTCACGACGCTGCGCCAGGACATGCAGACCACGCTGACGGCATTGGACAACGCCGATGCCCATCGCGTGGCGCAACAGCTGCACAGCATGGCCGGTGCATTGGGTGCGGTACAGCTCGAAGAACTGGCCACAACCTTCGTCGAGCTGGAGTGCCGCCTGAACGGCCTGAGCTTGACCCACGCCCTGGACCTGGAGGTACGCCAGAATCTGGCTCGATTGAAAGACCTGCTGGGCACCCTTGAATAATTTCAACGCGGATAATCAGCCATGGAAACCCTCAAGGTTGCCATTGCCGATGACCACCCCATCGTCCCGGTGGGGTACGAGAGCGGGTTGAGCGTGGCCAATGCTTTCGCACTGATGGAATACCTGACGCGGCACCTCCCCAACGTGCTGGTGCTGACAGCGCTTTACTCACCTGTTGCTAAAGGAAAATAAAATAGTGCGTTTATTTATTCCGGGAGAGGGAGTCAGAGACGACTGACTTGAGAGCGCAAAGATAACAAGCATTCAAAAGATGTTCGTCACGAGCAAACTTGAAGTCAACAGCAACTATAAAAACTTGAATTACCATACACAACAACCAACTCAAACTAACAGACAACTACATTCCAGTTGCAATCAACTTCTAGGAATCGTCTGATGTACCACCAAAAATTCGCGTTATATCGTGTTGTTGTTTTAAACCTAACCATTGGAAAACAACATGAAAAAGCTAACTCGCGCACTTCTCGCCCTTTCGATCATTGCCGCCACTGGCAACGCCCTGGCAGATGACCCCGTCAAGGCCGGTAGTGGCACTATCAACTTCACCGGTACCATCAACAACGATGCCTGCTCCGTTGAGGGCGCTGGCAAGGGTAAAACCATTGCGGTCGACATGGGCGAAGTGTCGATCAAAGACATGGGCACTCCCAGCGCGCCTAAAGGCAACGGCACCCTGAACGTCGAAAACTTCAGCATGAAGATCAACTGCAACGCCGGCACCAAGGTCGCAATGATCTTCGAACCAACCACGGGCGCAGGTTCGGGTCTCGCGCCCGGTACCAACGTGCTTCGCCTGATCGACGGCCTGGGTGCTGCGAAAGGTATCGGCATTGCGCTGCTTGATTCCAATGGCGCCGTGATCGACCTCAGCTCGCCTAGCACCGCAAAGATCGAAAACACTCTGCAAGACAGCAACGCCACCCTCAAATTCTCCGCAGCCTACGTAACCACTGTCGATCCGAAGCTGGCTGTTGCCGGTCGTGGCGACGCCACCCTACCGTTCACGCTGCAATACGAATAACCCGCGCGAACACACAAGCCTGGTGCGGGGCCGTTCGGCCCTGCATCCTCATTCACTTGCGCGGTAGCCCTCATGTTTTATCGTCACTCACTGTCCTTATGTGCAGGCCTGCTGGGCCTGTTCGCGGTCAATCAGGCCATGGCCGGAATTTCCTTGAGCAGCACCCGTCTGATTTTCGACGGCCAGCACAAGGAGGCCGGAATCACCGTGCGTAACAGCGGTGAAGATGTGTTGATCCAGTCGTGGATCGACACCGACTCCAGCGAAACCGCAGCCGTACCCTTTGCTGTGACGCCGCCCCTGGTGCGCGTCAGCGGCGACGAGCAGCAAATATTGCGGGTGATCTACGAAGGTGCGGGCATGCCGACCGACCGCGAGTCGGTGGTGTGGCTCAATGTGCAAGAGATCCCTAAAGCGGCGAAATCCGAGAACACGTTGCAACTGGCCGTGCGCCAGCGCATCAAGGTGTTCTTCCGCCCGGCAGGCCTGAAAAACAACGCCTATCTGGCACCGAGCGAACTGACCTGGCGCCTGACAGAACAAGCCGGCAAGAGCTTGTTGGTGGTGAATAACCCAGGCCGGTATCACGTGTCGATTGCAGATATCACACTTCAATCCGGCACCATCAGTGAACACCCCTTCGATTCGATGATGATTGCCCCCGGCGAACAAAAAAGCTTCCCCCTTAAACAACTTCACAACGCCAATACAGCCCACCTTTCATTCAGCAGTATTAATGACTATGGCGCACAAGATCGTTATGGCGCGCAACTTTCCAACAGTGCTGACACCCGAGCCAGTTTGAATAAACAAACCCCATAACTTACGTGCCGCTGTGACGGCTGCACTTCCACTGTATTTCTCTTCGCTCCGTTAGTTCGTATCGGAGGTGATATAGGGTTCCTGAATGTTTTTACTCAAGCGCGACGGATGGGCGCCGTTTTCGATTGCCCTGGTTTTCAGCTGCACCTGCCTTGCCGATGACGAAGAACAGTTCAATACCTCGTTTCTGCAAGGCGCAACGTCTTCTGTCGATCTGCAATCACTGCTCGCCAGCAGCCGCGTGCTGCCCGGCATCTATCGGGTGGACCTGTACGGCAACGAGACGCTGGTCGGGCGCCGCGACATCGATTTTCGTCGTTCTCCCGGCACGAACAAGATCGAGGCCTGCCTGACTCTGGAGATGGTGCAGCAATTGGGGGTCGACATCGGCAAGCTGCAGGCCAGCGGCAAACTGGGCAGCGATGATCCCGACACCTGCCTGGACCTGCCCGCCTTGATCGATCACGCCAGCGTGCGTTACGACGTGCCCCGCCTGCGCTTGATGGTCAGTGTCCCGCAAAGCGCCATGGCGCGTGGCCGACGTGGTTATGTCGACCCGGCCCTGTGGGACGAAGGCGTTCCCGCCGCGTTCATCAACTATCAATTGAGCAGCAGCCGCAACGGCACTCGGGGTGAAAGTACCCTGTCCAACAACGTCGGCCTGCGCAACGGCATCAACCTCGGCGCCTGGCGCTTGCGTAACGAATCGAACTTCAGCAGCAGCACCGGCCGCCCTAGTACATTCAAAAGTAACCGCAGCTATCTGCAACATGACGTGACTGCCCTGAAAGGCCAGTT
The DNA here is from genome assembly GCF_900116505.1 of Pseudomonas sp. NFPP25. Lineage (NCBI taxonomy): Bacteria > Pseudomonadati > Pseudomonadota > Gammaproteobacteria > Pseudomonadales > Pseudomonadaceae > Pseudomonas > Pseudomonas sp. NFPP25. Next base: position 198,026 of record NZ_FPBG01000007.1, on the reverse strand, counting down.
CAGCGCCGGGGATATCTTTTCAGATGCCGACCTGTTCGACAGCGTGCGCTATCGCGGCCTGAAGCTGGCGTCCGACGACGGCATGCGTGCCGACAGCGAGCGCGGTTATGCGCCGATCATTCGCGGCATTGCGCAGTCCAGCGCCACCGTGGAGATCCGCCAGGACAGCTACCTTCTCTACACCGCCAATGTGCCGCCGGGGCCGTTCGAGATCAGCGATATCTACCCCAGCGGCTCCAACGGCGACCTGGAAATGACGATTATCGAAGCCGATGGTCGCCGCCGGGTGACGGTGCAGGCATTTTCCAGCCTGCCGATCATGGTCCGTGAGGGCCAGTTGAAGTACAGCGTCTCGGCCGGCCAGTACAACAGCAACAGCGATGACCAGCAGTCACCGCAATTTGTCAGCAGCACCCTGGCGTACGGCATCAGCAGTAACTTGTCCGGGATCGTCGGGGTGCAGGCCTCGGAAAACTTCAAGGCGCTGTCCGTCGGAGCTGGCCGCAATACGACTATCGGTGCCGTCTCACTGGACTTGACCCACTCCATGAGCAGCACTTTCGGCGCAACCATCACCGGCAACAGCCTGCGCGCCCTGTATGCGAAGACGTTTACCGGCACCGACACCAACTTCACCCTCGCCGCCTATCGCTACTCGACCGAGGGCTATCGCACCCTCACCGAGCACGTCGAGGAACTGAGCAACGACGGCCAGAAGCGTATCGGCAACTCGAAAACCCGTACCGACCTGACCGTCAACCAGAGCCTGGGCCGAAACCAGCGATACGGCAGCATCTACATCAACGCCAGCGACCAGCGTTACTGGGGACGCGGTGGTTCGCAAAGCCTGTCGGCGGGTTACAGCAACTATTGGGGCGATGTGAGCTACAACCTCGGCGCCACCTACTCCAAGGATGTCGGCAACTACGGGCCGGCGAACAATGACACGCTGGTGAACCTGTCCGTATCGTTCCCGCTGGGCTCCAAGCCTCGTGCACCCCGCGCCTTCGTCTCGGCCAGCACGCAGAAGTCCGGCGACACCACGCAAATGGGCATCAACGGCTATCTGTCGCAAGACAGCGACACCTATTACTCGGTGCAAGCCGGCAACAGCAGCACTGGAGGCAGCTCAGGCTCGGTCAACCTCAGTACCCGCACCTCGGTAATGGATATCAGTGCCGGCTACAGCCAGGGGCGCGGCTACAACTCGCAAAACCTTAACCTGTCAGGCTCGATCGTCGGCCATGGCGGCGGGATCAACCTGGGACAGACCGTGGGCGAGACGTTCGCGCTGGCGCAGGTCGAAGGCGTGGAAGGGGTGAAAATCGGCAGCTTCTCCGGAGCCAGGACCGGCAGCAACGGCTTCGCCGTGGTCCCCAATGCGCAGCCCTATCGCGTGAACTGGATCAACCTCGACACTCGAGACCTGGGCGCCGATATCGAGATCGACAGCGCGACCCGGCAAGTGGTGCCACGTCGTGGTGCCGTGGTGCTGGCGCGTTACACCAGCAAGACCGGACGGCGAGTGCAGTTCGCGCTGTTCGACGCCCGACACCAGCCGATTCCGTTTGGTGCGTCGCTCGAAGACAGCGCCGGCAAACAGTTGGCGATCTCTGACCCTGGTGGCAAGGCTCTGGCGCTGGTTGAAGCCGACGCCGGTACCCTGACCATCAACTGGCAGGGCCAGCGCTGTGAAGCGCCTTATGCGTTGCCCGAACGCAACACCGCGCTGAACTATGAGCGGGCGACACTGGTGTGCCGCCCCTGATTCCTCAGAAATCGCGCTTGTAAAAGATATCCAGGGAGCTGGCGAAACCGCTCGCCGCTTCCAGATAGACCTTCTTGCTCAGCTTGTAACGCAGAGCGATGGTACTGGCCGGCTCAAAGACCCCGACGCCATAGCGCAGGCTGAGCCTTTCGGAAATGGCGCCGCTGGCCACCACGCTGGTGTTGTTGCCGCTGCCCTGGGTATCGAGTTGGAAGTCCTGAATGCCCAGGTTCTTGGCAATGCCGCCGGTCAGTTCCGAGCTGCCCATCAGCCCCAGCCCGAGAGCCGCCTGGGCCAGCATGTTGTTGTCTTCACCGGTGGACGTCAGCGGGCGCCCCAGAACCAGATAGGACAGCGCCTGTTCCTGGCTCATGGCCGGCTCCGAGAAGATCTGCGTCGCCGGTTGCTCGGCGCTGCCACTCAGGCGGATGCCGGCAATCACGTCGTCAGTCTGGCGCACGGCCTCGATGTCCAGGTAAGGCTGGTCGATGGGGCCGGCAAACAGCAGCCGCGCACGACGCACGGTCAAGCGCTGGCCGTAGGCCCGATAGCGGCCGTCGTTGAGCCACAGCTCACCGCGGGTATCCATGTTGTCACCAATGTGCACGTGCCCCTGCAGGTTGGCAGTCAGGCCGAAACCGCTGAAGGCCAGCTTGTCCTGGCCCACCTCCACATCGATGTTCATGGCCATGGCCATGGCCTTTTTGCCGTCGTCGGTCTGCTGGCCGACGATCACCGTGTCGTCGGAGACCTTGACTGTCGAAGGCGGCAATTCGCGCACGATGATCTGGCCCTTGGGGATCAGCACCTTGCCGGCAATCGCCAGCTTTTCCTCCTGCAGCGAGATCTTCAGGTTCGGCGCCACCTCCAGCGCTGCATAGGGCTCCACCGTCACCGGCAGTTGGGTGCCCTTGAGGCTCAGGTCCACCAATAGCGCCCGGCCCCAAGTGATGTTGCCATTGAGGCTGCCCTGCCCGGCCTTGCCGCTTTTCCAGCCGCCGTTGAGCTGCACGCTCTCGCCAGCGATCTGCGCGCTCAGTTGCAGGTCTTCAAGGCTGATGGGCAACTCGGAGCCGGACACCTCGCCCCCGGACAACTGCACGTTGCCGTTGACCTGAGGCGCCAGCAGGCCGCCAGACAAACGACCGCTGCCATTGAGGCTGCCGCTGAGCTTTTCCACCATGGGCACGAACGGCCGCGCCACGGACAGATCCAGGCCACTGAGGCGGAAATCACCGGACAGCGGTTTGCTTTTCGGCAACGGATTGATCTGCGCCTGGAGCATCAGCTCACCCAGTTTGCCGCCGTCGAACTGCAACTGCGTGTCGATGCGCCGCGGGGTGAGTCGGGTATTGAGCTTCAACGCCTGATAGGGGAAATCCAGCCACTGGTCCTTTTCCTTGACCCGCAAGGTGCCGCCGCTGGCGTCCAGCATGATCTGGCCCTGGGGCCCGCTGGCCGGCAAGTCCAGTTGCACATCGGCATTGAGCATGCCCTTCCAGGCGAAATCCTTGGGCAGCCACTGCGCCAGGCTGTCGAGGGGAAAACGCTTGAGGTGATAACGCAGTTTCGGGTCCGGCATCAGCCGCTGGTCTTCACCGCACAGGCTGGCATCGCCGCTGGCCCAGCAGTGGGCAGCGAAGTTCAGCGTGCCGTTGGCCAGCCGCTCAAGCCGGGCCGGGTTCTGCAGCTTCCAGTCCTGGCCGCCGGTCTGTACATCACCGCTGGCCAGGCGCCCGCGCCAGTTGCCCTGGTCCAGGACGCCATCCAGGCCCAGGGCCAGTTTCAACAGCGGTCCTTGCAGGTCCAGTTGCAATTTCTGTTTCTTGATGTCGCCCTGGCCGGCCAGGGTCAGGGTCCCCAACTGCGTGTCGCCCAGCTGAATCCCGCTGCCCTTGAGGTCCACCTGGGCCTTTTGCGCACCATCCAGAGTGGCGTCCAACTTGAGGTTCTGCAGGCGGTTTTCGGCAAAGGCCAGTTGCTGCCCGGCCAGGTCCAGCTTGCCCTGTGGCGCCTTGAGGGTGCCGGCCAGGTCCAGCCGACCGTTGAGCTGCCCACGCAACTCGGGCCAGAGCTGACCCAGGCGCGGCATCTTGATCTCCAGCTGGCCGGCGATCTTCTGTTGCAGGCTGCCGGAGCCGTTGATCCGGTTGTCTCCCAGGCGGATGTCCAGCGCGCCCAGGGTCCATTGCTCGCCCGCTCCGTCGGCCTTGGCCTGGAGAACCGCCGGCTGTCCGCGCAAGCGTCCCTTGAGGTCGAGGTTGGCATTGAGCTTGAGTTGCTGGTTCTTCATTTCGCCTTGGCTGCGCAGGGGGCCGGCCAGGGTTCCGGGCAGCTCCGCCACCCAGTACGCGGGGTTGATGGCCGACAGATCCAGGGCGGTATCCCAGGCAATGCCGTCGGCGAACTGCAGGTTCAGGTGGCCCTCGGCCTTGCCCTGGCCCGCCGCCAGCTTGAACTGCGGTAGATAGATTTTCGTCAGGTCGCCGCTGAACGGGCTGCTCAGGCTGAACGCGCCTGCCGGGCCGTCCAGGTCGCCCTTGAAGTTGCCCAGGTAGTTACCGTCACGGTAAGCCACTTCGGCATCAAAACTGCGGACCCGCACCGCCGGCTCGTCAATCAGCGGATACAGGCGGTGCCAGGGGAAGTCCAGCCAGGCCAGCTTGGCCTCGGCAGCGAAACCTTCGCTCCAGTCCAGTTGCCCACTGAGCTTGAGGTGTTGCTTGTCGTTGGCGCTCAGGTCTAGGGCGGCAATCTGTGCGCCCTTGGCGTCGACCTTGCCTTGCAGCAACAGGGCCACCGGGCCCTGCTCCGCCGGCAGGCTGGCCTTGCCGGCGAGCTGGTAGCCGCTTTTCAGGTCGCCCTTGCCAGTCAGCTCCAGCTGATCCAGTTGCAGGGTGTCCGGCAGATCGGCGCTGGCCTTGAACCCGTCGGCAGTGATGCGCACCTGGGCCGGCAGGTTCTCCACCAGGGGCTGCACCTGGCCGCTCAATTGCCCTTGCAGGTAGCCACTGCTGTCGGCATTGAGCTGCAGAGTCTTGAGCAGGTCGCCTTCAACCTTCAACGCCAGGGACCAGGGGCCACCGCCGGGAGCGGGCAAGCCGAGGTTGCCCTGGGCGGTCAGGGGCCAGTCGCCACTGGGTTGCAGCAGCCCGGAAAGATCCAGACTCAGGTCATCGCGCTTCAGGTGCAAAGAGTCGATCTGCAGGCCTTGGGCAGTCCAGTGCGCCGCCAGCTGCAGGGTCTTGAGTTCTTCACTGCCATTGAACAGCAGGCTGCCCACACGCACTTGCCCCAACTCGATGGCCAACGGCAGCTTCAGTTCCGGCAGGCTGATGGGCTCCGAACTGGTTTCGGTTTCGCCGCTCGGAGGGAACAGCAGGCTGACCTGATCGGCTTCCAACTGCTCGATGCACAGGGTCATGCGCAGCAGGCAGCCGGGCGACCAGGTTAACTGCACGGCGTTGAGCTCGACCCGGTTGCCCTCCTGTTGCCAGAGCAAATGATCGGCGCTCCAGTGCCCGCCAAGGCGGCCCTCGAAATTGTCCAGGGTCAGCCCCGGCACTCGCGCCAGGGCCCAGCGGCTGCCAGCCTGGGTTCCGAGTACGCTGGCCACGGCCAGAATGATCAGGATCACCAGCGCAACAATCGCCAGCAGCGTTATCTTCAAACCACGCTTCAAAGCTCTGGCCCCATGGAAAAGTGCAAACGAATACCGCCGTCGTCATTCATCGCGTGGGCCAGGTCGACCCGAATCGGTCCCACTGGCGAAACCCAGCGTACGCCGACGCCCACCCCGGTCTTGAGGTTAGGCAGCTCCAGCTTGTTGAAAGAGTTGCCCTGGTCGACAAAGGTCGCGATCCGCCATTTCTCGGCGATCGAATACTGGTACTCGACGCTACCGGCCACCATGTAGCGGCCGCCGATGCGGTCGCCTTCGGAGTTTTCCGGTGACAGGGTCTGATAGTCGTAGCCCCGAACGCTCTGGTCGCCACCGGCAAAGAAGCGCAAGGACGGCGGAATCGACTTGTAGCCATTGGTGGCACTGCCACCGAACTGCACTCGCCCGAGAAAGCGGTGGTTGTCCCAGACCGTGGTCAGGCCCTTGAGCAGCACCGTGCCATACAGCAGGTTGGTGTCGGAACCGACCCCTTCCTTGGCCAGCTTGGTATCGAACTGAATGCGATAGCCGTTATGCGGGTCGATGCGATTGTCGCTGCGCAGGTAGGAATAAGTCAGGCCAGGCATCAGCAGATTACTCAGGCCCGAGTCGTCCCCGAGGCGATATTCCTCTCGCTGATACTTCAGCGACAGCACCCGCTGCCAGCCGCTGGGCAACTTGCTGTGCCACTCGGGACCGATGGTGAGCAACTTACTCAGGGTATCGGTGCCGGCAATCTCTTCATTCTGGTAACCACCGGCGAACCGCAGCTTGTCGGTCAGAGGCGGGTCCAGGGGAATGTCGTACCACAGGCCGACGTTCTGCCGCGGGGCAGAAACTTCCGCCTCCCAGCCGTAACTGTGGCCCTGGGGGTTGACCCAGTGCCGGGTCCAGTTGGCCTTGACCCGCGGCCCCACGTCGGTGGAATAGCCGAGGCCGAGGCCCATGGTCCGGGGCTTGCGGGTTTCCAGCTGGACCGCCACCGGAATCACCTCGTGCTCGGCGGCAGTAGGCGCGGCGTCCACCCGCACGCCCTCGAAGTAGCCGCTCGACTGCAGGGCCTGGTTGAGTTCGGCAATCAGTTCGGAGTCATAGGGCGCGCCGGCCTTGAACGGCACCATGCGCCGCAACAGGTCTTCATCGAACAGGGAGTCGCCGCTAAAGCTGACCTTGCCCAGCGCGTAGCGCGGGCCGCTGTCATAGACCAGGTCGATGTCCGCGACACCTGCCTGGGGGTCCACCGACAGTTTTTGCTGGGTAAAGCGCCCGCTGAAAAAGCCATAGCGCGAAGCCTGGTTCTGGATCAGGCGCTTGGCGTCTTCGTAATGGCCATGATTGAGCACGGCACCAGGCTTGAGCTGGTCGCCGTCGGGAAGGCGAAACGACTTGAGGGAAGCCGCCGGGCCTTCGACCCGGACTGTCACGTTGCGCAGGTGCACCGGTTCGCCGGGGTCGATCCGCAACGTCAGGCGCGGTTTGTCACCGCCGCGCACCTCACTCTGGATATGCGGTTGGTAGTAGCCCAGGGCCTGGGCGGCTTTCTTCGCCTGCTCCTCGGCGCCCCGGCTGAACCGCAGCAAGGCTTCTTCATCGCGATCGCCGACACTGCCAATGTAACCCTCCACATTGGCCTTCAACTCGTCATTGGCGGGCTTGACCCTGACATCCAATTCGCTCTGCGCCAGCGCCGCACAGCTTGTGAACAACAGCAAAAAGCCGCTGGTAAATCTTCCTGGAAACTTCATAGGCGCGGATGCTATCACGAGCTTGGGAGGGCGATAGAGCGCTCAGGTGCACGGAAAGTTCTATATCAGGCTGTTGCTCTTTGTAAGTGCTGCGGGTTGGGGTGAAAAAATACGTGCTCACGCACCGGCCCCACCGCAATCTCACCGATCTCTTCATAGCCCTGACGCTTGTAGAACTCCAGGTAACGCGGATTGCCGGTGTCCAGCACCACACCCTGGGAATGCTCGTCCACGGCGCACCAGTTGTGCACCGCCGCCAGCAATTGCTCGCCGAAATGCTGGCCCTGAAACTGCGGATGTACCCCCAGCAGCGGCAGCACATGCACCGCATCATTGGGCAGGCAGGCCTGCACCGCCTGGTGATACTCCAGATAACGCTGGGTGCAGCGAAACCCGGTGCTGAGCACCATGCGCAGGCGCCAGGCCCAACTTTCGGTGATGCCCAGGCGCCGTTGCGGCGGCGCGATCAGGGCGATACCGATCAGCCGGTCATTGACCAGCAGGCCGATGGCCGGCAGGTCCTGAAGAAAATGCTGCTTCACCAATTCGCGCACTGTGGCTCGTACCCGCTGTTCGTAGCCGGGGCGATCGGCTTCGAAAATGAAGCCGAAGGTCGGCTCATGTCGGTAGGCCTGGTACAGCAGCGACCGCGCTTCGCGGGAATAGCCGCTGTCGAGCTGGTGAATATCGGCGATGACATTGGAGGAATCAGGCATGACGGTCACTCTCCCCTGGACCCGGCTCAAATGGCCGCGTTCTTGTTAGTACGAGCCCTGCGCGCCGCTGATCGTTCCCGCGCCCCTGGGACATTAGCAGCGCATCCGCCACGCCGCCACGCTGGCCGGCCCGGGCGTTGTCAGCTAGCATCGCTGTTTTGCCAGGACCGCCGACCATGAAAATTGTCTCGTTCAATATCAACGGGCTGCGTGCCCGCCCCCATCAGCTGGCGGCGCTGATCGACAAACACCAGCCGGACGTGATCGGCCTGCAGGAAACCAAGGTCGCCGACGAACAGTTCCCCCTTGCCGACATCCAGGCCCTGGGCTACCACGTGCATTACCACGGCCAGAAAGGCCATTACGGCGTGGCCTTGCTCTCGCGCCAGGCACCGTTGGCCCTGCATAAAGGCTTTGAAGGTGACGACGAGGACGCCCAGCGGCGCTTTATCTGGGGCACCTTCGCCGATGCCAACGGCACCCCGGTGACCATCATGAACGGCTACTTCCCCCAGGGCGAAAGCCGCGACCATCCCACCAAATTCCCGGCCAAAGCGCGCTTCTACCAGGATCTACAGCACCTGCTGGAAAGCCGTTTCAGCAATGACCAGCCCCTGGTGGTGATGGGCGATGTGAACATTTCCCCGGAAGATTGCGACATTGGCATCGGCGCCGAGAACGCCAAGCGCTGGCTAAAGACCGGCAAGTGCAGCTTCCTGCCAGAAGAGCGCGAGTGGATGGCCCGCCTGAAGAACTGGGGCCTGGTGGACAGCTTTCGTCACCTGAACCCCGAGGTGAACGACCGCTTCAGCTGGTTCGACTACCGCAGCCGCGGCTTCGAGGATGAGCCCAAGCGCGGCCTGCGCATCGACCTGATCATGGCTTCCCAGGGGTTGTTGCCACGGGTCAAGGACGCTGGGGTCGACTATGAACTGCGGGGCATGGAAAAACCTTCGGACCATGCGCCGATCTGGCTCGAACTGGGCTGATCGACAGGCACAAAAAAGCCCATCTGCCGATGGGCTTTTTTTTTGCGGTTACAGCTGTATGTGCTCGACCCGCTCCGTGGTACCGGCACTGGCGATAGCGCTGATGGCGCTCTCGAGGGTGGCTTCCGAATCGTACAAGTGGCTGACCAGAATCACTTCCTTACCGGACTTGAGCTTGAAAAAAGGTTTGCCGCCCGACGAAATTTTCTTGACGTAGCGTTCCGGGGAAGCGCAGTGTGCGCGGAACAGGCCGAGAGCCGCCTCGGCACTGTCCCGGCAAGGGTAGCGGTCGCTTTGAAGCATGGTCTGCGCCTCCTTTGTCTTCAGCAAGAATCTGCATGCACCACTGCCATACTGCTTCAGCTCGAACCAGGCACTCATTTGTAACTCCTTTGCACACTACGAAATAGCAGCTCAACACTGCCGAGGCATCCGCGGGGGATGACGCGTTGGCAGTCGCCCCAATCCCCGCCAGACAAAGTTGCCCACTCTACGCGCCGTTCCGAGGTTGGTCTTTAGGACAAATCTCAAAAAATCTAGAGAAAACAGCTATTTATGATGTAGGACTTTCGCCATTTCTCTGCAAATAGCCCCGTCCGTCACATCCCTGTCACCTCCCTGACTTAATGTCCCCAGCACTTACCTCCTCCCTCTATATAGAAGGCCAGTGCCGCCATGCCCCGCGCTTCCACCGTCAGCGAACGAGATATCTGGTGCCGGACCATCAGCCTGTTTCTGATCGGTTTCGTTTGCTACGCCCTGCCCTGGTCGGTATTCGCCGCCCTGCCCCCAGCCCCGGACAATGCGCCGGTCCTGCGCATCCAAGGCTCCAATACCATCGGCGCCCGGCTGGGCCCGGCCCTGGTCAAGGGCCTGATGGAAGAACAGGGCCTGCGCGATATCAGGATCACCGCCAGTGGCAAAGACAATGAACAACAGGTGGTGGGGCAAACCGCCCAGGGCCGAGCGGTGCGGGTGGAAGTGGCCGCCCACGGTTCGAGTACCGGCTTTGCCGCTCTGAAAACCGCCCGGGCCGACCTGGCCGCCGCTTCACGGCCGATCAAGGACAGCGAGCTGGTGGACCTTGAAAGCCTGGGGGACCTGAAAAGCCCCAGCGCCGAACAGGTGATCGCCATCGACGGGCTGGCAATCATCCTGCATCCGCACAACCCGCTGAACCAACTGAACACCGAGCAACTGGCCCGGCTGTTCAGCGGCGAAGCCAGGACCTGGGAAGAACTGGGTGGCATTGGCGGCGCGGTACATCTCTATGCCCGGGATGACCAGTCCGGCACCTACGACACCTTCAAGGAGCTGGTACTCAGCCGTCGCGGCAAGACCCTGAGCCCCGGCGCAAAACGTTTCGAATCCAGCGAGCAGTTGTCCGACGCAGTCAGCCATGACCCCCAGGGCATAGGTTTCATCGGCCTGCCCTATGTGCGCCAGGCCAAGGCGGTGGCCATTGTCGACGGCGACTCACAGCCGATGCTGCCGCTCAACAGCCTGATCGCCACCGAGGATTACCCGCTGTCACGGCGCCTGTATCTGTACCTGCCGCCCAATGGGCAGAACCCCTGGGCCGATGCCCTGGTGAGCTTTGCCCAGGGCAGCAAGGGCCAGGCCATCGTCGCCGCCAACGGTTTTATCGCCCAGACCGTGCAGGCCATGCGTGTCGCTCCCGGCCCGCAGATGCCGGAGGCTTATCAGGCGCTCACCCGCCAGGCGCAGCGCCTGACGGTCAACTTTCGTTTTGAGGAAGGCAGCGCCAGCCTGGACAACAAGGCCCGCCAGGACCTCAATCGGGTACTGGATTACCTGCGCCAGCACGGCAAGATGAACCGCCAGGTGACCCTGGCCGGCTTCGGTGACGCCAAGAACGATCCGGCCCGCGCGGCCCTGCTGTCCAAACTGCGGGCCATGGCGGTACGCCGGGAACTGGTGAAGAGCGGCGTGGTGTTTCGCGAGATTCGCGGCTTTGGCGCCGAGCTGCCGGTAGCGGCCAACAGTGCCGACGAAGGGCGGATCAAGAACCGCCGCGTGGAGGTCTGGGTGTACTGAACTCACAGCGGCCGGCCTTTCGACAGGCCGGCCGCATCGCCCTCAATGCCCGCTGCGCATCAGCTCCTTGGGTACATACTTGCCGATTTCATACTTGCCGATCGCCGCGCGGTGCACCTCATCCGGGCCGTCGGCCAGGCGCAAGGTACGCTGCATCGCATACATGTAGGCCAGCGGGAAGTCGTTGGAGACCCCGGCCCCGCCGTGGATCTGGATCGCCCGGTCGATCACCCGCAGGGCCACGTTCGGCGCCACGACCTTGATCTGGGCAATCTCGCTCTTGGCCACCTTGTTGCCCACGGTGTCCATCATGTACGCGGCCTTCAGCGTCAGCAGCCGGGCCATGTCGATCTCCATCCGCGAGTCGGCGATCTTGTCGATGTTGCCCCCCAGGCGCGCCAGCGGCTTGCCAAAGGCAGTACGGTTCACCGAGCGCTTGCACATCAGTTCCAGCGCCCGCTCCGCCATGCCGATGGAACGCATGCAGTGGTGGATCCGGCCCGGGCCAAGGCGGCCCTGGGCAATCTCGAAACCACGGCCCTCACCCAGCAGCACGTTCTCGTAGGGCACCCGAACGTTGTCGAACAGCACTTCGGCGTGGCCATGGGGTGCGTCGTCGTAGCCGAACACCGGCAACGGGCGAACAATCTTCACCCCGGGGGTATCCACCGGCACCAGGATCATCGAGTGCTGTTGATGGCGCGGCGCATCCGGGTTGCTCAGGCCCATGAAGATCAGGATCTTGCAGCGTGGGTCGCAGGCGCCCGAGGTCCACCATTTCTTGCCGTTGATCAGCCACTGGTCGCCGTCGCGTACCGCACGGGCCGCCATGTTGGTGGCATCGGAGGACGCCACGTCCGGCTCGGTCATGGCGAACGCGGAACGGATCTCGCCGCGCAGCAATGGCTCCAGCCAGCGCTGTTTCTGCTCTTCGTTGGCGTAGCGCACCAGCACTTCCATGTTGCCGGTATCCGGTGCCGAGCAGTTGAAGGGTTCCGGGCCCAACAACGACCGCCCCATGATTTCCGCCAGCGGCGCGTACTCAAGGTTGGTCAGGCCTGCCCCCAACTCCGACTCAGGCAGAAACAAATTCCATAGCCCGGCCTCCTTGGCCTTGAGTTTCAGCTCTTCCATGATGGCGGTCGGCTGCCAGCGATCGCCTTCGGCAACCTGACGCTCGAAGACCGCTTCAGCCGGATAAACATAGGCATCCATGAACGCGGTGACACGCTCACGCAGTTCCTGAACCTTGGGGGAATAGGCGAATTCCATGGGCAGCTCTACCTTTGTGACGATCGGGTGTTGGAGGACTGAAATCGATGCTAGATCAGCTACGAAAATTTACCTAGCCTATTCTCGGCGTGTATTAACATTCATCACCGATATATGATCGGCTGATCCGACAGGCTTCCGAGCCCTCCCACAGGCCCTAACAATAAGAGTGCAGCGCAATGAATCTGAGCAAGGTCGATCTCAACCTCTTCATCGTTTTCGATGCGATCTACACCGAAGCCAACCTGACCCGCGCAGGGCAGATCGTCGGCATCACCCAACCGGCGGTATCCAACGCCCTGGCACGCCTGCGCGAGACCTTCAACGACCCGCTCTTCGTGCGTACCGCCCAGGGCATGGTGCCCACGCCCATGGCGCAGAACATCATCGGGCCGGTGCGCAATGCCCTGTCGCTGCTGCGGGTTTCGGTCCAGGAAAGTCGCATTTTCAACCCCCTGCAAGCGGTCAAGACCTACCGCATCAGCATGACCGACCTCACTGAAGCGGTGATCCTGCCACCGCTGTTCCAGCGCCTGCGGCGCCTGGCGCCGGCGGTGATCATCGAAAGCTTTCTCTCCAAGCGTCGGGAAACCACCAAGGAGCTGGCAGCCGGGCGCCTGGACTTTGCCGTCGACGCACCGCTCAATACCGACCCCCAGGTGCGTCACGTCAAGCTGATGGAAGACCGCTATGTGTGCGCCATGCGCAAGGGCCACCCGCTGGCGGGCAAGGAAAAATTCAGCCTGGACGATTACCTGTCCCTGACCCACATCCATATCTCCAGCCGCCGCAGCGGCCTCGGACATGTCGACCTGGCCCTGGGCAAGATGGGTATCCAGCGCAAGATCGCCCTGCGCTCCCAGCACTACCTGATGGCTTCCCAGGTGCTGCAGCAGACCGACATGGTGATGACCGTACCGGAGCGCTTTGCCCGTCGCCATGAACTGCATGCGTTCAACCTGCCGGTCAATGATGTCCCGCCGGTGGAAACCCACCTGTACTGGCACGAGAGCACCGACCAGGACCCGGCCAACCGCTGGATGCGCGAGCAGATGATCGAGCTCTGCCAGCAGGTCACGGCCTACGAAAAGAAGCTCGACCAGCAGACCGCCTGAGCCCTTTCGCCGGCAAGCCCTCACTGCAGGAGCCGGCTTGCCGGCGAACGGGATCGGCTCGGACTGCTTGACGTATACGTCAACCTGCCTTTAGCTTAGCGCCAAGCCCCCTCTTGAGCGCCTCCATGAGCAGCCAGACCTACAGCATTTCCGACCTCGCCCGCGAGCTCGACATCACCACCCGGGCCATCCGCTTCTATGAAGAGCAGGGCCTGCTGGCTCCCGAACGCCGTGGCCAGGAGCGCATCTATTCGCCCCGGGACAAGGTCAGCCTGAAACTTATCCTGCGGGGCAAGCGCATCGGCTTTTCCCTGGCCGAGTGCCGCGAACTGATCGAGCTCTACGACCCGAGCAGCGGCAACCTGAAGCAGCTGCACAGCATGCTGGCGAAAATCGCCGAGCGTCGCGAACAGCTCGAACAGCAATTGCTCGACATCGAACAGATGAAGCTGGAACTGGACACCGCCGAAGAGCGCTGCACCCAGGCGCTGGAGCAGACCATCCTGAACCAGAAAAGCACCGCCCGATAATCATCGGCACACCTGCGCCCGGGCGCCGGTATCCGCCACTCCCTATAAGAAGGTGAACCTCTATGTCACTCCCCAGCCATGTACGCCTGATCGAAGTCGGCCCCCGCGACGGCCTGCAGAACGAAGCCCAGCCCATCAGCGTCGAAGACAAGGTGCAATTGGTGGATGCCCTCACCGCCGCCGGCCTGGGCTACATAGAAGTCGGCAGTTTCGTGTCTCCCAAATGGGTGCCGCAGATGGCCGGTTCAGCCGAGGTCTTCGCCCGTATCCAGCGCAAGCCCGGGGTTGTCTATGGCGCACTGGCGCCCAACCTGCGGGGGTTCGAAGATGCCCTGGCGGCTGGGGTCAAGGAAGTGGCGGTGTTCGCCGCGGCCTCGCAAGCCTTCTCCCAGCGCAACATCAACTGCTCCATCAGCGAAAGCCTGGAACGCTTCGTGCCGATCATGGACGCCGCCAAGCAGCACGGCATCAGCGTGCGCGGTTACGTGTCGTGCGTGCTGGGCTGCCCTTATGAAGGTGAAGTGGCCCCGGAACAGGTGGCCATGGTCGCCCGCGAGCTGCATGACATGGGCTGTTACGAGGTCTCTCTGGGCGACACCATCGGTACCGGCACCGCCGGTGCCACCCGGCGCATGTTCGAGGTGGTGGGCGCCCAGGTACCACGGGAAAAACTCGCCGGGCACTTCCACGACACCTACGGCCAGGCCCTGGCCAATGTCTACGCCAGCCTGCTGGAGGGCATCGCGGTGTTCGACAGCTCGATCGCCGGCCTCGGCGGCTGCCCCTATGCCAAGGGCGCCAGCGGAAACGTCGCCACCGAAGACGTGCTCTACCTGCTCAATGGCCTGGGCATCCATACCGGTATCGACATGGACCGCCTGATCGACGCCGGCCGGCAGATCTGCAACGTGCTGGGGCGCCCCTCCGGCTCCCGCGTGGCCAAGGCGCGTAACGCCAGCTGAGGCATTGTGCGGCCGGGTGTTACCGGCCACTCCGATCTGGGGCGGGAACGAGTAACACGGAAACAGTTTGTCGAATTTGTTGCGGTACAGATTGTCCTACAAAATTATCAAGCCATTGATTTTAAAGGACTTTAAAAAGTTGGCACGGCTTCTGCTACCTCTATGGCATAACAAGAATAAAAAGCAGCAAACCTAATAAAAATAAGACGTAACGACTCTGAGATAACAAAAACAACACGGCAGAGACGCAGCTAACAGATTTTTTTGGAGAGGATGCACTGTGCAGGAGGGCTTGCAAGAGCCACCCGCAACCGGTCAGAGAACAATAAAACTACCCTGAGGTAGCTCCCGAACTGGTTGGATCGCCCTGGCGACACATTGAATCAGCGCTCAAAAAAATACGTTTGCTCTTGATCCCGGATGGGGATCGCCAAAAACAGCAGTAAAGGGCAACGGTTGCCAAAAACAACAATAGACCGCCCCTCAATAATAAAAAAAGAGCACGCAACGACAAAATTAAAGGGGAGCTTCGGCTCCCCTTTGTGCTTTCTGCGATCCCTCTTTGCTGCCCATAAAGCGTGCACCGGCGCCGATGCACGCTCCATCCGGGTTCACCCCTTGTTCATGCGCTCACGCAGCTCCTCGATGCTGATTTCGCGCATGCGGAACTTCTGGATCTTACCGGTCACGGTCATGGGAAACTCTTCAACGAACTTGAAGTAACGCGGCGTCTTGAAGTGCGCGATACGCTCCTTGCACCAGGTCTGCAGCTCCAGCTCATTGGCCGAATGGCCGGGGTGGAACTTGATCCAGGCGACGATCTCCTCGCCGTACCTGTCGCAGGGGATGCCGATTACCTGCACATCGGCCACCGCAGGATGGGTGAAGAAGAACTCTTCCAGCTCTCGCGGATAAATGTTCTCGCCACCGCGAATGATCATGTCCTTGTTGCGCCCGGCAATGCACACGTACCCCTGCTGGTTCATGGTGGCCAGGTCACCGGTATGCATCCAGCCGGCCTGATCGATGGACTCGCGGGTGCCCTCAGGGTTGTTCCAGTAACCGAGCATGACGCTGTAGCCCCGGGTGCACAGCTCACCGATGGTGCCGCGGGGCACCACATTGCCGGCCTCGTCGATGATCTTGCTCTCCAGGTGCGGCTGGGTCCGACCCACGGTGGTCACCCGCAGTTCCAGGTCGTCGTCCGGCCCGGTCTGCAGCGACACCGGGCTGGTTTCGGTCATGCCGTAGGCGATCTGCACTTCGCTCATGTGCATTTCGCTGATCACCCGGCGCATCACCTCGATCGGGCAGGTGGCCCCGGCCATGATCCCGGTCCGCAGGCTCGACAGGTCGAACTCGCTGCGTCGGGGCTGATCGAGCACAGCGATAAACATCGTGGGTACGCCGTACAGGCCGGTGGCGCGCTCTTCGGCCACCGCAGTCAAGGTCAGCAGCGGGTCAAAGGCGTCATTGGGATAGATCATGGTGGTGCCGTGGGTGATGCACCCCAGGTTGCCCATGACCATGCCGAAGCAGTGGTACAGCGGCACCGGGATCACCAGCCGGTCGGCAGCAGTCAGGCCCAGGCTCTCCCCCACCATGTAACCGTTGTTGAGGATGTTGTAGTGGCTCAGGGTCGCGCCCTTGGGGAAACCGGTGGTGCCGGAGGTGTACTGGATATTCACCGGCTGGTCGAAATCCAGGCTGTCCTGGCGCGCCTGCAACTGCTCGGCCGTGGCCCCCGCCCCCAGCGCCGATAGCTGCGACCAGGGCAGGAAACCCGACGGCGGCTGCGCATCCAGGCTGATCACCCCGCGCAGCTCGGGTAACCGCTCGCTGTGCAATTGGCCGATGGACTGTTCCGCCAGCTCGGGCACCAGGCCCTGGAGCATGCCGTGGTAATCGGACGTCTTGAAGGCTCCGGCGCAGATCAGCCACTGGCAGCCGGACTGCCTGAGCACATACTCCAGCTCGGAACTGCGGTAGGCCGGATTGATGTTCACCAGAATCGCGCCGATCTTGGCGCTGGCGAACTGGGCGATGCACCACTGGGCGCAGTTGGGGGCCCAGATCCCCAGGCGATCGCCGGTCTTGAGCCCCAGGGCCAGCAGCGCCCGGGCATGCAGGTCGACCGCCTCGCGCAGTTGCTGCCAGGTGTAGCGCAGCTGCTGGTGGCGCACCACCAGAGCCTCACCCTGGGGATAGGCGGCGACGGTGTTATCGAAAGCCTGGCCGATGGTCAACGCCAGCAGCGGCTGGTCTTGCGTACCACGGGTGTAACTGCGATCCGGCTGGAAACCCGAGTGTTCCATGACGACCCCTATTGTCTTTATTAGTGGGTGTGCAGGAGCCAGGCGAAAGGTGCAAAACAGCCTGGCTCCAATCGAAAGCCTCGCTACTCTGGCGCAAGTTGACGTTTACGTAAAGGGCGATTGACAGCCACCGGTCTCAGGTTTACGTTAACGTAAAGGTGAGAGCCAGGCCGCGCCGCTCTCGACATCCTATTCCCTCAATAAAAACAAGTTTGAAGGTGCCCCGCCATGAGTTACCCGACCCTGAACTTCGCCCTCGGTGAAACCATCGACATGCTGCGCCAACAGGTCCAGGCCTTCGTCAAGGCGGAGCTGGCACCCCGGGCAGCGCAGATCGACGTCGACAACCTGTTCCCCGCCGACATGTGGCGCAAATTCGGCGACATGGGCCTCTTGGGCATCACCGTGGCGGAAGAATACGGTGGCGCCGGCCTGGGTTACCTGGCGCACGTGGTGGCCATGGAAGAGATCAGCCGCGGCTCGGCCTCGGTGGCGCTGTCCTACGGCGCGCACTCCAACCTCTGCGTGAACCAGATCAACCGCAACGGCAACCACGAACAGAAGAGCAAATACCTGCCCAAGCTGATCAGCGGCGAACACATCGGCGCCCTGGCCATGAGCGAACCCAATGCCGGCTCCGACGTGGTGTCGATGAAGCTGCGGGCCGACAAACGCGGCGACCATTTCGTGCTCAACGGCAGCAAGACCTGGATCACCAACGGCCCCGATGCCAACACCTACGTGATCTACGCCAAGACCGACCTGGAGAAAGGCCCCCACGGCATCACCGCGTTCATCGTCGAGCGCGACTGGAAAGGCTTCAGCCGCAGCAACAAGTTCGACAAGCTGGGCATGCGCGGCTCCAACACCTGCGAGCTGTTCTTCGATGACGTGGAAGTGCCGGAGGAAAACATCCTCGGCGTGCTCAATGGTGGCGTCAAAGTGCTGATGAGCGGCCTCGACTACGAGCGCGTGGTGCTCTCCGGTGGCCCCACCGGGATCATGCAGGCCTGCATGGACCTGGTGGTGCCCTACATCCACGACCGCAAGCAGTTCGGCCAGAGCATCGGCGAATTCCAGCTGATCCAGGGCAAGATCGCCGACATGTACACCCAGCTCAACGCCAGCCGCGCCTACCTGTATGCGGTGGCCCAAGCCTGCGAGCGCGGCGAAACCACCCGCAAGGATGCCGCCGGAGTGATCCTCTACAGCGCCGAGCGCGCGACCCAGATGGCCCTCGACGCAATCCAGATCCTCGGCGGCAACGGCTACATCAATGAATTCCCCGCCGGCCGCCTGCTGCGCGACGCCAAGCTCTACGAGATCGGCGCCGGCACCAGCGAGATCCGTCGCATGCTGATCGGTCGCGAACTGTTCAACGAAACCCGCTAACGGAGCTGTCCATGGCAATCTTGCATACCCAGCTCAACCCGCGCTCGGCGGAGTTCGTGGCCAACAGCGAGGCGATGCTGGCCCAGGTCGACGCCTTGCACAGCCTGCTCGCCCAGGTCCAGCAAGGCGGCGGCGCCAAGGCTCAGGAGCGCCACACTTCGCGGGGCAAGCTGCTGCCCCGCGAGCGCATCAACCGCCTGCTCGACCCCGGCTCGCCGTTCCTGGAAATCAGCGCCCTGGCCGCCTATGAGGTCTATGGCGAAGACGTACCCGCCGCTGGCGTGATTGCCGGTATCGGCCGGGTGGAAGGCGTCGAATGCATGATCGTGGCCAACGACGCCACGGTGAAAGGCGGTTCCTATTACCCGCTGACGGTGAAAAAGCACCTGCGGGCGCAGACCATCGCCCAGCAGAACCGCCTGCCGTGCATCTACCTGGTGGACTCCGGCGGCGCCAACCTGCCGCGCCAGGATGAAGTGTTCCCGGACCGCGAGCACTTCGGGCGGATCTTCTTCAACCAGGCCAACATGAGCGCCCAGGGCATCCCGCAGATCGCCGTGGTGATGGGCTCCTGCACCGCCGGGGGTGCCTATGTTCCGGCCATGGCCGACGAAGCCATCATGGTCCGTGAACAAGCCACTATCTTTCTCGCCGGCCCACCCCTGGTGAAAGCCGCTACCGGCGAAGTGGTAAGTGCCGAGGACCTGGGCGGCGCCGATGTGCATTGCAGGATTTCCGGGGTCGCCGACCACTATGCCGAGAGCGACGAACACGCCCTGGCCCTGGCCCGGCGCAGCGTGGCCAACCTCAACTGGCACAAACAGGGCCAATTGCAACAACGCACGCCGATCGCTCCGCTGTATGCCCGCGACGAACTCTATGGCGTGGTCCCGGCCGATCCCAAGCAGCCGTTCGATGTACGTGAAGTCATCGCCCGGCTGGTGGACGGTTCGGTATTCGATGAGTTCAAGGCCCTGTTCGGCACCACCCTGGTCTGCGGCTTCGCCCACCTGCACGGCTACCCGGTGGCCATCCTCGCCAACAACGGCATCCTCTTCGCCGAAGCCGCGCAAAAAGGCGCGCACTTCATCGAACTGGCCTGCCAGCGCGGGATTCCGCTGCTGTTCCTGCAGAACATCACCGGTTTCATGGTGGGGCAGAAATATGAGGCTGGCGGCATCGCCAAGCACGGCGCCAAGCTGGTGACCGCAGTGGCCTGCGCCCAGGTACCGAAGTTCACGGTGATCATCGGCGGCAGTTTCGGTGCCGGCAACTACGGCATGTGCGGCCGGGCCTATGACCCGCGCTTCCTGTGGATGTGGCCCAACGCGCGCATCGGCGTCATGGGGGCCGAGCAGGCCGCCGGAGTCCTGGTGCAGGTCAAGCGCGAACAGGCCGAGCGCGGCGGGCAAAGCTTCGACGCCGCCCAGGAAGCCCAGATCAAACAGCCGATCCTCGACCAGTACGAGCATCAGGGGCACCCCTACTACTCCAGCGCACGGCTCTGGGATGACGGCGTCATCGACCCGGCGCAAACCCGTGACGTACTGGCCCTGGCCCTGTCTGCGGCCCTCAACGCCCCCATCGAACAGAGCCGCTTCGGCGTGTTCCGCATGTAATCCTGCGCGAGAAGAACATGAGCGACTTCAATACCCTGGAACTGCTGCGTGACCCTCGAGGCTTCGCCACCCTGTGGCTCAGCCGCGAAGACAAGAACAACGCCTTCAACGCCGAAATGATCCGTGAACTGATCCTCGCCCTGGATCAGGTGCAGGGCGACCCGAGCCTGCGCTTCCTGCTGCTGCGCGGGCGCGGCCGGCATTTCAGCGCCGGCGCCGACCTGGCCTGGATGCAGCAATCGGCCGAGCTCGACTACCACACCAACCTCGACGACGCCCGGGAACTGGCGGAGCTGATGTACAACCTGGCCAAGCTGAAGATCCCGACCCTGGCGGTGGTGCAAGGCGCGGCCTTTGGCGGGGCCCTGGGCCTGATCAGTTGCTGCGACATGGCCATTGGCAGTGACGAGGCGCAGTTCTGCCTCTCCGAAGTGCGCATCGGCCTGGCACCAGCGGTCATCAGCCCGTTCGTGGTCCAGGCCATCGGCGAACGCGCTGCCCGCCGCTATGCCCTCACCGCCGAACGCTTTGGCGGCCAGCGGGCGCGGGAAATCGGTCTCCTGGCAGAAAGCTATCCCGCCGCAGAGCTGGATCAACAGGTCCAGCAGTGGGTCGACAATCTGCTGTTCAACAGTCCCCAGGCGATGCGCGCCAGCAAGGACCTGCTGCGGGAAGTGGGCAACGGCGCGTTGACCACCGCCCTGCGTCGCTATTGCGAAAACGCCATCGCCCGCATCCGGGTCAGCGCCGAAGGCCAGGAAGGCCTGCGGGCATTCCTGGAAAAACGCCCGCCCAGCTGGCAGTCCGAGACCACGTCCAAGGAGTCCCGTTGATGAGCGCCCCTGTTCTAGACACCCTGCTGGTGGCCAACCGCGGCGAGATCGCCTGCCGGGTGATGCGCACCGCCAAGGCCCTGGGCCTGACCACCGTGGCCGTGCACAGCGCTACCGACCGCGACGCCCGGCACAGCCGTGAAGCGGATATCCGCGTGGACCTGGGCGGCAGCAAGGCTGCCGACAGCTACCTGCAGATCGACAAGCTGATTGCCGCCGCCCGGGCCAGCGGCGCCCAGGCCATCCATCCCGGGTATGGGTTTCTCTCGGAGAACGCCGGTTTTGCCCGAGCCATCGAAGCCGCCGGGCTGATTTTCCTCGGCCCGCCTGCCGCGGCCATCGACGCCATGGGCAGCAAGTCGGCAGCCAAGGCGCTGATGGAAACCGCCGGGGTGCCCCTGGTTCCGGGTTACCACGGTGAAGCCCAGGACCTGGAAACCTTCCGCAATGCCGCCGAACGCATCGGCTACCCGGTGCTGCTCAAGGCCACCGCGGGCGGTGGCGGCAAGGGCATGAAAGTCGTCGAGGACGTCAGCCAACTGGCCGAAGCCCTGGCCTCGGCCCAGCGCGAAGCCCAGTCGTCCTTCGGCGATTCGCGGATGCTGGTGGAAAAGTACCTGCTCAAGCCACGGCACGTGGAGATCCAGGTGTTTGCCGACCAGCACGGCAGCTGCCTGTACCTCAACGAACGCGACTGTTCGATCCAGCGCCGCCACCAGAAAGTGGTCGAGGAAGCTCCGGCCCCGGGCCTCAGCCCCGAACTGCGCAAGGCCATGGGCGAAGCCGCGGTGCGCGCGGCCCAGGCCATTGGCTACGTGGGCGCGGGCACCGTGGAGTTTCTCCTGGATGCCCGTGGCGAATTCTTCTTCATGGAGATGAACACCCGATTGCAGGTGGAACACCCGGTCACCGAGGCCATCACTGGCCTGGACCTGGTGGCCTGGCAGATCCGCGTGGCCCGCGGCGAAACCCTGCCCATCAGCCAGGAGCAGGTGCCACTGCGCGGGCATGCGATCGAAGTACGGCTGTATGCCGAAGACCCGGCCAACGACTTTCTTCCGGCCACCGGGCGCCTGGAGCTGTACCGCGAATCGGTTGCAGGCCCCGGTCGGCGGGTGGACAGCGGTGTCGAGGAAGGCGACAGCGTTTCGCCCTTCTACGACCCGATGCTGGGCAAGCTCATTGCCTGGGGCGAAGACCGCGAGCAGGCGCGCCTGCGGTTGCTGAGCATGCTGGACGAGTTCGTCATCGGTGGCCTGAAGACCAACCTGGCGTTTCTACGGCGCATCATTGCCCACCCGGCCTTTGCCGAAGCGCAGCTGGATACCGGCTTTATCCCTCGCTATCAGGAGCAGTTGCTGCCAGTCGCAGGCGAGCTGAGTGCAGACTTCTGGCAAGCCGCCGCCCAAGCCTACAGCCAAAGCCAGCCGCCACGCACACGAAGCGATGATCCCGACTCGCCATGGTCCGCCATCAACGGCTGGCGCAACGGCCTGCCAGCGCAAACCAGCCTGCACCTGAGCTGCGCCGGCCAGGATCAGGCCATCAGCCTTGGCGCTCGCACTGCGGCCTTTAAGCTGCAGGGCGAGCACCTATGGACAGAGCAACAGGGACTGCGCCGCGAGCACCGGGCCATCCGTCGCGGCGACACCCTGTACCTGAACTGGCAGGGCGACACACATGCCGTCAGCGCCTATGACCCGATTGCCGCGGCCGAAGCCAGCCATAGCCAGCAAGGCGGGCTGACTGCGCCGATGAATGGCAGCATCGTTCGGATATTGGTCAGCCCGGGGCAAAGCGTCGAGGCCGGTACGCAATTGGTGGTGCTGGAAGCCATGAAGATGGAGCACAGCATTCGTGCACCCCAGGCCGGGGTCATCAAGGCGCTGTATTGCCAGGAAGGCGAAATGGTCAGCGAAGGCAGTGCATTGGTGGAGTTGGAATAACTCCCAAGTAAGAAAGCCCCTTTCTGTTTGCAGGAAGGGGCTTCTAGGGAAAGTTAAAACTTCGCAGTAGCTTGTACGACTACACCAATAATCCGGCACTTGTCGCTGTAGAGCATCTTCGGATAAGTAGGATTGAGCGGAACCAGGTAACGCAAACCACCCTCTTGCACCAACTTGCGGAAGATCGCCTCGTCACTACCAGGACACTGTACAACCACCAACTTCCCGGGTTCGGCGCCAATCGCCGGATCCACCAGGATCAGCATGTCCTGGCTGATGCTCAGACCGCTGGGAGCGATCATCGCGTCGCCGACCACCACCAGCCAGAATGCCGCGCCCCGGGCCTGATAGTCGGAAAGCTCGTAGCGCTCCGGCACGTAGGCAGGCTGCCCGTCTTCGCGAACCTCGCCGGCCACCCGCCAATCGCTCACCGGGTAACGGAAGTACGGGTTGTACTTGTTGAGGAGCGCAGGCCCGTCTGCCAGGGGCTCGCCATCGTCTCCTAGCAAGGGTTTCTCGCGGACCACCAGGGCCACTTCGAGAAAGCCCATGCCGATCTCTTCCAGCACCCGGTTCATGTCTTCGATCTTCGGTTGGCGGCGCTTGCTCAACCAGTGACCGATACCCCCTTGAGACATGCCCAGGCGCTCGGCGAGCTTTTCCTGTGTGACCTTGCGGCCTTTCATGTTGGCTTTGACCAACTCGATCCATTTGTCCATGGGCCGAACAATACGTTGTGTATTTCCAGCCTCAACACACAACTTGTAGTATTTGAAATCCCGTCACAATTACAATGTGTATTAACATCGGCCTACCCCTATTTCCTTTCTCAGACAGGGCAGAACACTTCATGAACACAAGCAGCAAGGACGTGCCGGAACTCGATACAGAGACCACATTAAGCTCACTCAAGGACAGCCAGGCTGCCCGACGCGCAATGGACTATTACTTGAAGCCGGCCATTACCGAGTCAGACAAGGAAGAGAAGTTCTTCGAAATCAGGCGCAGCCTGAGCAGCGAGGAAGCCATGATCCACGCTTCCGACCTGCTGCGCTGTGCAGCGGCCACCGCCTACGATGCAGCGGACAATCTGCGGGGAGCCAATCGCGACCTGGCGTTTTCAGTGGTGCACATGATCGATCTGGCCAAGGCCCTGGTGGACAAATCACTGGAAAGCCAGCGCGTTGAGTCGAACTGAAGCCCTGCGTACGGCTGGACGTGAAGCCAGCGACGGGAAAAAACGGAAGTGGAAAAATATTTTCCGGAAGGCGGGGAAAAACATTTGACTTGCAAATGATAATGATTATTATTGCAAGCAACTGATCGCGAGATCAGTCGATAGCCCAAAGGACCTTAGGTCGGACCTTTGGATTATCTCCTCATCAGGCTAATCACGGTTTTTGACCCGGCTTTTTGCCGGGTCTTTTTTTTTGCCAGTTTTTCTGGCTTGGCTTCAGGCTAATGAAGACTGTAGGTGTCGCAAAAAATAATGGCGGCGATGATAGCAAAAGAATGTCCTTTTGCAAGCAAACGCCCGTCGTAAAAGCCTCGCAAATCAAAAAGTAGCGCTTGAGAATCAATCGCATAGCCACTAAGCTTCGTCTGCGTCAAGGACGACGCCCCCCTTCTTTTACCCCCCCTTCTGTGTAGAGTAGCGCTCATAACAATCCTGATAAGGAATCGATTATGACCGTGGGCAATCACACTTCTTTTGATATTTGCGCTGATTTCGACAGTGGCAACATCGACGTACTGGATATCAGCAACCCGTTGCAGGCACTGCTGGCCATCCGCCCGGATACCCGCAGCCCGCACTTCCAGTGGTTTCATTTCAAGGTCAGCGGCCTGCATGTCGGCCAGGAACACTGGTTTCGCCTGACCAACGCCAGCCAGTCCTCCTACAACAAAGCCTGGACCGGCTACCAGGCAGTGGCCTCCTACGACCATGTGAACTGGTTTCGCGTACCGACGATCTTCGAAGGCGACGCCTTGCGCTTCAACCTGGAAGCCACCCAGACCCATGCCTGGTTCGCCTACTTCGAACCCTACAGCCGTGGCCGCCACGACTGGCTGATCGACCAGGCCCTGACCAAGGCCGGCACCGAGTTGCTGGCCGTGGGTAAAAGCGTCGAAGGCCGGGACATCCAGTTGCTGCGCAAAGGCAGCGGCGCGCCAGGCCAACGCAAGATCTGGATCATCGCCCAGCAGCATCCCGGTGAGCACATGGCCGAATGGTTCATGGAGGGCGTGATCGAGCGACTGTTCCGTCACGATGATGCGGAGCTCAACGCGCTACTGGCCAAGGCCGACCTGTACCTGGTGCCGAACATGAACCCCGACGGCGCATTCCACGGCCACTTGCGCACCAACGCCCAGGGCCAGGACCTGAACCGTGCCTGGCAGACCGCCAGCCAGGAACTCAGCCCGGAAGTGCTGTTCGTCCAGCAGCAGATGGAACAATACGGCGTCGACCTGTTTCTCGATGTGCACGGCGATGAAGAGATTCCCCACGTGTTCACCGCCGGCTGCGAAGGCAACCCGGGCTATACCCCGCGACTGGAGAAGCTCGAGGAGCATTTCCGCAGCCACCTGAAACGCCAGACCCGGGACTTCCAGACCACCCACGGCTACACCCGGGACAAACCCGGCCAGGCCAACATGGCCCTGGCCTGCAATGCCGTCGGGGAAAAGTACGACTGCCTGGCCCTGACCCTGGAAATGCCCTTCAAGGACCACGATGACAACCCCAACCCGCTCACCGGCTGGTCGGGCAAACGCTCCATGCAACTGGGCAAGGATGTGCTGAGCACCCTGGCCGACCTGGTGGATCACCTGCGCTGAACCCGACTCAGGGCTGCGCCCCCCGTTGCGCAGCCCTCAGTCACCCTCCCCGACCGGCACCCGCCGGCAATCCTCCGGCCCCAGCAAGCGCCCGTCCGCCGAGCGCAGTTCCAGCGCGCGCAACGGCTGCCCGGTCTGCCGGTCGACCATCCGTGAATGCGCTTCCCCTTCCTGGTAGAAAAAAGCTTCGCCCCATTGGCGCAAGCCGATGATCAGGGGAAACAGCCCCCTGCCCTTTTCCGTCAGCACGTACTCCTGGTAGGCACTGCCATCGGACGCCGGGACAACCTCGAACACCCCATGTTCCACCAGGGTCCGCAGGCGTGTGGCCAGGATGTTCTTGGCCATGCCGAGGTTGCGCTGGAACTCGCCAAAACGGCGGATTCCGTCAAAGGCATCCCGCACGATCAGCAGCGACCACCAGTCGCCAATGGCGTCCAGTGAGCGGGCAACCGGGCACTCGGCATCTTGCAGGCTGGTGCGCTTGACCATGTAGGGCATTCTCCGATCAGGCCAAAGGAAAGTGGTTGCAATATAAAACCACGATCTTTACCGTACAACTGGTTTCATTATGAAACCAAAACCCGGAGCCCAACATGTCAGCCAATTCTTCCCCTCATGCCTCGCCTGCTCTTTCCACCAAAGTGGTGCTGCTATTCGCCATCGCCTGCGGTCTGGCGGTGGGTAACGTCTACTACGCCCAGCCACTGCTGGATGCCATGGCTCATACCTTCGACCTGGCGCCGGCCACCGTGGGCATCGTCATCACCCTGACCCAGGTCGGCTATGGCCTGGGCCTGCTGTTGCTGGTGCCCCTGGGGGACCTGTACAACCGGCGACGGCTGATCGTGACCCAGACCCTGCTCTCGGTGCTGGCCCTGCTCACCGTGGCCCTGGCCCCGAGCAGCGCCTGGCTGCTGCTGGGCATGGCCTGCATCGGCCTGCTGGCGGTGGTAACCCAGGTACTGGTGGCCTACGCCGCCAACCTGGCCCCGGCAGAGCAACGCGGCCGAACCGTGGGCATGGTCACCAGCGGCGTGGTGGTAGGCATCCTGCTGGCCCGTACCGTGGCCGGGACCATGGCCGACCTGGCGGGCTGGCGTTCGGTCTATCTGTTGTCCGCCGGGCTGACCCTGCTGGTGGCCCTGGCCCTGTGGAAAACCCTGCCTACCCGCGAGCAACCCAAGGCCACCCAGGGTTACGGGCAATTGCTCGGTTCGCTGCTGCAACTGTTCAGGGAGGAAAAGGTGTTGCGGGACCGGGCGGTGCTGGCGATGCTGATCTTCGCCGCCGGCACCGTGCTGTGGACGCCATTGGTGTTGCCATTGAGTGCCCCGCCACTGTCCTTGTCCCACACCGAGATCGGCCTGTTCGGCCTCGCCGGCGCGGCAGGCGCCCTGGGCGCGGCACGGGCCGGGCACCTGGCCGACCGCGGCCTGGCGCAGTGGACCAGCGGCCTGGCACTGGGCCTGATGCTGCTGTCCTGGCTGCCCATTGCCTTCACTCAATCGTCCCTGTGGGCCCTGCTGTTCGGGGTAATCAGCTTCGACCTGGGCCTGCAGGCCGTGCACGTCACCAGCCAGAGCCTGATCTACAGCGTGCGCCCCGAGGCGCAGAGCCGACTGGCCGCCGGCTACATGCTGTTCTATTCCCTGGGCAGTGCCGCAGGTTCCATCGCCGCCACCGCCACCTACGCCTGGGCCGGCTGGACCGGGGTCTGCCTGCTGGGGGCCGGGATCAACGGCGTGGCGCTGATCTACTGGCTATGGAGCCTGGCCCCGGGCAAAGCCGCGGCCAGGGTTCGTTGCGCCACTTGAGCCCGGCGCCGCCGGGTTCAATCAACCGCGGCCGCGCAACATGCTCTGCAGCACACCATCGCGACGCACCCAGCCATGGAACAGCGCCGCGGCCAGGTGCGCCAGCACGGTGAAAAACAGCAGGTACGCCAGATAACCATGGGCCTTGCGCAACACCGCAAACAGCTGGGCATTGGCCGGCAGGATCGCCGGCAGTTGCAGCGAACTGCCGAGCATCACCGGGTCGCCGGCCGCCGAGATCATGCCCCAGCCCAGCAGCGGCAGGCTCAGCATCAAGACGTACAGCAGCACATGGGAGGCCTTGGCCGCCAGCACCTGCCAGCCCGGCAGGTCTGCCGGCAACGGCGGTTGTCGGGTGTAGAAACGCACCCATAGGCGCACCAGCACCAACAGCAGGATGGCGATCCCCAGGGGCTTGTGCAGGTGGATCAGCCATTCATGACGCGCGGAAACCGAGGCCACCATGCCGGCGCCGATGAACAGCATGGCGATGATCAGCAACGCCATCAGCCAGTGCAGCAGGCGCGCCAGGGGAGCGAAATGTCGAGGTTGGCTATTCATGGACGTGGCTCCTGGGCGCCGGGCAATTGGCTGACTTCGCTGGTGCGACGCAGGTAGGAACTGGCGTAGGCCGCAGAGCGCGCTGCCAGCAGGGGGTCGTCGGACGCCTGGATGCCGCTGGGGAGGATCAGCGGATCGTAATTGATGTCCCGACACTCGCCGCTGTTCTGCGCCTGGGTGCTTTGCAGCACCAGGGTCCCGGCGTTGATTACCGGCCGCTGCGCCGGCCAGGCCTTGCTGGCGTCATCCGTGGGGTCGCCGGGCGCCGCCAGGGTGATCTGCAAGCGCCAGCGCAGCGGCCCTTGGGCCAGGCGCCGAGCCAGGTCCTGCTCCAGGTAGTCGGCGCCTTGCGGGGCACTGCCTGCATCAGGCCCATCACGGGTCTCGGGCACTACCCCCCAGCGCACTGCCTGGCGCTTGCCGCTGCCATCCACCAGATAGAAGGCATTGATCCCGTTGTAGCTTTCACTGGCATAGCTGGCCGAAGGTTTGGCGCCCTTGACCCATTGCAGGAACGGCGTCGCCTCGGGATGACTGGCGAAGAATGCCGGCACTTTGCTCGGGTCCGGCTTGCCCGTGGCCGGATCGGGGGAGCCGGCCTGTTGCAACTGATAGAAGGCTTCGGGAGTGCCCACCGGGAACACCGGCATGCTGTTCATCCCGGTCCGCCACTGCTGGCCGTTGGCCTGGAGGAAACGCAGCGCCAGGCTGCGGATCGGCACGCTGCTGTCCGGCGCATAGGGGTTGCCACTGGGCAGGGCAAAGCGCCCCACCACCGGCGTGCGTGCCTCATTGAACACCTGCGCCGTGGAGTAGGCCCGGGCCTCGCCGCTGCTTTCGAAGTAGCCGATGACGCACACCCCTTTGGCATGGTTGCGGCGATACCCCGGGTGCACGCCATTGTTGGTTTCCAGCACATCCACCAGGGCCTTGGGGGTCAGGCGACCGGGATCGAGGCTGCCATGCACATAGGCCAGAGCCGCCGCAGCGACGGCCACCACCAGGGCGATTGCCCCCAGGCGCAGGGTCAGGCTGACGGGCCCCAGGGGTGGGCGGTCGGGCTTTGATGAAGGATCAACCATGGGACATCTCCAATACGCATAGCCATGAGGGCAAGGATCTGTCAGACGCAGCTCGCCCAGGGTTATTCCACGACCGGTATTTATTTTCCTGCGGCTGGAATAACCTGCTGTGCGGCGCGTCTTCCTAGCCTCAAGCCTAGTGACTGGCCCAGCATCCGCAGGATTTCATGAACGATCTCGACCAACAGCTACGCCCGCTGATTCCAAGGCTGCGCCGCTTTGCCCTGTCCCTGACGCGCCAGCCCAGCAGCGCCGACGATCTGGTGCAGGCCTGCCTGGAACGCGCCCTCGCCGGATGGACCGGGAAACGCCCCGAAGGCGACCTGCGGGCCTGGCTGTTCGCCATCCTCTACCGGCAGTTCCTCGATGCCCACCGGCGTTCCCGACGCTACGCGCGGATGCTGGCGTTCTTCACCGGCCGTGACGACAGCCAGCCCTCGGTGGAGCGCACGGTGATGGCGCAATCGACCCTGGAAGCCTTCGACCGCCTGAATGCCGAACAGCGCGCCCTGCTGCTCTGGGTGTCGGTGGAAGGCTTGAGCTACAAGGAGATCGCCGAGATTCTCCAGGTGCCCACCGGCACCGTGATGTCGCGCCTGTCCCGGGCCCGCCAGGCCCTGCGCCAACTCAGCGACGGCGAAATCAGCAGCCCTTCTCTACGGATACTCAAATGATCAGCCTGCCCCCCAGCGACAGCGACTTGCACGCTTATGTCGATCACCAACTCAGTGAGCAGGACCGCCGGCTGCTGGAACACTACCTGGCCAGCCACCCGCAGGTGGCGGCCCGGGTCCAGTCCTGGCAGCAGGACGCCCAGCACCTGCGGGCGGCCCTGGGTGGTGCCCTGCTGCAGCCGGCCAACCCGGCGCTGGACCCGGTGCAGATCCGCGCGCGCCTGAAGCAACGTAGCCTGCGCCGCCTGGCCAGTGCCGCGGTGCTCCTGGTGGCGGTGGGCGTGGGCGGCCTGAGCGGCTGGCAGGCGCGGGAACTGACCCTGGCCGGCAGCAGCGTGCTGCCCATGACCGACGCCCTGCAGGCCTATCGTCTGTTTGCCGAGCAGGGCATGCTCCCCGCCGACTTCAAGGTACAGGGCAATCAGAGCATGCAGGCCTGGCTGGACCGCTACTTCACCCAGGCCAGCCCATTGCCGGATCTGCAGGGGGCCGGGTTCAGGGCCGTCAGCGGGCGCCTGCTGAGCACCGAGCAAGGCCCGGCGGCCATGGTGCTGTACGAGGATCGCGAGGGGCGCAAGGTCAGCTTCTACATCCGCCCGCCAGGGCCACAGAACAAGCTGCTGCCCCCGGGCAGCCGCCGCGAGGGCCCGTTGCAGGCGCAGTACTGGTCCGGCCAGGGCTACAACTACGCCATGGTCGGCCCGGCGGAAATTCCCCTGTAGCCCTCAGAAGCCCACGTCCAGCACCACGTTGTCGATATAGGTGCCGGCCGGCGGGGTGCTCTGGTCGGTGTAGATCCTGGCGTTGTAGTTGAAGATCTGGCTGCCGGTGCCCAGGCCGTTGCCGGGGTTCACCTCGGCATCGGTGCTGGAGCGCCGGGCACTGCCGACACTGCCCCAGCGGGTGCTACCGGCACTCTTGAAGATGTCGTAGGCAAGGTAGTTGCTGCCGGAAATCATCTGCCTGCGCCCCCCCGCACTCACCGGGTGCTGGCCGTCGCTCAGGCCCACGGTGTAGGCACTGCCCTTGGTGCAGGCCAGGTTGATGGTCTGCCCGGTCACCGTCGCGAAGGCGCTGATCACCGGCGCGCTACCGAAACTGATGTTCGGCGCAGTGATCACGCAATCGTTGGACACCGTCATGTTCACGGTCAGGCTCTGGGTACCGCTGCCGACATCCCGGCCCAGACAGATCCCCAGGGCGCCGATTCCGGAGCAATAGTTCCAGCTCCAGAGAATGCTCAGGTTCTCGGTATAGACCCCCGCCGCCACGTTGCTGCCGGTGAGGGTACCCAGGTAGATGGGCACCGTCTTGGCCACGGTCGGGCTGCCCAGCAGGCCCAGCAGGTCGATGATGGAATTGCGGGCGAAGTCGAACTGCACCCCGCGGGTGATCGGATAGCTGGTGCTGTTGTTGGCGTACAGGGTGTAGCTGATGACGTCGCCGGTAGGTCCCACCATGCCGCTGGTGGTGGAGGTGATGGTGGCGTAGAAATGATCGTTGCTGGCCAGAATGCTCAGCAGCGAGCCGGTACAGCTCAGCCCGGCATTGGTGGTGGAGGCCGGCTGCGAGGTGGTGCGCACCAGGATCGAGCTGACGGTACCGAAGCCTGCCGGCGCGGTCGGGACCGTCGTGCACAGTGCCTGGGCCGTGCACGACAGCACGCTCGCCAGCAGCCCCAGTATTGCCTGTCGCCATCCCTTGCCCGCATTCACACGCCACGCTCCTTGATCCGGTGATACCGCCGTTACTGACAGACCAGCGGGCCGATCAACGGCACCTGCTGCTGTTGCATGTCGATGTCGAACTGCGCCCGGCAGGTCTTGCCGTCGGCCAGTTCCACGTGCAGGGTGTTTTGGGCCGCGAGGTTTTCCAGATAGACCAGCCCATCCCAGCCGACCACCGTCCGCGCCCCGCTCTGCTCATGGGTGACGTTGCTGCCCAGGGGCAGCTCGCGCTGCTGGCCGTCCACCAGCACCACGCTGGCGGCAATGATCCGGGTCAGCGGAAACTCCAGCAGGTAGCCGCTGCCACGCCGCACCGCCACCCGCTGCTCGACATTCGGGCTCTGCACGTTGGCCGGCAGGTTCAGCGGATCGATCTCGTACTTGCCGCGGTAATAGGCGCTGCTCCAGGGCACCAGCAGATGGCCGTTCTTGTCGGTCTGGCCCACCAGCTGGTTTTCATAGCGCACCGGGATGTCCTTGTAGCCGTCGGTACTGACCACCACGAAGGCGTCGTCGATCTGGTTGGCGGCGAACACCTGGCGGTCCATCCACACCAGTGAACCGCTGGCATCGGCCCAGCGGGTCTCGGCATCGCTGGTGCCATAGACCCCGGCCTGCAGGCGCACCGACTGCAGGCGCCAGGTCACATCGGCCTGGCGATAGTCGGCGCCACTGCCGGTGGCGTAGCCAAGGTTGTAGCCAACCCCGCCTTCGATCGGCACCGAGCGGCTGAAGTTGACCCGCTGGCGGTTTTCCCCGGTCTTGCTGCGCTCGTTGCTCAGGCTCAGGCTGCCGTGCAGGTCGAAGGGGACCACCAGTTGTGCCTGCATGGCCCAGTGGCTGTCGCCGATCTCGCGGTTGGCCGACAGGTAGAAGCTGCTGCTGTGCCACAGCGGCTTGCTCCAGGTCAGGTTCAACAGCCGGGTACGGGTCGAGTCGGCGGCGCGCACGTCGAAATAACCGGCGCCCAGGCTGCCGAAGCGCTCCAGGTTGAGGCTCAGGGTCAGTTGCTCGCTACGCTGGCTGAGGCTGGTGTAGGGGCTGTCGACCACCGTCAGGTCGGCGTACTGATCACGCCGCTGCACCCGCTGGTAGGCGACGCTGTAGCGCTGGCTGCTGTACTGATAGCCAAGGCTCAACTGCTGGCCGCCGTCGCCGTCGAAACGGCTCTGGCTGACGGCGGTATTGATCACCCCGAACTGCCCCAGCCGCAGGTTGCCGCCGACCCCGCCCAGGGTCAGGGAGTCCGAGGCTTCGGCATGGCCTTCCAGGGTCAGGCTATCGCTCAGGCCGTAGCGCAGGCTGCCGGAAGTCACCCCCGGGCCATAGCCGAAGTCGCGCAGGGTGTAGTCCCGGCGCAAGGTACCCGCGGCCACCGAGAAGTCCGTCAGGCCCTTTTGCAGCAAGGTGCTGGTGACGTAGAACGGCACCGTGGTGGACACCTGCCGGCCAAGGGCATCGGTGGTGACCACCACCGCTTCGCCGGCGCCGTTGATGAAGGGAATGTTGGTCAAGGTGTAGGGGCCGGGCTGCAGGTCGGCGCTGCTGGATTTGTAGCCGTTGATGAACAGGTCCACCGAGGACGGCACCGCTGCTTCCCCGGAGAACTGCGGCAAGGGATAGGTCACCAGGTCCGGACGCACCGAGAAATCCCGGGACAGTTGCACCCCGCCCAGGCGCACCGAGTTGCTCCAGGGCAAGGCGCCACTGATCAGGTCACCGGCCTCGTAAGTCAGCAGGCGTTCATCGTCGGAAAAACGCCAGGTGGTGTCATAGCGTCGGTAACCGTTGTTCAGGGAGCTATTCCCCACCCCCGACAGGGTCTGGCGGTACTGCCCGGTGTTGGACAGCGTGCCCCAGGAGTCGAACAGCCGCACCTCGTTCCAGGCCGCCAGGTAGGTGCCGCCGTCATCGGTGTCGTTGAGGTACAGGTCGTAGTTGAGCAACCCGCCGAAGCTGCTCAGGGCCGGGGTCCGTGGGTAAGCCTGGCGGCTGCCGATGAATTGCTCCGGCAGCCAGTCGGGCGGTACGTCCAGCAGCAGCCGCTGGCCCTGGCTGTCGTAGTCGCTGTGCAGGCCCGGCAGGCTGTCCAGGTCGACCTCGGCGCCCAGCCCCTCGGGCAGCTTGATCCCGGTTTCACGCAGGGTCTGCGCCGGCAGAAACAGCCGGCCGGAGCGCTGCTCCACCGCCACCACCTTCCCTGTGTTCATCTGATTGATCACCAGTTCCAGAAACAGCTGTGCATCGGCCATCGACTCCAGGCTGCTGGGCGGCGGCGGCAGTTCGCCCGCCGGCACCCCTGCGGCCAGCATCAGGCTACACAGGCCGGTCACCAGCCCTTGCCACCTGCGAAAACGCCGAGCCGGGTCCTGGCTCATTGCGGGCTCAAGTCCATCTATGGACATCTCCATCCCGGGGCGGATGCGCCACCGCGCTCACATCCGTCCGTACCTCTCCCCACCGGCCGTCCGAGTGGCGGCCGCGTTGCGCCCGAGGCTCAGTGCGTAGGCGCCAGGTCCTGTACCTGCGGTGCTCCATTGACCCGCAGTTGCAGGGTCGACTCGGCCGCCAGGGTTTCCGGCACCGGCCAGCGCATCACCGCCCCGGGCAACACATAGCCCAGCAGCCCAGGCGCCACGGGCCGGGCCTGCCCGCCCTGCTTGAAGGCCACATCGGTCAGGCGGGCGTGCACCGCACCCTGGTTGCGCAGCTCGAAAAACGTCTTGCCGTCCACTGCCACCTTGCGCCAGCTCAGGTCCGGCACGCCGGCGCCCTTGGGATCGCGTGGACGGGAGGTGTCTTCCTTGCTCCACAGCCCGGCGCCATAGGCGAACAAAGGCACCGAGTAGCGCATCTGGAAGCGGATCGCTGCCGCACTCTTGGCATCCCCTTCCGGGGTGATGGGCTTGGCCGAGGGAATCTCGTCGATGATGATCCGGTACGCCAGCTCTTGCCCCGGTGGCACCTCGCGGGTGCGGGTCAGGCGTACCAGTTGCTTCTGCCCCGGCTCGATCTTCGCCACCGGCGGGCTGCCGATGACATCGCGCTGGTTCTGGTACTGGTCGGCAAAGCCGCTCTGGCTCCAGGCAAACACCCGGATCTGCAGGTTGGCGGTCTCGGTACCGCGGTTCTCCAGCCACAGCGCGCTGGCCTGCTGATCGGCCTCCAGTACCGGGTCGATCGGCCAGATCAGCACCGAACTGGCGGCCTGGACCCTGGGTACAACCGCCAACAGCCCCGCCAGGATCAGATAACCGGTCCCCCGCATGCCCTGCAAAGGTAAATGCATACTGCTACTCCTTGTCCGCCTGCCGGCTGGTTATGAATGCGCCCCATCACCACGACAGCTGCACCTGCAGCACATCGCTGTACGTCCCCCCAGGCTGATTACCCGGCAACTGCACCTGCCCGTAGATCGGCAGGCTGATGTTATTGGCATCGCTGTAGGCCACGGCCACGCTCTGGCCTATCCCCAGGCTCTGGCTGTAGCCCGCATCGCGAAACAACTGATAGGCCACCTGCGCACTGCCGCTATCGAGCTGCATGTGCCGGCCGCTGCTGTTGTACTGGCCTCCGTCCACCGTCATGTTCAGGGTCACCCCCGGCGTGCACTGCAACTGCACGCCCCCGGTGAGCGCCACTCTGACCGTGCTGGTGGACAGCGCCGACTGGCTGCCGAAGGCCAGGCTGCCGTAGTTGCTGACGCCCCCCACCACCAGGCACCCGGCGGTGATGGTGGCGCTGACCTGGAAGCTCTGGCTGGTGGCCGCAGCGATCCACCCCGGCCAGGCACTCGCGCAGGCCAGGAGCAGCAGCGCACAAGCGTGGCTGGCCATGGCATCAGAAGGTCAGTTGCACGGACACCGTATCGGTGTAGGTGCCGGCCGGTAGCCCCGCCTTACCCACCGCCTGGCCATAGAGGTTCACGGTTTGCGCCACCCCGGTGCTTGGCGCCAGGTTGATCACGCCGTTGATCGCGACGATCTGCGAATGCCCGGAGTCGGTGTACAGGTCATAGGGCACATAGTTGGCCACCCCGTCGAACAGGGCCCGGGTGCCACCGGTGGACTTGCCGTCATTGGCGCCGCCCTGGATGGTCAGGGTCGGCGTGGTGCCGGTGGAGCAGAGGATCGACAGCGCGCCGCCACCGCCGCCCAGCACCTGGCCGGTGGCGGTGGTGAACAGGCTGTTGGTGGTGCCGAAGTTCAGGGCACCAAAGTTCAGCCCGGTGCTGCCGCCGACGCCGTTGACCTGGCAACTGCTGGTGAGGATCAGGGTCGAGCTGATCTGCCCGGTGACCGTGGTGGCGGCGTTGGCCGTTGAAGCCATGACCAGCCCCAACAGAGGCCAGCCGATTCTGGATACAAGCGCGTGCATGATGTGTGTCCTCTCATGGTTTACCAATCCAGCGTGATGGTCAGGGTGTCGGTGTAGAGCCCTGCCGGAACCGCGCGGGTATTCGCGACCACAGAGCCGAACACCGGGATGGGAATCCGTCTGCCGCTGCTCACTGCGAAATTGCGCTGCTGGCCGATGCTGTAGCTGTCGCTACCGGAAGCATCGACGAACAATCGATAGGGAATGGTCTGACGGCCATTGCTCAAGCGCCGGGTCGTACCGTCGCCGTTGAGGCCACCATTGATGGTCACGGTGAAGCCGGTGACCGAGGAGTTGCAGGCCACCTGCAGTTGGCCCTCGGCGCTGTTGGTGAGGCTGGCCTTGATCGGTGCGACCCAGGTCGGGCCCTGCTGGCCGAAGTTGAGCATGCCCGGGTCGCCGATCGGGCTGGCAGACGGATCGCCGCCGCTGCTGACCTGGCAGGCAGCGGTAATCACCAGGCGTGCCTGGATCTGCCCGCTGATTGCCGCCTGGGCGTCGTCCGCCAACAGGCACAACGAACCCAGGGCGACAATCGTCCAGGTCCTGCCTTTCATTGCAGCCATCCCAGTTCCATCAGGACTCCCACATGGGCCGTTCACCATGAACCGCCCTCCCTGCTCTGCCCCGTTACTGGTGGCAGCATCCATGCCCCGGCCCTACCAGGTCAGGGTCACTTTCAATACATCGGAATAACCGCCGGCCCGGGGGATCTCGGCCAAAGGTTCGATACGCCCGTACAAGGGCAGGTCCACCGTGCCGGAATCCGGCACCCGGCCACTGACCGGTACATTCACCGGCAGCGGAATCCGCCGGGCCGGGTCCTGGTAGAGGCGATAAGGAATGGGTTTGCCGGCCCGGGTGTTGCTGGCCAGGTAGCGCACTTCGCCGACGCCACCGTGCAGGCCGCCGTCGATGCGCATCTGATAGGGGGTATCGGGGTTGCATTCCAGGCGCGGCTGGCGGCTGCCCGGCAGTGCCGCCGACAAGGGCCCGGCCGGGCCGTCCAGGCGCGCGGTGCTGCCGAAGTCCAGGGTACCGAGCTGTTCGATCCCCGCTTCGCGCTGCTGGCCGACCAACTGGCAGCCACGCAGCACATCGACCCGGACCTGCACCTGCAAGTCCGCGGCCCCTGCTGTCGCGCTGAGCAATGCGCTCATCACTGCCACACCCTTATATCCATTCAAGGCCTCAATCCTTATGAGGAGCATTCGCTGAAGTCAGGTTAGCAACCCGCGGGGAAACCGCCAGTTAGCGTATTAATTGCTCACGGCATGAGCGCTGCGCCGGCACGGCTGCAGCCATGCCTTTTCGAGATGACTGGCCGGGGCATTTTCTATTGGTTAAATTGGCGCGCCGCTCTTAAGGTGAGCGGCCTGGAACCATCGGGGTAATCAACATTGGCCGCTTTACCGCCAAAACCTGCACAGACTCGATCTCCCTGGCGTCGCCTGTTCGCCAGGCCCGCCCGCCGCCCGAGCGCCGCTGGCGCGCTGATCCATGACTACTTTCGCCATAAGGCCCAGGACCTGGGCTACACCCTGAGCCATGGCCAGTTGCAGGTGATCGAGCGCATGGGGCAACTGGCCGACGCCCTGGAGCAGGCCACCCCGCAGGCGCCGAGCCTGTACCTGTATGGCGCCGTGGGGCGGGGCAAGAGCTGGCTGCTGGACGGCTTCTTCCGCGCCCTGCCCATCGCCGAGAAACAGCGCCTGCATTTCCATGACTTCTTCGCCCAACTGCACCAGGGCATGTTTCGCCACCAACAGCAGGCCGATGCCCTGGAAACCACCCTGGACGAGCTGCTCCGCCAGTGCCGGGTACTGTGTTTCGATGAGTTCCATGTCCACGACATCGGCGACGCCATGCTCATCACCCGGCTGTTCAAGGCCCTGTTCAAGCGCGGCATCGTGCTGCTGGTGACCTCCAACTACGCTCCCGAAGGCCTGCTGCCCAACCCGCTGTACCATGCCCGCTTCAAACCGGTGATCGAACTGATCAACGCGCGCATGCAGGTCATGGAAGTCGGCGGTGCCGAGGATTACCGGACCCACGCGCAAACCCACGAACAACAGGCCTTTACCCGGGGGCAGTATCTCTGGCCCGGCACCGCGGCCCAGCGCCAGGCGCTCAAGCTGCCCGAACGCCACGCCCCGGCAACGCTGCTGCAGGTCGGCAGCCGCCAGCCGACCACCCGCCAGCGCCAGCAGCGCAGCATCCGCTTCGAATTCAACGACCTGTGCCAGCAGCCCACGGCAGTCATGGACTACCTGGAACTGAGCCGCCAGTTCGACACCTGGATCATCGATGAACTGCCGCCATTGGCTGAGTGCTCGATCGCCGCCCAGCAGCGCTTCATCAACCTGATCGACGTGCTCTACGACCAGGACAAGCGCCTGCTGCTGATCGGCCAGCGCCCGCTGGCCGAAAGCCTGGGCGGCCACGCCATCGACCTGGCCCGCACCCGCAGCCGCCTCGGGCAATTGCAGGAAATCGGCCCCGAGCACCCGCTTGAGCAGGTAGCCACATGAGTTCGATCAGCTTTTGCGAGCTGGTGTGCCTGCACCTGCAAGATTCAACCCTCAAGCACTCCCGGCTATTTGGCCTGGAGAGTTTCTCGGCAGCCGAACTGGCGGCCAAAGGCTATGAGCGGGTCGGCGAGCCCCAGGACTTTCACCAGTATGAAAAAAGCTGCACGACCCGCTACCACCAGCGAACCCTGGAGGTGCTGTTCAAGTGCTACTTCCTTGACCGGCAACAGGTCGGCAGTGGCTTCAACCTGGCCCCCGGGGCCCGCCTGACGTCCGTGCTCAAGTACAGGAAACGCCTTGCAGCCCAGCAAAACCTGCCCCCTTCACAGTTGGCGTTCCATTTCTCGGACGACAAGCAGGAAGGCGCGGTGATTCTGGATGACCGGCACGTCATGCGTTTCAACCAATGGAGCCGCCAGGGCGCCTACCTGCTTGCAACCCTGGAGAGCGACTTCGACCTGGAAAGCCCGCTGGGCAGAGCCGCCACCGGATCGGTAAAAAATACCCTGGAGCACCACAGCCTGGAGTCGATGCTGGCTGAAGCCGGGAACTCCAGGCACCCCGCGGCATTTCGCCGGCTGGCTGGAGCACTGCAAGATGCAAGCATTTGACCGCCAAGAGATTTACCGACTGGCAGAGGCACTCTTGCGCGCCATTGAACATGCCCAGCCAACAGCATTGGCGGCAGTTGGCGTGAGCCCGGCCATTTATGCAGAAATCCTCGAAGAGCTGGACAGCTCGGGAGAACAGGCCAGGGACCTGGCCCTTGCGCCTTATGATCGGGCATTCCAGCCGGACCGCAGCGGCCGGGTCGCCCTGGACCTTTACCCGCTGGGCACCGAGCCATCGACCATGAGAGTGGCCTGCCAGCTGTGGTCCAAAGGCCGCAAGACCGACCTGACCCTGATTGCCGACTACGTTCAAGGAGCGGGCGCGTTGGCCTTCAGGCTGCTGGAAACCCAATAGCCCCCATCCCATGGCCGCTCAGGCAGCAAAAACCGTCGAACTGCTTTATTCTGCCCGCCTTTTTCTTCTTTCGAGTGTTGACGCTGTTCATGGATACCCTTGCCCAACTGCGGGCTGGCCAACTGGCCGGCATCAAGCGCCTGGACCTGTCCTGCGGGCTGACCGAGTTCCCCCGGGAAATCTTCGATCTGGCCGACTCCCTGGAGATCCTCAACCTCAGTGGCAACGCCCTGAGCAGCCTGCCCGAGGACCTGCACCGGCTCACTCGCCTGCGCATCCTGTTCTGCTCGGACAACCGGTTCAGTGAAGTACCGGCCTGCCTCGGCCAATGCCTGCAACTGAGCATGATCGGCTTCAAGGCCAACCGCATCGAGCGGGTGCCGGCCGCCGCCCTGCCACCGCAACTGCGCTGGCTGATCCTCACCGATAACCGCATCGCTGAGCTGCCGGAAGAACTGGGCCAGCGCCCGCTGCTGCAAAAACTCATGCTCGCCGGCAACCGCCTGACCCGCCTGCCCGAAAGCCTGGGCCAGTGCCACCGCCTGGAACTGCTGCGGATTGCCGCCAACCGCCTGACCGAGCTGCCGCCGTTCCTCCTGGCCCTGCCGCGCCTGACCTGGCTGGCCTACGCCGGCAATCCGCTGGAGTCGGAAGCCGACGCCACGGCGCTGGCATCCACGCCAAGCATCCCCTGGAGCGAACTGACCCTGGAACAGCGCCTGGGCGAAGGCGCCTCGGGGGTGATTCACCAGGCGCAGTGGCAGCCCGCCGGGCAACCGCCGCGAGCGGTGGCGGTCAAGCTGTACAAGGGCGAGATGACCAGCGACGGCTCGCCGCTGCATGAAATGAACGCCTGTATCAGCGCCGGGCTGCACCCGAACCTGATCCGCGTCGAAGGCCGCATCCTCGACCACCCCCAAGGCCAGAACGGCCTGGTGATGCAGTTGATCGACAAAAGTTTTGCCAACCTTGCAGCGCTGCCCAGCCTGGATTCCTGCTCCCGGGATATCTACCCGGACGACGCCCGCTTCAACGCCGACGTAACCCTGGGCATTGCCCGCGGCATCGCCTCGGTGGGCGCGCACCTGCACGCCCAGGGCATCACCCATGGCGACCTCTATGGCCACAACTCCTTGTGGAACGCCCAAGGCGACTGCCTGCTGGGGGATTTTGGCGCAGCGTCCTTCCATGCCCAGGACGACACCGTGCAAAGCCGGGCGCTGCAACGCTTGGAAGTGCGGGCCTTCGGTATCTTGCTGGAGGAATTGCTGGAGCGCGGGGATGGCTCGCTGAGCCTGGAGCAGCGGCAGAAACTGGCGGCGCTGGTGCAGCGCTGCTGCCAGCCGGAGGTACTGGCGCGACCGGGCTTTACCCAGGTCTGCGAGGAATTGGCGGGGCTTTAAAACAGCTTCGCCGGCCAGCCGGCTCCTACAAAGGTATGCAGGAGCGGGCTGGCCGGCGAATCGCCTTAGCCTGCCAGGCCGACGAACATGTCCTGCACGTCGTCATGGTTGTCCAGGCCTTCGAGGAACGCCTCGACTTCAGCCATCTGCTCATCGCTCAGGCCGCTGACCGGGTTCTTCGGCTGGTAGCCAAGCTTGGCCGAAAGCACGGTGAAACCTTGCTCGGGCAGGGCTTTCTGTACCGCATCCAGGTCCGCAGGCTCGGTCAGGAACAGAGTCGCGCCCTCTTCGCCCGGCTCGAAGTCCTGGGCACCGGCCTCGATGGCGGCCAGTTCCGGATCGGCGTCGGGGCTGTCCGGCGAGGCCTCGATCATGCCCACGTGGTTGAAATCCCAGGACACCGAACCCGAAGCGCCCAGTTGGCCCTTGCGGAACGCCACGCGGATTTCCGCCACGGTACGGTTGATGTTGTCGGTCACGCATTCAACGATCAGGGGTACCTGGTGCGGGGCAAAACCTTCGTAGGTCACGCGGTGGTACTGCACGGTCTCGCCCAGCTGGCCCGAGCCTTTCTTGATGGCACGCTCCAGGGTCTCGCGGGGCATCGAAGCCTTTTTCGCCTGTTCCACCACCAGCCGCAGGTGGGCGTTGGTGGCGGTGTCGGCGCCGTTACGTGCGGCGATGGTGATCTCTTTGACCAGCTTGCCGAAAATCTTGCCCTTGGCATTGGCTGCCGCTTCTTTGTGTTTAACCTTCCACTGTGCGCCCATTACTCACTCTCTTGATCTATGGCGTCGAGTTGGATTTGGCCGACGCGATGGGCAAGTTTATACGTCCTCAAGGCCCTGATCGACCAAAAAGTCAGTGGCTGGCAGGCTTCAGCCCTTGTCGGCCTTGCCGGCCGCCGCAGCGAAACGCGCCAGGCGCACATCCAGGTGCCGCGGCCGGCGCCCGTGGTCCTCGGCCCGTTCCTTGCGGCGGATGGCGTTGCGCACCACCAGCGAACCCAGGTAGCGGATCGGCTCCGGCGGGAAGTAGCCCAGGGGGCCATTGACCAGCGGCGAGCGAGTCCAGGGGTTGTCCAGCCCCTGCACCAGGGAGGCGAGGATCTGCCCGCCCATATGGCAGGGGCCGACGCCGCTGCCGGAATACCCGAAACCGTAGAACACATTGCCCGCGCGGCTCATCTGGCCGAAGAACGGCAAGCCGGTCACCGAGCGATCCGACGGGCCATTCCAGGTGGCCGCCACCGGCACGTCGGCAAAGGCCGGGAAGAACTGCCCCAGGCTGCGCTTGAGCAAGCCGGCGTAGGGCGACGGCTGGTCGAACACCGGCAGCATCCGCCCGCCGTAGGCGAAGGTGTTGCCGCCCTTGCCGAGCATGATCCGACCGTCCGGGGTGTTGTGGTAGTAGTGCACGAAGATCCGCGAATCCAGCACCGTCACGCCGCTGGTCAGGCCGATCTGCTGCAGCAGTTGGGGCCGCGGCTCGGTGATCAGCATGTCGCTGGAAACAATCGCCACGCTGCGCTCGAATTGCGGGAAGGCCCGGGCCATCCAGGCATTCATCGCCAGTACCACGCGCTCGGCGCGGATCTGCCCCAGGGGCGTGCGCAACAGCGCCGGGCGCCCCTCCTCCAGCCCGGTCATGGCGGTGTTCTCATGAATCCTCACGCCCAGTTGCAGGGCCACCCGGCGCAGCCCGCGCACCAGCAGGCCCGGCTGTACGCTGGCCGCCGCCGGCGAATACCAGCCCTCCAGATGCTGGCTGGAACCGGCCATGCGCTGCACGTCGGCCAGGGGTCGCTTGTCGAAGGAGTTGATGCCGCGGCGCTCCAGCGCAGCGATCACGCCATCGGTGGAGCCGACCTGGGCCGGGTTGGTGGCCGTGTACAAAGTGCCGTCGAGGCGGTACTGGGCATCCACCCCGTAGCGCTCGCAGAAGGCGCCGATGGCATAGATGCTCTGCTCGGATTCCTTGACCAGGCGCACGGCCTCCTCGATACCGAACAGCCGCTCCAGGGTGAAGTACTTGGCCGACCAGGACAGCGCACAGCCGCCGTTGCGCCCACTGGCACCGGCGCCGCAGATATCCGCCTCGAGCAGCAGCACGTCCAGCCCGGGGTTCTGCTCCTTGAGCATGATGGCGGTCCACAGCCCGGTGTAGCCGCCGCCGACAATCGCCACCTGGCAGGTGGTATCGCCCGACAGTGGCGGGCACGCCGGTGAGGGTTGCTGTTGCAGGGCCTGTTCCAGCCAGAAAGGTCGCATGGTGAGTCTCCAGGTAAAAAACGGCGAGTGGGTTCGCTGGCAAGCCTGCCCCTACAAGCCTTCGTAGGAGCCGGTTTGCCGGCGAAGAGGCCCGAAAGTCAGGTACGCAGCGGTTTGATCAGCAAAGGTCCATTGGGAACGAGTGCGCGCACCGGCTCGAGCCCTTGGGGCCGGCTGTTCCAGTACGGCACCAGCACCAGGGCCGAGACCAGGGCGCAGGCGGCAAACACGATGAACACCGTGACCGTGTCGAAGTAACCCGGCAGCAGGCCACCCAGCACCGCGCCCACCGAGCCGCAGCCATTGACGAAACCGGCTGCGGTGGCCCCGGCCTTGGCCGAGCCGAAGTCGATGGCTGCAGCGCCACAGATCATCGAGTCCGGCCCATACAGGGTCAGGCCCATGAAAAACAGCAGGGCCATCACCAGCACGACGCTGCCGGTATGCAGAGCGCCCATGAACAGCGCCAGGGACAGGGTCAGCGCCAGCAGGCTGATGACACAGGCCGGCATGCGCCGGGCGCCGAACAGCTTGTCCGAGGCCAGGCCGATCATCACCGGCCCCAACAGCCCGGCCAGCTCGAAGCTGGTGGGCACGATCGCCGCCCCCACCTTGCCCACCGAGGGCATCTGTTCGTAGACGATCACCGGCCCCCACAGCAGGATCGCGTAGCGCGCCGGCTTGAGCAGGAAGTACGACAGCCCGAGGATCAGCACCGTGCGGTTGCGCAGGATCTCGCGCAGCGGTTCCCAGACGCTCATGCGC
Source organism: Pseudomonas sp. NFPP25 (assembly GCF_900116505.1). Lineage (NCBI taxonomy): Bacteria > Pseudomonadati > Pseudomonadota > Gammaproteobacteria > Pseudomonadales > Pseudomonadaceae > Pseudomonas > Pseudomonas sp. NFPP25. The sequence continues at coordinate 154,091 of NZ_FPBG01000007.1, read as the reverse complement.
CGTTCGGCGGCGTCTTCTTCGGCGCTCTGCGGGGGCAATGGCTCCACGGCGGGCAGGCCCACGTCCTCCGGGGTATTGCGCTGGAAGATGAAGAACAGCACCGCGGTCAGGCCCACCACCACCGCACTGGAAATGAACGCCGCGTGCCAGGTGCCGATCAGCGTATAGGCCCACCAGCCGGCAAAGGGCGAGGCCACCAGGCCGCCGAAGGCGTAGCAGGAACTCCACAGCCCCAGCACCCTGCCGCGCTGCCCGGCGGGAAAGAAACTGCCGATGTTCTTGCACAGCCCCGACCAGCCCGTGGACTGCGCCAGCCCCTGGACCAGCATGCAGGTGGCGAACACCGGCAAGGTGGCGAAGCTGCCCATCACCAGCGCCGCAGCGGCGGAAATCAGCAAACCTCCCAGCACCACCACCCGCGGGCCGAAGCGGTCGGCGAAGATGCCCCAGGTGAACTGCCCCACGGCGTAGGCCGCCAGGTAGATGGCGTCGAGGTTGGCCATGGCCATCTTGTCGAGGGTGAAGTCGGGATCGTCGGCGATCCCGAGCTTGGCGACGGAAAAGGCTTTGCGGGTGAAGTAGAACGCCGCGTAGGCGATCCAGGTGATGGCGAAAATCTGCACGCGCCAACGTTTGATGGTGCCGATCTGCTTGTTCATTGTGGTTCTGACCTCAGGGTGAGTGTGCCGGCAGGATGCGAAGCAAACGCCTGTGTTTTTTATTCTTGAGCACTGCAGCAGGGCCCTCGCGGCGGGCGCTGCTGGTCAGATGAGTCCTGTTGCCGGCCCGTTTCGGGGACCGAAGCTGCACGCACAGGCCTCAGGGCCCGGTGCCGGTCGACCGACCGGTCACTGGGCCTGCAGGGATGGAAGCAATTACTGACTAATAAATGAAATCGATTTATCGTATTTCAAATATAAGCTCAGCTTGTAAGAGGTTTGGCCCATGTCGGTTTCCCACGCCCAATTGAAAGCCTTCCACGCCGTGGCGGTGCACGGCAGCTTCACCCGGGCGGCCGAACGCCTGTACCTGACGCAGCCGGCGATTTCCGACCAGGTGCGCAAGCTCGAAGAGCGCTTCGGGGTGCTGTTGTTTCATCGCAACAAGCGCTCGGTGCGCCTGACCGACCTGGGCGAGCGCCTGCTGGCCATCACCCAGCGCCTGTTCGTGGTGGAAGCCGAAGCCAAGGAGCTGCTGCAGGAGTCCCGGGCCTTGCAGACCGGCAGCCTGGTACTGGCGGTGGATGCCCCGGTGCATGTGCTGCCGCAGATCGCCCGGTTCTGCGAGCTGTACCCCGGGATCAATGTGAAGATCGAAACCGGCAACACCGATGAATCGCTGCTGCGCCTGTTCAATTACCAGGCCGACCTGGCTCTGCTGGGGCGGGCCGTGGACGACGAGCGCCTGCTGTCTCTGACCCTGCGCAACGACCCGATGGTGGCGTTCGTCTCCCGTCACCACCCCTGGGCCGGCCGCCAGTCCATCTGCCTCGCCGACCTGGACGACACGCCCCTGGTGCTGCGGGAGGTCGGCTCGGTAACCCGCCAGACCCTGGAAGAGGAAATGAACCGCGCCGGCCTGCGCATCCGCCCGACCATCCAGGTGGAAGGTCGCGAAGCCGCGCGCGAAGCGGTGGTGGTGGGCATTGGCGTGGGGGTGGTCTCGGCGGCGGAGTTCGGCGCCGACGCCCGGGTCTGCGCCCTGCCGATCGTCGACTGCCAGCGGCGCCTGACCGAAACCCTGGTGTGCCTGCGCGAACAGAGTTCGCGACGGATCGTCGCCACCTTCCTCGACCTGGTACGCGAAAGCCTGGCCTCCCCCACCGCCCTGTAGGAACCAGCTTGCCGGCGAAGGTGATCTCCAGGCACCACTACCGTAGGAGCCGGCTTGCCGGCGAAAGCGATCCCCCAGACACCGCTACCGCAGGAGCCTGGCTTGTCGGCGAAGGCGATCTTTCGGGCCTCTTCGCTGGCAAGCCAGCTCCTTCAAGAGTGGAGGTGGGCTCAGGCTGGAGCCAGGGCGAAAAACGCCTGGATCAGGCGCAGGTCCCGGCGCCGCTCGATGCAGCCGATCATGTGCCGGTTGACCAGCCCCGCACCGCGGATCGGCACCGTGCGCACCCGCGGGTCGTGGCCAACCTCCACCGAACTGACAATGCCCACCCCCAGGTGCGCCGCCACCGCCTCGGTCACCGCTTCGCGGCTGTCCAGCTCCAGCAGCACCCGGGGCTGGACCCGGGCCAGCCCACAGGCCTCATCGAACGTCCGGCGGGTGATCGAACCCGGTTCGCGCAGCACCATGATCACCTGGTCCAACTGCTCGATGGCGACGCCCTCGGCCAGTTCCAGCCACGGGTGCCCATCGGGCACCAGGGCACAGATCCGCGACTCGCCCAGGCTTTGCAGATGCAGGCCCTTGCGCGGCTCGACCTCGGTCAGCACCGCCACGTCGGCATGCTCGGACAACAGCGCCGCCAGGGTTTCCTGGGCATTGCCCAGGCGCAGGTTGACCGTCACCCCCGGGTAGCGCGCCCGCAGGCTGGCCAGCATCGGCATGACCAGATGGGGGCCGTCCGCTGCCACTTCCAGGCGCCCGGTGAGCAATTGCCGGTTGGCCTCGAGCATGGCCTGGGCCTCTTCCGCCAGGCCGAACATGGCCCGGGTAATGGCCGCCAGCTTGATGCCCTCTTCGGTCAGTTCCACCCGGCGCGCAGTGCGCCGCAGCAAGGTGATCTGGTAATGCTCTTCCAGGGCCTTGATATGCCCGGTGACCGCCGGCTGGCTGATGAACAACCGTCCGGCGGCCCGGGTAAAGCTGCCTTCCCGGGCCACGGCGTCGAATGCGCGGAGTTGAAACAGGTTCATAGCTATCGGCCTCACTGATGGCTGGCATAACAACAAACAATTTGATTGATGACAAGGCAAACTGCAATTTAGTCCCCGTAGCGTCATCCCCACCTTTTCGAGGACACAGCATGAGCATCGCCGAGCCAATCCTGCTTACCCCCGGCCCCCTGACCACCTCCGCCCGCACCCGCCAGGCAATGCTGGTGGACTGGGGTTCGTGGGATGACCGCTTCAACCAGCTGACCGCCAGCCTGTGCCAACAGCTGCTGGCCATCATCCAGGGCGCCGACAGCCATCACTGCGTGCCCCTGCAAGGCAGTGGCACCTTCGCCGTGGAAGCGGCCATCGGCACCCTGGTGCCCCGCGACGGCAAGGTCCTGGTGCTGATCAACGGTGCCTACGGCAAGCGCCTGGCGAAGATCTGCGAAGTGCTCGGCCGGGATTTCAGCACCTTCGAAACCGCCGAGGACCAACCCACCACGGCCGCGGATGTCGAGCGCCTGCTCCAGGCCGACAGCAGCATCAGCCACGTGGCGCTGATCCACTGCGAAACCAGCACCGGCATCCTCAACCCGCTGCCGGAAATCGCCCAGGTGGTGGCCAGCCATGGCAAGCGCCTGATCATCGACGCCATGAGTTCCTTCGGCGCGCTACCCATCGATGCCCGGGAAATCCCCTTCGATGCGCTGATCGCCGCCTCAGGCAAATGCCTGGAAGGCGTGCCCGGCATGGGCTTTGTCTTCGCTGCCAAGGCCTCCCTGGCCCAGGCCGGCGGCAATGCCCATTCCCTGGCCATGGACCTGCACGACCAGCACAGCTACATGGCCAAGACCGGCCAGTGGCGCTTCACCCCGCCGACCCACGTGGTCGCCGCGCTGCACGAAGCCCTGCTGCAATACGCCGAGGAAGGTGGCCTGCCGGCGCGCCACGCCCGCTACGCCGACAACTGCCAGACACTGCTCGACGGCATGGGCGAGCTGGGCCTGCGCAGTTTTCTGCCGGAAGCGATCCAGGCACCGATCATCGTCACCTTCCACGCCCCGAAAGATCCCCGCTACCAGTTCAAGGATTTCTACGAGCGGGTCAAGGCCAAGGGTTTCATCCTCTACCCGGGCAAGCTGACCCAGGTCGAAACCTTCCGCGTGGGCTGCATCGGCCATGTCGACCGCCGCGGCATGCAGGCTGCCGTCGCCGCCATCGCCGAAGTGCTGCAAGAGATGGAAGTCCTCGATATCTGACTCCCCACCGAGCCTGTAGGAGCGAGCTTGCTCGCGAATCAGGCGACGCGATACCGAACCTTTTTTCGCGAGCAAGCTCGCTCCTACACAGGCATCGAAACCATGAACTACAGCAACCCTTCTCAGCTGCAAGCGGCGATCCTCGACTGGGCCGGCACCGTGGTCGACTTCGGCTCCTTTGCCCCGACCCAGATCTTTGTCGAAGCCTTCGCCGAGTTCGATGTGCAGGTGTCCATCGAAGAAGCCCGCGGCCCCATGGGCATGGGCAAGTGGGACCACATCCGCACCTTGTGCGACCTGCCGGAGGTGGCCGAGCGCTATCGCAAGGTCTTCGGCCGCACCCCGACTGACGCCGATGTGACCGCTATCTACGAACGCTTCATGCCGTTGCAGATCGAGAAGATCGCCGAGCACTCGGCGCTGATCCCCGGCGCCCTGGAGGTGATCGCCAAGCTGCGTGGACAGGGGATCAAGATCGGCTCCTGCTCCGGCTACCCCAAGCAGGTGATGGACAAGGTGGTAGCCCTGGCCGCCACCAACGGCTACACCGCCGACCACGTGGTGGCCACCGACGAAGTGCCCAACGGCCGCCCATGGCCAGCCCAGGCCCTGGCCAACGTGATCGCCCTGGGCATCGACGACGTGGCCGCCTGCGTGAAGATCGACGACACCGTACCGGGCATTCTCGAAGGCCGCCGCGCCGGCATGTGGACCGTGGCGCTGACCTGCTCGGGCAATGCCCTGGGCCTGACCTACGAAAGCTACCGGGCCCTGGCCAGCGACACCCTGGCCAGCGAGCGCAAGCGCATCCACAAGCTGTTCGAGGCTTCGCGCCCGCACTACCTGATCGACACCATCGCCGACCTGCCCCAGGTGATCGCCGACATCAACCAGCGCCTGGCCCGGGGGGAAATGCCCCAGGGCAACTGATTCAGGCACGGGGCAACATTAAAAAACGGCGGTGCCTTCGGGGCCGCCGTTTTTTCATACCCGCCCACCGCCCCGGCGCTGCACAGGGGGGCGATAAAAGCCGCTACAGCTCCAGGCAGACCGGCATAAAGCGGATTACAGTTAAAGCACTCCGTCGCTCAAGAACGGAGGCTTCAGACCTGATGACCGAGGATGTCCCGTATGCCCTGGAAAAACACTGAGTCTCGCTACAGCACCATGACGATCGCCCTGCACTGGTTGATGCTGGTGCTACTGGCCGTGGTTTACGCCTGTATCGAATTTCGCGGCATCTTCCCCAAAGGCAGCGGTGGTCGCACGCTGATTGTCGAAGCCCACTTCATGCTCGGCCTCACAGTGTTTGCGCTGGTCTGGCTGCGCCTGTTCGCTCGTGCCCAGGGCGTAGCGCCGAAGATCCTGCCCACCCCGCCCCACTGGCAACGGCTGCTGTCGACCCTGATGCACTGGGCGCTGTACCTGTTCATGATCGCCATGCCGATCCTCGGCTGGCTGACCACCAGCGCCAAGGGCCATCAGGTGATGTTCTACGGCCTCGACCTGCCGCTGCTGCTGGCCGAGAACAAGCCACTGGCCAAGCAGCTCCAGGGCTGGCACGAACTGCTGGGTACGGTCGGCTACTGGCTGATCGGGCTGCACGCCCTGGCCGGGCTCTACCACCACTACGTGATGCGCGACAACACTCTGCAACGCATGTGGCGCAAGCGCGGTCAGGCCTGAGCCAACAGCCCGCGACGGCCCTGCAGGCCGCCGGTATGCACAAAGATCAACTGGCAACCCGGGGCGAAACGCCCGGCCTGGACCTGTTCCTGCAAAGCCAGCAGGGCCTTGCCGGTGTACAAGGGTTCAAGCGGTAGAGCGCATTGTTGTTCTGTGAGCCGGATAAACCCGCTTAACACTTCATCGACCTTGGCAAAACCGCCGCGGCTGCTGTCCAGCAGTTGATAACCGCCGCGGCCCTGCCCGGCCTCTTGCAAGATCCCCTCGACCTGCTGCGCCACCCCGTGATCCTCGGGAACCGCCAGGGCGCCGTAGACCGGATGCGCTCCGGCCTCCGCCAGCACCAGCCCGGCCAGGGTAGTGCCCGTGCCGGCGGCCAGCCACCAGCCGTGGTAGTCGCTCCAGCCCAGGCTCGGCAACTGCCGCCGCACCTGATCGCGCAGGGTCATGCAGCCCGCTGCGCCGGCCAGGCCACCGCCGCCTTCGGGCACCGGGTACAACTCCGGATACCGGGCCTGCCAGGGCGTCCAGAAACCCGCCTCGTGGCGCGCGCGATAACCGCCATAGCCCAGCCAGTGCAGGCGCATGCCGAAGGCTTGCAGGTCGAGCACCGTCGGTGTGTCCTGTGGATGGCCACGCAACAGACCCACGGTGGGAAAGGCAAAACGCCGGCCAGCAGCGGCCAGCGCATGCAGATGATTGGAATGGGCGCCCCCCAGGCTGATGATGCCGTGGGCACCGGCGGTACGTGCCGCCGCCAGGTGTTCGGTCAGCTTGAACCACTTGTTGCCGCTGATCAGCGGGTCGATCAGGTCCAGGCGCAGCACCGCCACCTCGACCCCGGCCCGCGACAGCCAGTCCAGCTCCAGCCGTTGCAGTGGGGCGTGGGGTAACCAGTCGAAGGAGTCGGGGAAGGACATCGGCAGCGGGGGTTCGGGGAAGAAGCTGCGCAGTCTATCAGCTCCAGGCCCAGGCTCATCCTTGTAGCCGCTGCCGCAGGCTGCGAGCGGGTTCGCAGAACCCGCAAGACAGGCAACCGCGCTCGCTGGTTGCAGCGCGATTGCCCGCTGGGCGAGTCCTGCGGCCTCGTGCCCAGCCTACGGCAGCGGCTACAGGACGGCAGGCCGTTACAGCTCGGCCGCCAGACGCGAACCCTGGTTGATGGCGCGCTTGGCGTCCAGTTCGGCGGCCACATCGGCACCACCGATCAGGTGCACGTTCTGCCCTGCCGCCACCAGGCCGTCCTGCAGTTCGCGCAGCGGATCCTGGCCGGCACAGATGACGATGTTGTCCACCGGCAGCACCTGGGGTTCGCCGGCCTCACCGATACGGATATGCAAGCCGGCATCGTCGATCTTCAGGTACTCGACGCTGTTGAGCATCTGCACCTGCTTGTTCTTCAGACCGGTGCGATGGATCCAGCCGGTGGTCTTGCCCAGGCCGTCGCCGACCTTGGTCTTCTTGCGCTGCAAGAGGAACACCTGCCGTGCTGGTGCATGGGGCTCGGGCTTGATCCCGGCCACGCCGCCACGGGCCTGGAGCTGGGTGTCGATGCCCCATTCCTTCCAGAACGCCTGGCGATCCTGGCTGGTGGCCACACCCTGGTGCACGAGGAATTCGGAAACATCGAAACCGATGCCGCCGGCACCGATCACCGCCACGCTCTTGCCCACCGGCTTGCGCTCCAGCAGCACGTCCAGGTAACTGAGGACCTTGGCGTGCTCCACCCCGGGAATCGCCGGCACGCGAGGGGCGATGCCGGTGGCCAGGATGATTTCGTCAAAGCCGCCGGCCACCAGTTGCTGCACATCGACGCGGGTGTTGAGGCACAGCTCGACATGGCTGGTCTGCAACTTGCGCTTGAAGTAGCGCAGGGTCTCGAAGAACTCTTCCTTGCCCGGCACTCGCTTGGCGATGTTGAACTGGCCGCCGATCTCGCTGGCGGAATCGAACAGGGTCACCTGATGCCCACGCTCGGCAGCCACGGTAGCGGCGGACAGGCCCGCCGGGCCGGCACCGACCACGGCGATCTTCTTGATCTGCTTGACCGGCAGGTAGTTCAGCTCGGTCTCGTGGCAGGCGCGCGGGTTGACCAGGCAACTGGTGAGCTTGCCGCCGAAGGTGTGGTCCAGGCACGCCTGGTTGCAGCCGATGCAGGTATTGATTTCGTCGGCGCGGCCTTCGGCGGCCTTGTTGACGAAGTCCGGGTCGGCCAGGAATGGCCGCGCCATGGAGACCATGTCGGCATCGCCCTCGGCGAGGATCTGCTCGGCGACTTCCGGGGTGTTGATGCGGTTGGTGGTGATCAGCGGAATGCTCACCGAACCCCGCAGCTTGGCCGTCACCTTGCTGAATGCGGCACGCGGCACCTTGGTGGCGATGGTGGGGATCCGCGCTTCGTGCCAGCCGATCCCGGTGTTGATCAGGGTGGCGCCGGCCTGCTCGATGGCCTGGGCCAGTTGCACGATCTCTTCCCAGGTGCTGCCGCCTTCCACCAGGTCGAGCATCGACAGGCGGAAGATGATGATGAAGTTCGGGCCCACCGCCTCACGTACCCGACGGACGATTTCCACCGGCAGGCGCATGCGGTTTTCATAGCTGCCGCCCCAACGATCGGTGCGGTGGTTGGTGTGGGCGGCCAGGAACTGGTTAATGAAATAACCTTCCGAGCCCATGATCTCGACACCGTCGTACTCGGCCTTCTGGGCCAGGGTCGAGCAGGTGACGAAATCGCGGATCTGCTTCTCGATGCCTTCCTCGTCCAGCTCCTTTGGCTTGAACGGGTTGATCGGTGCCTGGATGGCGCTGGGAGCCACCTGCTTGGGGCTGTAGGCATAACGCCCGGCATGAAGGATCTGCATGCAGATCTTGCCGCCGGCCTCGTGCACCGCCCGGGTCACGATCTGGTGCTTGAGTGCCTCTTCTTCGGTGGTCAGCTTGGCGGCGCCGGAATACACCCCGCCCTCATCATTGGGGCCGATGCCGCCGGTGACCATCAGGCCCACGCCGCCCCGGGCACGCTCGGCAAAGTACGCCGCCATGCGCTCGAAGCCGCCGGGCTTTTCTTCCAGACCGGTGTGCATCGACCCCATCAGGGTACGGTTGCGCAGGGTGGTGAAACCCAGGTCGAGGGGGGCCAGCAAATGCGGGTAAGGTGCTCCAGCCATGGTGTCACTCCAGATCGGGCAATCACGGAAAAATGCGGAAGCTCTGCGGCTTCCATCAGTAGTGCTGCACAGACTAAGAGCAGAACATCGGGCACTCAATGACCGTAACTGACAACTTAATGATCAGAACGCACACCCTTTTACCATCCCCCCTTCCTATTAAAGTGCCGCGTAGGCCAGCGCGGCCAGTTGCTGCGGGCGGGGATCGATCATGGTGTGCCGGCCCGAGGTGGTGGTGACAAAGCCGAAGCTCACCTCGCGTTCGGGGTCGGCAAAACTGATCGGGCCGCCCAGGCCGATATGACCGAAAGTCTCGGGCCCCATGCCGAGGGAGGCAGCCGGATCGGCCGGTTGCTCCATCATGCAGCCCAGGCCATAGCGCATGGGGCGTCGCCAGATGCGATCCATGTCATTGCTGTGCTCACGGGTGAACTCACTCAACAGGTCGGGCCCGATCAGGCGGCCCCCCAGCAATGCGCTGTAAAAGCCGGCCAGGCCATGGGCGGTGCTGTGGCCGTTGACCCCCGGCTGCCGATAGGCCCACCAGCGGGGGTCGCAGGTGCGCCGGGGGACCATGCCCGGGTTGGTAAAGGCCAGGGTCGCGACATGCTCCGGCTCGGCAATGATCACCTTGCGCAGGTCCTCCGAGTAGTAGTCGCCCACCCGCCCCTCGGCGGCATCGAAATGCGCGATACGCTCAAAATCCTGTTCCTCGACCCCCAGGTAAACCTCCAGGTCATGGGGCCGGGTGATCCGCTCGTGGATGAAGGTGCAAGGCTCTCGACCGTCGACCCGGCGAATCAACTCACCGATGACCCAGCCAAAGATAGTGGTGGCATACCCCAACCCGGTTCCTGGCTGCCACCACAATGGCTCGGCAGCCAGGATCTCAACCATGTGCTCCCAGTCATACATCATGGCGTTGTGATTGGGCCCGCGCAGCGCCGGTATGCCGGAGGTGTGGGTCATGACCTGGCGCACGGTGACCCGCCCCTTGCCGCCCTGGGCAAACTCGGGCCAGTAGCGGGCCACCGGCGCGTCGAGCTCCAGCTTGCCCTCCTCCACCAGCATCAGGGCAGCCACTGCGGCCAAGGGCTTGATGGTGCAGAAGGTATTGGCCAGGGTGCCGTGGTGCCACGGCTTGTTGCCCTCCAGGTCCGCCACGCCGGCCCACAGGTCGACCACGGTCTGGCCGCCGACCTGCACACAGAGCCCGGCGCCGCGCTCCTGGGGATCATCGAACATTGCCTCGAAGGCGTGCAGCACGGCTTCGAAACCCTTCGCACATGTTCCTTGCGCTTCCATTCTCAAAACTCCCATCCATCGTCATGCCGCCCTGGCGAGAGTCGGCCAGGGTCAGCATGAGTTAAAAACCGAAACCAAGAGGCCGGTTGCATTCGTCAACGGCAATGCAAACCTGTGATAACAAGAGCAATAGAGGTGCAAAAGATCTTCAGCCTCTGGACTGAAAGTGGACCGTATCCAACTTGAAACGATTTGCCCGCTTGTAGGTACCGAAGTCATTGAAACGAACTCCGGCCTTCCCCATGACTTCATGGGCATAGGGCGCCGTCATCTGTCGAAGATAAAAAGGATCTTTCACGACAAAATGGTGAATACTGTGAGTACTGCCAAAGTTGAAACAGAACAACTGGAACGGCCACAACAGCCAATGGTTCATTACTTGGGTTTGCTGTAGAGCATTGCGTGGCGCAACATCACCATAATAATGCATATTGGAACTGATGAAATACAGGCAGAACTGTCGAATCATATTCGGCGCAACAACAATGACCACTACACAATCAATCACGTTCATCACTTGCAGCACTAACGGCGAACTTGGTGGCGGCACTCCTGCCAGGCCGCCCAGCCAGGTAGACAAGTGATAACCCAGGAACACATACCAGCTGCCCCAGTACAGGAGCCCGAAAGGGGTATTGAGGCGAATGATCCTGGCCAGCAGTTTCATTTTCTGCCGCCAGCCCGGCGCGCAGACCGCATTTACAAAGCCGAACAGGAAGCCATCCATCAGCTTCAGCAGCCTGAGAATGCCCCAGGGGTTGCCGCTGGTGGTGATCCAGGCCTCGACATCGGTGGCGGTTCCGGATTCCTTGTGATGATGAAAGTGCAGGCCGCGCCTGAGCCAGGGGCTGGGCATTCCCGGGCGCGTCAGCCAGCACAGCAGCATCATGAAGTTATGGGCCAGAGGCTGTTTCCGGAAATACAGACGGTGAATCAGGTCATGTTCAAGTTCATGAATGATCGAGGTCGACAGCGCGTTTACCAAGATGCACAACCACGCGGGCATGATGCCCTTCACATACAACACACCAGTCACCACCATAACTGTCACCGAAACAGCCATGGCACTTGCACCCAGGGCGTTCTGATAGTTCAGGACAGGATAGCGTCTGCGTAGTTCGTTACCATGCTCGGTAATTTGGCGGGTGACTTCTTCGATCTTTTGCTGGTCAGTTACGGAGCGACCGCAATCAAGTTCCTTTTCTATGGAGTTCATCACTTCATCCTTTGAAGAAAATGAGTGGAGGCGAACTTCAATAGAAAGACATACTTCGATAGCAAAACAACCAATTGGGCCGAAACGGCGGCTACAACTGATAAGTGGCCCCCTGGACCGCTGGTTTTTTTAACAACTGTTATGAATGACCCAGCAGTCCACTTTGGAACTATTAGTTAGCCACTACTGAGCCTCTTCGGATAAGTCCCGAAGAACTTTCAAGATTGCTTCATTGTCGAACAACCCATCAACCTGCAAAACCTCAAACTTCAACGAAAGTAGGGGCAACTGCACTAAACCTGACGCGCTCGACGCAGGCCCGCAGCACCCTGCCAGCCCTCTCTCCCCTGAGGCGACATCGCAGGCGCAGCCCAGGGAAAAGCCCGAAACGCCACGGAAAATGACCCATTTCATGCAAAAAAACGCTCTAACACACTGTTTTCCTGTACCTTTGGCCCAAATATCCGAGAAATGTCACGATCCAGCACACGGCCGCTGACTGTTTTCCCATGCGCAAACTTCTCTACATCACCCTCACCCTGGCCCTGCTTGCCGCCATCACCAGCTACGCCATCTGGACCCGTGATCGTCCAGGGGCGCACTACCTGTCGGACCTGCGTATCCAGCTCGCGGTGGACCAGGGTGTGCCTGCCGACCACGGCAACCTGCTGGCAATCCAGCCCGAGCTGTTCCCCACCGACTACCAGAGCATCGAGCGCCTGCATCGCAAGCTTGCGGCCTACATGCAGCAAGCCCGTGACAAGGGCCTGGTCAATGACAAGACCATCGTCGTGCTGCCCGAGCATGTCGGCACCTGGCTGATGGTCAGTGGTGAAAAGAATGAGCTGTATCAGGCCACCTCTCTGAAAGAGGCAATGAACTGGCTGGCGGTGAGCAACCCGCTGCCGTTTCTCAAGGCGCTGATCAGCGCCAGGGGTGACAGCCGCCTGGACGATGCGTACCTGCGCATGAAGGCCAAGAGGATGGCTCGGGACTATCAGTCGCTGTTCGGCGGCCTGGCCAAGGAGTTTCATGTGACCCTGGTGGCCGGCAGCATCATTCTTCCAGAACCCAGTGTCAGCCAGGGCAACCTGCAGATCGGCAGCGGCGCCCTGTACAACAGCAGCCTGGTGTTTGGCAGCGATGGCCTGCCCATGGGCCAGCCCCAGCGGCAGATCTACCCGACCTACGCCGAAAGCGGCTACGTGAAGGGCGATGCCGACAAAGCGCTGGAGGTTATCGACACCCCGGCCGGGCGCCTCGGTGTGCTGATCGGCAGCGACAGCTGGTACCCCGACAACTACCGCAAGCTCAATGACCAGCACGCCCAACTGGTGGCGGTCCCGGCCTTTGTCATGGGCCGTGATGGCTGGGACAAACCCTGGCGCGGATACAAGAGTATCGCCACCCCCAGCGAAGTCAGCCTCAAGCCCGAGGAAGTCAGCGAGGGTGAGGCCTGGCATCGCCTGACACTGACTGCGCGCGCACCCAGCAGCCTGGCCAGCGCCGGGGTCAGCGTGTTCCTGCGCGGCCAGTTCTGGGACCAACGCAGCAGTGGCCAGAGTTTCATCAACAGCAACGGCCAGACCTTTGCCGACGATGGCAACCGCGGCGCTCGCCTGCTGAACATCTGGTTGTAGGCCAATGAAAACCCCACCGATGCGCCTGGGCGACTTGTCGGTGGGCTTCGTCCATAGCCTGGTGGACGCGGTCCTCAGCTACGGGCAGGACCCCACCCCCCTGCTGGAACAGTACGCCCTGGACGCCGCGCGCCTGGCCGAAGCCGGAGCGCGGCTGTCAATCCCGCGCTACATGCGCCTGGGCCACGGGGCGATCCAGCTGACCGGAGACCCGGCCCTGGGCTTGCGCATGGGCCGCCTGAGCCGGCTGAGCCAGGCCGGCCTGGCCGGAGTGACCGCAGCCCAGGCCCCCACCGTGCGCGAAGCCGCCCGCTGCCTGACCCGCTTCGAAGCTCTGTATGGCTCCAACTATCGCGGCCAGTCGAGCTTTCACGAGGATGCCAGCGGCGCCTGGCTGTGCTTCTACTCCATCAGCCCGTACAACGCCTACAACCGCTTCGTGGTGGACTCGATCATCTCCGGCTGGCTGCAGCAGTTGTCCAGCGTCGCCGACCAGGCGATCCACGCCGAACAGATCGATATCGAATTCCAGCGCCCGGACTACCACGAGGCCTATGCGGTACTCGGCCCCACGCCTATCCAGTTCGGCGCCGAACAGAACCAGCTGCGCCTGAGCCAGGCCAGCCTGGGCCTGCGCAACCCGCAGCATTGCCCGAGCACCTGGCGGCATCTGGTGCAGTTGTGCGAGAGAGAACTGGAACAACTGACCCGCACCCGCAGCCTGCGCGAACGCATCATTCAGATGCTGGGGCCGTTGCTCAATGGCGGCCGCGAGCCGGACCTGGAAGAAGTGGCGATGCGCCTGAAGCTGCCGACCTGGACCCTGCGGCGCAAGCTGGCGGAAGAAGGGACGCAGTTCCGGGCGATTCTCAATGACACCCGCCGTGACCTGGCCATGACCTACATTCGCGATACTGAACTGGCGTTCGGGGAGATTGCCTATCTGCTGGGCTTTGCCTCAGCCGAGGCGTTTCAACGGGCCTTCAAGCGCTGGAATGGCCAGACCCCCGGGGATTTTCGCCGCAGCCACCGACAATTCGGCTAGAGAAACGGTAAAAAAAAACGCCACCGGCGTTACAGCTCGGTGGCGTCTTCTGCAGGTTCCAGAGGATCCAGCTCGAAAGCCTGATACTCCAGCAGTTCCTCTTGGTATTCGTCCATGGCGGACTCCTTTTTCCGTTGTTGAAAGACCTTGTTCAATAGCCCTGTGCCTAATGACCATCGGGATCAGCATAAAGTGCCGGGATGACAGAAAAAATACTACCCCCCAGGTCAGGATTTCTATCATTAAAACGTAACAGCCCGTGAGGAATTTAATCCTCGAACACAGATGCAACCGCAACGATTGCAATTGCAATCATATTTGCCGATCCGTTAGGGTAGCCGCTCTCCCCCCTTGCGGACGGCGCCGAGCATGAACCCATCCTCACTTTTCCCCACTCGCCACAACGCCCTCGCGCAACAGGCGGCCCAGGCCTGCCTGGACCTGCTCAGGAGCGCCCGCTCCCCTGGCGGTTCGCCACTCAACACCGTGCTGGAGATGGCCAATACCCTGGAGCTGGACCGGCGCACCGCACGCCAGTCCTTTGTGGTGCGCAGCCACGGCGCACCACAAAGGAGTACCCGGATCAGCGCCTGGCCATTGTGGTTCTCCACCGACAGCGCGGAAAAACCCCTGCTCTATCTGCACCGCTGCAGTTCTTCGGCGCAGTTGTGCGCGGTCAGCGCCGAGACCGCGGCGCGGGGCATCCTGTGCAACGACAGTGAGACCCAAACCTCCCCATGGCCCAAGGGTGCCGACCCGTCACTGGCGTTGTGGCTGGCCCACAACCCGCACTGCCTGCCATTCGACCCGGCGACTGGCGCGGAGGCCGAGGCGATTATCCTGGAGGCCCTGCAACGCCTGTATATCGAGGGCCAGCCAGGCTTCTACTACCTGGCCCTGCATGACCATGAGCTGCAACTGGAACTGACGCCCGAGCAACGGCAAGCCGCATTGCAGGGCATGTACAAGGTGACGGACACCACTGCCCACCCAGCGGCGGGACGCGTGCGACTGCTGGGCGCCGGCCGGGCGTTTGCCCAGGTCAGGGCCGCGGCGGATCTGCTGCAGCGTGATTGGAAGGTGGCCAGCCAGCTCTGGAGTTGCCCCAGCTACACCCGCCTGGCGCGGGAAGCGGCTGCGGCGCAGCATTGGAATCGCCTGCATCCTGGGCAGGAGAAGCGCGGCTCACACCTGCAGCGCTGCCTGGCGGATGACTCGGCGCCCGTGATTGCAGTGACTGGCTACGGCCAGGCGGTGGCCGAACAGCTACGCCCTCACCTCAAGGCCGAGCTGGTGGCCCTGGGCACCGACTCCTTCGATGCCGCCCGCGACCCGCGACGCGGCCGCTGCCCCGAGGCTCGCTGGATCGCCGTGCTGGCGCTCAAGAGCCTGGCAGACGCTGGGCAATTGCCCATGCAATGCGTGGAACAGGCCATGGCGACCTATGGCCTGCCCTGACGGTACCGGGCTCAGCCCCTGGAGCCTGTGTCGCCACCATTGGCCGCCGCCCGAGCCAGGGTCGCGGTGCGTTCCAGGGCATCGGCAAAGGCGTGTTTCTGCTCGCTGTCCAGTTGCGAGAGAAACAGCTCGGCCACTGTCGCCTCGTAGATTTTCCACATCTTCTTGCGCAGCTTTCGGCCTTCGTCGGTGATGCTGACAAAGGCCGCGCGACCATCGCCCTCACAGCGCGAGCGCTGCACCAGGCCGTCTTTTTCCAGGCGATCCACCAGGCGTGTGAGGTTGTAGCGCTCGATGGCCAG
This sequence comes from Pseudomonas sp. NFPP25, assembly GCF_900116505.1. Lineage (NCBI taxonomy): Bacteria > Pseudomonadati > Pseudomonadota > Gammaproteobacteria > Pseudomonadales > Pseudomonadaceae > Pseudomonas > Pseudomonas sp. NFPP25. Next base: position 138,188 of record NZ_FPBG01000007.1, on the reverse strand, counting down.
CACATCGGCCAATTCGTGCATGCGCCGGGTACCTTCGGTGCCGCTTTCCAGGCCCCAGAGGGCGTCGTACCAGGCATACGCCGGCAAGCCGGCCTGGGTCAGGCGGCGCTCGATTTCGCGAATCACCGTCCGGTGAGCCCTGACAAAACGGAACCAGACATCGGGCTCTTTTGAAGACATGCCACACCATCCGAAGGTTTGAAGAAGGGTTGCAATAGTAGCGCATGCCGGGATAGATTCGGCCATGTAGTTGCAATTGCAATTACTTTTCCCGGCGCCGAATACCTTCCGATTCCACAAGAATCCACGCGCTGGAACCCCGCCCAACACGGAGCCAGGTATGACCCAGAACAACAGTGCAACCCTCGATAACGATCCCCAGGAAACCCGCGAGTGGCTCGACTCTCTGGAGTCGGTGCTGACGGTGGAAGGTCGCCCGCGGGCCCATTACCTGATCGACCAGTTGCTGGATTTCGACGTGGCACGCCACGGCGACTTCCATGGCCGGGTGACCACGCCCTACATCAACACCATTGCCCCCGAGCGGCAGCTGCCCTACCCCGGCGAGCTGGAGACCGAGCGCAAGCTCAACGCGATGATCCGCTGGAACGCCATGGCCATGGTGCTGCGCGCCGGCAAGCATTCGGGCGTGGGCGGCCACATCGCCACCTATGCTTCGGCAGCCGTGCTCTACGACGTGGGTTTCGATCATTTTTTCCGCGGCCGCAGCGACAGCTTCGACGGTGACATGGTGTACATCCAGGGCCACTCCTCCCCAGGCATCTACGGCCGCGCCTACCTGGAAGGCCGGATCAGCGCCGCCCAGCTCGACAACTTCCGCCGCGAGGCCGACGGCCAGGGCATTTCCTCCTATCCGCACCCCAGGCTGATGCCGGACTTCTGGCAGTTCCCCACTGTGTCCATGGGCCTGGGGCCGATCACCGCGGCCTATCAGGCGCGTTTCATGCGCTACCTGGAACTGCGCGGGCTCAAGCAGCACCAGGGGCGCAAGGTCTGGGCCTTCCTCGGCGACGGCGAAATGGACCAGCCCGAATCCCTGGCGGCGATTTCCCTGGCCGGGCGGGAGAAACTCGACAACCTGATCTTCGTCGTCAACTGCAACCTGCAACGCCTCGATGGCCCGGTACGGGGCAACGCCAAGGTCATCCAGGAGTTCGAAAGCCTGTACCGCGCCGCCGGCTGGAACGTGATCAAGGTGATCTGGGGCAGCGGCTGGGACGCGCTGCTGGAGAAGGACCGCAGCGGCCTGCTGCGCCAGCGCATGATGGAGTGCGTGGATGGCGACTATCAGAACTACAAGTCGCAGAACGGCGCCTATGTACGCGAGCATTTCTTCGGCAAGTACCCGCAATTGCTGGAGCTGGTGGCCGATCTCTCGGACGAGCAGATCTGGAAGCTCTCCCGGGGCGGCCACGACCCGCTCAAGGTCTACAACGCCTATGCCGCCGCAGTACGCCACAGCGGCCGGCCCACGGTGATCCTGGCGAAAACCGTCAAGGGCTTCGGCATGGGCGAGGCCGGCGAAGGCCAGAACATCAACCACCAGCTGAAGAAGATGGGGGCCGAGGCAGTGAAGGCCTTCCGTGATCGCTTCGAACTGCCGGTCAGCGATGAGCAACTGGCTGAAATGCCCTACCTCAAGCCCACGGCGGACAGCACGGAAGGCCGTTACTTCGCAGCCTGTCGCAGCCGCCTGGGGGGCTATGTGCCGGCTCGCTACAACGACTGCGCACCGCTGCAGATCCCGGCCCTGGAAGCCTTCGCCACCCAGCTCAAGGACACCGGCGACCGGGCGATCTCCACCACCATGGCCTTCGTGCGCATCCTCGGCACCCTGCTCAAGGACCCGCAGATCGGCAAGCGGGTGGTGCCGATCGTGCCTGACGAGTCGCGCACCTTCGGCATGGAAAGCCTGTTCCGCCAGATCGGCATCCACTCGGCGGTGGGCCAGCTCTATACCCCACAGGATGCCGGGCAACTGAGCTACTACAAGGAGAGCAAGGACGGCCAGATCATGCAGGAGGGCCTGAACGAATCCGGGGCGATTTCCTCATGGATCGCCGCCAGTACCTCCTACAGCAACCACCAGGTCATGACCCTGCCCTTCTACATCTTCTATTCGATGTTCGGCTTCCAAAGGATCGGTGACCTGGCCTGGGCCGCCGGCGATGCGCGGGCCCGGGGCTTCCTGCTGGGCGCCACGTCCGGGCGCACCACGCTGATGGGCGAAGGCCTGCAGCACGACGACGGCCACAGCCATATCCTCGCCTCGGTGATCCCCTGCTGCATCTCCTACGACCCGACCTTCGCCTATGAACTGGCGGTGATCATCCATGAAGGCATGCAGCGCATGTATGTGCAGCAGGAGGATGTGTATTACTACATCACCCTGCTCAACGAAAACTACCCGCAACCGGCCATGCCCGAAGGTGCTCGCGAAGGCATTCTCAGGGGCTTGTACCGCTTCAGCTCAAGCACCGCCCAGGGCGCCAAAGCCCCGCGGGTGCAACTGATGGGCAGTGGCTCGATCCTGCGCGAGGTGATCGCCGCCGGGCAGCTGCTGGAGAAGGACTTCGGGGTGCAGAGCGACATCTGGAGTGCCACCAGCCTCACCGAACTGCGCCGCCAGGGCCTGGCGGCGGAGCGCTGGAACCTGCTGCATCCGCAGCAGCCTCGGCGAGCGGCCTATGTCGAGCAATGCCTGGAAGGCCATCAAGGCCCGCTGGTGGTGGCCACCGACTACATGAAACTGTTCGCCGACCAGATCCGCCCCTTCGTCGAGGGTCGGCGCTTCGTCGCCCTGGGCACCGACGGCTTCGGCCAGTCCGATACCCGGGAAAACCTGCGGCAGTTGTTCGAGGTGGACCGGCATTTCATCGCCCTGGCGGCGTTGAAAGCCCTGGCCGATGACGGGGAGATACCCTACAGCCAGGTCGGCGAAGCCTTGAGCCGCTATCGGATCGACGCTGAAAAAGTCGACCCGAGCTCGGTCTAGGAGCCTTAGTGCCCGCTGCTCGGCAGGGCCGGAATCGGCTCGCTGGGCGGCGGCAGGTTGCTGGCCGGTGGCGGCGTGACGGTTTGTGTGGCGGGCGCTGGCTCGCTGCTGGCTGCCGGCACTATCGGCGCCGCCTCGGCCGGAGGAGCCAGGGGTTGCGAGACCGCAGGCTCAGGCTCGGTGGCGGGTGCCGGCGCGGCCACAGGGGCAGGCTCGACCACTGGCTGCGCCTTGGGCTCGGGCTTGGCTGGCGCCTCGGGCTTGTTCTCGGGAACCCCGAGGTCGGCCTTGGGTTTCTCTTCGATATGCGCCGCCTTCTTCGCTTCCTGGGGCAGGAACAACTCCACCAGGGCGAAATAGCGGTCATAGAACTTGGCCGAGGACACGGTTTCGCTGGCCACCTTGACCATCGAATCATCGGTAGAGCCGATCGGCATCGACACCGAGCCCAGCACGCCCACGCCGAGGCTGGCCGAGTTGTTGACCTTCTTCAGCGCATAGCGATCCTGCAGGGCGTTGGCGAACATCGTCGAACGCTGGTCGCCGCTGCCGTCCTGGGCACAAACCACGTTGAAGCTGATTTCCAGGTGGGTCTCGCCGGTCTGCTGGAAGCTCTTGTGGCCGCTGACCAGCTTCGGATCGTTGCTGGTGATGATGTAGCCCTGGCTGAGCAGGGCACGCCGCGCGGCCTCACAGGAGGCGGCATCGCTCACCGGGTAATTGCGCGAAAACGTGCCGGAATCATCGAAGCTTTCGTGCTCGTAGATGGCGGTCTTGTGCGACGAACAGCCGGCCACCGCAGACAGCAGCAACACCCCGGCCGTGGCGCGCAGATGAAATGATTTAAACATCGAGAATCCTGAGGAAAACGCTCCGGCGCGTATTGTGCAACAGATCAGCGTCCCGCAGCGCGGGTAATTGGTGCCTTAAATTTCTCATCAGTTTACTGACCACTGTTTGCCGGAAAAAGTCGCTCGCTCAAGTGCTCGATCAACACCCGCAGCTTGGCCGCTGCATGCCGGCTCGAGGGCCACAACACCCAGAAGGCGCCGTTGTGCTCCAGGTATGGGTCGAGCACGGTTTGCAACTCGCCACGGCGCACCGCGGCCTGGACCATGAAGTCCGGCAGGCAGGCAATGCCCAGCCCGCTGCGCGCCGCGTGCTCCACCGCCTCGATGGAGCTGCTGGTCAGGCGAGTGGGCAGCACTGGCTCCGGCGCATCCGCTTGAACCTTGAAGGGCCAGGCCTCGAGCTTGCCAGTGTGGTGAAAGGTATGCCGCAGGCAGGAGTGACTGCGCAATTCCTGCGGGGTCTGCGGCACGCCGCGCTGCTGGAAATAGCCGGGGCTGCCCACCAGCACCATGCGAAAGCGCCCCAGCTGCCGGGCCAGCAACCGCGAGTCCTTGGGGTTGCCGGTGCGCACTACCAGGTCGAAACCCTCTTCCACCACATCCACCATGCGATCGGAGAGGTCGATATCCAGCTCGATCTGCGGATAGCGTTGCATGAACTCGGCCAGTACCGGCATCAACAACCCATGGACCTGCGGCGCGCTGACCCGCAGCTTGCCCACCGGCGCGCTGGAAGAGTCACATAGCTGGAACTCCGCCGCCTCGACTTCGGCGGCGATCCTGCGGCAGCGTTCGAGGAATCCGGCGCCTTCGGCGGTGAGGCTGATGCTGCGGGTGGTGCGATGAAACAGACGAGTCTCCAGGCGCTCCTCCAGACGGGCAATACTTTTGCCAACCGCCGAGGAAGAGACTCCCAGAAGGCGCCCCGCTTCGGTGAAGCTGCGGGTTTCCGCCACCTGCATAAACACCGGGATACTGCCGAGCCAGTCCATCGCGCCGCTCCGAAATTAAGGACACCTGTGTCCGATAAGTTCGGAACCTTAGCCTATTTTTCCGCCATGAACAGCGCCCTACCCTAGGCCCCTCACTTCCGAACCCACCCATCGGGGCCTTTCCATGAGCAATTGCGTCAATGCCTGCGAACCCTTGCAAGTACCTGCCACAACCCACGAACGCCTGCCTGTCGGCGGCCTGCTGGCCCTGGCCACTGCCGGGTTCATCACCCTGATGACCGAAACCCTGCCCGCCGGCCTGCTACCGCAGATGAGTGCCGACCTGGGCGTGTCTGCAGCGCTGATCGGCCAACTGGTGACCGTCTACGCCCTGGGCTCACTGCTGGCGGCCATTCCGCTGATCCTCCTCACCCAGGGCTGGCGGCGCCGGCCCCTGCTGCTGATCGCCATCGGCGGTTTCGCCGTGGTCAACAGCATCACGGCCCTCTCCACCGAATACAGCCTGATCCTGGTGGCGCGCTTCTTTGCCGGAGTCTTCGCCGGCTTGCTCTGGGCCCTAGTGGCAGGTTATGCCAGCCGCATGGTGGCGCCACACTTGCAGGGCCGGGCGATTACCCTGGCCATGCTCGGCGCGCCGCTGGCGCTGTCGGTGGGCATGCCCGCCGGGACCTGGCTGGGCGCCCTGCTGGGCTGGCGCATGAGTTTCGCCGTGATGACTGTGCTGACCCTGGGCCTGATCGGCTGGGTACTGGTGCAAGTGCCGGACTTCCCCGGGCTGCGGGCGCAGAAGCGCCTGTCGCTGAGTCGTGTCCTGACCCTGCCGGGGATCCGGCCGGTGCTGTTCGTGACCTTCGCCTATGTGCTGGGCCACAACATTCTCTACACCTACATCGCGCCTTTTCTTGAGCCGGCCGGGCTTGGCGGGGAAATCGAGCGGGTGTTGCTGGTGTTCGGCCTGGCCGCCTTGCTGAGCATCTGGCTGGTGGGCCTGCTGATCGACCGCTGGCTGCGTGAGCTGGTACTGGCCAGCTGTCTGCTGTTTATCGGCTCGACCCTGCTGCTGGGCCTGCTCGGCGACCGGCCACTGGCAATCTATGGGGCAATCGCTATCTGGGGGCTGTCCTTTGGCGGCATGGCCACCTTGCTGCAGACTGCGCTGGCCAAGGCCGCCGGCGAGCACGCCGATACCGCGCAGTCGATGCTGGTGACCCTGTGGAACCTGGCAATCGCCGGTGGCGGCCTGGGCGGCGCGTTGCTGCTGCAGGGGCCGGGCGTGGCCACCTTCCCCTGGGTGATTGCCGCCCTGTTGCTGGTGACCCTGCTAGTGGCGATGAACGCCCGGCGCCAGGGCTTCCCTGCCCGGGCTTAAAATCCGGCGCCCGGCTCGGGTGGCCGGGGCTCCAGCACCAGGGCTCGTGAAAGAATGCCTAGCCTTGCGAAGCAGGGTTCGCCGGCAAGGCGCCCTCTACCTTCGCCCCTGCACTGGAGCGGGCTTTACGGCTGCGTACCAGCGGCCAGAACAACTCTTGCGTCCAGCTCACGGGTGCCAAGTGTTCGATGCCATAGGCAGCGGGCCGGCGCCGAGTGATCTTCGCCGTACCAAACAGCACATCCCAGAGGAACAGCAGGTTGCCGAAGTTGCCCTTGTAATGGGTCACACCATCCTCGGCGCTCAGGCCGTGGTGCGCCGAATGGGTGGACGGCGTAGAAAAGACCCGCTCCAGCAACCACATCAGCGGCCGCAGAAAACCGATGCGGTACAGCTTGTCATCCCAGGCCACACTGCTGTGAGCGGCGAAGATCACCGTCATCTTGAGAATCAGGTAACCGTAGTAGACCGGCGCCAGCCCCAGATAAATCAGCACTCCCGAGAACCAGATGCCGGGCATCAGCAGGTAATAGAAGCTGTTGTTGCGGTAGACGATGCGAATGCTCATGTAGGGCGCCGAATGGTGCGCGCGATGCAACGCGTACAGCGCCGGTACGCGGTGGGTCAAGCGGTGCCACCAGTACTGGGTCATGTCATCGAAGACCAGGAACAGCAGCAGGCCGAGTACCCAGGGGATCTGTGCCAGTGCTCCCTTTGCTTCGGGTAGCGATAGCTGCATGAGCGCGCCGCTGGCCCACATCACCAGGGGAAAGGTCACACCGAGCAACAGGCTTGAGCCCACCGCCTCGATCAACACATCACGGCGCTGGCCGCGGCGTTGGCCAAAGGCCGAACAGGTGATTTCCAGGAGGATGAAAAACACAAAGATCGCCGAAACGATCAGCAGCGGGTTGTTGGTCAGCAGGTCGTGGTTCATGGCATTCTCGCTCTTATCCTTGTGGGCATCGCCCCACCATTAGAGATCAGCAAGGCAGCCCGCTCTATGCGCGAACTGGACAGAATTCCGCGAGATCCGGCCAAGGGCATGACCCCGCGTTTCCATCGCGGGCGCCTGGGTGAAGTCCTGCAACGCTTTCTCGATGACCAGAACACCGGCCCCCAGCAGGACTACAACCTGCTGCAGCTGGAGCAGCTGTGGCGCGCCGCGGCAGCGCTGGAGCCGGCCATCGGCCTCAAGCTGTTCGAACGCTTCACCCCCCAGGACTGGCACGTGATCGCCCACGCCAGCCTGTACTGTCCGGATGTCGCCGCGTCCATGGCGTTCTGGGTGCGCTACGCGCCCTTGGGTTCGGATACCGACCGGGTACAGCTGGTGGCGGATACCCGGGGGGCCGGTGTCGAGGTTGATATCGACACATCGGCGCAACTCGGCCGCTACCTGATCGAGCACTATGGCGTCATGTCCATCACTCAGTTGCGCCGTGGCACCGGCCTTGCAGTGCAGCCGGTACTGGCCTGCTTCAGCCATCCGCGCCCGGCCTATCACGCGCAGTACCATCACTGGTTCGGCGAGCGGATCGAATTCGATTGCCCGGCCAACCGTTTCTACTTCGACCCGCAAACCCTGCAACTGCCGCTGCAAACCCGCCACGCCGGCATGCTGGAACTGCTGAGCGAGGAGCTGGATCGACGGGTGGCCCTGCACCGGCGACAGAGCGGTTGGGCCGCCAAGGTGGCAGCGGCTTGTCGCCAGGCCCTGGCCGCCGGCCACTCACCAACCCTGGAAAGCCTTTGCGCGCAACTGCATCAAACCCCGCGAACGCTGCGGCGACGCCTGGACGAACAGGGGTTGAGCTTTCGCGAATTGCTCGACCAGACCCGCGCCGAGCTGGAAATGCACCTGCAACTGCAAGGCGAATCCCGGGCCCAGATTGCCCTGCAATTGGGCTACAACGATCAGGCGGCCTACCTGCATGCACGCAAACGCTGGAAGAACGCCCTTGGCTGAAGTTTTTTCCAGCCCAAAAAAAGACCCCGGCATTGCGGCCGGGGTCTTTTCAACACTGTGGGTCAGGCATCAGTAACGCTTGATGTCCGCCTGGTTTTCCAGCTGCTTGCGGTAGGCGGCAAAGTCTTGCTGCCCTACCCGCGAGGCCAGGAAGCGACGGTATTGAGCCTTCTCTTCCTCGGTCGGCGCAGCGGCTTCGTTGACACCATTGAGCTGCAGCACCAACAGGTTGCCATTAGGCAGGGTCACGCTGGTGAAGGTCGGTTTGTCCTTGGACTCAGGCTTGGTCATGCGGAACAGCGCCTGCAGCACGGCCGGATCGATCCCTTCCTGGCCACGGGTCACGGCATGCGCGACTTTCCAGTCCTGGCCATCCACCGGCTTGTTCAGCGCGGTCTTGCCGTCGCGCAGGCTGGCGATCAGCTCTTCAGCCTTGGTCTTGGCCGCGGCACTGGCGTGCTCTTTGGCCAATTGCGTGCGAATGGCACTGGCAACGCTTTCCAGTGGCAGTTGCTCAGGTTTGCGGTGTTCCTTGGCACGCAGCACTACCACGGTTTCCGGGTCCAGTTCGATGGCGGTGCTATTGGCACCCTCATCGAGGACTTCGGTGCTGAACGCCGCTTGTATCACGGCGCGGTTGGCTGCGATGCCGTCACCACCTTCACGGCCGAATGGCGCGGAGGTGTGGACAGTCAGCTTCAGGTCCTGGGCCGGTTGTGCCAGATCGGACGCTTCGAACGACGAGTCTTCCAGTTGCTTGGTGGCCTCGACGAAACGCTGCTCGACCTGCTGGGTCTTCAGATCCCGGGTCAGCTTGCCCTTGAGGCTGGCGAAGCTCGGCACTTCCGGCGCTTCGACACCCAGCAGCTTGATCAGGTGGAAACCGAAGCCGGTACGTACCGGCGCCGATACCTGGTCCTTGTTCAAGGCGTACAGGGCTTTCTCGAAGGTTGGGTCATAGACGCCAGGACCTGCGAAACCCAGGTCGCCGCCGTTGCTGGCCGAACCCGGGTCCTGGGAGAACTCCTTGGCCAATGCCTCGAAGCTTTCGCCCTTGGCCAGACGTGCCTGGATCTCTTCGATCTTGGCCTTGGCCTGGGCCTCATTCACCTTGTCATTGACTTCGATGAGGATGTGCGCGGCACGGCGTTGCTCGGACAGGTTGGCAATTTCCTTCTGATACAGCGCTTGCAGGTCCTCGTCCTTGACGCTGACCTGATCGAAGAAGGCGGCCTTCTTCAATTCGATGTAATCAATCACCACCTGGTCCGGAGTCATGAACTCCTTGGCGTGCTGGTCGTAGTACGCCTTGACCTCGTCGTCGGTCAGCTTGACCGCTGCCGGGTCGGCCTTGATGGTCAGGGAAGCGAAGTCACGGGTCTGCTTTTCCAGACGGGCGAATGCCAGCACCTGGGCGTCGGTGACAAAACCGCTGCCTGCCAGACCGGCGCGTACCTGGCCGATCAGCATTTCCTGAGTCAGCATCTGGCGAAATTGCAGGCGGGTGTAACCCAGTTGACGGATCACCTGGTCGAAACGCTCGGGGCTGAACTTGCCATCAACCTGGAACTCCGGCGTTTGCAGAATGACCTGGTCCAGCGCACCTTCGGAGAACGCGAACTTGGAATCCTGCGCACCTTGCAGCAACAGCTTGCGGTCGATCAGCCCTTTGAGAGCAGCTTCGCGCAGCATCTTCTCGTCCAACAGGGAGGCATCGAAGTCTTTGCCCAGCTGCTGCATCAACTGACGACGTTGCATGTCGACGGCCTGGCTCAACTCGTTCTGAGTGATTTCCTCACCGTTGACCTTGGCCGCGTCCTGATTGTGGGTAGTGGCCTTGAAAATGGCATCGAATCCCGTCAACGCCAACAGCGCGACGATAACCCCGATGATGGTTTTGGCAATCCAGCCTTGTGAATTGTCCCTGATATTCTGCAGCATGCGTCCCCCAGAAACGGTTGTACTTCAATTTGAGCAACCGTGGAGCGTGGGTAGAGTCCGGATAGAAGAAAGGCGCATCCGAGGATGCGCCTTCTCGTAACTGGCGGAGCGGACGAAGGTTAAACCCGCGACCCTCGGCGTGAACCGGTGGTAGACCGGTTGACTAGCGCCCCGCTGCCAGATCAGGCATGACCCCGACCCGGATGGGCAAAGACCCTGAAGAAACTTAGTTAACGGCTTCTTTCAGTGCTTTACCGGCTTTGAAACCTGGCTTTTTAGCAGCAGCGATTTCCAGAGTCTTACCGGTCTGTGGGTTACGACCGATACGCGCTGGACGATCAGTTACGGAGAAAGTACCGAAACCAACCAGCACCACAGAGTCACCGGCCTTCAGAGCGCCAGTAACGGATTCGATTACTGCGTCCAGCGCACGGCCAGCAGCAGCTTTCGGGAGATCAGCAGATGCAGCGATAGCATCAATCAGTTCCGACTTGTTCACTCTAAGTCCCCTTATATATCTATGAGTATGATTCTAAGTTTTTTTGGTGAAAGCAAAAACGAGTGCTGAATGGCCTACAGACACTTAAGAGCCGCTTTATAACAAGGGCTCTAAAAAGCTGTCAAGGAAGCCCCCCAGGCTAATGCGTACTAATGCGTGCTAATTCTTTCCTTAGAGTCAGACTCGCGTTTTTCGTCCTTTGCGACTATCTCGGGAGCCACATCCGGCAAGGGCTCCGGCGCGTATTGCAGCGCAATTTGCAGGACTTCGTCAATCCATTTAACCGGTTTAATCTGCAGATCCTGCTTGATATTGTCAGGAATTTCTTTCAAATCGCGAACATTCTCTTCCGGAATGATCACTGTCTTGATTCCACCCCGATGAGCGGCGAGTAATTTCTCTTTCAACCCGCCGATAGCCAATACCTGACCACGCAGAGTGATCTCGCCCGTCATTGCCACATCAGCCCGCACCGGAATGCCGGTCAGCGCCGAAACCAGCGCCGTGCACATGCCTACACCCGCGCTGGGGCCGTCTTTCGGGGTCGCCCCTTCAGGCATGTGGATATGGGTGTCGCGCTTCTCGTGGAAGTCCAGGGGAATGCCCAGGCTCTTGGCCCGGCTGCGCACCACGGTCAGTGCTGCAGTGATCGACTCGACCATCACATCGCCCAGGGAACCGGTCTTGATCAACTGACCCTTGCCCGGAACCACAGCGGCTTCGATGGTCAGCAGCTCACCGCCCACTTGAGTCCATGCCAACCCGGTCACCTGACCGATCTGGTCTTGCTGCTCGGCCAGGCCGTAGCGGAATTTGCGCACGCCGAGGAAGTGCTCCAGCAGGTCGGAAGTGACCTTCACCGAGAAGCGCTTTTCCATCGCATGCTCTTTCACCGCCTTGCGGCAAACCTTGGCAATCTGCCGCTCCAGGCCGCGTACACCGGCCTCGCGGGTGTAGTAGCGAATGATGTCGCGGATCGCATCCGGCTCGAATTCCAGCTCGCCCTTCTTCAGGCCGTTGGCTTGAATCTGCTTGGGCGAGAGGTACTTGACCGCGATGTTGATCTTCTCGTCCTCGGTGTAGCCAGGCAGACGAATCACCTCCATCCGGTCCAGCAAGGCCGGCGGAATATTCATCGAGTTGGAGGTACAGAGGAACATCACATCGGACAAGTCGTAATCGACTTCCAGGTAGTGATCGTTGAAATTATGGTTCTGCTCGGGGTCCAGCACCTCGAGCAATGCCGAGGCCGGATCACCGCGCATATCGCTGCCCATCTTGTCGATTTCGTCGAGCAAGAACAGTGGGTTGCGCACCCCCACTTTTGTCATCTTTTGAATCAATCTTCCTGGCATCGAACCGATGTAAGTCCGACGATGACCACGAATCTCCGCCTCGTCACGCACGCCACCCAGGGCCATGCGTACGAACTTGCGGTTGGTAGCGTTGGCGATCGACTCCGCCAGGGAGGTCTTACCCACCCCAGGAGGCCCCACCAGGCACAGTACCGGGCCACGAATCTTTTTCACCCGCTTCTGTACGGCGAGGTATTCGAGAATGCGTTCCTTGACCTCTTCCAGGCCATAGTGGTCAGCATCGAGAATATCTTCGGCACGTGCCAGATCGAGACGAACCTTGCTCTGTGCCTTCCACGGCACCTGAACCAACCAGTCGATATAAGAGCGGACCACAGTCGCCTCGGCAGACATCGGCGACATCTGCTTGAGCTTGTTCAGTTCGGCCTGAGCCTTGGTCATGGCGTCTTTTGGCAGGCCTGCGGCATCGATACGCTTTTTCAGCTCCTCGATTTCGTTGTGCCCTTCGTCGCCATCACCCAGTTCTTTCTGAATGGCCTTCATCTGCTCATTCAGGTAGTACTCGCGCTGGCTGCGCTCCATTTGCTTCTTGACGCGACCACGGATGCGCTTTTCCACTTGCAGCAGATCGATCTCGGCGTCCAGCAATGCCAGGACATGCTCGACCCGAGCGGACAGATCGATGATCTCGAGGATTTCCTGCTTCTGCTCGATCTTCAACGCCATGTGCGCAGCCATGGTATCCACCAGGCGGCTTGGCTCATCGATGCTATTGAGGGACGACAGCACCTCGGCAGGGACTTTCTTGCCCAGTTGCACGTACTGCTCGAACTGGGACAGCAGACTGCGAACAAACACTTCCGACTCACGGTCAGGAGCATCGACTTCGTCAATCAGGGAGACTTCGGCACGGCAATGGCCATCAACTTCGCTGAAGCGCTCAACAGCACCACGCTGTTCGCCTTCAACCAATACCTTGACGGTGCCATCAGGCAATTTGAGCAACTGCAAGACAGTCGCAATGGTACCTACGCGATAGAGTGCATCTTCACCGGGATCGTCATCAGCAGGGTTTCTCTGCGCCAGCAAGAGAATCTGCTTGTCGCCCGTCATCGCTGCCTCGAGGGCTTCGATCGACTTCTCGCGCCCCACGAACAGCGGGATAACCATGTGCGGATAAACCACAACATCACGCAATGGCAGGAGAGGCAATTCGATGGTTGTCTTCATGATTTCGCCTCTACGGCGGCCGTAAGGCCGTAAACAGATGGAAGTAAGCTTGAAACCAAGATGGGGGCTGCCTGGAAAAAAAACAAGCTCAAAGACAGCACTTTAAGGCGCTAAAAACAAAGGGGCCCGAAGGCCCCTTCTTTCATTCCAACAGCGCGACGCTTACGCGTCTGGCGCCGCCTTGGCCGTCGGCTCACTGTTCTCATAGATGTACAGTGGCTGGGACTTGCCTTCAATAACGCTTTCGTCGATCACTACTTTACTCACCTCGGACTGCGAGGGGATTTCATACATAGTGTCGAGCAGAACACCTTCAAGAATGGAGCGCAGGCCACGAGCACCAGTCTTGCGTTCAAGGGCTCGCTTGGCGACGGACTTCAAGGCATCGGTACGGAACTCCAGGTCAACACCTTCCATCTCGAACAACTTGGCGTACTGCTTGGTCAAGGCGTTCTTCGGTTCGGTGAGGATCTGAATCAATGCCGCTTCGTCCAACTCATCCAAGGTCGCCAGGACAGGCAGACGACCGACGAATTCCGGGATCAGACCGAACTTGACCAGATCGTCAGGCTCGACTTCACGCAGGGACTCACCGACTTTCTTGCCTTCTTCCTTGCTGCGAACTTCTGCGTTGAAACCGATGCCGCCCTTGGTGGAACGGTTTTGAATAACCTTTTCCAGACCCGAGAACGCACCACCACAGATGAACAGGATGTTACGGGTATCGACCTGCAGGAATTCCTGCTGCGGATGCTTGCGACCACCTTGCGGAGGAACGGAGGCAACCGTGCCTTCAATCAACTTCAACAGGGCTTGCTGAACGCCTTCGCCGGAAACATCCCGGGTAATCGAAGGGTTGTCAGACTTGCGGGAAATCTTGTCGATCTCATCGATGTAGACAATGCCCATCTGGGCCTTCTCTACGTCGTAGTCGCACTTCTGCAGCAACTTCTGAATGATGTTCTCGACGTCTTCCCCCACATAACCGGCTTCGGTCAGGGTAGTGGCATCTGCGATGGTGAAAGGTACATTCAACAGGCGAGCCAGGGTTTCGGCCAACAGCGTCTTACCCGAACCTGTAGGGCCGATCAGCAAGATGTTGCTCTTGCCAAGTTCGACGTCGTCACTCTTCTTGTCACGCTGGTTCAGACGCTTGTAGTGGTTGTACACCGCTACTGCTAGAACCTTTTTTGCACGCTCCTGACCAATCACATACTGATCAAGGATGCCGCTGATTTCTTTAGGCGAAGGCAATTTATGCGCGCTGCTCTCGGCCTGTGCTTCCTGCACCTCCTCACGGATGATGTCATTGCACAGGTCGACGCACTCGTCGCAGATAAAGACCGAGGGGCCGGCAATCAATTTGCGCACTTCATGCTGGCTTTTGCCACAGAAGGAGCAATAAAGCAGTTTGCCGTTGTCCTCGCCGTTGCGGGTGTCAGTCATTCGTTCGATCCAAATCCGATAGGCTTGCAACACAAGATGAAGGCTATTGCGGGCTTTTTCAAGCCCGCCACTGATCGGAACAACCGACCATGCCTATTTTGAGCTGCTTATTTTAAGCGGGGCGCTGGTTGATGACTTCGTCGATCAACCCGTACTCACGCGCAGCTTCGGCGCTCATGAAGTTATCGCGATTGGTATCGCGCTCGATTTCTTCCAGGGTGCGCCCGCTATGCTTGGCCATCAGCGTGTTGAGACGCTCACGGATGAAGAGGATTTCCTTGGCATGGATTTCAATATCCGATGCCTGGCCCTGGAAACCGCCCAGTGGCTGGTGAATCATCACTCGGGAGTTTGGCAGGCAGAAACGCTTGCCTGGAGCGCCGGCTGTCAGCAAGAACGCGCCCATGCTGCATGCCTGGCCAATACAAGTGGTTGAAACGTTAGGCTTGATGAACTGCATGGTGTCGTAGATCGACATGCCAGCTGTCACCGAACCGCCCGGGGAGTTGATATAGAGATGGATGTCCTTGTCCGGGTTTTCCGCTTCAAGGAACAGCAGTTGCGCACAGATCAGGTTGGCCATGTAGTCCTCTACAGGGCCCACCAGAAAGATCACTCGCTCCTTGAGGAGGCGCGAGTAGATGTCGTAGGCGCGCTCGCCACGAGCGGACTGCTCGACAACCATCGGGACCAGGCCGCCTGCGGCCTGGATATCAGAGTTCTGCTGAATATACGAATTACGGAACATGCTCTGCAGTCACTCCCAAATAGTCACGTCTTGAATACGCATAAGCCAGCGCGAAGGCTGGCTTATGGTGTGTGCTTCGAACGAGAAGAAAATCAGTCGGCTTGAGGTGCTTCTACCGGCTTGACCGCTTCTTCGTAGGAGACCGATTTGTCGGTCACGCTAGCTTTCTGCAGAACAGTATCCACAACTTGTTCTTCCAGCACAACCGAACGAACTTCGTTCAATTGCTGCTCGTTCTTGTAGTACCAGGACACGACCTGCTCAGGTTCCTGATAAGCCGAAGCCATTTCCTGGATCAGCTCGCGAACGCGGTCTTCATCAGGCTTCAGATCGAACTGCTTAACAACCTCGGCAACGATCAGACCCAGTACCACGCGACGCTTGGCCTGCTCTTCGAACAGCTCGGCTGGCAGTTGATCCGGCTTGATGTTGCCACCAAATTGCTGGACAGCTTGAACGCGCAGACGGTTAACTTCGTTGTCCAGCAGCGCCTTCGGCACTTCGATCGGGTTGGAGGCCAGCAGACCGTCCATGACCTGATTCTTCACTTTGGACTTGATGGCCTGACGCAGTTCGCGCTCCATGTTCTTGCGAACTTCGGCGCGGAAGCCTTCCAGACCTGCCTCCTTGATACCGAACTGAGCAAAGAACTCCTCGGTCAGCTCTGGCAGCTTAGGCTCGGAAACGCTATTGACAGTCACAGTGAACTCGGCGGCCTTGTTGGCCAGGTCCAGGTTCTGATAGTTCTCAGGGAAGGTCAGATTCAGGACGCGCTCTTCACCCGCCTTGGCGCCTACCAGGCCTTCTTCGAAGCCAGGAATCATGCGACCCGAGCCCAGCACCAGCTGGGTACCCTTGGCCGAACCGCCAGCGAAGACTTCACCGTCGACCTTGCCAACGAAATCGATGTTCAGTTGATCGTCGTTCTGCGCAGCACGATCGGCCACTTCAAAACGCACGTTCTGCTTGCGCAGGATTTCCAGCATGTTATCCAGGTCGGCATCAGCCACATCAGCGCTCAGGCGCTCAACGGCGATGTTTTCGAAACCGGCAACAGTGAACTCTGGGAACACTTCAAAAGTGGCAACGTACTCCAGGTCCTTGCCCTTCTCCAGCACTTTAGGCTCGACCGAAGGAGCGCCGGCAGGGTTCAGTTTCTGCTCGACAACGGCTTCATAGAAGGAAGCCTGGATCACATCACCTACTGCTTCTTGACGCGCATCAGCCTCATAACGCTGACGGATCACGCTCATTGGAACCTTGCCAGGACGGAAGCCTGGAATCTTGGCCTTTTGGGCAGTCTGCTGCAGACGCTTGTTGACCTGGCTCTCGATGCGCTCAGCCGGCACGGTGATGCTCATGCGGCGCTCAAGAGCAGAAGTATTTTCAACAGAAACTTGCATGGATATTCCTCGTTGCACAGACGTTAGCCGGCCGTTTTCCGACCCCAGAATCAAGGGCATGCATTCTAGAGGGTCAAACTCAAGAAGTCACCCTACTGAAAACGGGTAAAAAACCGCCGGCAATGTGAAGGCGGGGACAAAGGATTGAGCCTCGCCATGAGAGCAAATATTGCGAACCAAACCAGGGCCTCTACTTCAACCCTTCTATATATAGAAGGAGTCGTTCAGCACACCCCTGAAAAACGCCAGCCAATAGCTGAAACCCGGAACCTTCAACGACCAAAGGACAACATTCTGCCACTCAACCGGCTCATCGGATGCAGCCATTTAGAGGTATCAAATCCAGAAACGAAAACGGCGCAGCCCTTTTCAGGTGCTGCGCCGTTATCTGCTATTAACTAGCTACTTTATTGGTGCGGACGAAGAGACTCGAACTCTTACACCTTGCGGCGCTGGAACCTAAATCCAGTGTGTCTACCAATTCCACCACGTCCGCGTAACAAGCTTTTAAAGCAAAGGCGCCAGACTATTAATCTGGCGCCTTCTTCGAATATGGGGTGGACGATGGGGATCGAACCCACGACAACAGGAGTCACAATCCTGTGCTCTACCAACTGAGCTACGCCCACCATATTGCGTTACTTGTGCCAAAGCTGCCTAATGGCGCACCCGGCAGGACTCGAACCTGCGACCATCCGCTTAGAAGGCGGATGCTCTATCCAGCTGAGCTACGGGCGCCTTATTAATCTGTATTCTTTAACGATTACAAACTAATTGCTTTCAGTCGTTACGAGTTAAACATCAACTCTGCCCGACCTTCTTAACCAGTGCTAGGCTGTGCCCGACAAGTGCGACGAATGTTATAGACGGTCCGTTAGGTCGTCAACTCTTTTTTGAAAAAAATTCATTTAATTAAAGGGCTTAGGGGAATTTGCAGACCAAGCGCCTTTGCCCTCACGTTCCGACATGCGAGAATGCGTTCTCTTTTTCTCACCCTCTCGATGGTTAATCACGCGTCATGACTGCACAACTAATCGACGGCAAGGCGATCGCCGCTAGCCTGCGCCAGCAGATCGCCAAACGCGTCGCCGAGCGTCGCCAGCAAGGCCTGCGTACTCCAGGCCTCGCGGTGATTCTGGTCGGCAGCGACCCGGCCTCTCAAGTTTATGTCTCGCACAAGCGTAAAGACTGCGAAGAGGTCGGCTTCCTTTCCCAAGCCTATGACTTGCCCGCCAACACCACTCAAGAGGACCTGGCCGGCTTGATCGACCGCCTCAACGATGACCCGAACATCGATGGCGTCCTGCTGCAGTTGCCGCTTCCCGAGCACCTGGACGCTTCTCTATTACTGGAGCGTATTCGCCCGGACAAAGACGTGGACGGTTTCCATCCTTATAACGTCGGTCGCCTGGCCCAGCGCATTCCACTGCTGCGCCCTTGCACCCCCAAGGGCATCATGACCCTTCTGGAAAGCACCGGTGCCGATCTGTACGGCATGGATGCAGTGGTTGTCGGCGCTTCCAATATCGTTGGTCGCCCGATGGCCATGGAGTTGCTGCTGGCCGGTTGCACCGTGACCGTGACCCACCGCTTCACCAAGGATCTGGCTGGTCATGTCGGCCGTGCCGACCTGGTAGTCGTAGCCGCCGGCAAGCCGGGCCTGGTCAAGGGCGAGTGGATCAAGGAAGGCGCAATCGTCATCGACGTTGGCATCAATCGCCAGGACGACGGCAAGCTGGTGGGTGATGTGGTGTATGAAACCGCCCTGCCCCGCGCCGGCTGGATCACTCCAGTACCTGGTGGCGTCGGCCCCATGACCCGCGCCTGCCTGCTGGAAAACACGCTGTACGCAGCCGAATCGCTGCACAGCTGAGTTTGCTGCCCCGCAACAGAAAACCCGCCAATGGCGGGTTTTTTTATTCTGAAATTAAAGGCCGCCCGGGGTCTTTATCACCCCTGACTCTTAGCCCGCGCCCATTGCTGCGCAAAGCCCTACCGTTCAGGAAAAAAACGTGTTTTTTCTTTATTTTTAAGGGCTTTCGGCTGACCGTGGAAGAACAATCGACAGTTCTTCAGCCATACTCATAAAATGTAACGTTTTTCCCAGAAAGCCCGTTACCCAACGGCATATCCATTCTTTATCGAGTCCGCCCGCGTGAAAATTCGTCTCTCCATTCTCAGCTTGTTGTTTGCTGTGTCCGGCACACTGATCGCGCACAGCGTCGACGCCAGCGAAACCACCGCGGCGCCAAGAGACACTTCACAATTGCATATCGCGTCCGGCAGCGCCCTGCTGCTGGATCTGCAGACCAACAAAGTCATCTATTCCAGCAACCCGGACGTGATAGTCCCCATCGCCTCGGTGACCAAGCTGATGACCGCCATGGTGGTCCTGGACGCCAAGCTGCCCCTGGACGAATACATCTCCATGAACATCAGCGATACCCCGGAAATGAAAGGGGTGTTCTCCCGGGTCAAGCTCAACAGCGAGCTGAGCCGCCGGGACACCCTGCTGATCGCCCTAATGTCTTCGGAAAACCGCGCTGCCGCCAGCCTGGCCCATCATTACCCGGGCGGCTACGCAGCGTTCATCGCAGCAATGAACGCCAAGGCCAAGTCCCTGGGCATGACCCACACCCGCTACGTGGAGCCTACAGGCCTGTCGATCCACAACGTTTCCACCGCCCGTGACCTGAGCAAGTTGCTGGTGGCTTCGCGCAAGTACCCGCTGCTCAGCGAACTGAGTACCACCAAGGAAAAGACCGTAGCCTTTCGCAAGCCCAACTACACCCTGGGCTTCCGTAATACCGACCATCTGGTGAACAAGGAAAAATGGGACATCAAGATCACCAAGACCGGCTTTACCAACCAGGCGGGCCACTGCCTGGTGCTGGTCACCAGCATGGGTAATCGCCCGGTAGCGCTGGTGATTCTCGATGCCTTCGGCAAATACACCCACTTCGCCGATGCCAGCCGCATCCGCAATTGGGTCGAAACCGGTAAGAGCGGCTCGGTACCGGACGTCGCCCTGCGCTACAAAGCGGACAAGAACCTGAAGAACCGTCAGGTCGCCGCTCCCCAGGCCTCACACTGATACCCGGCAAAAAACAACGGCGCCCTCAGGCGCCGTTGTTGTCTGTAGCACACTCAATGACTGTCCAGTGCCTTGCTCGCCCGGGCTGCCGCCTGCTCCTGGCCGGCCTGGGCCAATTCATTGACGGCTTTCAACCAACGCTGGCGATCCACCTTGGCCGGCAACTGGTTGGGGGCCTGGATCAGTACCGCAAAGCTGCCGGCACTCTTCCAGGATGACTCGAACTCGCTGAAGCTCATCAGTTGCCGACGGCTTTTCGCCCCACGCAACAGCACTGTCTGCTTGTCGCGGTTGTAGCCGGCCAGTACGGCGTAGCGCGGCTCAGCCCAGAATGTCGAACCCTCGGTAAAGCGTACAAGCACCGGGTAACCCGCCGCCACCTGCGTCAGCAACGCCGACAATTGGTTATCCAGGGGATAGACGACCATGCCGTATTCACGCGCCAGGTTCTGCATGTTCTGCTGCAACTGCGCCTCGGCACCCGGCAGATGCAATGGCTTGTCCAGCAGACCGGGCGTGATCACCACGCCCTGCTGCGACAGCATGCTGGCCAGTGCACCTGGGCCGCTCTGGTACATCTGGCCACGGAAAGACGGCACGCTGTTGAGTTCGACACGTTCCGGCAGGCGCTGGATGTCAGGCTGCACGCTACCGGCACAACCGGCTAGGGCCAAGACACAGGCGCTGGCCAGCAGCGCCACTCGAAACCGAGGAAATACCCGCACCATCTTTGCTCTCTATTCAGACACCGGGCGACCCGCCTCCGGCTGGGGCCCTGATAATAGGGCGCCCGCGGGCAAGGGTATAGCGTTAGGCGCCAGTTAATTGAAAACCATAGAGCGAAGTGTTCGAAGACTCTCGACTATTGGTCAATAGCTTGAAACACATAGGCTACTAGACTGTCGATTGTTAAGAGTGTGTGCCCCGCACGGGGCATAAAGGAGGCACTTATGAGCCTGACAACGACCATCCTGATGCTGATCCTCGGCTGGCTGGCGGTAGCCGCCGCTATGCTCTGGGGCGTGCTGCGCATCACCCGCCGCCACCATCATCAGCCCCGGCAAGCAGCCCCCGCCATCAAGGCTGGAAAGAGCGCCCGGCGTCCTGCCGCTGCCCACTGATCAAGGTTTCCCCTACCCCTGAAACAAAGCGGCCGCCTGACTCCAAGGAGTACAGGCGGCCGCCAGTCATGGCTGCGGATCAAGCGTCGCTATGGGCCGCCTGACGCTTCTGCCGGGCCCGGCGGGCCAGCATGTTGAGACTCTCAATGGCCGCCGAGAAGGCCATCGCCGCATACACATAGCCCTTGGGCACATGGGCGCCGAAACCTTCGGCGATCAGGGTCATGCCGATCATGATCAAGAAACCCAGGGCCAGCATCACCACGGTCGGGTTGTCATTGATGAACTTGGCCAGCGGTTCGGCCGCCAGCAGCATCACCAGCACCGACACCACCACGGCAATGATCATGATCGGCAAATGCTCGGTCATGCCGACTGCAGTAATGATGCTGTCGATGGAGAACACCATGTCCAGCAACAGGATCTGACCGATCGCTGCGGCAAAGCCGATAGCCACGCCCGGAGTCTCGTTCTTGGCCTGCTCAGGTTCAGGGTCCATGCTGTGGTGGATTTCCGTGGTGGCTTTCCACACCAGGAACAGGCCACCGGCAATCAGGATCATGTCCTTCCAGGAGAAACTCTGCCCCATCACTTCAATCACCGGCTCAGTGAGCTGGACGATGAACGCAATGGTACTGAGCAGCGCCAGGCGCAGGATCAAGGCCATGCCGATACCGATGCGTCGTGCCTTGGCCCGATGCTTTTGCGGCAACTTGTTGGTGAGGATGGAGATAAAGATCAGGTTATCGATGCCAAGCACGATCTCCATCACCACCAGGGTGGCCAGGGCGACCCAGGCGGTGGGGCTTGCAGCGAGCTGTAAAAGGTAATCCATGGGTCAATCCTGACTCGGTTGTATGAAAGATCAGATTTCCTGGGACGCAGGCGCTGGTTTCTTCTCGCTGTCGTCCTCTGGCTTTTCCTTGCCGGTCACGCTCTGAGTCGCATCGCTGAGCGCCTGTTCCGCCGCTTTGTGGGTATCGTCGATGGCCTGCTTGGCCGACTCCGCCGCCTTGCCCAGCATCTGCTGCGCGCTTTTTTCCGCCTGGTCACAACCCGCCAGGGTCAGCATAGACAGGGCCAGCAGCGACGCTGCGCCCAAGGTTTTGAAAGACATGCCGTATTCCTCGATAGATCGGACGGGACCAAGTAGGGCCCCGGCGATAGCGAGGCATTCTAAGGAGAGTGATACTTCAGGAAAATTCGTTTTTTTAGCAGTTATACTTCGCTTTTTACGAACTGAATGTGCCCATGCTCAACTACCGCCAGCTGCATTATTTCTGGGTTGTGGCCAAGACCGGCAGCATCGTCCGCGCCTGCGACCAGTTGAACCTGACCCCGCAAACCATCAGCGGCCAGATCAGCCTGCTGGAACAGACTTACGGCATCGAATTGTTTCGCCGGGTTGGCCGCCAGTTGGAGCTGACCGAAGCCGGACGCCAGGCCCTGCCCTACGCCGAGCAGATGTTCCAGCTCGGGGGCGAGCTGGAAGCCATGCTCCGCGCCCGCCCCGACGAACAGCAGATCCAGTTCCGGGTCGGCGTGGCGGATGTGGTGCCCAAGTCCATCGTCTATCGCCTGATCGCCCCGACCATGGAGCTCAGCGAGCCGATCCGCCTGACCTGTCGCGAAGACAAGCTCGAACGCCTGCTGGCGGACCTGGCCATCCAGCGCCTGGACCTGGTGATTTCCGACAGCCCGATGCCCTCGCACCTGGACATCAAGGGCTACAGCCAGAAGCTCGGGGAATGCGGCATCAGTTTCTTCGCCACCGAGGAGCTGGCGCGGCGGCACGGCGCTGACTTCCCCCGGGGCCTGCACGGCGCGCCACTGCTGATTCCCGGGCAGGAAACCGTGGTCCGCAGCCGCCTGCTGCGCTGGTTCGCCGAGCAACAGTTGCAGCCACGGATCATCGGTGAATTCGACGACAGCGCCCTGATGCAGGCCTTTGGCCAATCCGGCAGTGGAATCTTCATCGCCCCCAGCGTGATTGCCGACGAGGTCATGCACCAGTACGGAGTGCAACTGATTGGCCAGACCGATGCCGTGGCCGAGTCGTTCTACGCCATTTCCGTGGAGCGCAAGGTCAAGCACCCCGGCATCGTGGCCATTACCGAAGGGGCGCGACGGGAATTGTTCACGCCCCTCAATCTCTGATCAGGAAGCGCAGGCACTCGGCGCTTTGAGCTTCATCAGCAGCAGCGCCAGGGCGATCGACAGCAGAATGAAACCCGAGGCCGCGAACCCCAGGCTGCCCAGGCCCAGGGTATCGATCACCCGGCCGCCGACCATTGCCCCCAGGCCAATGCCCAGGTTGGCCCCGGCAATGTTCAACGAAGCGGCGAAGGCCGGCGCCTGGGGAGCCGCCTTGATCAAGCGCACATGGCTCACCAGGAACATCGCCGCCTGGGTCACGCCCCAGATGGCCATGGCCGCTGCCAGCCCCAGGGTCGAATGAATGCTCGGCACCAGGGCTACCATGCCGCCGATCATCAGTGCGCAGAACACCATGGAGGCGATCAGCGGGTGACGGTCCACCGCCCGGCCGCCCAGGGAATTGCCGATCAGGCCCACCGCGCCAAAGCCCATCAGGCACCAGCCCACCAATGCACCGTCGAACCCGGCCAGGCGCTCGAGTATGTCCGCCAGGTAGGTGTAGGCAGTAAACATGCCGCTAAATACCAGGATCGACAGCAGCACATGCCCTTGCATCAGCGGGCTGCGCAGGATGCGAAACTGCGCCCGCAGGCTCACCTGCTCGTTGTGCAGGCGGGTTTGCGGCAGGTAGATAAACAGCAACAGGGCCTTGGCGAACGCCACCACCGCCAGGATGCCGAAGGCGCTGCGCCAGCCGAACGCATCGGCAATCAGGGTGCCCACGGGAATCCCGAACACCGTGGCGCAGACAATGCCGAAGCCGATCTTGGCAATCGCCCGCCCGGCGTAGTCCGGGCCGACGATGTCCACCGCCGTCTCGCTGGCCAGGGCCCAGAACACCGGCAACCCCAGGGCCGGCACCAGCCGCGCCAGGGACATCACCCAGATGTTCGGCGCCAGCGCCGCCAGGGTATTGGCCAGGCCGAACATCACCAGCACGCTGATAAACAGCTTCTTGCGGGGAAAACGCGCGAAGTAGGCGGTCAGAAATGGCCCGAAGGCAGCCACGGTAAAGGCGAACAGGGTCACTAGCAGCCCGGCCTGGGACACGCTGACCTGCAGGTCGCGGGCAATCGACGGCAACAGGCCGACGATGATGAACTCCGTGGTCAGCACGGTAAAACCGGCGGCCGACAACAGCAGGATGGGCAACAGCATGCAGAACTCCAGAAACAGCGACAGCAGCGACAGCCCGAAGGGCCCGCTGACTGGATAGAAAAAGGGGATGGCGAATCTTAACAGAGTGCGCCCGGCTCCGGGCAACCACCGCGTGCACGGCTCTGCAAGGGGCAAGTGGCAGATCGTCACATCGACACGGTAACCCCGGCCTGCTGTGATAAAGTCCGCCCCCTGCTGAAAACAGGCCCTGTCGAGTTCGTCTACCCTTCAAACGTCTCGATCGCCCGTCGCCTTTTCAGACTGCGTCTGTGCCTGGCGGTTCAACCACCGGCGCTGGCGACCGGCAGGCTCCGCACATTAAAAAAAACAGAGATACCGCTATGAGCGCTTCACCCCCTTCCTTTCTGCATTCCCTCAAACGCCTGAGCCTGGTCACGCAGATCGTTATCGGCCTGATCGCCGGTATCGCCCTGGCACTGCTGGCACCGGAGGTGGCGAAATCCACCACCTTTATCGGCAAGGTATTCGTCTCGGCGCTCAAGGCCGTGGCCCCGATCCTGGTGTTCGTGCTGGTGATGGCCTCCATCGCCAACCACAAGCACGGCCAGGAAACCCATATCCGGCCGATCCTGGTGCTCTACCTGCTGGGTACCTTCGCCGCCGCCGTGGTCGCGGTGATCGCCAGCAGCCTGTTTCCTTCCGCCCTGGTGCTGTCGACCCACGACGTGGCCATCAGCGCGCCCGGCGGGATCACCGAAGTGCTGCAAAGCCTGCTGCTGAGCGTGGTGGACAACCCGGTCAGCGCCCTGATGAACGCCAACTTCATCGGCATCCTGGCCTGGGCCATTGGCATGGGCGTGGCCATCCGTCATGCCGGCGAGACCACCCGCACCGTGCTCGATGACCTGTCCAACGGGGTCACTGTCATCGTGCGCGTGGTGATCCGCTTCGCGCCCCTGGGGATCTTCGGCCTGGTGGCCTCGACCCTGGCCACCTCGGGCTTCAACGCCCTGCTCGGCTACCTGCACCTGCTGGCGGTCCTGATCGGCTGCATGCTGTTCGTGGCCCTGGTGATGAACCCGCTGATCGTGTTCTGGAAGATTCGCCGCAACCCCTTCCCGCTGGTGCTGACCTGCCTGCGCGAAAGTGGCATCACCGCCTTCTTCACCCGCAGCTCGGCGGCCAACATTCCAGTCAACCTGGAACTGAGCAAGCGCCTGGGCCTGCATGAAGACACCTACTCGGTGTCGATCCCGCTGGGCGCCACCATCAACATGGCCGGCGCGGCAATCACCATTACCGTGCTGACCCTGGCCGCCGTGCACACCCTCGGTATCGCCGTCGACCTGCCCACCGCCGTGCTGCTCAGCGTGGTCGCGGCCATCTGCGCCTGCGGTGCTTCCGGCGTGGCCGGCGGCTCGCTGCTGCTGATTCCCCTGGCCTGCAGCCTGTTCGGCATTCCCAGCGAAATCGCCATGCAGGTGGTGGCCGTGGGCTTCATCATCGGCGTGCTGCAGGATTCGGCGGAAACCGCGCTGAATTCCTCCACCGACGTACTCTTCACCGCCGCCGCGTGCATGGCCCAGGAAGACAAGGCGCAAGCCGCCTGATCCAACGGCCACAAAAAAGCCCGGCCAGGGTCAACCTGGCCGGGCTTTTTTATCGCCTGGGGTTTAGAACGCGCCCATGTAGTCGCGCTTGCCCACTTCCACACCGTTGTGACGCAGGATTGCGTAGGTGGTGGTGACGTGGAAGAAGAACTGCGGCAGGCCGTAGGTCAGCAGGTAGGACTGGCCACTGAAGCGCTTCTCTTTCGGGGTGCCCGGACGGGTCACGATCTCGATGCCTTCCTTGCCATCGATCTGCGCCGGTTGGATGCCGTCGATAAAGGCCAGGACCTTGGCGATCAGCGCCTGCAGGTCGGCGAAGGTGGTTTCAGTGTCGTCGTACTTGGGCAGCTCGACTTCGGCCAGGCGCGCCGATACGCCCTTGGCGAAGTCCACAGCGATCTGCACCTGGCGCACCAGCGGGAACATGTCCGGGTACAGGCGCGCCTGCAGCAGGGCGTTGGGCTCGATGTTCTTCGCCGTGGCGTGGGCTTCGGCCTTGTGCAGCACGTCGCTCAAGGCATTGAGCATTTGCTTGAAGACAGGAACGGAAGCGGCGTACAGGGAAATAGTCATGACAGTCTCGACAGGGAATGGCGGGAATACAGCGAGCAGCGATTATAGCCACAGCACGCCAGCACGGGGCCTTTATCCGCAGCGCTCCTGGCGATACACGCTGGGGGCCACGCCGAACCAGCGCTTGAAGCTCTGGGAAAAACTCGACAGGTCACTGAAGCCAAGCCTTTCGGCAACCTGGGACAGGCTCAGCCGCGGATTGCCCAGCAACTCCAGGGCCCGGGCGCCTCGATGCCCGGCCAGTACCTGCCGATAGCAGGTGCCCTCCTCCTGCAAGCGTCGCTTCAAGGTCCGCACGCTGGTGCACAGCAGCCGGGCCATGGCCGGCAAGTCCGGTACGCTTGCCGCCGGCAGGGCATCCAGGTGCTGGCGGACCAGCGCGGCAAGCCCCTGATGGGCCTGTCGCCGCTCCAGCAACTGCGCGCACATCTGCTCGCACATGGCCACCGTCAGCGGGTTGGCCTGGGGCAAGGGCCGGTGCAGGAAACGCCGGTCGAATGCCAGGGTATTGGCGTCGGCCCGATAGTCGGCGGGCACCCCGAGAATCTGCGCCGGCTCGTCCCCTTCCAGCTCAGGGCTGACACTGCGACCGAAACGCAGCAGGCGAAAATCCGCACCGACTATTTCCTGCATCAGCGTCGCGGCGGCCGCCATGTCCC
Source organism: Pseudomonas sp. NFPP25 (assembly GCF_900116505.1). Lineage (NCBI taxonomy): Bacteria > Pseudomonadati > Pseudomonadota > Gammaproteobacteria > Pseudomonadales > Pseudomonadaceae > Pseudomonas > Pseudomonas sp. NFPP25. The sequence continues at coordinate 111,114 of NZ_FPBG01000007.1, read as the reverse complement.
GCTGTAACAGGAACTGCGCCAACAAGGGGTCCGCCACCCGAGGCTCGGCAAAGGTCAGCACCCCGAGCCCCGGCTCCAGCCGGTAGCCGATCTCGGCAAAGGCATAGGTCAGCGGCAGGAAGCGCAAGGCCAGGGCCAGGGCATCCGCCGGGGTGGCGCTGCTGATCAGGCCGTAGCCGAACAGGCCATAGGTGGAGAAGTGATAACGCGCACCCACTGCATACCCCAGGCCCCGGGGCTGGCCGAGCAGCGCCAGCAGGTTACTGGCCAGGCGCAACTCCTGGGCCGCCGACAGCAGGCTGTTGGGGTTTTGCAACTGCTCCCGGGACAGCCCGCAACCGGCCAGCAACCGCGCTGGCGCCAAGCCCTTTTCGCAGCCGAAACCGAGCAGCAGCAAGGCGCTGGACGGTCCCCGGGTGAACGACTGAGTGCTCATGGGCGCGGCTCGTGAAGAAAGGTGTTGGCCCAAATACTAAAGCACTTGTCCCGTTACAGCATGGGGTCCACGGTTTATTCCCCGCATGCTTCACTGATCGGGGCTGCACCGCAGAAACAAGGAAGTGGCCCCGGGAGCATCAACCCTGCGCCGCACAACAATAACAACGAGGTCGTCATGCGCGAATTCGCACCTGCTACACACCCCGCCCCCGACTCGGCCACACCGCTGGAGGCCATCATCATCGGCAGCGGCTTTGGCGGCCTGGGCATGGCCATCGCCCTGCGCAAGGCGGGCGTGCACCGTTTCGTCATTCTTGAAAAAGGCCAGGACGTGGGCGGCGTCTGGCGCGACAACAGCTATCCCGGCGCTGCCTGCGACGTGCCCTCGCACCTGTATTCGTTTTCCTTCGAACCCAACCCGCACTGGTCCCGAGTGTTCGCGCCCCAGGCAGAAATCCATGGTTACCTGCAACATTGTGCCGGCGTCTATGAGCTCACACCCTATATCCGCTTCGGCGCCGAGGTGCGCCATGCCGAATTCGATACCGCCAATGCCTGCTGGCATGTCACCTGCGCCGATGGCCAGCGCCATGCCGCCCGCCTGCTGATCAGCGCCACCGGCCAGTTGAGCCGCCCGGCCCTGCCCGACCTGCCGGGCATGGCCAGCTTCCGCGGCCGGGTCTTCCACTCCGCCCACTGGGATCATGACTATCCCCTGGCGGGCAAGCGGGTGGCGGTGATCGGCACCGGCGCCTCGGCCATCCAGTTCGTCCCGGAGGTTGCCAGGCAGGTGGCCGAACTCAAGGTCTTCCAACGCTCACCGGCCTACATCATGCCCAAGGCCGACCGCCCCTACAGTGCCGAGGAAAAGCAGCGCTTCCTGCGCCAACCCTGGAAGATGAAGCTGGTGCGTGCGGCCCACTACCTGCACTTCGAATCCCGGGCTTTGGGCTTCACGCGCCTGCAGGACCTGACCAAATGGGTGGTCGGTGGCCCGTTCAAGAAGCTGCTGCACACCTCGGTCGCCAGCCCCGAACTGCGCCGCCAGATGACCCCGGACTACCCCATCGGCTGCAAGCGCATCCTGCTGTCCAACGACTACCTCAAGACCTTCGACCTGCCCCATGTGCACCTGCTGACCCGAGGCATCCGGCAGATCACCGAGCACGGCATCGAAACCCTGGACGGCGAGGAACACGCCGTGGACGCGATCATCTATGGCACCGGTTTCGCCGCCACCGAGTTCCTCTCGCCCATGCGCATCACCGGACGCGACGGGCTCGACCTGAACCAGGCCTGGCAAGGTGGCGCGGCGGCCTACCTGGGCATCAGCGTGCCGGGTTTTCCCAACTTCTTCATGCTCTACGGGCCCAACACCAACCTGGGCCACAACTCCATCATCCATATGCTGGAAAGCCAGATTTCCCACGTCATGCAGGCCCGCCAGGCCCTGCTGGACAGCGGCGCCAGCCATGTGGAAGTGGACGAGCAGCGCCACCAGCGCTTTCAACTGGGCATCCAGCGCCGCCTGGCCACTTCGGTGTGGAGCGGCTGCAAGAGCTGGTATGTCGACGAACGGGGGCACAACAGCACCAACTGGCCAGGCTTCACCTGGTCCTACCGCTGGCTGGCGCGCTATGCCGGGCTGGCGGCCTATCGCCTGTCCAGCCCGCTGGACACCCAATCCCCAGCCTGCAACGGGCAACGCATAGCCGCCCCCCGGGACTGGTTGGAGCGGGCCAACGCAGCCTTCCTGCGGGTTTTCCTGCGGGTCAGTTTCAGGGCCTTGATCGGCCCGCCCCGGCCCCTGGCCAGCCAGCGCAAGATAGTCGACCGGTTGTCATGGCTGATGCCCGGCTGCCTGGGCGTGAACCGCCGGAGCATGCAGTTGGACGGGCTCTCGTTGCAGATTGTCGAACCCGGAACCAGGGCGCCCAAGGGGGTGATTCTCTACCTGCACGGTGGCGCCTTCTGCCTGGGCAGCCCGCGCTCTCACTACAGCGTCACCAGCCGCCTGGCCAGGGACAGCGGCTGCGCGGTGTGGGTGCCGGACTACCGGCTGGCCCCGGAACACCCCTACCCCGCCGCGCTGGAGGATTGCCTGGCCTGTTACGACGCGATCCGCGCCCAGCTCTGCCCGGCGGACAAGCTGCTGATTGCCGGCGACTCCGCCGGCGGCGCCCTGGTGCTGGCCCTGGCCCTGTCCCTGAAGGAGCGTGGTGACGAGATTGCCGCCGGGCTGATGCTGCTGTCGCCGGTCACCGATCCGGACCTGGGCGGCGCCAGCATGCAATCGCGCCAGGAGGCCGATCCGATGATCCGCCGCGACTGGCTGGAGCAAGCCCTCAAGGCCTACGCAGCGCCCGTTCAAGCACTGAGCCACCGCCCCCTGGAAGCAGACCTGCGCGGCTTGCCACCGATGCTGATCCAGGTGGGCGACCAGGAACTGCTGCTATCCGACTCCACGCGCCTGGCTGAGCGTGCCAGGCAGTCCGGGGTGGCTTGCCAGTTGGAAATCCACCAGGGCCGCTGGCACGTGTTCCAGTTGCAGGCGTTCTACCTGCGCTCCGCGAGAAACGCCCTGCTGGGCCTCGCCCGGTTTGCCCGCCAGTGCCTGGAGACCGCGGGCCAAACCCCGCAGGCAGCCGACTCACCCCGTACGACACAGCCTGCAACAGATCCGCAACCCAGCTGAACCGGCCGCCCTCGCCCAAAGCATGGTGGCGGGGGCGGCCCGGTCAACCGGCGCCGGCGCGGGCCGCGCCAAGTTCTGATGGCAAGATCCGGGTTCTGGAGGTAAAACAGAGCCCCTCGAAAGTGGCCGACCCGGCCACGCAGAAAACCCGGACGCTGTTCCAGCGCCCGGTGGCGTTTTTTTTCACGATCCATCCATCAGTGACCAAGGGACCAGCACTTATGAGCAGCGAGCACGACACACCCGGTGAAGCACTGCGCTTGAGCAGTACCGATATCCGCATCCTGGGTTCGTTGATCGAAAAGCAGGCCACCAGCCCGGAAACCTATCCCCTGACCCTCAACGCCCTGGTGATTGCCTGCAATCAGAAAACCAGCCGCGAACCGGTGATGAACCTGACCCAGGGTCAGGTCGGGCAAAGCCTGCGTGCCCTCGAAGCCCGGGGCTTCACCCGCCTGGTGATGGGCAGCCGCGCCGATCGCTGGGAACAGCGCCTGGACAAGGCCCTGGAACTGGTGCCGGCGCAACTGATCCTGTGCGGCCTGATGTTCCTGCGTGGCCCGCAGACGGTCAACGAACTGCTGACCCGTAGCGGGCGCATGCATGATTTCGAAGACAGCGAACAGGTCCTGCACCAGCTCGAACGCCTGATTGCCCGGGGCCTGGCCCTGCACATTCCGCGGCAGGCCGGCCAGCGCGAAGACCGTTATACCCACGCCCTGGGTGACCCGGCGGACATCGAGGCAATCCTCGCCGCCCGCAGCAACCCGGTTGAGCGCAGCGCCGGCGGCGCGGTTTCAGTGGAACGCATCGAAGAACTGGAAGCGCGGATCGCTGCCCTGGAAGAGCGCCTGGCCCAACTCGAAGGCTGAACCCCGGAGCCGCTGCCGCAGGCTGCGATCGACCTCGAAGGGGGCTTCAGGTCCCTGCTGGCCTTGTCGCGGCCTGCGGCAGCGGTGACAGGGCTTCGGGCTCAGGGGCGGGCGAAGGCCACGGCCTTCTGGAACTGCTCTTCGCTCGGGCGCACCCCGGTATAAAGCACGAACTGCTCCAGCGCCTGGATGGCAATCACTTCCAGCCCGGTGATGACCTGCTTGCCCTCGGCCCGGGCCCGCAGGATCAACGGCGTCTCCGGCGGCACCGCCACCACGTCGAACACCGTCTGCGCCGCCTTTATCGCCTCGGCGTCGAACGCCAGCTGCTGCGCCTCTGGCCCGCCGCTCATGCCGATCGGGGTGACGTTGATCAGCATCTGCGGCCGCAGGCTGCCCAACTCGGCCTGCCACTCATAACCCAGGGAGCTGGCCAGGGCGCGCCCGGCCACTTCGTTGCGGGCCACGATCACCCCGTTGGCATAACCACCATCACGCAAGGCACTGGCCACGGCCTTGGCCATGCCGCCGCTGCCGCGCAGGGCAAAGCTCGACTCTCGAGGCACCCCGTGGCCCGCAAGCAATTGCGCCACGGCGATGTAGTCGGTGTTGTAGGCCTTGAGATGGCCGTTGGTGTTGACGATGGTATTGATCGAGGCAATGGCCCGGGCCGAGGCATCCAGCTCATCCACCAGGGCGATGCAGTCTTCCTTGAACGGCATGGACACCCCGCAACCGCGGATGCCCAGCGCCCGGATCCCGGCGACGGCGCCGGGCAGGTCCTGGCTGCTGAAGGCCTTGTAGTAGAAATTGAGACCCAACTGCTCATACAGGTGGTTGTGAAAACGCAGGCCGAAATTCCCCGGGCGCCCGGACAAGGACATGCACAACTGAGTGTCTTTGTTGGGGTTCATTTGCATATCAGTTTCCTCGCTCGGCACTTTCAGATGGACGGGATTGGTCTGGCGCGCCGCTTGGCCTGATCATATCGGCGCGTGTTCACCGGCCTTCGCCACCGCCCAGGGATGACGGTAAAGAGACCGGTACAGACCTTACACAATATTTACTCAGCGGCTGTGCAGATTTCGCAGGAACCGCTGTCTTAGAAGTATCCCCGCGTCAGTTCTTGAGTCTGGTGCAGACCATAAACGCTGGGGTTGAACCGAGGAATGACCATGATCTCCAAAATCCCCAAGATAGCCTTGCTCATTGGTGCACTCGCTGTCGCAGGCCAGGCTTCAGCCCACGGTGGTGGTGGCTGGGTCGGGCCCGCCGCCTTGGGTGCTGTTGTCGGCGCTGCCGTAGTGGGTTCGGTGATCGCCAACCAGGATCGCCCGGTCTATGTGCAGCAAGCGCCGGTGTATGTCCAACCGCAGCCGGTCTATGCCGCACCGCCACCACCGGTCTACTACCAGCCGGCACCGGTCTATGTGCAGCAACCGGTCTACTACCGCCCGGCACCGGTGTACTACGGGCCACCTCGCGGTTACTACGGCCACCCGCATTACTACTACGGCCCGGGTCCCGGCCGCTGGTAAGCACTGGCAGAATCAAACAACAGGCCCCGCCCCCAAAGCGGGGCTTGTTGCATTTTGCCACTATCCGAATGTCTGAATAATTCTCAAGCATGTCGTGACTGGAACAGTATTTGCGTTTAAATCCGGCAATAGTGTACTGATCCCACGGCTGCGGTGAGCGACATGCGACTGTCATGTTTGTGTCATTCAAGGACGACAAGATCGACACAGTCCGCTCGCCACAGGCCCATAACAACAAGGACGAATCCATGCCCACGCAAAACCCGCACCGCGTCGCCGGCCTCTGCACCTCCAGCCGGGTGTACGACGCCCTGACCGAACTCAAGCACCTGGAAGGCCACCGCAGCGCCAAGTTCCTCTCGCTGCTGGCCCAGAACCTGGTGCGCAAGGGCCTGCTCAACGAGCAGGAAGTGCTGCACATGCTCGACCAGGTGGTGGACTGAACTGCCGGCTGCGGTAGCACCGGCATCAATGTCCACTATCAGATTGGGTGATTTTTCGTAGCACTTGGGGCTTTGTAAGGTAACCCCCTCAGATCGAGGAGGTTGTCATGCCCAAGATTCAGATCATGTCCGTCATTGGCAGCGCGGTCCCCGCATCGCTCAGGGAACTGGGGTTGCTGGCTTGCTGGTACCTGGTGCGCGACGGCGAGATGGTCAGCGGCCCGCTGACCTCCCTGCCCGCCGCCCAGACCCTGTCCCGGCAACTGGCGCTGCGCATCGTCCAGCCCTAGGGCAACTGCACCCGGGGCCGGGTCTCGACGAACAGGGCCCAGCTGGACATGAACAGCGCGGCAATCAGGGGCCCGATGACAAAGCCGTTGAGGCCGAAGATCGCCAGCCCTCCCAGGGTCGAGATCAGGATCAGGTAGTCCGGCATCTTGGTATCCTTGCCCACCAGGATCGGCCGCAGCAGGTTATCCACCAGGCCGATCACGAACACCCCGAACAGCCCCAGCACCACCCCTTGCCAGATCGCTCCGCTGATCAGGAAGTAGGCCGCCACCGGCCCCCAGACAATCCCCGCCCCCACGGCCGGCAACAGTGACAGGAACGCCATCAGCACCGCCCAGAGCAAGGCGCTGGGAATGTCGAGGAACCAGAAGATCAAGCCCCCCAGGGCGCCCTGGGTCACCGCCACCAGCACATTGCCCTTGACCGTGGCCCGCACCACTCGGTTGAACTTCAATTGCAGGCGGCGCTTCTGGTATTCCGCCAGGGGCACGGCGGTGCGGATCTTGCGCACCAGCTCCGGGCCGTCGCGCAGAAAGAAGAACAGCAGGTAGAGCATGATGAAGAAGCTCACCACGAACTCGAAGGTGCCCTGGCCGAAGCTGAAAGCCTGGGTCGCCAGGTACTGGCTGCCCTGCATCGCGCTCTTGACCACCTTCTCCTGCAGCCCCTTGAGTTCGCCCAGGCCGAAGCGGTCCAGCAGGTGCTGGAAGTACGGCGGCAGGCTGTGCTTGAACTGAGCCAGGTAGGCGGCGATATCCAGCTGGCCGCTTTCGATTTTCTTGTACAGCTCGGCCCCCTCCTGCACCAGCAGCACGCTGGTGATGATCACCGGCAGAATCGCGATCACCAGGCAGATCAATAGGGTGCACAGGGACGTCAAGTTGCGCTGCCAGCCGAAGCGGGCCTGCAGCCGACGCTGCAAGGGGGCGAAGACAATGCCCAGGATCACTGCCCAGAACAGCGCACCGTAGAACGGCAGCAGAATCCAGATAAAGGCCAGGGTCACCAGTGCCAGCAACAGCAGCAGGCTTTTGTTTTGCAGGTTGGTTTGGTTCATCTACAGGTCCAGGTCTGTCACGCGGAAAATCAGCGTCCTGAGGCTTAGTCCCCGGCCGCGGCGCCGAGTGCCGTTTTTTCTGCTGTCGGCATAGATCCAGATCAATGAATACCCTAGCGCACTGGCTTACCCTCGCGACCTTTTGCGACCGACAGCCCCATGACGCCCCTCGCCAAACCCGAACTCCTGGCCCCCGCCGGCACCCTGAAGAACATGCGCTACGCCTTCGCCTACGGCGCCGACGCGGTGTACGCCGGCCAGCCGCGCTACAGCCTGCGGGTACGCAACAACGAATTCGACCATGCCAACCTGGCCCTCGGTATCCGCGAGGCCCAGGCCCAGGGCAAGCGCTTCTACGTGGTGGTCAACATCGCCCCACACAATGCCAAGCTCAAGACCTTCCTCAAGGACCTGGCGCCGGTGATCGAGATGGCTCCGGATGCGCTGATCATGTCCGACCCGGGGCTGATCATGCTGGTACGCCGGCACTTCCCGCAGATGCCGATCCACCTCTCGGTGCAGGCCAACACGGTGAACTGGGCCAGCGTCGAGTTCTGGCTGCAGCAGGGCCTGACCCGGATCATCCTGTCCCGGGAACTGTCCCTGGAGGAGATCGAGGAAATCCGCCAGCAGGTGCCGGGCATGGAGCTGGAAGTCTTCGTCCACGGGGCGCTGTGCATGGCCTACTCCGGGCGTTGCCTGCTGTCGGGCTACATGAACAAGCGCGATGCCAACCAGGGCACCTGCACCAATGCCTGCCGCTGGAAATACAGCGCCCAGGCGGCCACCGAGAATGCCGTGGGCGACATCGTGCAGAGCTACCAGCCGGAGCCGACCCTGGGCCTGGGCGCCCCCACCGACCAGGTGTTCCTGCTGCAGGAAGCCAATCGCCCGGGCGAGCTGATGCCGGCCTTCGAAGACGAGCACGGCACCTACATCATGAACGCCAAGGACCTGCGGGCGGTGCAGCACGTGGAGCGCCTGACCCGCATGGGCGTGCACTCGCTGAAGATCGAGGGGCGCACCAAGTCGCACTTCTATTGCGCACGCACCACCCAGGTCTATCGCCGGGCCATCGACGATGCCGCCGCTGGCCGCGAGTTCGACCGCCAGTTGATGAGCGATCTGGAGTCCCTGGCCCAGCGCGGCTACACCGAGGGTTTCCTGCGCCGGCATGTGCATGACGAGTATCAGAACTACCAGAACGGCAGCTCGGTGTCGGAGCGCCAGCAGTTCGTCGGTGAACTGACCGGCGAACGCCGCGACCGCCTGGCCGAAGTGAAGGTGAAAAACCGTTTCGCCCTGGGCGATCACATGGAACTGATGACCCCTCGGGGCAACTTCCACTTCGACCTGCACCAGTTGCAGAACGCCAAGGGCGAAGCCATCGAAGTGGCGCCAGGGGACGGCCATACGGTGTACCTGCCGATCCCTGATCAGGTGGACCTGCGCTTTGGCCTGCTGATGCGCGATATCAGTGCCTGAGCCGTGCAGTTAACACCCTGATGTAGCTGCTGACGGGGGCGGTGGGACCTTCTGGCGGGCTGCCAAAAGACCGCCACACAAGGCCCTTCGGGCCTTCTCGCAGCCTCGCAGGCTTGGCAGCGGCTACACCAGCCACCGGCGCCCCGCCCTCAGATACGGAATTGTCCCACCAGCCGCCCCAGGCGCTGACCCAGGTCCGCCAGGCTGCGGGAAGTCTGGGCGCCGCGCTGGGTTTCATCGGCCACACTGTCCACCGCCACGGCGATCTGATGCACGCTGCGATTGATCTCCTCGGCCACCGCAGTCTGTTCTTCCGCCGCACTGGCAATCTGCGCGTTCATCGAATTGATGGTGCCGATCAACTGGGCCATGGTGTCCAGCGACGCCCCGGCTTCGTTGGCCTTCACCGAGGTGCCGTCGCCGGCATCGCTGGAACGGCGCATGGCGTCCACCGCCACCCGGGTGCCCTGCTGCAGGCGGTCGATCATGCCCTGGATTTCCTGAGTGCTCTGCTGGGTGCGGCTGGCCAGGGCCCGTACTTCGTCGGCCACCACTGCAAAACCGCGCCCGGCCTCCCCGGCCCGAGCCGCTTCGATGGCGGCGTTCAGGGCCAGCAGGTTGGTCTGCTCGGCGATCGAGCGGATCACGTCCAGCACGCTGACAATCGACGTCACGTCCTGCTGCAGGCTGTCCAGGGAAGTACCGCTATTGCGGATATCGCTGACCAGCGCATGGATCTGCTGGATGCTGCCATCCACCACGCGCTTGGCCGCCTGGCCCTCTTCATCGGTCTGCTGGGCGGCAACGGCTGCGCCCTGGGCGCTGCGGGCCACCTCATGGGCTGCGGAAGACATTTCGTTGATCGCCGTGGCCACCTGATCGGTCTCGTGGCGCTGGCGCTCCATGGCCTGTTCCGAACGCTGGGCCTGATCCGAGACCTGGGTCACCAGCTCGGTGAGCTGGCCGGTCATCTCGGTGATCTGCCGCACCAGGCCGTGGATCTTGTCGACAAAGCGGTTGAACGAGCCGGCCAACTGCCCCAGTTCGTCCTGGCTGGTAATGGCAAGGCGCCGGGTCAGGTCGCCCTCGCCGGCGGCGATATCGTCGAGGTTGGCTTTCATCAGGTTCAGCGGGCGCAGCATGGTGTTGGCCACCAGCATGCCCAGGGCGGCGATCACCACCAGCACCACCGCGGCGATCCCGAGGATGCTCAGGACCATGCCTTCCATGCGCTGGTTGACGCTGCTCTGCACTGCGGCGACCTGGGCGTCGATGCCATCGAGGTTGACCGAGGTGCCCAGCACCATGTCCCACTTGGGCAGGTACTCGGTGTAGCCCAGCTTGGGCACCAGCACGTCGCTGCCCGGCTGGGTCGAGCTGTATTGCACATAGTGGCTGCCGTCCTTGCCGACCCGCACCAGCTCGCGGTTGACGTACACCCCATTGGGGTCGCGGTTGTCCTTGAAGCTCTTGCCCACGCCGTCCGGGCTGTTGCCCTTGAACAGGCGCACAGTCTCGGAGTCGTAGCCGAAGAAGTAGCCGTCCTTGCCATAGCTGATATTGGACAGCAGCTTGACCACTTCGGCCCGGGCGGCCTGATCGCCCTGCGCCGCCGCATCGTAGAGCGGCTTGACGGTAGTCAGCGCGACTTCCACATAACTCTGCAGGGTGGCCTTGGCTTCAGTCAGCAGCCGGTTGCGGGTTTCCTCGACTTCCTTCTGTGCCTGCTGGCGCAGCATGAGCACGGTGCTCAGGCTGATCACCAGGGCGAACAGCAGTACCGGGAGTACTGCCAGGGACAGGACTTTGGCCTTCAGGCTCAAGCGCATAGGGGGCTCACTCTTGGTTTTTTATTGGCGTGATATGCCGTTAACGGCACGCCAAAAAAAAAGTTGAGCCTGAACCCCTAGGAGCCGGCTTGCCGGCGAAGGGGCCCTCGAGCCTTGCACCGACCTTGCCGATGCCTTCGCTGGCAAGCCAGCTCTTACGACAACCCCCGGCTTCTACGAGAGCGAGATGATCAGAGGACCATGGCCGCCACCCAGCCGAAGGCCAGCAGCGGCAGGTTGTAGTGCAGGAAGGTCGGAACCACGGTGTCCCAGATGTGGTGGTGCTGGCCGTCGATATTCAGGCCCGAGGTCGGTCCCAGGGTCGAGTCCGAGGCCGGCGAACCGGCATCGCCCAGGGCACCGGCGGTGCCGACGATGCAGACGATGGCCAGCGGGCTGAAGCCCAGTTGCACACACAAAGGCACGAAGATCGCCGCGAGGATCGGCACCGTGGAGAACGACGAGCCGATGCCCATGGTCACCAGCAGGCCCACCAGCAGCATCAGCAAGGCGCCCACGCCCTTGCTGTGGCCGATCCAGGCCGCCGAGGCCTGGACCAGGGAATTGACCTCGCCGGTGGCCTTCATCACTTCGGCGAACCCCGAGGCGGCGATCATGATGAAGCCGATCATGGCCATCATCTTCATGCCTTCGGTGAACAGCTCGTCAGTCTCGCGCCAGCGCACGATGCCCGACACCGAGAAAATCAGAAAACCGCACAAGGCACCGATAATCATCGAGTCCAGCAGCAGCTGGATCACGAACGCCGCGACTATGGCCGCCGCGGCCACCAGCAGGGTCCGCGGGTTGTACTGCACCGCCACCTGCTCGACCTTCTCGATGCGGTCCAGGTCATAGACGCGCTTCTTGCGGTAGCTGAAGAACGCCAGCAGCAAGCCGCAAAGCATGCCCAGGGCGGGAATGCCCATGGCGTGGGTGACGTTGACCTGGCTGATATCGACGCCGCTGCGGGCCACGTTGGCCAGGAGGATTTCGTTGAGGAAGATGTTGCCGAAACCCACCGGCAGGAACATGTAGGGGGTGATCAGGCCGAAGGTGATCACACAGGCGATCAGCCGGCGATCCAGTTGCAGCTTGGTCAGCACATACAGCAGCGGCGGCACCAGCAGCGGAATGAAGGCAATGTGGATCGGCAGGATGTTCTGCGAGGCAATCGCCACCACCCACAGCAGGCCGATCAGCAGCCACTTGACCTGGCCGCCGCCGTTGGCGTCCTGCCGGTCCACCAGCAGCAGGATCTTGTCCGCCAACGCGTGGGCCAGCCCGGATTTGGCAATCGCCACGGCGAAAGCACCGAGCAAGGCGTAGGACATGGCCACGGTGGCACCGCCCCCCAGGCCGCTATTGAAGGCCTTGAGCGTGGCCTCGATGCCCAGGCCGCCGGCCAGGCCGCCCACCAGGGCGCCAATGATCAGGGCGATCACTACATGCACGCGGGACAGGCTGAGCACCAGCATTACGCCAACCGCGGCAATTACTGCGTTAATCATCGTTACCTCATTACTGCGCCGCTAAAAATGGCGCAAAAGCCTGTGACCGACCGGAAGGCAGCGGGCTGCCGACATCGAAATGAAAGAGGTTCTTATTAGGGGGGCGCACTTTGCAGCAGCCGACCCGGCTTGTCAAAACCCCGCACCCCGCCGCCCGCAGGAGCGAGCTTGCTCGTAAAGCCCCCAAGACCAACCCCGTACCCGTGGCGAGGGAGCTTGCCCGCACCGGGCTGCACAGCAGCCCCAGCGCCTCGCGGTTTATTTCGAACAAGCGTTTAAAGAACGCCATTGGTCGGCCGCTACAGTGCAAAGTCTCAGATATTTATCGAATAAAGGACGTCTCCATGTCGCTCAGACAACTTTCCATCCAATGGAAAATCACCTTGCTGGCCGGACTCTGCCTGTTGGGCATCGTGTCGCTGTTGGTGGGGCTTTCGCTGTATCGCATGGAGCACAGCTCCGAGCTGGTGAAGGCCTCGAGCATGGAGATGCTCAACGAAGCCGCCCAGGCGCGGATCGAGGCCCAGGGTGAAGTCCAGGCACTGGGCATTCGCCAGCAATTCATGGACGCCTATCAATACGGCCACGGCTTCTCGCGCCAAGTGCTGTTCCTGCGGGAACAGGCCGAGAAACGCTTCCTCGACGCCTTCGACCTGCGCGAGGACCTGACCCGCCAGGTCAAGTCGGCGCTGCAGGCCAACCCCGACTTGCTGGGCCTGTCCCTGGTGTTCGAAGCCAACGCCCTGGACGGCAAGGACGAGTTGTTCGGCGGCCAGAGCGAACTGGGTAGCAACGAAAAGGGCCGCTTCGCCCTGTACTGGTCCCAACCCACCCCGGGCAAGCTGACCTCCATGTCACTGCCCGAAAGCGACATGAGCGACACCCGCACCGGCCCCAGCGGCCAGCCGGCCAACGCCTGGTTCACCTGCCCGCGCAGTACCCTCAAGCCCTGCGTGATCGAACCCTACTTCTATGACATCGACGGCCAGAAGGTGCTGATGACCAGCATCGTCTTCCCGCTGATGGTGGACGGCAAAGTCATCGCTTCGCTGTCGGTGGACATCAACCTCAACAGCCTCCAGGCCATCAGCCAGAGCGCCAGCAAGCGCCTCTATGCCGGCCAGACCAACGTCAGCATCCTGAGCCCGGTGGGCCTGCTGGCCGGCTACAGCCCGGACGCCAGCAAACTCAGCCAGCGCCTGGACAGCGTCGACACCACCAACGGCGCCGAGCTGATCCGCCTGCTGGCCAACAGCACCCAGACCCAGAGCCTGCACAGCAACCGTGAACTCAAGGTGCTGGCGCCCTTCACCCCGATCCCCGGTGGCAAGGCCTGGGGCGTACTGCTGGATGTTCCGGAAAAAGTCCTGGTAGGCCCAGCCGAAGCCCTGAAAAGCGAGCTGGATGCGCGCAACAACAGCGGCACCCTGATCGAGCTCGGCCTGGGCCTGCTGGCCGCGGTGGTGGGCCTGTTGCTGGTGTGGCTGATGGCCCGCAGCGTGACCCGGCCGATCCTCGGCGTGGCCCACATGCTCGAAGACATCGCCAGCGGCGAAGGCGACCTGACCCGGCGCCTGGCCTACGACAAGCAGGACGAACTGGGCCAACTGGCCGGCTGGTTCAACCGCTTCCTGGACAAGCTGCAGCCGATCATCGCCGAGGTAAAACGCTCGGTGCAGGACGCTCGCGGCACCGCCGACCAGTCTTCGGCCATCGCCACCCAGACCAGCGCCGGCATGGAGCAGCAGTATCGCCAGGTGGACCAGGTGGCCACCGCTTCCCATGAAATGAGCGCCACCGCCCAGGACGTGGCCCGCAGCGCGGCCCAGGCCGCCCAGGCCGCGCGGGATGCCGACCAGGCCACCCGCCAGGGCCTGAACGTGATCGACCACACCACCCGCAGCATCGACTTGCTGGCCGCCGACATGAGCGCCGCCATGACCCAGGTCGAAGGTCTGGCCGCCAACAGCGAGCAGATCGGCACGGTACTGGAAGTGATCCGCTCGATTGCCGAGCAGACCAACCTGCTGGCCTTGAACGCGGCCATCGAAGCCGCTCGCGCCGGGGAAGCCGGCCGCGGCTTCGCGGTGGTGGCCGATGAGGTGCGCAACCTGGCCCAGCGCACCCAGGAGTCGGTGGAAGAAACCCGCCAGGTGATCGAGCAACTGCAGAACGGCACGCGGGAGGTGGTGGGTTCGATGAACAACAGCCATCGCCAGGCCCAGGGCAGCGTCGAACAAGTGGGCCAGGCGGTCACCGCCCTGCGCCAGATCGGCGATGCGGTAACCGTGATCAGCGACATGAACCTGCAGATCGCCAGCGCCGCCGAACAGCAGAGCGCGGTGGCCGAAGAGATCAACAGCAACGTGGCGACCATTCGCGATGTCACCGAATCGCTGTCGGAGCAGGCCAATGAATCGGCGCGGGTCAGCCAGTCGCTCAACAGCCTGGCCAACCAGCAACAGAGCCTGATGGACCAGTTCCGCGTCTGACCCCGCTGCCGCAGGCTGCGATAGCCATCACGGGCGCCGAACCTGGCGCCCGGCAAGTTCAGCGCCTGGGCAGTTCGATCTCTACCCGCAAGCCGCCCCACTCGCTTTCCCCCAGGTTCAGGGTTCCACCGCAGGCGTCGACGATGTCGCGCACGATGCCCAGGCCCAGCCCGTGGCCGTGGGTCTGTTCATCCAGGCGCGTGCCCCGGCCGAATACCTCATCGCGCCGCGCTTCGGGAATGCCCGGACCGTCGTCGTCCACCGCCAGGCAGAAGCCCTGCGGCCGCTCTTCCACGCTCAGGCGCACCTGGGCATCCGCCCATTTGCAGGCGTTGTCCAGCAGGTTGCCCAAGAGCTCCAGCAGGTCTTCCCGGTCCCAGGGCAGGCGCAGCCCCGGTGGCGCCTGGTAGCTCAGTTCCAGGTGCTGGCCATGGATCATGTTCAAGGTCGCCAGGAGCCCCGGCAGCTCGGCATCGCACTCGAACAGCACCCCGGGCAGCGCATCCCCCGCCAGCCGCGCGCGGTTGAGTTCGCGATTGAGGCGCTGCTGCACCTGCTCCAACTGTTCCTGGAGCATCCTGCGCACCTCGGGGTGGCCGTCGAGCCTGGGGCTCGACGCCAGGCTCAGGAGCACCGCCAGCGGGGTCTTCAAGGCATGGCCCAGGTTGCCCAGGGCATTGCGGGAACGGTTGAGGCTGTCTTCGGTATGGGCCAGCAAGTGGTTGATCTGCGCCACCAGGGGCTCCAGTTCCACCGGCACCTGGGCATCCAGTTGCGAACGCTGGCCCTGTTGCAACTGGGCGATCTGCTCGCGGGCGGTTTCCAGCGGGCGCAGGGCGCGGCGCACGGTCAGGCGTTGCAGCAGCAGGATCAGCAGCAGCCCGGCCAGCCCCAGCCCGAGGCCGATCTGGCGCATACGCTGGAAGCTTTCACGCACCGGGGTGTAGTCCTGGGCCACGCTGATGGAGATCGACTGCCCGAGGCGCTTGTAGTCGCTGCGCAGCACCAGCAGTTGCTGGCCCTCCGGCCCCAGTTGCAGGTTGCCCTGCAGGCCGGCGCGCTCCAGTTGCGGCAGTTCCTGGTCCCACAGTGAGCGCGAGCGCCAGTGCACATCGGCAAAATCGATACGGAAATAGTGCCCCGAAAACGGCCGCTGGTAGGCCGGCGACAGACGCCGTTCATCCAGCTGCAGCCCCTGAGGGCCGCGCACCAGGGCCAGCAGCAGGCTCTCGCTGTCGTTGCGCAGGCCGGCTTCCAGGTAGCGTTGCAAGCCCACCTCGAACAGCCAGAGGCTGGTCTGCGCCAGCACCAGCCCGACCACCACCATCACCGTGATCAGGCCCAGGCTCAGGCGGCGCTGGATCGATCTCACGAAGTGGTTCCGCCGAACAGATAACCCTGGCCGCGGCGGGTTTCGATCACACTGCGACCCAGCTTGCGCCGCAGGTGGTTGACGTGAACTTCGAGGACGTTGGAATCGCGCTCGGTTTCACCGTCGTAGAGGTGTTCGGCCAGGTGGCTTTTGGACAGGATCTGCTGCGGGTGCAGCATGAAATAGCGCAACAGGCGGAACTCCGCGGCGGTCAGCAAGACATCCTGGCCGTCGCGGACCACACATTGCCGGCCCTCGTCCAGGTGCAGCCCGGCGGCCTGCAGGGTCTGCTGGTTGGCCTGGCCATGGGAGCGGCGCAGCAGGGCCTGGACCCGCAGGTGCAGCTCTTCGGGATGGAACGGTTTGCTCAGGTAATCGTCGGCGCCGGCCTTGAGCCCCTCGATGCGCTCGGCCCAGGAGCCGCGGGCGGTGAGGACCAGCACCGGCGTTGCCAGGCCATCGGCGCGCCACTTTCGCAGCACCTCCAGGCCCGGCACCCCGGGCAGGCCGAGGTCGAGGATGATCAGGTCATAGGGTTCGCTGGCGCCCTGGTACAGCGCGTCGCGGCCGTCGGCCAGCCAGTCCACGGCGTAGCCCTGGCGGTTCAGGCCTTCAAGCAGTTCATCGGCCAGGGATACGTGGTCTTCCACCACAAGCAGGCGCATCAGTCGTCTTCCTCATCTTTCAACAAACGCCCGGTGGCGGCTTCCAGGTCCAGCTCGCGAACCACCCCGTCCACAGTCAACAGCTCGACTTCATAGATGTACACATCGTGCTTTTCTTCCAGCTCGGCCTCCAGCAGCTTGGCCCCGGGGTAACGGTCCATGGCCTGCTTGAGCAGTTGCTCCAGGGGCAGGATCACCCCTTGCTGGCGCAGGCGCAGGGCCTCGTCCTGGTCCAGGTCGCGGGCCATGGCCAGGGAGCAGAACAGCAGCAGCGCCAGGGCTGCACGGCTGCCGGCGGTGCGCAGAGTGCGGTTCATTAGGTGTCCTGATGATCCTTGAGTACCTGGCCGCTCACGGCGTCCAGTTCCAGGTCCCATTCCAGCCCCTGCGGGTCGCGCAGTTCAACCTGGTAGATGTACTTGCCGTACTCTTCTTCCAGCTCGGTTTCACTGATGCTCGCCCCAGGATGCCGGGACAGGGCCGTGGCATTGAGTTTTTCAAAGGACACAATGGTACCAGCGTCGCGCAGTCTCAGGGCTTCGTCCGGCCCCAGGTCGCGGGCGTGGGCCAGGCTGGCGGTCAGGGCGACAAGGCTGGCGCCGAACAGCGCGGCAAGGGTCTTCATGGCAGTTCTCCAAAGTCGGTGGCCAAAGGCCGATGCCGCAGACCATACCCAAGGCAACTTAATTGAAACTGAATGGCCAGCATGGGTCTGACACAGGTTTCACTCGGCCCGCGGCCCCAGGTGTCTCTATACTCGGCGGCTGATTCAAGAGTGAGCCCGGTATGACCGCCATCCATATCAAGTTTCCCGCCCTGACCCTCAAGGCCGGCCCCCGCGCCCTGGCCCGCATCCGCCAGCAAGGCCTGCACCCCCGTGAAGTCGGCACCTTGCCCGGCGCCGCCGGCGGCCCCAAGGCCCTGGGCATCCAGGGCCTGGACCTGGCGCTGTTCGGTGAATGGCTGCCATCGGCGCCCCGGGAACGCTCGCTGATCGGCGCCTCGGTGGGTTCCTGGCGCTTCGCCAGCGCCTGCCTGCCGGACGCCGCCGAAGGCATCCGCCGCCTCGGCCAGTTGTACAACGCCCAGAGCTTTGCCAAGGGCGTGACCATGGCGCAGATCAGCCAGAGCTCCCGGCGCATGCTCGAGGACCTGCTGGAGGGCCGCGACGCTTCGATTCTCGACAACCCTCACTACCGGCTGAACATCATGGTGGTCAAAAGCCACGGCCTGCTCGCCGACGACCATCGCGGGCGCCTCGGCCTGGGGCTGTCCTCGGTGATCGCCGACAATCTGCGGGGCCGCGCGCGCCTGGCCCGGCACTTCGAGCGCCTGGTGCTGCACGACCCGCGCCTGGCCCCGCCCTTGCACACCCTGGAAGACTTCCCTTCGCGCTTCGTGCCCCTGGACCGCGGCAACCTGCGCCAGGCGCTGCTGGCCTCGGGCTCGATCCCCATGGTCATGCAGGGCGTGCGCGATCTGCCCGGCGCCGGGGCCGGCACCTTCCGCGACGGCGGCCTGCTGGACTACCACCTGGACCTGCCCTACAGCGGCAGCGACATCGTGCTCTACCCGCACTTCACCGACCGGGTGATCCCCGGCTGGTTCGACAAGACCCTGCCCTGGCGCCGGGCCAGCCCCGAACGCCTGCGGGACGTCTTGCTGCTGGCGCCGTCGAAGGAATACCTGGCGCGCCTGCCCTACGGCAAACTGCCGGACCGCAACGACTTCAAGCGCTTCATGGGCGATGACGCCGGCCGGCAAAAATACTGGCGCAACGCCATGGACGAAAGCCGGCGCCTGGGGGACGAGTTCCTCGAACTGGCGGCGCAGAATCGCCTGGGCGAACGCCTGCAAAGCCTGTGAGGCTGCCCCAGGCTGCGCACTGACCCTTTAGTCAGGGTTTTTCCGCAAGCGCCGGGGCAAGCTGATAAACTCGCCGCCTGCCTCAACTCGCCCCCGGGCGATAGCCATCTGACAGAGCTGACCGACACTGTGGAAATCTTCAAAGAATTTACCTTCGAATCCGCCCACCGCCTGCCTTTCGTGCCCGAGGGCCACAAGTGCGGCCGCCTCCATGGCCACTCGTTCAAGGTGGCGATCCACCTCAGTGGCGAGGTCGACGCACACACCGGCTGGATCCGCGACTTCTCGGAAATCAAGGCGATCTTCAAGCCGCTGTACGAGCGCCTGGACCACAACTACCTGAACGACATTCCCGGCCTGGAAAACCCCACCAGCGAAGTCCTGGCCAAATGGATCTGGAATGAGCTCAAGCCCCTGCTGCCGGAGCTGAGTGCGATCCGCATCCACGAAACCTGCACCAGCGGCTGCATCTACCGCGGCGAATAAGCCCGCCGAAGAAACCACCCCACGGGGTGGTTTTTTTATGCCTATGATTGCCCCACCCCGCCGTTACCCGAGCACTCGCGCCCATGCCGCCGACCATTCGCCCCGCTGCCCTGCCCGACCTCGCCGCCATCGAAGGCATCGCCAAGCGCGCCTATGCACCCTATATCGCGCGGATCGGCCGGGAACCGGCGCCCATGCTCGAAGACTATTCATGCCTGGTGCTGGCCCGGCAGGTCTGGGTCCTGGAGGAGCAACAGGCAATCGCCGGTTTCGTTGTCCTGCTGGACGCCCATCAAGCCCTGCTGCTGGACAACCTGGCGGTCCACCCCGAGGCCCAGGGCCGGGGCCATGGCCGGCAACTGCTGGCCTTTGCCGAACAACAGGCCGCGGCCGCCGGTCACAGTTGCGTGCGCCTGTATACCAACGCAGCCATGAGCGAGAACATCGCCCTGTACAGCCGCCACGGCTACGTGGAAACCCACCGCGCCGTGGAGCACGGCCTGCACCGGGTGTACATGAGCAAGCCACTGGACTGACCCCAGGAGCCCTCTCCATGCCTCCACGTATCTACCTCGCCGGCTTCGATGTGTTTCGCGCCGACGCCCCGGCCCATGGCGAATACCTCAAGCAACTGTGCAGCGCCCAGGGCCTGCACGGCCTGTTTCCCCTGGATAACCAGGCGCCACCTCGCCTCACGCCAGAAGCCACCGCACAGTGGATCTACCGGCAGAACCTGCAGATGATCCGCGGCTGCGATGCATTGCTGGCCAACCTGAATGACTTTCGCGGCCTGGAGCCGGATTCCGGCACCGCCTTCGAAGTGGGCGCGGCGGTCGCCCTGGGCAAACCGGTGTGGGCCTACTTCGAAGGCTCCGCCACCCTGCGCCGGCAGGTGCCCCACGATCACGCCGGGCGCGACGCCCAGGGCTTTGCGGTGGAGGACTTCAACCTGCCGCGCAACCTGATGCTGGCCTGCAGCTGGAGCGGCCGCAGCAGCAGTGTGGAAGCCGCCATCTTCGACCTCGGGTGCTGGCTGAGCGCTTCCCCTCCATCGGGCTGAGATAGCCGGCAACGTCACTTTCTGCCGAAAACGACCACCCCGGACAAAAGCCTTGTCTTGTCGCGAAAGCCGATGTTATGTTTCTAACACGAGATACAAAAATGAAACACAAATAACATTTCCAGCGAACGCCCGGCGAGATGGTCATGGACAAGAACAGTTTCCAAGTCACCCTGGAACAGCAGTTCGCAAGCCTGACACCCACCGGCAAGCGCATCGCCACCTACCTGCTGGCCAACCTCCAGCAGTTGCCCTTCGAGACCGCCGACAGCATCGCCCAGCAAGCCGGCACCACGGGGATTTCCGTGGGGCGCTTCCTGCGCTCGCTGGGCTATCGCAACCTGGATGACGTCAAGCAAGGCCTGCGCGGCGATGCCCCGGCCTCCTGGCTGATCACCGATCGGCTCGGCGCCTTTCGCAGCGAAGCCCATCAGGACGATGCCCTGGAGCGCTCGATGCATCGCGAGATCGAGGCCATCCAGCATGTCTATGGCCTGGCCCGCAGCCAGCCCTTCGCCGCCATCGTGCAACAGATCGTCGAGGCCGACGCGGTGTTCATCATCGGCATTCAGTCGACCCGGGGCATCCTCAACGCCTTCCACAGCCACCTGGAATACATCCGGCCCAAGGTCTACTACGTGGACGGGCTTTCAGGCATCTACGCCGAGACCCTGAACTCCGGCTTTGCCAAGCCCTACGCGATCATCTCCGACTTTCGCGCCTACTCCAGCATCACCCAGACCTTCTGCGAAGTGGCCAATGCCAACGCCCTGCCCCTGGCCCTGGTCACCGACCTGCAGTGCCCCTGGGCCCGGGACTACCCGCTGGACCTGCTGCAACTGAAAACCGATGTCGGCCAGTTCTGGGATTCCCTCGCGCCCCTGACCTGCCTGTTCAACCTGATGGTGTCCGCCGTGGCCGAGGGCTATGGCGAGCGCCTGGACCAGCGCCTGGCCAAGAACCGACAGTTGCAGGAAGCCTTCGGCCAGTTCGAGTCCTGACCTTCAAGCGTTAACCCAGATGGAGTGAGTGAGTGAACAACAGCCCCCTTGTCGAAATCGACGCCCAGCGCCATCAGCTTCAGATCGACCTGATCTACGCCAGCGCCGACAACCTGGCCGGCCAGGTGATCTATCGCAACGCCCGCTGCCTGCTGCACAAGGACGCCGCCGCCTGCCTGTACAAGGCCAGCCAGCTGGCACGCATGGCCGGCCTGGGCCTGCGCATCTACGACGCCTACCGCCCGGCCTACGCCCAGCACCTGCTGTGGCAGGCCCTGCCCAACCCGGACTACGTGCGCGACCCGCGCCTGGGCTCGCACCACACCCGGGGCGTGGCCGTGGACCTGACCCTGGTGGATGAAACCGGCGAGCCGCTGGACATGGGCACCGCCTTCGACGCCATGGAGCCCAAGTCGCACCAGTTCTACAGCGACCTGCCGCCCCAGGTGCAGCGCAACCGCCTGATGCTGCTGGGGATCATGCTCAGCGCCGGCTTCGAGGCGATCCCCACCGAGTGGTGGCACTACGAGCTGCCCAACGCCGAGGACTTTCCCCTGATCCAGGAGCACGACCAGCCCTTCGAACACTGATTTCCCGTTCCCCACCGGCCACAACAACAGGCAGCTAACTGCCCCAAGCCGGTCCTACTGCAACACTGCTTCAGCAACAACTGCCCGGTTATAGCTTTTATAAAAAACCTGACGAACTTCCCAACATCGAATGATCAAGGAAACCGGCATGACCCCTAACCGCAATCACCCTGATGTGCGTCTGTCCACCCGTGTCGCCCTGTCCCTGCTGTGCGCCGCCCTGAGCCTGGGCGCGTGGCAGGCAGCCAGCGCCGCCGCGCCCAAGGACACCCTGATGATCGGCAAGGCCGCCGACCCGCAGACCCTCGACCCCGCCGTGACCATCGACAACAACGACTGGGCCGTGACCTACCCGGCCTACCAGAAGCTGGTGACCTACAAGGTCGAGAACGGCAAGGGCAGCACCGAAGTCCAGGGCGACCTGGCCGAGAGCTGGAGCACCTCCGCCGACAACCTGACCTGGGATTTCAAGCTCAAGCCGGGCAACAAGTTCGACGACGGCAAGCCGGTGGACGCCGCCGCGGTGAAGTTCTCCTTCGACCGCCTGATGCAGCTCAAGCAAGGCCCGTCCGGCGCCTTCCCGGATGACATGAGCGTGGCCGTGGTCGACCCGCTGACCGTGCGCTTCACCCTGAAGAAACCTTACGCGCCCTTCCTCTACACCCTGGCCCACAACGGCGGCGGCATCATCAACCCGGACGTGGCCAACAAGGGCGAGGACGTCAACGCCTACCTCTCGACCCACACCGCCGGCTCCGGGGCCTTCCGCCTGAGCAACTGGCAGAAGGGCCAGGCGCTGACGCTGGAACCCAACAGCTATTACGCCGGCCCCAAGCCGAGCCTGAACAAGGTGGTGATCAAGATCATCAGCGAGGCCTCGGTGCGCCGCCTGCAACTGGAACGCGGCGACCTGGACATCATCGAGGACATGCCCGAAGACCAGCTCGGCACCCTGGCCGGCAAGCCAGGCATCGTGATCCAGACCTTCCCCTCGCTGCGGGTCAACTACCTGTACCTGAACAACAAGCGTGCGCCTCTGGACAACGTCGAAGCGCGCCAGGCACTGGTCCAGGCCATCGACTACAAGGGCATCGTCGACGGCATCCTCAAGGGCCAGGCCAAGCTGATGAACGGGCCGATCCCCGACGGCATGTGGGCCCACGACCCGAGCCTGCCGCTGATGCAGCAGAACCTCGACGGCGCCAAGGCCAGCCTGGCCAAGGTCCCGCAGAAAATCAGCAACCTGACCTACCTCTACTCGGACAAGGACGCCAACTGGGAGTCCATCGGCCTGACCCTGCAAGCGGGCCTGGCGCCCCTGGGCATCAACCTGAAGATGGAGAAGCTGGCCAACGCCACCATGCGTGAACGGGTGGGCAAGGGCGACTACGACGTGGCCATCGGCTCCTGGAGCCCGGACTTCGCCGACCCCTACATGTTCATGAACTTCTGGTTTGACTCCAGCCTGCAGGGCTTGCCGGGCAACCGCTCGTTCTACAGCAACCCCGAGGTGGACAGCCTGATCCGCGAGGCGGCGGCCACCAACGACACCGCCAAGCGCATCGAGCTGTACCAGAAGGCGCAGAAGATCGTCCTCAAGGACAACGTCTACGCCTACCTGTACCAGAAGAACTACAGCCTGCCGATGCGCGATTCGGTGAAGGGCTACGTGTTCCACCCGATGCTGGAACAGGTGTTCAACATCGCTGAAATCAGCAAGTAGGACCGGCCCTGCGTTCCCCGTCGCCGGCCCCTGAAACGGGGTGGCGCCGGGTTGCCGTGTCCCCGGCGAGGGGCCGTCGTGCCCCCTGCCGTTCGTCAAGCGTTAACGAGGTTGCCTCATGGCCTTCCTGAATATGTTGCGCAAACGCCTGCTCGGCCTGTTGCTGGTCGTGGTCGGGGTTTCGCTGATTACCTTCACCATCTCGCACCTGATTCCCGGTGACCCGGCGCGGCTGATCGCCGGCGACCGGGCCAGCGATGCCATCGTGCAGAACATCCGCCACCAGCTGGGCCTGGACCTGCCGCTGTACCAGCAGTACGGGCGCTACATGCTCGATCTGCTGCACGGCGACCTGGGCACCTCGATCCGCACCAGCCGCCCGGTGCTGGAGGACCTGCAGAGCTTCTTCCCGGCAACCCTGGAGCTGGCCCTGGCCGCCCTGCTGCTGTCGGTGCTGGTGGGGGTGCCGCTGGGGGTGCTGTCGGCGGTCTATCACAACCGCTTCATCGACCAGATCGCCCGCACCCTGGCGGTCACCGGCATTTCCACCCCGGCGTTCTGGCTGGGGCTGGGGCTGATCGTGCTGTTCTACGGCCACCTCGGCTGGCTGCCCGGCAGCGGGCGCCTGGACGAAGGCCTGGAGCCGCCGCCCACGGTCAGCGGCTTCTACCTGATCGACTCGCTGCTGGCAGGGGACATCCCACTGTTCCTCAATGCCCTGCAGCACCTGATCCTCCCGGCAGTGACCCTGGGCTTCGTCAACCTCGGGGTGGTGGCGCGGCAGATCCGCTCGGCCATGCTCGACCAACTGGGCGAAGACTACATCCGCACCGCCCGGGCCTACGGCCTGTCGCGCTGGGCGGTGATCCTGCGCCACGCCCTGCCCAACGCCCTGATCCCCTCGGTGACGGTGCTCGGCCTGACCCTGGGCGATTTGCTGTACGGCGCGGTACTGACCGAGACGGTATTCGCCTGGCCGGGCATGGGCGCCTACGTGGTGAAGTCGATCCAGGCCCTGGATTTCCCGGCGGTGATGGGCTTCGCGATCCTGGTGTCGTTCATTTATGTGCTGCTGAACATGGCGATCGACCTGCTGTACCGGGTGATCGATCCGCGCATTGGCGAGGTAAGTTGAGATGTCCGCTCCCTTGAACATTCCCCTGCCACAACCCACCGCCCAGGCCAGCGGCTGGCGCACCCGCCTGGCCTACCTGGGCTACCGCGTGCGGCAAAGCCCGCTGACCATCGCCGGGCTGTGCATGACCCTGCTGGTGCTGCTGTGCATGGCCTTCGCCCCCTGGCTGTCGAGCCATGATCCCAATGCCCTGAACCTGGCCCAACGCCTGGCCGCTCCCAGCGCCGCCCATTGGTTCGGCACCGACGAAGTGGGCCGCGACCTGTTCAGCCGGGTGCTCCACGGCAGCCGCCAGTCGGTGGGCGTGGGCCTGTTCGTGGCCTTCGCCTCGTGCCTGGCCGGGGGCCTGTTGGGCTGCCTGTCGGGGATCATCGGCGGGCGCTTCGACAGCCTGATCATGCGCCTGATGGACATCATGCTCTCGGTGCCATCGCTGGTGCTGATCATGGCCCTGGCCGCCGCCCTGGGCCCGAGCCTGTTCAACGCCATGCTGGCGATCACCCTGGTGCGCATTCCGTTCTATGTGCGCCTGGCCCGGGGCCAGGCCCTGAGCATCCGCCAGATGGGCTACGTCAAGGCGGCGCAGACCTACGGCGCCGGGCGCTGGCACATCGTCAGCTGGCACGTGGGGCGCAACGCCATGCCGCCGTTGCTGGTGCAACTGAGCCTGGACATCGGCAGCGCCATCCTCATGGCCTCGGCCCTGGGCTTCATTGGCCTGGGTGCGCAGCAGCCCACCGCCGAATGGGGGGCGATGGTGGCCACCGGGCGCAACTTCATCCTCGACAACTGGTGGTACTCGACCTTTCCCGGGCTGGCGATCCTGTTCACCGCCACCGGTTTCAACCTGCTGGGTGACGGCATCCGTGACCTGCTCGACCCACGGCAACAGGGGAAATGACCATGAGCTCATCCGCCGTTCTCAACATCGACAACCTGAGCCTGGAATTCCCCGCCTACCGCAGCAACGTACAGGCCCTCAACGGCGTGTCACTGCACGTCAACCCGGGGGAAATCGTCGGCGTGGTCGGCGAGTCCGGCTCGGGCAAGTCGGTGACCGCCATGCTCAGCCTGCGCCTGCTGCCCGAGCGCAGCTACCGCATCACCTCCGGCAGCCTCAGCCTGCTGGGCCGCGACATGCTCACCACCCCGGAAAAACAGCTGCTGCAGATCCGTGGCCGCGACGCGGCGATGATCTTCCAGGAACCGATGACCGCCCTCAACCCGACCCGGCGCATCGGCCGGCAGATGCTCGACGTGATCATCCATCACCAGCGCCTGAGCCAGGACGAGGCCCGGGCCAAGGCCATCGCCCTGCTGCGCGACATGCACATCGCCGACCCCGAGCAGGTGCTCCAGGCCTACCCGTTCGAGCTGTCCGGAGGCATGCGCCAGCGGGTGATGATCGCCCTGGCATTTTCCTGCGATCCGCAGTTGCTGATTGCCGACGAGCCGACCACCGCCCTGGACGTCACCGTGCAGCGCCAAGTGCTGCTGTTGCTGCGCGAGAAGGCCCGACAACGGGGCACCGCGATCCTCCTGATCACCCACGACATGGCGGTGGTCTCGCAGTTCTGCGACCGGGTCTATGTGATGTACACCGGCGCCGTGGTGGAGCAAGGCAGTACTGCCCAGGTCATGCTCGACCCGCAACACCCCTACACCCGTGGCCTGCTCAGCGGCCTGCCGGAGCAAGTGCGCCCCGGCGAGCCGCTGCTGACCATTCCCGGGCAGGTGCCCAACCTTGCCCACCTGCCCGGCGGCTGCACCTTCCGCGAGCGCTGCAGCCAGGCCATGGCGGTGTGTGCCCAACGGCCGCCGCTGCATTCGATCAACGCCAGCCAGCAGCACAAGAGCGCCTGCTGGCTGGCTGCCCCGGAGTCCGCCCAATGAATGCTTCGCAACCCCGGGCCGGCAGCGAGCCGCTGCTGCGCCTCAACGATGTACAGGTGCGCTTTCCCCTGAGCAATGACTGGCTGGGCCGGCCACGGGCCTTCGCCCATGCCCTGAACGGCATCGACCTGGAACTGCGCCCCGGGGAAACCCTAGGCATCGTCGGCGAATCCGGCTGCGGCAAGAGCACCCTGGCGCAACTGCTCATGGGCCTGGTCAAGCCCAGCAGCGGCGACCTGCGCTGGGCCTACGCCAGCGACCGCGAGCGCCACAGCCACGTGCAGATCGTGTTCCAGGACCCGCAGTCGTCCCTCGACCCGCGCCTGCCGATCTGGAAGATCATCACCGAGCCGCTGTTCGCCCTAGGCAACACCCCGGCCGCGCAGATGCGCGAGATCGCCGCCAAGGTGGCGCAGCAGGTGGGCATTCGCGGCGAATACCTGGAGCGCTACCCGCACCAGTTCTCCGGTGGCCAGCGCCAGCGCATCGCCATTGCCCGGGCCCTGGCGTCGAACCCGGACATCATCGTCCTCGACGAACCGACCTCGGCCCTGGACATCTCGGTGCAAGCGCAGATCCTCAACCTGCTGGCGGACCTGCAACGCAGCCGCGGCCTGACCTTCGTGCTGATCTCCCACAACGTCTCGGTGGTCCGGCACATGGCCGACCGGGTGGCAGTGATGTACCTGGGGCAGATCGTGGAGCTGGGCAGCGCCGAACAGGTGCTGGAGCGCCCGCGCCACCCTTACACCCAACTGCTGCTGGATGCGGTGCCGCGCCTCGGTGCGCCCCTGGCGGACAGCCAGCTCTCGGCGCCCACCGAACTGCCGGGCAACCGCAAGCTGCCCGCCGGCTGTTTCTTCTTCGACCGCTGCAGCCGCCGCGGCCCGGGCTGCGAGCTGCCGCAACAGCTGCTGGGCGATGCGACGCAGCAAGTGCGTTGCCATCGGCAACAGCTCACCGGGTGATCCCACCGCGCCACGCCGCCGGCCACGGCGTGGTGCTTGCTCCCGGCGCGCCCAGGGCTTAAAACAAGCGCCTTCTCTCTGACGTTGCAGGAACCTCTCTCATGGAAAGCAGCTGGCTGACCCACGCCAAACGCCTGCAAGCCATCGCCTCCACCGGCCTGCATTTTTGCCGCGACGTGCATGATCGCGAGCGCTACCAGGAAGTCGCCGAGATCGCCCACGACATGCTCGCGCAGCTGGGCAACGTGCCCCTGGAACGCATCAACGAACTGGTCTCGGACTTCGCCCAGCGCTACTCGACGCCGATGGTGGAAGTGCGCGGCGCGCTGATCGAGGACGGCAAGATCCTCCTGGTGCGCGAGCAGCACGACGGCCTCTGGGCCTTGCCCGGGGGCTACGCCGATGTGGGCCTGTCGGCGGCGCAGAACATCATCAAGGAAATCCGCGAAGAAGCCGGGCTGCAGGTTTCGGTGCGCCAGCTGTACGGCCTGCGGCACAAGGCCAAGGGGCCCTACAAGCCCGATCACCGGGACTTCTACAAGCTCTACTTCCTCTGCGAACGGCAAGACGCCGAGGCCCCGATGGCCGGCAGCGAAACCAGCGACGCGGCGTTCTTCGCCCCGGACCAGTTGCCGCCGCTGTCCCAGGGACGCACTGTGGAACGGGATATCCAGGAGGCCTTCGACTTCCACGAAGGCCGGCGCAGCGTGGCCCTCTTCGACTGAGCGTGACGGCGTTAATGTAAAGCACCCTTGACATGAAAAAGCGCCTCCCCTAATGTAAAGGACACTTTACTAAAAGGAGATCGCCCATGGGCACCAAACGCTATTTCAGGGAATTCGGCCTGGCCTTGCTGGCCTACATCGCCTGCGTGCTGCTGAGCAGCCACTGGCTGGCGGACATGAACCCGGGCCCGGGCAAGATCGCCCTGGCCCTGGTGCCGGTGGTCCCCATGGTGGCCATGGCCCTGGCGGTGGTGCGCCAGTTGCGACGCATGGACGAACTGGCCCGGCGCATCCAGCTCGAAGCCCTGGGCCTGTCCTTTGTCTGCACCGCGCTGATCACCTTCAGCTACGGCTTCCTGGAAACCGCCGGCCTGCCCCGGCTCTCGATGTTCTACGTATGGCCCGTGATGGGGCTGGTCTGGGCCCTGGCCACGGTGGCCGGCGTGCGGCGCTACCGATGAACAACCAACTGCGCGAACTGCGCACCCGGCAAGGCTGGTCCCAGGCCGAACTGGCCACCCGCCTCGAGGTGTCACGGCAGACGGTGAATGCCATCGAGACCGGGCGCTACGACCCCAGCCTGCCCCTGGCGTTCAAGATTGCCCGGGCCTTCCAGTTGCCCATCGAAAGCATTTTCAGCCCCGACGAGGACTGAACCGCCGGTGAACCAATCTGGCCCAAGGGTGCACCGCTTTCGCCCCCGGGCCACAGGCACCCGGTGCAGGGGCACGGGCATCGGCTATAACTGCTGGGGCGCCCGGCCCTGCCGTCAAGGATTGGCACGGCGCCTGCAACAGCGTGGCATCACTGCGACCAGGGACAGGCCCATGACCCAGCACGAACCCGGCAACGACTACCCCTTGAGCGAAGTTCCGCAGCACGCCCGCAAGGGCCTGGCCTCCATGGCCATGGTGCTGCTGGGCTTCACCTTCTTCACTGCCACCATGTTCGCCGGCGGCAAGCTGGGGGTGGCCTTCGACTTCACCACCCTGCTGGTGGTGATCCTCGTCGGCAACCTGCTGCTGGGGATCTACGCCGCCAGCCTGGGCTACATCGCCTTCAAGAGCGGGCTGAACACGGTGCTGATGGGGCGCTTCTGCTTCGGCGAACGGGGCAGCAAGCTCAGCGACCTGATCCTGGGTTTCACCCAGATCGGCTGGTACGCCTGGGGCACCGCCACCGCCGCGGTGGTGCTGGGCAAGTATTTCCAGCTGGATCCGGGTGCGGTACTGGGGCTGATGCTGCTGTTCGGCATGGCCTTCTGCGCCACCGCCTACATCGGTTATCGCGGCCTGGAGATCCTGTCCTGGATCGCGGTGCCGGCCATGGGCCTGCTGTTGCTGCTTTCGATGTGGGTGGCCACCCGGCAGATCGGCGGCCTCGACGGTTTGCTGGGGGTCACGCCTAGCGCCAGCCTGGACCTCTCCAGCGCCATCACCCTGGTGTTCGGCACCTTCGTCAGCGGCGCCACCCAGGCCACCAACTGGACCCGATTTTCCCGCTCGGCGCGGGTGGCGGTGAGCGCCAGCCTGATCGGCTTCTTTATCGGCAACGGCCTGATGGTGCTGATCGGTGCCTACGGCGCCATCGTCTACCAGCAGCCGGACGTGGTCGAAGTGCTGCTGCTCCAGGGTTTTGCCATGGCGGCCATGGCCATGCTGCTGTTGAACATCTGGAGCACCCAGGACAACACCATCTACAACTTCGCCGTGGCCGGCTGCAACCTGTTGCGCACCGACCGGCGCAAGACCGTGACCCTGGTGGGCGCGCTGATCGGCACCCTGCTGGCGATGCTCGGCATGTACGACCTGCTGGTGCCCTACCTGATCCTGTTGGGCACGGTGATTCCGCCGATTGGCGGGGTGATCATGGCGGACTTCTTCTACCGCTGGCGCGGCCGCTACCCGCGCCTGGCCGACAGCCAGTTGCCGGCCTGGAACTGGCCGGGCCTGGCCGCCTATGGCCTGGGCACCCTGGCGGCCTTCTGCTCGCCCTGGGTCGCGCCGTTGGTGGGCACCGGCGTAGCAAGCCTGAGCTATGTCCTGCTCAGCGCCTGGCTCGGCGCCCGCACCAGCGCCACCCTCGACGCCCGGGCCTGAACCCGGGCCTTGCCCTCCCGGCGCGTTCCGGGTCTATCATGACCCGCCCCGAACCACCTGCCTGCTTCGACCGGTACCGGTTGAAGCACAGCCCAATGACCGAGGGACAAGGGCCGCCGCCCGGATCCCACTGCTGAACCGCTGATTGCCCGACCCGAGGAACCGCTCCGATGCTGATCACCAACGCCCGCCTGCGCCACCGTGAAGGCCTGCACCAACTGCACCTGGAAAAC
Source organism: Pseudomonas sp. NFPP25 (assembly GCF_900116505.1). Lineage (NCBI taxonomy): Bacteria > Pseudomonadati > Pseudomonadota > Gammaproteobacteria > Pseudomonadales > Pseudomonadaceae > Pseudomonas > Pseudomonas sp. NFPP25. The sequence continues at coordinate 80,647 of NZ_FPBG01000007.1, read as the reverse complement.
GGCCGCATCGCCCGCATCGTCCAGCAGGGCCCGGACGCCCCCACCGCCGCGCCGGCCTTCGGCCCCGAGCACCTGGATGCCGGCGGCAACCTGGTGGTGCCGCCCTTCGTCGAACCGCACATTCACCTGGACGCCACCCTCACCGCGGGCGAGCCGCGCTGGAACATGAGCGGCACCCTGTTCGAAGGCATCGAGTGCTGGGGCGAACGCAAGGCCACCATCACCGCCGAAGACACCCGCGCCCGCGCCCACAAGACCATCCGCGCCCTGGCCGCCCACGGCATCCAGCATGTACGCACCCATGTCGACGTCACCGACCCGGACCTCACCGCCCTCAAGGCCATGCTCGAAGTGCGCGAGCAAAGCGCGCACCTGATCGACCTGCAGATCGTCGCCTTCCCCCAGGAGGGCATCGAATCGTTCCGCAACGGCCGCGAGCTGATGGAAGAAGCCATCCGCCTGGGCGCCGATGTGGTGGGCGGTATTCCGCACTTCGAATACACCCGGGACCAGGGCGTGAGCTCGGTGAAGTTCCTCATGGACCTGGCCGAACGCACCGATTGCCTGGTGGACGTGCACTGCGACGAAACCGATGACCCGCATTCGCGCTTTCTTGAAGTGCTGGCCGAAGAAGCGCGCAGCCGGGGCATGGGCTCCCGGGTCACCGCCAGCCACACCACCGCCATGGGCTCCTACGACAACGCCTACTGCGCCAAGCTGTTCCGCCTGCTGGGGCATTCGGGCATCAGCTTCGTCTCCTGCCCCACCGAAAGCATCCACCTGCAGGGGCGCTTCGACAGCTTCCCGAAACGCCGCGGCGTGACCCGGGTCAATGAGCTGCTGGAGGCCGGGATGAACGTGTGCTTCGGCCAGGACTCGATTGTCGACCCCTGGTACCCCCTGGGTAACGGCAACATCCTGCGGGTACTGGAAGCCGGCCTGCACATCTGCCACATGCTCGGCTACCGCAACTTGCAGAACGCCCTGGACCTGGTCACCGACAACAGCGCCAAGGCCCTGGCCCTGGGCGAGCGCTACGGCATCGAAGAAGGTCGCCCGGCGAACCTGCTGATCCTGTCTGCCGACAGCGATTACGAAATGATCCGCAGCCAGGGCCTGGCGCTGTACTCCATCCGCCACGGCAAGGTGCTGATGCAACGGCAAATGGCCCAGGTGCAATGGCAAGACGCATGACCTGCAAAAAACCGTAGGCGCCAGCTTGCCGGCGAAGGCGCCCGTCAGATCGCCTTCGCCGGCAAGCCGGCTCCTGCAAGAAGCTACAAGCGCACGGCCTGACCAAACAGGCAGACCCGGCGCAGCTCGCCATCCTGTTCCTCCAGGCGCAACGGCGCGGTGCCGCCGGGCATCACCACCTGCACCTCGCCAGCCTTGACCCAGCCCACCCGCCACGCCGCGCTAGCCACGGCGCTGGCGCTGGTGCCCGACGACGCGGTCGGCCCTTCGCCCCGTTCGAACACCCGGGCGACGATGCGCTGCGCCGATTCCCGCGCCGCCCATTGCAGGTTGACCCCCGCCGGGCAGGGTTCGCCGCTGCCCAGGGGCAAGGCAAAAGCAGTGGCCGTCAGCCCTTCGGCCAGGGGCGCTTCGAGCATCTGCGGGTTGCCGGGCAAGGCCTCGGCATCCTCCAGCAGGGTCACGCAGTGGGGGTTGCCGATGCGCACGAACTGGCTGTGCTCCCACCGCGGGTCGAGTGCCTGCAACGGCGCCACCCGGCTCAGTTCGCGTCCGTTCAGGGTCACCGTCTCGACGCCAATGGCGGCCACCGCCTCGGGCCCGAAGGACGGCTGGCCGAGGTCCAGCCAGAACCCTGGCACCCCCGCCACCCGGGCCGGCTCCACCACGGTGGCCACCGGCGAGGTACCGGTGGGCTGGTCATGGTGCACCTGCAACAGGGTTGGCCCCTGCTCGGCCAGCAACCCCTGCTCGGCCAGGGCCTGGGCAAAGATGGTCAGGCCATTGCCACTGCGCTCGGCCAGGGTGCCGTCGGTGTTGACGATCAGCAGATCGAAGGGCGCCACGTCCTTGAACGGCCCCACCAGCAGACCATCGCTACGGTGGGCCTTGGCCCCCGGCGGGCGGGTGCCCGGAGCCCAGTCACAGAGGGCGGCGATGGCCTGCTCGCTCCACAAGCGCCGGTCCCGCGCGGCCTGGGCGGCGCTGCCGGGCAAGGCGACCCCCAGGCTGCGCAACCGCGCGGGTGTCACCACCCCATAGATGTTGCCCCGTGCATCGTAGAACGCCGCCATCACACCGCCTCCTGGAAAACCGAGCCGCTGACATTACGGAGAAACCGGCGGCTCGACCAGAGGCCTGGAGACTCCCGGTGAGCGCGCGGGGCATCGCCACGCCTCGGCTCAGCGGATCGGCAGGGCCATGGGGCGGATCGGCGCGGCGTCCGCGCCACGCAACTTGAGCGAGGCACCGATAAAGGCGAACTGGTAGACCTTGTCCCGGGCCAGCCCTTCCAGGTTCACCAGCTCCATGATCGGCGCGCCCTGCATCGCCAGCAGGTAAGTGTGCAGCGGCAGGTAGTTGCCCTCGACCTCGGACGGGAAGGTTTCAAAGCTCAGGTTGTCCGCCCCCACCACCATGGCGCCGCCCTCTTCCACCAGGAACTTCGCCGCGTCCAGGCTCAGGCCCGGCGGGTTGGCCATGTAGCGCTGGGCATTGTCGTAGTCACGCATGCGCCCGGTGCGGATCAGCACCACGTCGCCCTTTTCCAGCGCCACCTTCTGCCTGGCCAGGGCCTGCTGCAGGTCGGCGCGGGTGACCCGGTAGCTGTCCGCCAACTGCTCCAGGCCCTTGGCCGCGGGCACATCGATCAGCACACCGCGAGCAATGATCGGCGGCAGTTTTTCCGCACCAGTGACGTTCCAGCCGCGGTCCCCCAGGTGCTGGTCGGCGCGGTAGCCGTTCCAGATCTTGCCGTTGAGGCCGAAGTGGTTCAGGGCATCGATATGGGTGCCCATATGGGCGTACATCGACACCGCCGAACCGCTGTAGCTGACGTGCTGGTTCATTGGCTCGCCCACTTGCATCGGGTCGGCGATCACGTTGCCGTGGGGGGTGTGGGTCATCCACATCTGGTAAGGCGGGTCGCCGGCGGCCTGCCAGCTGGGCATGCCGACAAAGTAATCCACCGCCAGGTCATAGGCCTGTTCACCAGTGACCCGGGCCATGATCGCCGCCCGGGACTGGGGGGTGATCAGGTTCAGGCGACCGATCTCGTCCTTGGGGCCCCATGGGCTGATGCCCACCTCGGGCCGGGCCGCCTCGGCGGCACTGCACAGCCCGCTGACCAGGGACAGGGCCAGTAGCCCGGAAACCATCTTCGACATTGCGCGAATCGCCATGACAACACTCCTGTGAAATGAGGTGCCCATGGTATTGAGTGGCAGATCAGAGATAATCAGCCATTTCGTGGATACATATTCAACCCGGGAGAAACAATATGGATGTGTTGTTGGCCATGCGCACCTTTCGCCGGGTGGCGGAACGCTCCAGTTTCAGCCAGGCCGCCACCGACCTCGGGCAGTCCACGGCGGCGGTGAGCAAGCAGGTGCGCCAGTTGGAAGAGCGCCTGGGCAGCCTGTTGATCCTGCGCACCACCCGACGCATGAGCCTGTCGGAGGCCGGGCAGCGCTACTTCAGCGAGTGCTGCCACCTGCTGGACGAACTGGACGCCCTGGAGCGGGCCACCCAGGCCGGCCTGCACGAACCCGGCGGGCGCCTGCGAGTGAATGCGCCACTGTCCTTCGGGCTCAAGGTGCTGTCGCCGATCCTGGTGGCCTTCATGCAGCGCTACCCGCAATTGCAGGTGGACCTGACCCTCAACGACCAGGTGCTGGACGTGGTGGGCGAAGGCTTCGACGTGTCGCTGCGGATTCGCCGGCAACTGGAGGACTCCTCGCTGATCGCCCGCCAGCTGGGGCAGGTGGAGCAGATCATCTGCGCCGCGCCGGCCTACCTGCAGGCCGCGGGCACGCCGGCAAGCATCGCCGACCTGCATCAGCACCGCTGCCTGGCCTACCGCCTGGCGGAACACCCGGGGCGCTGGCACCTGCAAGGCCCGGAAGGCCAGACGCGGCTGGAGCTGCCGGTGCATTTTTCCGCGGACAACAGCCTGCTGCTGGCCGACATGCTGGTGGCCGGCCTGGGCATCGGCGCCCTGCCGGGCTTTGTCGCCCAGCCATTGCTGGACAGCGGCCAACTGCTGCGGGTGCTGCCGGACCAGCACCTGCCCGGGCGGCATATCTATGCGCTGTACCCCAGCCAGCGGCACCTGTCGCAGAAGGTCCGGGTGTTCGTGGATTTCCTGGTGGAAGCGCTGCAGGCCCCCTGAACCTCAGCCGGCCGTGGGCACTTCCAGGCCGACCTTGACCCGGTTCATCGCCACCAGGGTCTTGAAGCGCTTGACGTTGGGGTTGTCGAAGAACAGTTCGCGGGTCAGCTGGGTGTACTGGGCCATGTTGCGCACGCAGAAAATCAGCACGAAATCGCACTCGCCGGCCACGTAGTAGCACTGCTGGACCTGGGGGCAGGCCTGGAAGTTGCGCTTGAGGGCGTCGATCTGGTCGATGCGCTCACTCTCCACTTGCACCTCGACGATGATGCTCAGTTCGTGCCCCAGGGCATCCGGCGCGACGATGGCGCTGTAGCGCTCGATCACCCCCTCGTCGCAGAGGCGCTTGAGCCGCCGGTTGACCGCGGCGGTGGACAGGTTGACCCGCAGCCCCAGCTCGCTTTGCGCGGTGCTGGCGTCACGTTGCAGCTCGGCGAGCAGCTTCAGGTCGTAGGCGTCGAGGCTGGCATTCATGGGCAGGAAAACTCCGGGAAGAAACGGCACGCACTGCAACGTTTTTGTGCACAGCCGCCGATTATGTGAAACAAACCGCCAGCCTGCGCAAATTTATTTCACCCGCAACCCTGTGCAGAAGCACTGCGCTGCGGATTTCTGCAACCTTCGAGGGCCAGATTTGTCACAATCCCCACCCGGCCGCCATCACGCCATGGGGGCATCAGGCGGCCGGCAGCGAGTTCGATCGCCAAGGATTTTTATGACTGCCAGCAACACCCACTTCCAGGCCACCCCCGGCCGCCTCGAACAGATGTCCACGCGCATCGCCTTTTTCATCGCCGGCTTCGGCATTGCCGCCTGGGCCCCGCTGGTGCCCTACGCCAAGGCCCGGGCCGGGCTCGACGAAGGCACCCTGGGCCTGTTGCTGCTGTGCCTGGGGGTGGGCTCGATCCTTGCGATGCCGATTGCCGGCGCCCTGGCCGGGCGCTTCGGCTGCCGCAAAGTGATGGCCGGCGGCACCCTGCTGATCTGCCTGGCCCTGCCCTTGCTGGCCACCCTGACCTCGATTCCGCTGCTGATGGCCGCGCTGTTCATGTTCGGCGCCGGGCTGGGCGGCGTGGATTCCACGGTCAACCTGCAGGCGGTGATTGTCGAGCGGGCCAGCGGCAAGACCATGATGTCGGGCTTTCACGGGCTGTTCAGCCTGGGCGGGATCGTCGGCGCCGCGGGGGTCAGTGCCCTGCTCGGCCTGGGCCTGTCGCCCCTGGGCGCGACCCTGGTGGTGATCGCCCTGATGCTGCTGGCGCTGCTCAAGGCCGCGCCGCACATGCTGCCCTATGGCAGCCAGAGCTCGGGCCCGGCCTTTGCCGTGCCCCATGGTGTGGTGCTGTTCATCGGCTGCCTGTGCTTCGTGGTGTTCCTCGCCGAAGGCGCGGTGCTGGACTGGAGCGCGGTCTTCCTCACCGCCGAGCGCGATCTGGATGCCGCCTACGCCGGCCTGGGCTACGCCGCCTTCGCCCTGACCATGACCCTGGGCCGCCTGACGGGCGATGCCATCGTCCATCGCCTGGGCGCGCGCCGGGTGATCATCATCGGCGGCACCACGGCCGCCGCTGGCCTGTTGCTGGCGACCCTGGCCCCGGCCTGGGAGGCGGCGCTGGTGGGTTATGCCCTGGTGGGCGCGGGTTGCTCGAACATAGTGCCGGTGCTCTACACCGCCGTGGGCAAGCAGAACGTCATGCCCGAAAGCATCGCCGTGCCGGCCATCACCACCCTGGGTTACGCCGGCATCCTGGCCGGGCCGGCGGTGATCGGCTTCATTGCCCATGGCAGCAGCCTGAGCGCGGCCTTCGGCCTGATCGCCGTCCTGCTGCTGGCGGTGGCCGCCAGCGGCAAGGTACTCAAGGTCTGAGCCACTTAAGCACAGCATTGCACCAGGGATTCGCCGCCGTCCCTGTAGGAGCTGGCTTACCAGCGAAGGGGCCGCCAGCCATGGCCCATCCCCAGAACCTGCGTCGTCCTGGGAATTCGCCGGCAAGCCGGCTCCTACAGGCGCACCCTCCCTGCAGGAGCTGGCTTGCCAGCGAAGGGGCCACCAATCAGGGCCCATCCTCCAGAACCTGCGCCGCTCGGGGGATTCGCCGGCAAGCCGGCTCCTACAGGCGCCACCATCCCTGTAGGAGCTGGCTTGCCAGCGAAGGGGCCGCCAGCCATGGCCCATCTCCCAGAACCTGCGCCGCTCTGGGGATTCGCCGGCAAGCCGGCGCCTGTTGCGGGGGTCAGAAGCCGACGCTGGCCTGGACAAAGAAGGTCCGGGGCGCGCCCACGTAGATCCCCGAGTTGTTGTCGCTGGAACGGGTGAAGTACTGGCGGTCGAAGACGTTCTTCACGCCGGCCCCCAGCTTCAGGTTCGACAACTGCGGCCCGAAGTCATAGCCACCACGGATGTTCCACAGCACATAACCCGGCATGTCGCCGTACCGGCCATCGGCGCTGCCATCGGTGATGTAGTTGCCGTTGAAGCTGCCGTTGGCGTTCACCCCGGTGCCCGGCGAGTGCTGCTTGGACTGGGCGAAGGCGTCGATGTTGTAGGTCCAGCGGTCGATGTCGTAGCGCAGGCCGACAGTGGCCACCTGGCGCGAGTAGAACGGCAGGTCGCGGCCCTTGAAGCCGGGGATCTCGCCTTCATAGCTGGCGCGGGTGTAGGTGAAGCCGGCGTTGGCGGTCAGGCCGTCAAGGCGCGGGTCCAGGGCTGCCAGGTCGTAATGCATCGAGGCTTCCAGGCCCTGGTGCTTGGTGGCCCCCAGGTTGGTCCAGCCCACGTCGTTGCTGATGTATTGCAGCTCGTCATCGAAGTCGATGTAGAACAGCGTCACTTCACCGCCCCATACATCGTCGTTGTAGCGAGTGCCGATCTCGTAGGTCTTGGCCTTCTCCGGGCTCAGGCCGTTGGCCGTCTGGTTGCCCTTGCCGCCCTGGCCCAGCTGGAAGTACTGCAGGCTGCCAAAGGAAGTCTCGTAGTTGGCGAACAGCTTCCAGGCATCGGACAGGTGATACATCACGCTCAGGGCCGGCAACGGTTCGTTGCTGTCGATGCTGCGGCGCTTCTCCTGCACTCGCACGCCGTTGGTGCCCGGGACCGGCCGGTCGTGCCAGTTGGTGCTGATGTCCTCGAAGCGGATGCCCGGGGTGATGGTCCAGTTGCCGACGTCGATCTTGTCGTCGATGTAGTAGGCATTGGCCTCGGTGCCGCCGGTACGGTCCTGGTAGACATGGCCGTCGGAATCCGCGGTGAGCACCGGCTGGTTGTTCACCAGGGCCACGCGGCTGGCCTGTTCATGCATGCCTTCCTTGAGGTAGCGATAACCCACGCTGACTTCCTGGGTGGTGGGCCCCAGGTCGAACACATGGGACACCCGCGGCTCGATGCCGAAGGTGTAGTAGGTGCGCGGGTAGGAGACCAGGGTCTTCTGGTCGCTGGCGGCAATGTTGCTGCCGCGGAAGCTGTCGGAGTAGTAGGTCAGCACTTCGAACTGGGTGCGGTCGTCGACCTGGCGCTGGTACTTGAAGGACACATCCTTGCGCCGGCCGCTGAAGTTGTCCCAGTCGCGATCGGAGTCGTAGGGCTTGGCGTCGTACTGCTTCTGGGTCAAGCCGCCGGGCATGTCGGCGGTGGCGTCGTAGTAATGCAGGTTGAACCAGAACTCGTCCTGCTCGGTGGGTGCCCAGTGGGTCTTGAGGATCACGTCGTCGATGTCGTTGCCGTTGTTGCCCTCGCGGTAGCCATTGCCGTTGACCCCGGAATACAGCAGCGCCACCCCCAGGCCGTTGTCCGCAGTGCCGCCGAGGAAAGCCGTGTCGATGTGCTTCCAGCCGCCCTGCCGGGAGGTTTCCAGGGTGGTGCCGATTTCCCCGGTGGCCTTTTCCGGAATCGCCCGGGTCACGAAGTTGATCACCCCGCCGACGTTCTGCGGCCCGTAGCGTACGGAACCGGCGCCGCGCACCACATCGATGCTGTCCAGGTTGCCGGAGGAAATCGGCGCCATGGACAACTGCGGCTGGCCATAGGGTGCAAAGGCCGCCGGCACGCCGTCGATCAGCACCGTTGAGCGCGGCGACAGGCGCGAGGTCAGGCCGCGCACGCCGACGTTCAGGGAAATATCGCTGCCACCGGTGCCGTTGGCATCCTGGACCTGCACCCCGGGCACCCGGCGCAGCACGTCGCCGACGTTCATCGCGCCCTGCTCCACCATGGCCTCGCGGCGGATCACCGTACGTGCACCGGGGTGGTTCTGGACCTTTTGCACATCGGCATCGCCCAGCCAGTCGCCCACCACGCTGATGCTGCTGGTGCCCAGTTCCAGTGCACCGCCCGTGGCTGCCGGAGCCGGGCTCAGGGTCACCGAACCGCCGTCGATCCGGTATTGCAGGCCACTGCCCTGGAGCAACTGGCCCAGGGCCTGTTCCGGGGACAGGTTGCCGTCCACCGCCGGGGCCTGCTTGCCGGCCACCAGCTCGGGGCTGAAGAACACCTGCAACGAGGTCTGCAGGCCCAACTGGCTCAGGGCCTGGCCCAGCGCCTGGGCCTGGATGTGAATGGCGGCGGCTTGCCCGGCCTGGGCCTGGGGCAAGGCCGCACTGACCGCCAGGGCCAGGGCCAGGGGCAGCCAGCGGCGCGCGGGTAACGGGGATATGGCGGGAGAAACGGCTATTTTTTTCACGTCGGCGGCAGTCCTGTCGATCACACTAAGGTGCGTCTGTTAATGCAAACCAGTTGCAGTTGGACAAGAAGACGATGAACTGAAAAAAAACCTGAATCTAACGTGAAAAAATTTCCTGGCTACCGTCGGCAAGGGTCCGCACCTCCACCGGCAGGATGCTCGGCAGGGCCTTGAGCAGGGCCTGGGTGTCGTCGGACTTGAACACGCTGGTCAGGCGCAGCTCACCCACTGCGGCGCTGGCCACCCGCAGGGGCTGTTCGCGATAACGCGAGACTTCGGCCACCACCTCGGCCAGGGAGGCGTTGTTGAATACCAGCTTGCCACTGCGCCAGGCCGTGAGCGCCTCGGGGTTCACCGCGTAGGCCTGAGCCACCTTGCCGTGCTCATCGACATGGGTGCCCTGGCCCGGGGTCAGGGCAATGAAATCATCCGTCGCGGCGTCGCGCCCCTGCACCTTGACCCGGCCCTGCTCCACCGCCACCCGGGTCTGGCGTTCATCGCGGCGCACATCGAAGCGGGTGCCGGTGACCGTGACCTTGCCCGCTCCCGCCGCCACCACGAAGGGCCGATCCGTGTCGTGCTCGACGTTGAACAGGGCTTCGCCTTCCACCAGCTCGATCAGCCGCTGGTTCCGGGCATAACGCACCTGCAGGTGGCTGCGGCTGTTCAGGTCGATCTGCGAGCCATCGGGCAAGGCCACATGGCGGCGCTCGCCCAGGGCGGTCACGAATTGCGCACTGTAGGAAACCGGCTGGTTGAGGCCACTGAACAGCCCCAGGCCCACGGCCAGCGCCGCCACCCCGGCAGCCAGGGCAAAGCGCAGCAGCGGGCGCCGCCGGGCCTTGGCCGGCGGGGTGGCGCACAGCGCTTGCAGGCGCGCCCTGGGCACCAGGTCGGTGGCCGCCCACAGGGCTTCGAGCAACTGGAACTCGTGCCGGTGCTGCAGATCCTCGGCCAGCCACTGCTGGAACCGCAGTTGCTGCTCCGGGCTCACCTCGGGCTCCTGCAGCCGCGTGAACCAGGCCGCCGCCTCGTCACGAATCCTGGCCTGCGCGCTGGCGCAATCGCGGCTGTCCATCATGCAAATTCCTGTTTGGCAGAGGGTGAGAAATCGCCACGACTGATCATGGGGCCGACCCGTCCAGACGGTCGCGCAGATGCCGCAGGGTGCGGATCATATACTTTTCCACCATGTTCTTTGACAGCCCCAGGCGCTCGGCGATCTCGGCCTGGGTCAGGCCCTCGATCTTCTGCCAGACAAACACCTTGCGACAGTTGACCGGTAACTCGCCAAGCGCCCGTTCGATGGAATCGGCCAACTGGATCGCGTGCATGAAATGCTCCGGGTCGCCGCTGGGCGACACGCTGAGGTGGACCCCCTGTTCTTCCAGGGCACCGCGCCGGTCTTCTCGGCGAAAGGCATCCACGGCGATATTGCGCGCGGTCTGATGCAGGTAGGCGCGCGGCTGCTGCACCGTGGCGGCATCGGATTCCAGCACCCGGACAAAGGTGTCGTGGGCCAGGTCCTCGGCCTGCTGGCGATTGCGCAAGCGCCGGGTCCAGGTGCCGATCAACTCTTCGTAGTGCTCGAAAAAGCCTGGTCTGCGGGGCGGCTTGGCTGTCATCGCGGGGCGCTGGGGAAGTGGGGCGTGAATAGTAATGCTTCGCATTAATGCAGGCAATGGATTCACCGCCCACCTCGCGCCCGGCGGTCGGCCCTAGCGGCTGTACCAGCGCGGCGACTCGACAAACAGGTGAGTCTGCCCCGCCACCAGCCAGTCCCCCAGGCACTGTTGCAGGTGGGCCAGGCAATGCACGGCCAGGTAGATTTCGTGGTACGGAATGACCATCAGGCGCAGGCTCAGGCCCATGGGCCCGCCTTGTACAATCGGTTCATCTCGGCGCCCTTGTTTTATTTATACCGAACAATTAACCGATATAATGAACGGCGAAATTTATCTGCGTCAAGAGAATCAAGGATGATTTAATAGAGATATGAATGATAAAACGAACGACCCAACCTCCCTGTCGCCCATCGGCCTGCTGGCCATGGCCATCAAGCGCGAGCGCCTGAACGCTGGTTTCTCCGTTTCGGAACTGGCCAAGCGGGCTGCGGTGGCCAAGTCCACCCTGTCCCAGCTGGAAGCCGGGCTGGGCAACCCGAGCATCGAGACCCTGTGGGCCCTGGCCCAGGCCATGGGCTTGCAGGTGACGCGGTTTTTCCAGCAACCGGCGCATCAGCTGAAAGTCATCCGTGCCCACGAAGGCACCACCGCCCATGCCGAGGATGCCCACTACGCGGCGACCCTGCTCGATGACTGCCCGCCGGGGGCGCAGCGCGACCTGTATCGCCTGAAGGCGCAACCCGGCCAGGCGCGCCAGTCCAAGGCCCACCTGCCGGGCACCGTGGAACACCTGGTGATCTGCAGCGGGCGGGCCCTGGCCGGGCCTGCGGACAGCCCGGTGAGCCTGGAGGCCGGCGACTACATCCGCTACAGCGCCGACCTGCCCCACGTGTTCGAAGCCCTGGAGGCCGACACCACGGCGATCCTGGTCATCGAACATCGCTAGAGCCCGGGCATTTATCTGCAGGGCCAAGTCTGGAATCATGGCCCCCCGCCTCAACAGGAGTGAGCATCAATGCCGTATTTCTCCCGCCGCGCGCCCCTCCTCGGCCTGCTGCTGGCCAGCCTTGCTGCCCAGGCCGCCCCCAAGCAGGACCAGGACCTTCACATCTACTACAGCATGGTGCCCGGCCAGTTCATGCTGATCGGCAAGGAGCCCGATGGCGGGCCGACCTACTCGGGCACCGCGGTGATCCGCTACGAGAACCAGGCCCTGACCCTGGTCAAGACCATCGACGGCAAGACCACCACCGCCACCGGCAAAGTGGAGCGGGCCACCATGGCCGAGGCCGATGTGCTGCGTTTCAGCTGGCCGGGGCACAACGCCACCTGCCTGGTGCGCGGCGACCTGGACAACTACTCACGCTTGAGCTGCTACTGGACCCGGGACGGGGTGGACCACAAGGAACCGGGGCTGGAGGCCTATTTCCCCACCGAAACCTGGCCCGGCCATCAGGACTGAAACCCGCCCTTCTGTGCTCCCACACTTTAGCGAGCCACGCCATGATCCAGATCGTCGAATACAGCAACCCCCACCATCGCCAGCCCGTGATCGACCTGTGGAACCGCAGCTTCGGCTACGACACGGCCCACAACACCCCGAGCCTGGCCATCGACCGCAAGCTCGCGGTGGATGACGCTCTGTTCTTCGTCGCCCTGGACCAAGGACAGGTCATAGGCACCCTGATGGCCGGCTATGACGGCCACCGCGGCTGGCTCTACGCCCTGGCGGTGGACCCGCAACAGCGCCGGCTCGGCACTGGCCGGGCCCTGGTGCGTCATGGCGAACAAGCCCTGCAGGGCCGCGGCTGCCTGAAGATCAACCTGCAGATCCTCAGCAGCAACGCCGCCGTGCAAAGCTTCTACCAGACCCTGGGCTATCAGGTCGAACCACGGATCAGCATGGGCAAGGTGATCAGCGCCAACCTCCCCGAACACCTGCGTGGCTAGGGGCCGCCGCCCCGCCCTCACCAGTTGTGCCGGTTGCTGCGCGGTGGCGCCAGCAGTTGCTGGGCCAGGCTGGCGGCCGCCAGCGGCGAGGCACTGAGCAACAGCGGATAACCCCAGAACTTTTCATAGGTATCGGCAAAGGCCTCGACCCCGGCCTGGGCCTCGGGTTCCGGGGCGATGACGATCATGGCCTTGATCCAGCGACGGATCGCCGCCTTGTTGCGTTTCATCCATAACGCCCCCTGCTTGAGCAATGCCTTGCTCTGCTCGGTGTTGCGCTGCGCAGGATCGGGCATGGCATCGCTCATCAGGACAAAGGCCTGACCGCGCTGCATCAACGCCTCCAACTGCTGGAACGGCTCGACTCCCGGCTGCCCGGCGCCTTTGGCGGGGCGCATCCAGACCAGGGGAAAATGCTGATGATCGAAGTACATGGGAACACCTCAAGAAAGCTGACAAACAAGAATGGTTATCATCTTCCCGTATGAACCTGTCCGCATCAGTCGAGATTGACAAATTATTGATCAATCCGGCCAAACGACCGCAGTGATGGAGGTGGCCGTGGCGGTTTTGCAGGCGCTGGTGTGCGTCAAGCAAGGCCCTGCGAGCCTTTGCGCAGCCTCGCGGGCTCGGCAGCGGCTACAGGGGTAGGTCGTGTTCCAGGGCCTGGCGGCGTTCGGCAAAGAAGCGCCCCGGCGGCTGGCCGACGGCTTTCTTGAACATGCGGATAAAGGCGCTGGCGCTGTCATAGCCCAGGGTCAGCGCGACCCGTTCCACCGAGTCGCCCCGGCCCAATTGCTTGAGCCCCAGAAGAATGTGCAACTGGCGCTGCCAGCGGCCGAAGCTCAGGCCGGTCTCGGCCACAATCAGACGGCTCAGGCTGCGTTCGCTGAGGCCGATCTGCTCGGCCCATTGCCCAAGGCTCAGGCGGCGTTCCGGCTGTTCAAGGATCTGCCCGGCCAGGCGCCGCAGCTGTTCATGCCGGGGCATGGGCAGGTGGATCTGCTCCCGGGGCGCCGCCGCCAGCTCGTCCAGGGCCACGGCCATCAACCGCCCCTCGGCACCCTGCTGGTCATAGAGATAGGGCAATTGCGCGCAGCGTTGCAGCAGCTCCTGCAATAGGGGCGACACTGCCAGGGTGCAGCAGGCCTGCGGCAGTGAGCGGGCATGCTCGGGTTCGACGAACAGGCAATAGCCCAGGGCGTTCTCCAACCCCTGGACCCGATGGTCGGTGGCGCTGGGGATCCATACCGCGCATTGCGGCGGGGCCAGCCACAGGCCCTCGGCGCTCTCGCAACTGAGCACGCCGGACAATGGGAACAGCAGCTGGGCCTTGCGGTGGCTGTGCCACGGCCGCTCCCAGCGCTGTTCCTGAGTCGAGATGCGCAAGGCGCACACCGGGCGCGCAATCGCATCCGGATCCTGGGGCTGATCCTGTTCGTTCAAGACGGGCATCCACCTTCCTCCACGGCATCGGGCCATGCCCGCCATCAAGCCGACGGCCAGGCATGCCCTGCAAGGTCGAGGATTGTGCCGGGCCCCTGGGGGTTAGCCAAGAACCGCGGGGCACGCCGCTCTTCATCCCTGCGCCCTAGCGGTAGTAGCCATAGCGATAGCAGCAGCCGTGGTAGTGCCCGGGGTAAACCACGCAACCGCCCAGGGAGAGCAGGGTGGCCATGACAATCAGCAGTGCAATGCGACGGGACATGGTGAATTCCTCATGGGTTCAGTGATACGACCGGCAAGCGCCACTGGCGACCATCGCCAGCCGTGGCTGCACGGTTACTGATTCAACGGCGTAGCGCGCAGAGATCCGTCGCCGCCCCTGCACAAATATTTCCAGCCGCCGCTGCCCGCGCCCTGCCCCCGCCAGCTGAACCCGGGTTGAACCGGACGCGGATAAAAATTTCATTTGCCCGCGACGGATTCCCAGCCCATCTATCGTTGAACCCATCAGCTGCGTTCATCAGCGAACGCAGGCCTGAAGGAGTCATCATGAAGCTTGTCCGTTCCCTGCTGCGTCTGCGCACGTTGCTGCTGATCCCCCTGGCACTTGGTGCGCTGGCAAGCACGCCCTCCTATGCCGAAACCATCATCATCCAGCAGGCACCACCGCCCATGCGCTATGAGCCGATGCCGGTGGCCCGCCCCGGCTACGCCTGGGACCGCGGCAACTGGCGCTGGCGCGGGCATGGCTACGTCTGGGTGCCCGGCCACTGGCAACCGGTGATGCAGCGCGGGCACTGGATGCCCGGCCATTGGCAGGCCCATGGGCCGCGCTGGTACTGGGTCGAAGGCCGCTGGGTGCGCTGATGCCGTGATGCCCTGGACTACCCCGTTAGCGCACCGAGACTTGCCCACTTGAACGAAACCGACCCGGATCTGGAGTTGCTCAAACGCATCGGCAACAACGACGCGCAGGCCGTGAAGGAAATGGTCACGCGCAAGCTGCCGCGCCTGCTGGCCCTGGCCAGCCGGCTGCTGGGGGATGCCGACGAAGCCCGGGACATCGCCCAGGAGAGCTTCCTGCGGATCTGGAAACAGGCCGCCAGCTGGCGCAGCGAACAGGCACGGTTCGACACCTGGTTGCACCGGGTGGCGCTGAACCTGTGCTACGACCGCCTGCGCCGGCGCAAGGAACATGTGCCGGTCGATAGCGAGCACGCCTGCGAGGCCCTGGACACCCGCCCGGCGCCCGATGAACAACTGGAGGCCAGCGCGCAGAGCCGGCGCATGGCCCAGGCCCTGGACCAACTGCCGGATCGCCAGCGCGAGGCGATCGTCCTGCAGTACTACCAGGAACTGTCCAACACCGAGGCCGCGGCGCTGATGCAGATCAGCGTCGAAGCCCTGGAAAGCCTGCTGTCGCGGGCCCGGCGCAACCTGCGCAGCCACCTCGCCGAGGCCCCCGGCGCGGACCTCTCAGGAAGGAGAAAACCATGACCCCCGAACGCTTCGTGCACCTGGCCGACGCCTATGGCGCCGACCTGCAACGCTGGCCCAGCGCTGAACGCACCGCCGCCCAGGCCCTGCTCGACTGCGGTGATGCCCAGGCCGCGGCAGCCCTGCGCCAGGCGCACTGGCTCGACAGCCAGCTGGACCGCTACCAGGTGCCCGCACCGAACCCGGCCCTGGCCCGGCGCATCATCGCCGCCGCGCAGCAGCCCGGCGCGCCGTTCTGGAGCCGCTACGCCGGCTGGCTGGCCTCCCTGGGCTGGGTCGGGGTCGGCCTTACCGGAGTCGCCGCCGGCATGCTTGCGGTGGCCCTGAGCCTGCCGCTGTCGACCTCCGCCGAGGCCCTGCCCAGCGTGTTCGACCAGAGCGACGCGGAATTCGTCCTGAGCATCAATGCCGAGGAGGCCGAACAGTGAGCCTGTCCATGCGTGCGCTGAAAACCTGCCTGGTGCTGTCGCTGCTGATCAACGTGTTCCTGATCGGCGGCGTGGCCGGCGGCCTCTATCAGTGGCTTGGCCACCCCAAGCCGGCCCAGGCCCTGGCGGTACCCCAGCACGGCCTGCGCCAGGCCATGGCGCAGATGCCGGAAGAGCGCCGGCGCCAGTTGCGCCAGTTGCTGCGCCAGACTCGCATCGATAGCCAGCCGCTGATCATCGCCGGGCGCGAGGCGCGCCAGGCGGTGGTGCGTGAACTGGGGGCCGAACCACTGGACCGCAATGCCCTGGATGCCCAACTGGGCAAGTCCCGGGATGCCGACATCGCCCTGCGGGCCCGGGTCGACGAGGTCCTGGCCGACTTTGCCGGCAGCCTGTCGCTCAAGGAGCGCCAGCAACTGGTGGACGCCATGTACCTGCGGGGCCCGGGGAAAAACCGCGCAGCCAATAGAGATTGAAGGCCCGGCGACGGATTTCGCCCCGGGCCACGTTCAACCCTCAACCGCCCGCGATGGCCGCGGGCCCACTGCCCCCTCAGGAAACCGCCCATGCTTCGTACGATCCAAAGCATTCTCATCGCCACCTTGCTTGGCACCACCCTGGCAGGCTGCGTGGTGGCCCCGGCCCATCCTCGCCGGCCGCCACCGCCGCCGCCCATTGTCGAGGTGATTCCGATGGCGCCGGCGCCGAGCTATCACTGGGTTGCCGGGCATTACCGCTGGCACGCCGGCCAGTGGGTCTGGACACCGGGGCATTGGCGCTATTGATGGCTAGCCGGCCACCGCTTCCAGCAGCCAGGCCTTGAACGCGCCCATGGCCGGGGTTTCGGCCCGGGACTGCAGGCGGGTCAGCCAGTAGCTGCCGGTGACAATGCCGATGTCGAAGGGCTGCACCACCGCGCCACTGGCCAACTGGCGCTGGAACATCAAGGGCGGCGCCAGGGCCACGCCCAGGCCTTGCAGCGCCGCTTCGAGCATGCCCAGGGACGAGTCGAAGACCACGCTCTGGGGCAACAGGCTGTTGGCCCCCAGCCCCGCCGCCTGGAACCACTGCGGCCATTCGTCGGTGCGGTAGGAGCGCAACAAGGTCTGCCCCAGCAGGTCCGCCGGGCTGTGCAACTGGCGGGCAAGTTCCGGCACGCACAAGACCGACAGTGGCGCCTGCAACAACGCCAGCGCCTCGATGCCGTGCCAGGCCCCGGTGCCAAAGCGGATGGCATAGTCCAGGCCCTCCGCCGCCACGTCCACCCGATTATTGTTGGTGCTCAGGCGCAGGTCGACATAGGGATGGCGTGCCTGGAAGTCCTCCAGCCGCGGCAGTAGCCAGCCCACGGCGAAGGTGCCCACCGCGCCCACCGTCAGCACTTCACGATAGTGCCCACCCTCGAATCGTCCCAGGGTCTGGGCGATGCGGTCGAAGCATTCGCGCAGCACCGGCAGCAGGGTCTCGCCTTCGCTGGTGAGCATCAGGCCCCTGGGCAGGCGCTTGAACAGGGTGACGTTGAGCTGGGCCTCCAGGCTCTTGACCTGGTGGCTGACCGCCGCCTGGGTCACGCACAGCTCGATGGCCGCACGGGTGAAACTCAAGTGCCGCGCCGAAGCTTCGAAAGCCCGCAGCGCATTCAGGGGCAGATGGGGACGGAGCATGGGCATTCCCTAGTTTTTCTAATGGCTCGTGCGAAATATGGTCGTTTGTCGATGTGCCGTAAACTGCCTACATTGGCCTCGCTCGCGCAGCACCGGCCACGCCCTCCTGTGCCAGGAAGGCTTCGCGGGCAGGCCGCCCGGAGCGTTCCCACGAAGAACGCCGGGGCCGCAAAGCCGCTGGGACAAACGCGGCGTACATAACCAGAACCCAGGGAAACCAACCAATCATGCGGCACACAACCTTGACCGGACTAAGCGTCATCAGCGCCTGCGCACTGCTACTGGGCGCCTCCAGCGCCTTCGCCGAGACCACCGCGGACAGCGCTCTGAAAACCACCGTGGACGCCACCATCCGCCCGCTGATGCACCAGCAGGGCATTCCCGGCATGGCGGTGGCGATCATCGCCAACGGCAAGCGACATTACTTTAACTACGGGGTTGCCTCCAAGGACAATCAACAGCCGGTGGACAACGACACCCTGTTCGAGGTGGGTTCGGTGAGCAAGACCTACACCGCCACCCTCGCCGGCTACGCCCAGGCCAGCGGCAAGCTGGCCCTTGAGGACCACGCCAGCCAGTACCTGCCGGCCCTGCGCGGCAGTGCCTTCGACGGCATCAGCCTGCTGCAGCTGGGCACCTACACCGCCGGTGGCCTGCCCTTGCAGTTCCCCGACGAGGTGCAGGGTGAAGACAAGACCCTGGACTACTACAACACCTGGAAACCCACCTTCAGCCCCGGCACCCAACGCCAGTATTCCAACCCCAGCATCGGCCTGCTCGGCTATCTGGCCGCCCGCAGCCTGGGCCAGCCCTTCGACCGGCTGATGGAGCAGACGCTGTTTCCCAAATTCGGCCTCAAGCACAGCTACATCCATCTGCCCAAGGACCAACTGGGGCACTACGCCCAGGGCTACGACAAGCAGAACCGGCCGATCCGCCTCAGCCCCGGGCCGCTGGATGCCGAAGCCTACGGGGTCAAGACCAGCGCCCCGGACCTGCTGCAATTCATTGCCGGCAACCTGCAACCGGGCCAGTTCGACCGCCCCCTGCAACAAGCCATGGTGGCGACCCAGAGCGGCTACTACCAGGTCGGCGACATGACCCAGGGCCTGGGCTGGGAGCGCTACGCCTACCCGGTGCCCCTGGCACGCCTGCTGGCGGGCAACTCATCGGCCATGGCCCTTGAGCCGCACCCGGTGCAATGGCTGACCCCGGCCGCAGCCCCCAAGGCCGACGCGCTGTACAACAAGACCGGTTCCACCAGCGGTTTCGGCGCCTATGTAGTGTTCGTGCCGAGCCAGCAGATCGGCATTGTCCTGCTGGCCAACAAGAACTACCCCAACGAGGAACGGATCAAGGCCGCCCACGCCATCCTCACGGCCCTGGAGACCGGGAAGTAATCAACCCGGCAGCCCCTCCGGTGCCTGCGCCTGCCCGCAACGCCACCTGACCTTCGGTCACGTGGCGTTTTTTCTGTTGCCTCGTCCAGAGTGGCGCCTAGACTCAAACCAGCCCCCTCGACCGCGCACTCGGGCCAGGCCAGCCACTGGCCCGGCGCTTGCGGCGCCGGGCCTGATTCAAGGTTCGCGCTGAACCTTCTGCCAGGCTTTCCGGTCGATAACTGCAACCTGGCCAGGCTTGCCGGCGCTGCTGCGCCGGACATCGCCCGGGCACCACAGCCGCTGGAGAAACGTCCGTGATATCGACCCTGCAGATCGCCAGAATCAAAGCCTGGGGCGCCCATGGCTTCACCGCCACCGGGGTGGTCAGTGCCTTGCTCGCCACCCTGGCACTGTTCGACAACCAGCCCAAGGCCTGCCTGCTATGGCTGGGGGTGGCACTGCTGGTGGATGGCGTCGACGGCTCCCTGGCGCGCAAGGTCAAGACCAGCTCGGTGCTGCCCAACATCGACGGCTCGGTGCTGGACCTGGTGATCGACTACCTGACCTATGTGTTCATCCCGGCGCTGTTCATCTACCGCTACATTCCCCTGCCGGAATACAGCGCGCTGCTGGCCACCTCGCTGATCCTGCTGTCGTCGCTGCTGTGTTTCTGCAACGTCAACATGAAGAGCCACGACAACTACTTCCAGGGCTTTCCCGCGGCCTGGAACGTGGTCGCCCTGTGCTTCTACCTGATCGAGCCCGGCCCCTGGCTGAGCCTGCTGAGCATCTTCGCCCTGGCCCTGCTGACCGCCACCCGGGTGCAGTTCCTGCATCCGTTCCGGGTACGCAAGTGGATGGGGCTGAACATCATCGTGACCTTCGTCTGGCTGCTCAGCGGCGCATTGCTGATCCTCAGCCACCCGCTGCACAGCCCGCCGATCATGGGCTTGTGGCTGGCAGCCTCGGCCTACTTTCTCGGCGTGTGCCTGTGGCGTTCGGCCCAGGAATGGTTCAGCAAGGCCAGCTGAACCAGTGCCCCGCGAACCATTGCCGGGGCCCGGCAAGCATGCAAAACTCCTGCGCCCAAGCCTCTGCAGCAGAGGCTTGGCGACTATTTGCCCGCCGCCCGCCGCGAATGAGTACCAGGCCAGCCCCCCATGACCCACCTTCCCTTGATCGACCTCTACCCCATCAGCGACAGCCCTCCGGATGAGCGGGAACGGCTGTATCACGAGGCCGCGCTGAAGAACAACTGGCCAACCCGGCCCTTGCGCGTGCAACAGACCGTGCGTAACGCCAGGGACTTTGTGCTGCACACCCTGGGCCACTACGTCGGTTCGGGCGTGGTCAACGAATTCCGCCGCCAACTCCAAGTGCACCCCCAGCTCAGGCAAGCCAAGGCGGCCATGCCCTACCTCAAGGATTCCGCACCGCTCAAGGAGTATCAAAGAGCATCTGGCAAGTTCACTGCGGACACCTTGAATACCGAGGTCAGGCACTTCGGACGGTTTATCGCCCCCGGCCAGGTGCTGTTCCACGGTGGTTCCTGCCGCCCGAGCGAAGTAGCAACCTTCGTCACCAACAAACCGCTCTCGACCTCTTTGTGCCCTCAAATTGCCGCCTGGCATGCGTACAACGACCTGCTCCCGGCCCCCAACCCAGCCCCGGCGATCTGGATCCTCAGCGCGCCCTACGGCAACCGCAAGGCCGTGGTCTATCGCAAAGGCGGCGCCGGCATGGAACATGAACAGGAAGTGCTGATCGAAGCAGGCTCCACCATCAGCCCCACGCGTTGCTTCAACGTGCGCACCGCCAGCGCCAATGTCCTGGTGATCGAAGCCAGCCTGAGTTGAAACGGGTGCCTACGGCACCTCGGGCTGGCCGATCGCCGCGCTCAGGGCCAGGGCCAGTTCCGCCACCGAGTAGGGCTTTTGCAGGAACACGAACTCCCGGGTCTGGCCCTGGGCCAGGGCCGGGCTGTAGCCGCTGGTGAGGATGACCGGCAACCGCGGGTAGTCGCAACGGATCCGGCTGGCCAGTTCGATACCGCTCATGCCCGGCATCACCACATCGGAAAACACCGCCTGGAATCGGGTCCGCTCCTCGCCCAGGCGGCGCAGGGCCTCCGCCGCGCTGGTGGCCCATTCGGTCTGGTAGCCCAGTTCGTTCAGGGACTGGGCCAGCAGCACGCCGACTTCGGGATTGTCCTCCACCACCAGCAGGGTCATGCCCTGGCCGTCGATCATGGGCACCACCGCCTGGGTTGGCGTCGGCAAGCCGGCCAGGGCCTCCGCGCGCGGCAGGTACAGGGTAAAGCACGTGCCCTGCCCCGGCTGGCTGTGCACCGCCAGGCCGCCGCCCGATTGCTGGGCGAAACCGAACACCTGGGACAAGCCCAGGCCGGTGCCCTTGCCCACCTCCTTGGTGGTGAAGAAGGGTTCGAAGATCCGTTCGATCTGCTGGGGGTCGATGCCGGCGCCGGTATCAGTCAGGGATACCGCGACAAAGTCCCCGGCCTGGGCACCCTGGCTGGCACTGGGGGGAATCTGCGCCACCCGCTCCACAGCCACCACCAGCAAGCCTTCGCCCTGCATGGCATCCCGGGCATTGACCGCCATATTGATCAGCGCCGTGTCGAACTGGCCGGCATCGGCGTGGATGTAGCAAGGCTGCTGCGGCAACTCGATACGCAGTTCGATGCAGGCGCCGATCAGTGGATTGATCATCTGCGCCAGCAACTGCACGCTGGCGCCGACGTCGAAGGTCTCCGGGCGCAGGTTCTGCTGGCGGGCATACGCCAGGAGCTGGCCGGTGAGCTTGCTGGCGCGGTCGACGGTGTCGGAAATCGCCTTGATGTACAGCTGCCGGCGCTCTTCGCTGAGGTTGCGGCGCAACAGGTCGGTGGAAGAGCGGATCACCGTCAGCAGGTTGTTGAAGTCGTGGGCCACGCCACCGGTCAGTTGCCCCACCGCCTCCATCTTCTGCGCCTGGCGCAGGATGTCCTCGGTCTTGCGCAGCGCCTGGGCGGCCTCGCGCTCGGCCTGCATGTCACGGCCCACGGCGTGAATGTGGTGCGGGTCCGGCACAGCGCTCCAGGCCATCCAGCGATAGGAACCGTCGCGGTGGCGAAAGCGGTTCTCGAAGCGCGAAAAGCTCTCGCCCCGGGACAGATCGGCCGCCGCCCCCGCTGCGGCCAGGCTGTCCTGGGGGTGGATGAAATCGTAGAAACTGCTGCCTTCCAGTTCCTCGCGCTCCCAGCCCAGAAGCTGGGTCCAGGCCGGGTTGACGGCGACGATGCGGCCATTGAAGTCCGCCACCAGCATCAGGTCCGTGGACAGCTGCCAGATCCGGTCGCGCTCCTGGGTACGCTCCTGGACCCGCTGCTCCAGAGACTCATTGAGCCGCCGCAGTTCCTCCTGCGCCTCGCGGGTGGCGCTGATGTCCCGGGAAATGCAGAGGATCTTCTCCGGCTGGCCGGCCGCGTCGAGCATCGGCGTAACCTGCACATCCCACCACTTGGTGCGCCCCTGGAGGGTATCGGCGGCGCCCTGGAACCGCGCCGAGCGACCCTGGCGCGCGGCAGCAATGGCATCCCGGGCCTCCTGGTGGCCCTGGCCCTGCCAGAAGTCCGGCCAGGGACAGCCCCGCACCGCATTGAAATCACTGACCTCCATGACCCGCAGGCCACCTTCGCTCATGAACGACAGCTGGCCATCGAGGTCCAGCACCTTGATGCAGTCGTTGCTGGCGGCCAGCACCCGGGTATTGAGCTCGCGGGTTTCGCGCAGGTGCGCCTCGGTCTGCCGGGCGTGCCGGGCCAGCAGCACGCGATCGGTGGTCTCCACGGTGTGGCACAGCACTCCGAGCACCTGTTCGTCGTCCTCGTCATACACCGGGCTCATGGAGAACGACCACCAGGTCAGCTCTTCGCCAGGGTAGCGCTGCATGTTCACCGGCAGGTCTTCGTGGCGGCAGGAGTAACCGAGAAACGCCTGCTCCACCATCGGCTGGACATCCGGCCAGGCATCGGCCCAGAGGGTCTGGATGGTCTGCCCCAGGGCATTGGCCAGGCGCGGGCCGAGGACCGGGCGGTAGGCATCGTTGAAGAAGAACTGCATCTGCGGCCCCCACAGCAGGTACAGGCTCTCCGGGGACTCGAGCATCTGGCTCAAGGTACTGCGCAGCAGGCCGGGCCAGCCTTCACGAGGGCCCACCGCGGTCTGCGACCAGTCGAAGCGACGGATTGCAGCACCGATCTCGCCGCCGCGGGAGGTCTTGGGCGCTGCACCACGAGGTGGGGAAGTAGTCATGAACACATCACAGAAAAGGAAAAAGGCAACACTGCCATCCAATGGCCAGCGCAGGATAACTGACCCCGTGGATCCGCAGAAGTTGGCAACCGGCAACGCTGATTCGACAACGGCGGCCAAAGTGCCCGGCGAATGCCTTTAATCCCGCGCCGGCCTGGGGCATTCTGCACCGGCATTGCCACCTGCCCGCCGAGAACCGCGCGATGAATACCACCACCTTGCTGCTCTACACCTCCAGCTGTTTTATCGGTGCCCTGATTCCCGGGCCGACCTCACTCCTGGCCATGGCCAACGGCACCTCGCGCAATCGCCAACTGGTGGCGGTAGGCATGGCCGGTGCGGCGCTTTCGGATGTGCTGATCATCGCTGCCGTGGGCCTCGGGCTGGGGGCCATGCTGATGGCCTCGCAGCAGTTGTTCATGGCCTTGAAATGGCTCGGGGTGTGCTACCTGGCCTGGCTCGGCATCCAGCTCTGGCGCAGTGCGCCCCAGGCCCTCGGAGCCCAGCAGGTGCAGGCCGGGTCACGGCGCGTCGAGGTGTTCCGGCGCAGCTTCTCGGTGGCCATGACCAACCCCAAGGTGCTGCTGTTCTTCACCGCGTTCCTGCCGCAGTTCGTCGACCCCGCCCAGCCGGTCCTCATCCAGTACGCCACTCTGGCGCTGGTCACTGCGGTGGTGGAGGTGCTGGTGATGGGGCTGTACGCCGCGGGTGGCGTGCAAGCGGCGAAGTTCC
Source organism: Pseudomonas sp. NFPP25 (assembly GCF_900116505.1). NCBI lineage: Bacteria > Pseudomonadati > Pseudomonadota > Gammaproteobacteria > Pseudomonadales > Pseudomonadaceae > Pseudomonas > Pseudomonas sp. NFPP25. The sequence continues at coordinate 56,571 of NZ_FPBG01000007.1, read as the reverse complement.
TGACCGCCAGCGGCATGCGCCGGCTCAATCAATGCTGCGGTGCGGCGATGCTGGCGCTGGCGGGGTTTCTAGCGCTGTATCGGCGCAGCTGAAACGCCGCGCCAGGTTTCAGAAGGCCAGCTTGTAACCAATGGAAAACAGCATGACCGCCAGGCACGGGCGCAGGATCTCGTCGGAAATGCGCCCGGTCATGTGGCTGCCGATCCAGATCCCGGGCAACGAGCCCATCAGCAGGAAACCCAGCAGGTGCCAGTCCATGTTGCCCATGCTGGCGTGGCCCAGGCCTGCCACCAGGGTCAGGGGTACGGCGTGGGCGATTTCAGTGCCCACCAGGCGCTTGGTGGCCAGGAACGGATAGAGGATGAACAGCGCCACGGTGCCCAGGGCACCGGCGCCGATGGAGGTCAAGGCAACCATGGTGCCCAGGATCACCCCGGTGACCACGGTCAGGCCATTGAGCCCGCCGGGGCTGGGCTGGTAGTCGCTGCCATGGCGCTGGGCGAAGGCCATGAGTTTCTTCTTGAAGACAATGGCCAGGGCAGTGAGCAGCAGGACGAACCCCAGACCCTGCTTGATCACCGCGTTCAGGGCCTGGGGGTCGGTGTCGAGATTCTTCAGGAACCACAGGGTCAGCGCCACCGCCGGCACGCTGCCCAGGGTCAGCCAGCCGGTGATGCGCCAGTCGATGTTGCGGTTCTTCTGGTGCACCAGCACCCCACCGGATTTGGTGATGGCCGCGTACAGCAGGTCGGTGCCCACGGCCGTGGCCGGGTTGATGCCGAACCAGAGCAGGATCGGGGTCATCAGCGAACCGCCCCCCACACCCGTCATGCCTACGATGAAACCCACTACCAGGCCCGCGACTACAAAACCGAAGTTACCCACATCCATCAATAAAGCCCTACAAATCACGCGGCCAGGTCAAAAACTGGCGGCAGCATAGCGGCTAAAGCTTATGTCCATTTATATGAATAAAATCTAACGTTATAACCAGGACCATTTTTTTCATGCACAAGGCGCATGGAAGCCCCTGCGCAATTGCAGCCGCCACATGCCCCGGCACCCCTGGCACGCGGCTAAAAAAAACACTTGCCGAAAGACGCCGAACGCTCTGCGCTGCACATCAGGGCCGCGGCATCCGGTATTCTGCCTGACGCTTGCCGGGGCACCCGGCCTGGCACTCCCCCTGGCTCGTGCCCCACACCCGATTCCAAGGAAGGCCCATGACCTCTGCCGACACCTCGTACCAGATCGAGCACCAACGCATCCGCTTCAGGCGCCAGAGCCTGCAACAGGAAGCCCCCGAAACCGGCGCACCCGGCCGGGGCAACTGGGGGCTGGCACTGTCCGGTGGCGGCATTCGCAGTGCAACCTTCGGCCTTGGGGTGCTGCAGGCCATGGCCCGGGCTCCGGCCCCCGCCGAGGCGCAACCACAGCCTACGGGCGCGCGCGAACACAGCCTGCTGTCGCGCATCGACTACCTGTCCACGGTCAGCGGCGGTGGCTATATCGGCAGTTTCTTCAGCAGCCTGTTCCTCCCCGGGCGCCTGCAGCCGCAGGCTCCCCAGGACCCGGTGGCCCATGCCGCCCACAACGCCTACCAAGCCCTGCGCTTCGAGCCGCCGGGGCGCATCAGCACCGGCGTCGACTACGCCACCCGGCCACCGGGCCAGGGCCCCGCGGCCTGGCTGCGGGAAAACGGCCGCTACCTGACCCCCACCGGCTCGGGCGACATGCTCTACGCCCTGGCCATGACCTGGCGCAACTGGCTGTCGCTGCAGGCCATGATCGGCCTGCCCATCGTGCTGCTGCTCAGCCTGCTGAGCCTGTTCCAGGTCCTGAGCCAGGCCAGCCTGCTGCTCTGGCCGCTGATGGCCGGTGTGCTGTTCGCCCTGCCCTGCGCCGTGGCGTACTGGCTGGTCATTCCCCAGGGCGACCTGGACCGGCCGCCGAGCATGGGCAACGCGGCGTACCGGATCATGCTCGGCATAGTCATCGGCCTGTGGCTCAGCGGCGCCTTGGCCTACTGGCTGGCCCAGTGGCAGGCAGTGGGCGCCCTGACCCTGGGCTGTGCCCTGGTGGGCAGCTGCGCCTTGCTGATCACCCGGCAACTGGTGCGGCGCCTGGCCGACAACCGCGACCCGGCCAAGGACAACGCCTGCGCCAACAGCGTGCGCAACTATCGGGTGCAGATCACCCGCGCCCTGGGCCGGGCGATGGCCGCGGTGGCGGTGCTGGGTTTTCTCGCCCTGCTGGTGACTGCGGCCCAGGCGCTGTACAGCTACCTGCACGACCTGAGGGCCCTGGGCAGCCTACTGTTGCTGGTGGGCCTGGTGTGGCTGGTGCGGCGCCTGGCCCTGCTCAAGGATGAAAAACGCCTGCCGGGCTGGATGCACAAGCTGCCGCTGGACGTGCTCGCGCTGATTGCCGGCGGCCTGCTGCTGAGCCTGCTGTGCCTGTGCTGGGGCTTGCTGGTGCAGTGGATCGCCCACGACGGCGGGGTGGTGTCCGGCGACCACGCGGTGGCCTGGCGGCTGGCGGCGCTGAGCCTGCTGGCGGCCGTGCTGACCCACATCAGCGGGCGCTTCATCGGCTTCCTCAATACCTCATCGCTGCAGGCCTTCTACTCGGCGCGGCTGATCCGCGCCTACCTGGGCGCCTCCAATGGCCGACGCTTCAACGGCCCGGCCGCACAGCGCCGCACCTACATGAGCGTGGCCGAGCCCATGTCCAGCGACGACTTGTCGCTGCAGCAGTACTACGCCAGCCCCAGTGCCGGCCCGGTGCACTTGATCAACGTCACCATGAACCTGACCGTCGACCCGGCCGAACAACTGGTGCAGCGCGACCGCAAGGGCAAGCCGCTGTGCATCGCGCCGAACTGGGCACCCGACAGCCCGGCCCCCAGCGCCGGATGCCCGGCAGAACGCTACATTCTCGATGGCACGGCCTATCGTCGCGACCTCGACCATGGCCCGGCCTCGGAGATCATGAGCCCGCTGACCCTGGGCCAGTGGATCGGCGTCTCCGGCGCCGCCTTCAGCACCGGCCTGGGTCGCGCCACCAGCCTCGGTATGTCGCTGGTGCTGGGGCTGGCCAACGTGCGCCTGGGCATCTGGTGGCCCAGCCACTTCCTCGACCCCGGGCAACAGCACTGGGTGCCCCGGGACCTCAAGCCCTGGACCCGCTACGGCACCCAGGCCTACCTGTTCTATGAACTGACCGCGCGCTTTCACGGCTACCGCCGCGACTACCAGTACCTGTCAGACGGCGGGCACTTCGAAAACACCGGTACCTACGAACTGCTGCGCAAGGAGCGCAAGGTGGAATTGATCGTCACCTGCGACGCCGGCTGCGACCCCGACTACCAGTTCGACGACCTGGCCAACCTGGTGCGCCTGGCGCGCATCGACCAGGCGCTGGAGATCCGCGAAGACCCGGGGGTTCTGAGCCATCCGCAGCTCAAGACGGTGTTTGCCAGCCTTGAGGAATTCCGCCAGCCACCGAGCGCCGAGAACCAGAAATGCGCCCTGCTGCTCAACGTCCATGCCCACTCCCCGGGCAATGACGATGACCTGTGCCAGACGCCCCACTGCCGGATCCTGGTGCTCAAGCCCCGGCTGATCGCCGGACTGACGCCGGACGTGCTGAACTACGCCCGGACCAATCCGGGCTTTCCCAACCAGAGCACCGTGGATCAGTTTTTCGACGAGGCGCAGTTCGAGAGTTACCGGCAACTGGGCCTGAGCATTGGCCAGGCAGTCTTCGGCACCCAGTGCCAGCCCAGCGAGATTGCCCAGGCGTTGTGGCGGTATCTGCAATAGCCCCGGCAGCGCCGGGGCCTGCCGGTCAAGGGGTCTTGTGCCGCTTCACCGCTTCCAGCCATTGCGCTTCAAGGCGTTCCTGGTGCGGGTCGATGCCATGCTCGGCCAGCAGCGCCAGATGCCGCTCCACCTCACCGTGCATCTGCCCGTGGGCGCTGGAGTTGGCGTCCAGCTGGTGCATCTGGATCAGCCCCAGGTGATAGAAGCGCAGCAGCTTGAGGGCCGCAGGATCACCCGCCGCCACCCCGGCGGTGACCTGGTGCATGACGTTGGTCACCCGCATCAGGCTGCGCTTGAGGCGCCAGCCATAGACCGCCGCCGCCATCCACGGCTTGCTCCAGAACACACTGCGCAACAACGCCGCGCTGATCAGCAGGCCGGTGAACACACCTGCCGCGTTCCACAGCAGGTTGTCCCCGCCGGGCTGGCCGAACAGCGCCACCGCCGCGCTGGAAAACAGCATGGCCAGGGCAATGAACACCAGCGCGATGATCAAGGTGCTGCGCCGGGTTTGCCGACGGTAAGTCTCAGGGTCCTGCGGGGTGATGACGAACATGGGCGCGACGGGCTCCAATGGCTGAACGTGAGTGGCTGGCGCGCATTATCACCGCTGGACCGGCCGCCGGTGGGTTAAACGGGAAAAATATCCCATTAGGCTGATCCAGGTCGGTGTATTCCCCTGCCCCCGCGTCAACGCCGCTGCAACGACCGCCCCAGGCGCCGCCAGCCCAGCACCACCCCGCTGGCGCTGACCAGCAAACCTCCGGCGCTGAAGGCGATCATCCACAGATCCCACAACGGCCGGTTGGCCAGCAGCGGCAGCCAGTCCCAACTGTGCAGCAGGGCGAACAGCCAGCGCGAGGCGCGGCGCGGCTGGTCCAACTGGCCGACGATGGCGCCGGTGTGCAGGTCCAGGTGCAGCCAGGTCTGCGCCGGGTCGTCGAAACGCACCCGCAGCACCGGCAGGCGCTGCTGCAGGTGGCCCATCATGCTTTGCGGTTCCCGGGCGTAGTAATAGAAGTCGTAGGCGGCAAGTTGCTCGACGAGCATCGGTTGCCCTGGCCGGATGGCCCAGGCCGCCTGCTGCAAGGTGCCGGGGTGGAACCGGCGCTGGACCCGATCCCCGGCCATGTCGAAGATCCGCGTACGCCCGGCGCCGTCATAGCCAATCACATACCCCTTGCCGGCGATCATCCGCCACTCCAGTTCCCGGGCCTGCAGGCCGTCATCGGCAAAGCGTTGCAGGACCTGCCCGGCATTCAGCGGGAAGGCCAGGGCGCGCAGTGGACCACCCTGGTACGCCGCCACCGACAAGGGCTGGGCGCTGCTAAAGAGCTTCCACGGGTTCATCGACATCAGGCCACTGAAGATCCAGGTGATCAGCAGCACGCCGAACAGCATGCCCCCCAGGTGATGCCAGCGGGCAAAACCCTGGTACGGCGAGTGCGAGCCGTTGCGGTAGGTGCGCTTGAAGCGCCAGCGCAGCACGCCCACCGCCAGGCCGAGCACCGCCATCAGGGTGGCGGCCAGGGACAGGTAGGTGACGATCGGCCCCCAGGCGCCATCGATGCCGATGCCCCGCAACGGGTACAGCCAGTGCAGCCAGGCGCCGATCCAGTTCCAGCCGCGTTCGCTGGCGGTAGCGTCACGCACCACCTCGCCGGTGGTGCCGGAGATATACAGCAGGCGCCGTTCGGCATCGGCAATGGCCACCCGGTGCAGCGGCCGGTCGGCATCCAGGGCCCGGGACAGGCTCCACATGTCTTCCTGCACGACGCCACGATCACGCGCCACCGCTTCGGGGGCGAACTGGCGGGCCGCGGCCAGGGCTTCGACCCTATCGGGGGGCGCCGCCGGCTGGCCGCTGTGGGAGTCGACCGCCACCTTGCGCGGCCCGGGGTATTCCAGGATGTAGCGCGGCTGCCCCGCCACCGTGGTCAGGCGGATGCGGGTGGGCGGCTGGTGCGGATCGGCGGCGTGCAGCACCTGCCCCAGGTCGGCTGGGGCAGGCTCCAGTTGCAGCACCGGCAGGTGGGCCAGGTGCTCGGCCGGGGTCAGCTTGGGGTAGCCGACATACAGCATCACCACCCCGGAGATAAACCACAGGGCCATGAACAGGCAGGCAACGATGCCCAGCCAACGGTGCCAGAGGTACAGGTAACGCTTCATCACGGGCAACTCGCAGATGCGCGGGGCGCCACCGGGCGCCCCGCTGGCTCAGGTTAAAAGCGCGTTTGCAGCGCCAGTTCGAAGGTCCGCGGCGCCCCCAGGTACAGCTGGCTCGGTGCGGTGGTGCGGGCGTAGACCTGATCGGTGAGGTTGCGCACCCGCCCGGTGATCCGCGTATCGGCGTTCACCTGATAGCCGACAAAGGCACCGAAGATCGTGTAGGCCGGCGCGTAGCGGCTGTTGGCCGCATTGGCGTACATCGAAGACACGTAGCGGGCGTCGCTGCCCACCTGCCAGGACGGCGCCAGGTCATAGGTCAGCCACAGGTTGCCGACCTTGTCCGGGGTGTTGGTAGGCCTGTTGCCCTTGCGCGATACCGGGCGCCCGCCGACGTTTTCATAGAACTCGTCGTATTGGGCATCGACGTAGGCGAAGTTGCCTTCGGCCAGCAGCCTGGGCGTCACCCGCAGCGATGCCGCCAGTTCCACGCCCCGGGAAGACTGCTGCCCCACCGGCTGGCTGCTGCCGGGGTTGCTCGGGTCGGCGGTGGACAGGTTCTTGCGCTCGATGCGGTAGGCGGCCAGGGTCGCCGAGCCGCGGCCGTCGAGGAAATCGAACTTGCTGCCGACCTCCCACTGGTTGCCGGTGCTCAGGTCGAAGTCGCGCACCTGGCCATAGCTGGCGGTGGTCAGGATGCCCGCCGGCGGGTCGGCGGCGGTGCTGTATTGCACGTACACGTTGGCCGCCGGGGTCAGCTCGTAGACCAGCCCCAGGCGCCCGGTGGTCGGGCGGTACTTACGCTGGAAAAACGCCGGGTTGGCCTCGGTGACGGCGCGGTAGTTGGTCACCTGCAGGTCGATCTGGTCGTGGCGCAGGCCGCTGAGCAGGGACAGGCGCTCGCTCAGTTGCAGGCGGTTTTCCAGGAACAGGGCCCAGGTGTCCACCTGGTTGCGGCGGTTCTTGTCGAAGCCGCGCTGCATGCCGGGCAAGTCCCAGAAGCTGCCCGGGTCGAAATCGCCCGGATCAACGCCGGGCAGTGAGCCCGACACCGAGCGCGGGAAGTTGCTCATCACGTTGTGGCTGTAGTCGATGCCCGCCGACCATTGGCTGTCCAGGCCGAACAGCGTGTTGTGATGCAGCAGCTCGAAGCGGTTGCCGTTGAGCTCCTGGGCGTGGCGCTGGAGCAGGATGCCGGAACGCACCACCTGGCTGTTGTCGCTGTTGTAGGCGTAGGTCTCCAGGTTGCGGTATTCGCGGTCGGCGTTGTAGTGGTACAGGGTGTTGCGCAGCGAAGTACGGTCATCGACCTGATAGTCGATGATCGAGCGCAACCACTGCACCCGCTGTTCGTAACGGCCATCACGGACGTTGTAGTTCTCGAAGCGCCGGCTCTTGTCCACCTCCATCTTGCCCCCCAACGGGTTCAGCGCCGGGGTGCCCCAGTAGGGGCTGTCGACGCGCTCGTCCTGGTACTCGTAGGCCAGGGTGTGGGACAGCTGGTCGTTGAAGTCCGTCAGCAGGGAGAAGGCCGTGGTCCAGGCGTCGCGCTGTTCACGGTCGACATAACCGTTGCTGGTGGTGTGGCTGAGGTCCAGGCGCGCGTAATGCCGCGGGCCGGCCCCCTCGTTCAGCGCGTGGTTGAAGCCGAAGGAGGTTTCAGTGCTGTCGTAGGAGCCATAGCTGACCCGCCCTTCATTGAACGATTCGGTGCGCGACGGCAGCTTGGTGATGTAGTTGATCGAACCGCCCACCGCGCCGGCGCCGTAGAGAAAGCTCGACGGCCCGCCGACGGCCTCGACCCGGTCGTAGATCCAGCTGTCCACCGGGCGCGCGGCGATGGAGTCGTACTGCACGCTGATGCCATTGAACAATTGGGTGATCTGCGCCCCGGAGAAGCCGCGATAGGACACGAAGCCCGGCACCCCGGGGGACGAGGCCGCGTTCATCCCCGGCACGCTGGCCAGGATGTCCTGGGTATTGGCGGCGCCGCGCTGCTCGATCTGCTGGCGGTTGACCACGCTGACCGAAGCCGGGGTTTCCCGGGGCGTCAGGCCCAGGCGCGAACCGGTGCTGCCCTGGGTATCGAGTTGCAGGCCGACCTTGCGTTCTTCGTCGGTGCTGATGCGCATCTGCGGCAACTCCAGCGGGGAGTCGGCCAGGGCATTGAACGACAGGGCGCAGCACAGCGCCGCGCAGTGGGGGGAGCGATTGAGGTGTTTCATGGACTCGGACTCGAAAAAAAATCATCGAACAGCGTCCGGCAACAGTCGCCGGAGCGACCGTGCAGCTAGTGCCGGAGGACGAGAAAGCGCGACCGCCGATGACGGTCGCCGGAGCGAGTCAGCCCAGAGGAGGTGCCCGGGGATTGAGCGCAGGCCAGCAAGAGCGCGGCGGCGCCTTGCTGCGCTGCTCGCCCCCCAGCCGTGGCGGGCGTTGGCGGCGCAGCAGCCAGCCCAGGCAAAACAGCAGCGCGATGCCCAGGCTCACGGCCGAGCACAATGGGCACATGAACGTGCTCAACCCACCGGCGGCGGCCTGATCGCTGAAGTCGCCGTCCAGGGCCGGGCCCGGGTTGCCCATGGCGGAACAGAACTGCCCGCCGACGCCATTGAGCTCCAGCCCGGCCATCTGCCCGTGGCCCAGGCCACAGACGAACACGTTGAACAGCACGCAGAAATACAGCGTCCAGGCAATGTGGGGGCGATGGGGGGAGGCATGGGTCATGGCGGCAAGATTAACAGTGAAAAAAGCGGCGGAAAATCACCCATGCAGGGCAAGCGAGACTCATGGGCCTGCCAGCGGTGAGGTTGTGGCGAGCTTTATAGCCGACTCCCGAAGAGTGCAGTGTCGGACCAGAACTAAAAAGAAGGCGCATCGCCTCACCTTCAAAGCAGCTCCCAGCCCATACGGTCCCTGTAGCCGCCGCAGGCTGCGAACGACTGCGAAGCAGGCGCCGCTCTTGAGAGCGCTGAAGGTCCTGCGGCCCTTGTCGCAGCCTCACAAGCTCGGCAGCGGCTACAAGCAGCGTCACCCTTCATCCTTATCGCCAGGCTATGTGCCCCAGCGCACAGACAACCCTCGCCTCTGCCCGGCAACCTCAAGGTTGCAGATTTTTGCCTGACACGCTCGTCGCGACGGTGCCTCGATTTGACCGCACGCCCCGCTCCCGGCCCTCCCTCGCACCCCGTGCCGAGGGACGGCTCTGTTATGCCAAGGAAAACATGGACAGTCATTGGACCCACGCATTCCTGAGGTTCTGGCGGCTGCCCGCCGCCCGATACGGCCAATGGAAGGCCTCGCGCAACAGCGTCGAATACCAGGCGCCGCTGCGCTCGGAATTGTTCAGCACTGAACAGATGGCCCGCCACGGCACCCTGCTGGCGCAACAGCATCGCCTGAGCCCGAGCCGCACCCCGGACTGGCTGCTGGCCCGCCTGGCGGACAACGCCAGCGCCCTGGCCAGTTGCTGCAAGAGCCTGACCGCCGCCACCCACGCCTCACCCCGGGCCACCCCCGCCGCGGAATGGCTGCTGGACAACTACTACCTGCTGGAAGAACAGATCCGCATCACCCGCACCCACCTGCCCCGGGGCTACAGCCGGCAGTTGCCGCGCCTGGCCAACGGCCAGTCGGCGGGCCTGCCGCGGGTCTATGACATCGCCCTGGAAACCATTTCCCACGGCGACGGCCGGGTCGACACCGACAGCCTGGGGCGCTTCGTCGACAGCTACCAGAGCGTCACCCCGCTGATGCTCGGCGAGCTATGGGCAATCCCCATCATGCTGCGCCTGGCCCTGATCGAGAACCTGCGCCGGGTGGCCTTCCGGGTCATGGCCAACTGGAGCGAGCGCAACCTGGCCAACGACTGGGCCGACCGCCTGATGGAAACCGCCGAGCAGGACGCCAAGAGCGTGGTGCTGGCGGTGGCCGACATGGCCCGCTCGGCACCGCCCATGACCGCCGCCTTCGTCGCCGAGCTGGCGCGTCGCCTGCAAGGACAGAACGCGGCCCTGGTGCTGCCCCTGGCCTGGATCGAGCAACTGCTGGGGGAAACCGGGCTGAACATCGAGCGCCTGGTGCAGCTCGACGCCCAGCAGCAGGCCGCCGACCAGGTCTCCATCAGCAACAGCATCTCCAGCCTGCGCCTGCTCTCGGCCAGCAACTGGCGCGAGTTCGTCGAGCTGATGAGCCGGGTCGAACAGGTACTGGAACAGGACCCCGCGGGGGTCTACCGACGCATGGATTTCGCCACCCGCGACCATTACCGCCATGTGCTCGAACGCCTGGCCCGGCACTGCCGCCACAGTGAAGAACAGGTGGCCCGCCAGTGCATCGAGCTGGCCCGCGCCCAGTACCGCGCCGAGGCGCCGGAAGCCGTGGCCGGCCACGTCGGTCACTACCTGATCGGCGCTGGCCGGCGCACCCTGGAACAGCAGATCGGCGCCCGAGTCCCCCTGGCTGAACGTGGCCGCCGCCTGCTGACCCAGGCGCCCCTGGGCTTTTTCCTGGTGCCGGTGATCCTGCTCTCAGCCCTGTTCGCCTGGCCCTTCCTCAGTGCCCTGTATCAGGAAGCGACTTCCGGCCACTACTGGCTGGGGCTGTTGGCGGTGCCGGCGCTGCTGCTCGCCAGCCGGCTGGCCATCGGCCTGATCAACGGCCTGGTGACCCTGACCGTGGCCCCCGGCATCCTGCCGCGCCTGGACTACAGCGAAGGCATTGCTCCCCGAGCCCGGACCCTGGTGGCGGTGCCCTGCCTGATCGGCTGCACGGCGGATGTCGAGGAGCTGGTGGAAGGGCTGGAAGTGCGCTTCCTGGCCAACCGCGACGCCCAGCTGTATTTCGCCCTGCTCAGCGACTTTCTCGACGCCCCCAGCGAAACCCTGGACGCCGATGCCGGCCTGCTGATGCTGGCCCGGCAACGGATCGAGGCGCTGAACCTGAAGTACCCCGAAGAAGCCGTGGAGCGCTTCTACCTGCTGCACCGGCCACGCCTGTGGAACCCGGCGGAACATTGCTGGATGGGCCACGAACGCAAGCGCGGCAAGCTCGAAGACCTCAATGCCCTGCTGCGCGGCCGGGGTCGGGAGCGTTTTTCGCTGATCGTCGGCGATATCCAGGCACTGCCTGAAATCACCTACGTGATCACCCTGGACAGCGACACCCAGTTGCCCCGGGACGTGGCCCAGCAATGCGTGGGAGCCATGGACCACCCCCTGAACCGGCCCCTGGCCGACCCGTTGAGCGGGCGCATCGTCAGCGGCTACGGGATTCTCCAGCCGCGGGTCGGCATCAGCCTGTCGAGCACCGCCCGTTCGGCCTATGCCCGGCTGTTCGCCAGCGACGCCGGGATCGACCCCTATACCCGCGCCGTATCGGACGTCTATCAGGACCTGTTCCAGGAAGGCTCCTTCGTCGGCAAGGGCATCTATGCCGTAGACACCTTCGAGCAGATCCTGGGCGGGCGCTTCGCCGACAACCGGATCCTCAGCCATGACCTGATCGAGGGCTGCTACGCCCGCTCCGGGCTGCTCAGCGATGTGCAGCTGTTCGAGGAGTACCCGGCCCGCTACAGCGCCGACGTCAAGCGCCGCCAGCGCTGGATCCGCGGTGACTGGCAACTGCTGCCGTGGCTCCTGCCCTGGTCGCCCAAGGCCGGTGGAGGCCTGGAAAGCAATCGCCTGAGCCCCCTGGCGCGCTGGAAGATCCTCGACAACCTGCGCCGCAGCCTGGAGCCCATGGCCCTGCTGGGCATGCTGCTGTGGGGCTGGCTGGGGGCCACCCACCCCGTGGCCTGGACCCTGGCGGTGCTGATTCTGCTGCTGGTTCTGCCACTGTCGGCGGCCTTTCGCGAGCTGCTGGAAAAGACCCCGGATGTGCCCCTGCAACAACATCTGGTGGCCGCCTTGGGCACAGCCGGCCAGCACCTGTCCCGGGCGCTGCTGCCCCTGGCCTGGCTGCCCCATGAGGTGGCCTACAGCCTGGGTGCCCTGGGCCGCGCGCTATGGCGCATGAGCATCAGCAAGGAGTATCGCCTGCAATGGCAACCGTCCCGGGAAGCCGAACGCGGCCCCGATGACAGCCTGCTGGAGCTCTACCGGCGGATGTGGGTCGGCCCGGCCCTGGCGTTGCTCCTGGCCGGGCTGTCGTGGCCGCGCCCACAGTTGCTGGTGGCCGTGCCCCTGCTGCTGGCCTGGCTGGCCGGCCCGGCCCTGGCCTGGTGGCTGAGCCGCCCCGCCAGCCAGGTGGCCTTCGTGCCCAACACGGGCCAGCGGCGTTTCCTGCAGAGCCTGGCCCGCCGCACCTGGGCCTTTTTCGACCAGTACGTCGGCCCCCAGGACAACTGGCTGGCCCCGGACAACCTGCAGGAGCAACCCCAGCAGCGGGTAGCCCATCGCACGTCCCCCACCAACCTGGGCCTGGCCCTGCTGGCGCACCTGGCGGCCCATGACTTCGGCTACCTGAGCAGCAGCCGGCTGCTGCAGCGCCTGGAACGGATGCTCGCCAGCATGGGCCGGCTGGAGCGCTATCGCGGGCACTTCTACAACTGGTACGACACCCAGAGCCTGGAGCCCTTGCCACCGCGCTATGTGTCCACGGTGGACAGCGGCAACCTGGCCGGGATGCTGCTGACCCTGCGCCCGGGCTTGCAGGGCCTGATGGACAGCCCACCGTCCCCGGTGCAGATCGCCAACGGCCTGCTGGACTGCCTCGACGTGCTCCAGGACGCCCTCACCGCAGCGGGTCAGGACACCGCGGCCGTGCTGCGCTGGCGCCTGGAAACCCGCGCCGTGCATGAACACCTGAGCCTGCATGCCGGGGTCAGCGCCGAGGGCCTGCTGGGCCTGTTGCAACGCATTGGCGAGAGCGCCGCCGACTCCCACGGCGAGGCATCCGATGACAGCGCCTTCTGGCACCAGGCGCTGACCGCGCAATGTCGCGACCTGCATGACGAATTGCTCTGGCGCACCCCACCGCCCATGGCCGACGGTCGCCGCTTCGGCCTCCTCAGTTGGCGCCAGCTGGCCGAGCTGGACACCGACTATTGGCTGCCCCGTCACTATGGGCGGATCGCCGCGCTACGGGAACTGGCGCTGGAACGCTGTACCGCGGTGAACCAGTTGCTGGAGCAGGTGACCGGCATGGCGCAGATGGATTTCGGCTTCCTCTACGACACCCGGCGCCATCTGCTGGTGATCGGCTACAACGCCGACGAGCACCGCCTGGATGCCGGCTACTACGACCTCTTGGCCTCGGAAGTGCGCCTGACCCATTTTGTCGCCATCGCCCAGGGGCAGTTGCCCCAGGAAAGCTGGTTTGCCCTCGGCCGCCTGCTCACCAGCAGCGCCGGTACCCCGGTGCTGCTGTCCTGGACCGGTTCGATGTTCGAATACCTGATGCCGATGCTGGTGATGCCCAGTTACCAGGGCACCCTGCTGGACCAGACCTGCCACGCCGCCGTGGCCCTGCAGATCGAGCACGGCCAGCAACTGGGCCTGCCCTGGGGCGTGTCCGAGTCGGGCTACAACACCCTCGACAGCCAGTTCAACTACCAGTACAGGGCGTTCGGCGTGCCGGGGCTGGGGCTCAAGCGTGGCCTCGGCGCGGAACGGGTGGTGGCGCCCTACGCCAGCGTCCTGGCGCTGATGGTGGCGCCCCAGGCAGCCTGCCAGAACCTGCAGCGCCTGGCCCAGCTGGGCCTGCAGGGCCGCTTCGGCCTCTATGAAGCCGTGGACTACACCGAGTCGCGCCTGCCCCGGGGCCAGAACCATGCCGTGGTGCAATCGTTCATGGCCCACCACCAGGGCATGAGCCTGCTGTCCCTGGCGTGGCTGCTGCTGGACCAGCCCATGCAGCGGCGCTTCGAATCCGACCCGCAGTTCCAGGCCATCGCCCTGCTGTTGCAGGAACGAGTGCCGAAAACCGCCGCCCAGTACCTGCATGCCGCCGGTGCCCCGGCGGCCGACGAAGCCGCCCGGGCCCACGAGAACAAACTGCGGGTGTTCGCCGACCCGGACCGCAAGCGCCCGGCGGTGCAACTGCTTTCCAACGGCCACTACCACGTCATGCTCAGCAGCGCCGGCGGCGGCTACAGCCGCTGCAACGAGCTGGCGGTGACCCGCTGGCACGAAGACCCGACCCGCGATCACTGGGGCCAGTTCTGCTACCTGCGGGACGTGGCCAGCGGCACGTTCTGGTCCGCCGCCTACCAGCCGACCCTAGGCCGCCCTTCAAGCTTCGAGGCGATCTTCACCGACGCCCGGGCCGAATTCCGCGTGCGTGAACAGGACTTCGACAGCCACACGGAAATCGTCGTGTCCCCCGAAGACCCCATCGAGCTGCGCCGCCTGCACATCTGCAACCGCGCCCGGGTACGCCGCAGCATCGAGCTCACCAGCTACGCCGAAGTGGTGCTGGCCCCGGCTCCAAGCGATGCCGCCCACCCGGCCTTCAGCAACCTGTTCATCGAGACCGAACTGCTGCCCGATTGGCAGGCCATCGTCTGCAGCCGCCGGCCACGTTCCCAGGAGCAGCCGGTGCCCTGGATGTGCCACCTGCTGGCAGCCCACGGCGTGGACATCGACGCGATTTCCTACGAAACCGACCGCGCGCGCTTTATCGGCCGTGGCCGCGACCTGGCCGCGCCCCAGGCCCTGGACCCACAGACCGAACGGCTCTCGGGCAGCGCCGGGCCGGTGCTCGACCCGATCGTGGCGATCCGCTGCCGGATCACCCTCGACCCCGGCCAGAGCGCCACCATCGACCTGGTGACCGGGGTCGCCGAAAGCCGTGAACACTGCCTGCAACTGATCCACAAATACCGCGACCGGCACCTGGCGGACCGGGTCTTCGACCTGGCCTGGACCCACAGCCAGGTGCTGTTGCGCCAGCTCAACGCATCCCTGGCCGAGGCCCGGCTGTTCCAGCAGATGGCAGCTTCGCTGCTCTACGCCAACGCCACCCTGCGCGCCGACAACAGCCTGCTGCAGGCCAACCGGCGCAGCCAGTCCGGGCTCTGGGGCCAGGGCATTTCCGGCGACCTGCCGATCGTCCTGCTGCAAGTGGGCGACCTGGCCAACATTGCCCTGGTGCAGCAGTTGATCAAGGCCCACGCCTACTGGAGGCAAAAAGGCCTGGCGGTGGACCTGGTGATCTGGAACGAGGACCAGGCGGGTTACCGCCAGCAGCTCCAGGACCTGATCATGGGCCTGGTGACCTCCGGCAGCGAAGCCAGCCTGATCGACCGCCCGGGGGGCATCTTCGTGCGCCCGGCCCAGCAACTGTCCGGCGAGGACCGCACGCTGATGCTGGCGGTGGCGCGCCTGGTGGTCAGCGACAGCCGCGGCAGCCTCGCCGAGCAAGTCCACCGGCGCCGCGCCGACCCTTCTCTGCCGCGCCTGGAAGCGCCCCTGGTACGCCTGCCACCACCCGCCAGCCGAGCCAGCACCGCTGCAGCGCCAGAGCTGATCCTGGAAACCCCCTACGGCGGTTTCAGCAGCGACGGCCGTGAATACCTGATCACCCTCAACCCCGGGCAGCCGACGCCCGCGCCCTGGGCCAACGTGCTCGCCAACCCGCTGTTCGGCACGGTGATTTCGGAAACCGGCGGCGCCTACAGCTGGCGTGAGAACGCCCACGAATACCGCCTCAGCCCGTGGCACGACGACCCGGTCAGTGACCCCAGCGGCGAGGCCCTGTACCTGCGCGACGAAGACAGCGGACGGGTCTGGTCGCCCACTCCCCAGCCCTGCCCCGGAAGCGGCAGCTACCGCACCCGCCACGGCTTCGGCTACAGCGTCTTCGAGCATGAAGAGGACGGCATCCACAGCGAGCTCACGGTTTATGTGGCGCTGCAGGCGCCGATCAAGTTCTCGCGGCTGAAGATCCGCAACCTCAGCGGTCGGCCACGGCGCTTGTCGGCCACCTGCTATGTGGAATGGGTGCTGGGAGAGTCCCGCAGCCGCTCGGCCATGCACGTGGTCAGCGAAAGCGACCCGGTGAGCGGCGCACTGTTCGCCCGCAACCCCTACAACATGGAGTTTTCCGGGCACGTGGCGTTTCTCGATACGGACGCCGAGGTCAGCAGCTTCACCGGCGATCGCAGTGAGTTCATCGGCCGCAACGGCAGCCTCGCGGCGCCGGCAGCCTTGACTCGGGGGCGCCTGTCCGGGCGCTCCGGTGCCGGTTTCGACCCCTGCGCGGCGATGCAGGTGAGCCTGGAACTGGAGGACGGCCAGAGCCGGGAGGTGCTGTTCCGCCTGGGGGCCGAAGTGGATGCCAAGGCCGCCACCCGCCGGGTCCTGCAGTACCGCGGCAGCCAGATGGCGCAGGCCGAGCTTGCGGCCGTGCACCAGCATTGGCAGCGCAGCCTGGGCGCGGTACAGGTGCGCACACCGGACCCGGCCATCGACGTCATGGCCAACGGCTGGCTGATGTACCAGACCATTGCCTGCCGCTTCTGGGCCCGCAGCGGTTTCTACCAGTCCGGCGGTGCCATCGGCTTTCGCGACCAGTTGCAGGACAGCATGGCGATGATCCACGCCGAGCCGGCCCTGGCCCGCGAGCACCTGTTGCTGTGCGCCGCCCACCAGTATCCCGAGGGCGACGTCCAGCACTGGTGGCACCCGCCACAGAATCGCGGGGTGCGCACCGGCTGCTCCGATGATTTCCTGTGGCTGCCCCTGGCCACCAGCCGCTATGTACAGATCACCGGCGACCACAGCGTGCTGGAGGTCGAAGTGGGTTACCTGGAAGGCCGCCTGCTCAATTCCGGGGAAGAGTCCTACTACGACCTGCCCCAGGCCAGCGGGCTGCGGGAAAGCCTCTACCTGCACTGCCGGCGCGCCATCGAGCACGGCCAGCGGCGCGGGGTCCACGGCTTGCCGCTAATGGGCACCGGGGACTGGAACGACGGCATGAACCGAGTCGGTGAACACGGCCTAGGGGAAAGCGTGTGGCTGGGCTTCTTCGGCCATGAAGTGCTGCAACGCTTTGCCGTCACCGCCGAGCAGCACCAGGACCCGGACTTCGCCCGGGAGTGCCGCGCCCAGGCCCTGGCCTTGCGCGCCGCCCTCGACAGCCAGGCCTGGGACGGCCAGTGGTATCGCCGCGCCTGGTTCGACGATGGCCAGATCCTGGGCAGCGCCAGCAACCAGGAGTGCCGCATCGACTCCATCGCCCAGAGCTGGTCGGTGCTGTCCGGCGCCGCCAGCGATGCCCGCCAGCACCAGGCCATGGCCTCCCTGGACCAGCACCTGGTGCGTCGCGACAGCGGCGTGGTGCTGCTGCTCGACCCACCGTTCGCCCACAGCCCCCTGGACCCGGGCTACATCAAGGGCTACGTGCCCGGGGTGCGGGAAAATGGCGGCCAGTACACTCATGCCGCGGTCTGGGCGAGCATGGCCTTCGCCCGCCTGGGGGACAGTGCCCGGGCCTGGGAGCTGCTGCACATGATCAACCCGGTAAGCCGGCGCAGTGCCGAACAGGTCGCCACCTACCGGGTCGAGCCCTACGTGATGGCCGCCGACGTCTATGGCGTGGCGCCCCACACCGGGCGCGGCGGCTGGAGCTGGTACACCGGTTCGGCGGGCTGGACTTACCGGCTGATCGTCGAGTCGCTGCTGGGCCTGCGCCGCGAAGGCCAGAGCCTGTACATCGAACCGGTGATCCCGGCGCATTGGCCGGGCTACAGCCTGGACTATCGGTTCGGCGAGACGCTCTACCGTATTGAAGTGCGGCAGAACCCCGGCGCCACCCTCAGCCTGAGCCTGGACGGCCGGCCACTGGTGGGGCTGGCCATACCGCTGCTGGATGACGGCAGTACGCGCCGGGTGCTGCTCACCTGGCCCGCGGCCCTGCCCGCGCAGGCCGGGCATACCCCGACAGCGACCCATACGGAGCCGGCACCATGACAGACACCCGGCCACACCCTGGACTACCCTGAGTGAGCGCTGACGCCTTGCCATCCGGTGGTTCTGAGATGTTCGACAACCTTGGGCACGGGCCCAATCACTTGCTCAATGCACTGCCGGCGGCGGTGCAGGAGCGCCTGCTGCCCCACCTCAAGCCGGTCGCCCTGAGCCTGGGCCAGGTGCTCTACGAGTCCGGGGACATACCGCGCCACGTGTACTTCCCCACCGATGCAGTGGTGTCGTTGCTGTACCTGATGGAAAACGGCGCCTCGGCGGAAATCGCCGTGGTGGGCAACGAAGGGCTGGTGGGGGTGGCCCTGGTCATGGGCGGCGAAAGCACCACCAGCCGGGCCATCGTGCAGAGCGCCGGGCACGCCTTGCGCCTGCCCGGCCAGCGCCTCAAGGACGAGTTCAACCGCCACGGCGAAATGCTCCTGCTGATGCTGCGCTACACCCAGTCGCTGATCACCCAGATGGCCCAGACCGCGGTGTGCAACCGCCACCACTCCATCGACCAGCAACTGTGCCGCTGGCTGCTGCTGTCTTTGGACCGGCTGCCGGGCAACCAGCTGGTGATGACCCAGGAACTGATCGCCAACATGCTCGGGGTGCGTCGCGAAGGCGTGACCGAAGCCGCGGGCAAACTGCAGCGCCAGGGCATCATCGAATACAGCCGCGGCCGGATCAATGTGCTTGACCGGCCGCGGCTGGAACAGCACAGCTGCGAGTGCTATGGGGTGGTGCGCAAGGAAACCGAGCGCTTGCTGCCGTACCTGCCTGGCAGCAAGCGCGCCGATCCGGACTGAAACGGGCGTGGGTGTCAGGCCGCGCCAGACGCCTTCACCGCCAGGATGCTCCCCGGCATCGAGTACAAGGCGCGTTCGGTGGTGCTGCCGATCAAGCGGCCAAAGCCGGTGCGGTGCACCGTGCCCATCACCACCACGTCCACCAGGTATTCGTCGACGAACTGGGCGATGCCCGGCACCGGCGGGCCCATGATGAAGTGGCGGAATTCCTGGGGCACGTTGTGCTCATCCCCCAGGCGTTCGAATTCCTTGTGCAGGGAATCGCGCAACTCGTCCAGGCAGTTGACGCTCCAGGCGGTGGACGCCACCGGCGCCACGCCATCGAGCATCGGCATCAGGTCGTAGGCGTACAGCAGGTGCAACTGGGCGTCGCATTGCAGGGCCAGGGCGTGGGCGGTCTGGATGATCTGGGTATTGAGCCCGCGGATCTGGGTGTCGGACTGGGCCGGGTCCACCGCGGCGACAATCCGCCGGGGCAGCTTGTGCGGCGCGTCGTTGACCAGATGCATCGGCACCGGCGCCTCGCGCAGCAGGTGGCAATCCAGCGGGGTGACGAACACGCGCTTGAGGGCCGACTCCAGGGTCACGTCCTTGATCAGCAGGTCAGGCCGGAACTCGTCGATGTAGGCGAGCATGTCCTTGAGCACCTGGGTGCTCCAGATCACCTGGGTGGTGACCTGCACGCCCTCCTCGGCCATCCACTGCGCTTCCACCTGCAACCAGCGCTCGTGGCGCTGCAGGTAGGCTTCGCGCTCGCTGTCTTCCAGGTGTTCTTCCCACAGGTAGGTGCGCGCCGGCGGTTCGACGAACACCAGGGCGTGCAGCGCCGCGCCGCTGGCCCGGGCCAGGGCAACGGCACGGCGCGCCGCGGGGGATTGGTGCTGCTGTGGATCGGCGATCAGCAACAGACGCTGGTACTGGCTCATGGTGCTCCTCCTTGGGCGATACGTGAGCTTGAGTGTGGAATGCCGTGCTGCCGGGCGCCTTGACCGGTATCAAGGGCGCCCGGTGGCACGGGTCATGGGGTGATGGCGATCTTCATCACGCCGTCGCGCTGGCTGGCGAACAGCTCGTAGGCGGCCTCGATATCGTCGAGCTTGAAGCGGTGGGTCACCAGCGGCTTGAGGTCCACCTGGCCACTGGCGACCACCTCCATCAGCCGGCGCATGCGTTCCTTGCCGCCCGGGCACAGGGTGCTGAGGATGCTCAGGTCGCCCAGGCCGGCGGCATAGGCATCCAGGGGAATGCGCAGGTCGCTGGAATAAACCCCCAGGCTCGACAGCTTGCCCCCCGGGCGCAGCACCCGCAGCGCCGACTCGAAGGTGCCCTGGGTGCCCAGGGCCTCGATCGACACATCGACCCCGCGACCGTCGGTGAGGTCCATGATCTGCTTGACCACGTCGCCCTGCTTGAAGTCCACCACATGGGTCGCCCCCAGCTCCCGCGCCACGCTCATGCGCGCGGCCACGGTGTCGACGCCAATGATGGTGGTGGCACCCTTGAGCCTGGCTCCGGCCACCGCGCACAGGCCGATGGGGCCCAGGGCGAACACCGCCACGCTGTCGCCGATGTTCACCTCGGCACGCTCGGCGCCGGAGAAACCGGTGGACATGATGTCCGGGCACATCAGCACTTCTTCATCGCTCAGGCCGTCGGGGATCGGGCACAGGTTGGCCAGGGCGTCCGGCACACGCACGTATTCGGCCTGGCAGCCATCGATGGTGTTGCCGAACTTCCAGCCGCCCGTGGCGCGGAAGCCGTGGCGGGTGTCCGGGCCATCCTGGGAGCCGCAGCCGCAGAGGCAGGCGTAGCTCTGGCCGCTGGGGGTGATGGCCCCGGCGATCACTCGCTGGCCCTCGTGGAAGCCGCGCACCTGGGAGCCCAGGCGCTCGATCACCCCCACCGGCTCGTGGCCGATGGTCAGGCCCTTGGCCACCGGGTATTCACCCCGCAGGATGTGCACGTCGGTGCCGCAGATGGTGGTGGTGGTGATCCGCACCAGGGCGTCCAGCGGACCGATTTCGGGGATGTCCTTGTCTTCCAGCACGATGCGGTTCTTCTCCACGAATACCGCTGCTTTCATCTTGGCCATGTTGCCGATCTCCATTGCCGGGAAGGGGTCTGCGCGAATCCGCAGGTCTGCTGACAGACTGCGCGGATACCCCGAGGAAGGGCTTGATCATGGTCAAACAATGGCCCCTTGGCGGCCGCTGGGGCGACCGTGTGTCGCAAACTCGCCCTTCAGCCCTGCTGCCGGCGCCGCACCAGGCACAACAACAGCGCCGCAACCCCGCACAGGCCCAGGGTCGGCCCCAGGGCCTGGCCCCAGCCCACCAGCAGCAACCCGGCGCCAATCAGCAGGTAGTAGAACAGGCCGAACCCGGCCCCGGCGCTGCCCAGCCGGTCGCTGTAGGCCGCCAGCGCCGAGCCGAGGATATTGGGGATGGCCAGGCCGAAGCCCAGCACCACGCCGAGCATGGGCAGCAGCAACCACAGGCTGTGCCCAAGCGCTGTCACCCCCAGGCCACCCAGGGTCACCGCCAGGGCCGCCAGCCGCAGCAGGGTGTCACCGGACCAGCCCCGCCCCAGCAGCCGACGATTGAGCCAGGCCCCCAGCCCCGAAGCCAGGGCCAGGCCCGCACCGCTGTAACCAAAGCCCTGCTCGCCCCACCCCAGGTCGCGAAACAGGAACGGCCCGAGGCTGTAGTAGCTGAGCAAGGCCACATTGAACAGCGCTACCAGCAGCGCCGAGCGCCAGATGCCCGGGTCCCTGAGCATGTGCCACAAGGTCCCGGCCAGGGGCGCCAGGTGCGGCGCCGGCGCACGGGTTTCCGGCAAGGCCCGGGCGCACCAGCCGAGCAAGGCCAGGGCCAGCACCAGCAACCCGGCCAGTGCGCCCTGGTAGCCCCAGGCCCGCACCA
This sequence comes from Pseudomonas sp. NFPP25, assembly GCF_900116505.1. Classification (NCBI taxonomy): domain Bacteria; kingdom Pseudomonadati; phylum Pseudomonadota; class Gammaproteobacteria; order Pseudomonadales; family Pseudomonadaceae; genus Pseudomonas; species Pseudomonas sp. NFPP25. Next base: position 34,942 of record NZ_FPBG01000007.1, on the reverse strand, counting down.
GCCCGGCGCCACTGAACAGGCCAATGGCCGGGCTGGCCGCCAGGAACATGCCCACCAGGGAAAACACCCGCACCAGTTCACTGCCGCGAAACAGGTCGCGCAGCAGGGTCTGGGTCACCACCGAGCCCGCCGCCACGCCCAGGGCGGCGAGGGCCTGGCACAGCAACAGCGCGGTAAAACTCTGCACCTGCAATTGCAGCCCGATGGCCAGGACGTACAGCGTCAGGCCACCCAGCAAGGCCGGGCGCCGGCCCCAAAGATCGCTCAAGCGCCCCCACAGCAGCACCCCCGGGGCAAACCCCAGGACAAACACCGAAAGGCTCTGGGCCGCTTGCGCGGGGGCCACGCCAAAGGCCCGGCCAAGATCGGCCAGGGCCGGGCTGTAGAGGGTCTGGGCGAGCTGCGGGAACATCAGCAGGGCCAGGGCCAGGGGCAACAGGGAACGGGGATTCATCAGGCAGTGCTCGGCAAAAAAAACATGCCGGCGATTCTAGGCAGCGGCGCCTGGCGTATTATCGCAACCCTGCCAACAAACATCGGAAGTACGCCAATCATGGCCTGGCTCGAACCACAGGCACTCTTCGACCCCGACCGCTTCGACGCCCCCCTGCTGGGCATCGCCGCGACCCTCGGCGACCACGACTCCGGCCTGCACCGCCACCGCCGCGGGCAATTGCTGTACACCCGCCAGGGCTGCACGCGGATCACCCTGGACCATCGCCTGTGCCTGCTGCCGCCCTCGCGGGCGGCGTGGATTCCCCCGGGGGTCACGCACCGCGCGCAAATGCAGCAGAGCGTGGACTACCGTTCGCTGTACTTCAGCGCCGAACTGAGCCAGCGCCTGCCGGCCGAAGTGGCGGTGATCGAAGTCAGCCCGTTGCTCCAGGCCGTGCTGGAACCCATGGCCCAGGCCGCCTTCGACTGCGACTGGAGCCAGGGCCGCTACCCGCACCTGCTGGGCCTGTGCATCGAGGAAATCCGCCAGGCCCTGCACCAGCCCCTGTCGCTGCCCCTGCCCCGGGACAAACGCCTGCAACCGCTGCTGGCGAACCTGGAGCAACTGCCGCCGCAATTGCAGGTACTGGCCACCCGGGTCGGCGCCAGCAGCCGCACCATCGGCCGGATCTTCCAGCGTGAAACCGGCCTGAGCTACCAGCAATGGCGCCAGCAGTGGCGGCTGATGCGCGCCATCGAACTGCTCGCCACAGGCCGCAGCATCGGCTACAGCGCCTGCGCACTGGGCTTTGCCAGCGACAGCATCTTCATCGCCTTCTTCAAGGCCATGACCGGCACCACGCCGCGGGCGTATTTCAAGTAAGGCCGCACGTTTCATTCCTGGGGGATGTGGCGAAAGCCCACCGCTACAGCACGGGTCGAGGTGGGGCTACGTTACGTGCCGCACGCACCCAGGCCCATGACCGCTATCGGGGAGCTTGAGGAGACCAATGCCGTCGCGGCCCAGCGCCTTGGCGAGGCAGGGCGGGAGATCGCCAGGCAAGGCCCTGCGGGCCTTTGCGCAGCTTCGCAAGCTCAGCAGCGGCTACAGGGCCAGTGCTGATCGGCGATTTTTGTAGCCACTGTTGCAGGCGGCGAACGGCTACGCGCAGACGCGGCGATGCCAGGGGTATTGTCAGGCCAGGGCCGGGGCTTGGGGTGGCCGGCGCCTCAGGTGCGGCTGCGCAGCCATTGCAGGAAACCCTTCCTGGGCACTGGCTTGGGCGCAGCCTGGGACAGGGTCTGGGCCATGTGCCGGCGAAAATCCAGGAGGTTCTTCATGGCCTCGTTGATGTCGTGGCGCGCATCCAGGCAGGGCTTGAGGAACTCGTTGTCGATGCGGTAGAGGCTGCAGAAGGTCTTGGCCGCAAACTGCGCCACTGTGGCTTGATCGGCCACCACGCCGGCTTCGCCGATGACCTCCCCCGGCCCCATGCGCCCAGCCTCGAAGGGCTTGCCGTCGCGTTGCATGGTCACCGAAACCACCCCGGATTCGATGATGAACAGGTGATCGCTGACCTCGCCCTGGGCCAGGATGGTCTCGCCGGCACGGTAGGTCTGCAGGTGCATGTTCTGGCTGAAGGTGTCCTTCTCATCCTGGCGCAGGGTGGAAAAGATGCTCGAGGCGTCCAGCAGTGCCCGGGGCCGCGACAGGGTCGCCGCCTGGGCCGGCTCGGCGGCGGACAGCAGGCCGATGCCGCTGGCCTGCAAATGGCGGAAGGCCAGGTCGAACAGCTGGTTGCGCACCTCGCGCTTGTGCCCCATGTCGGCGACAAAACCGCTGATCTCGTATTCCGCGCCACTGCTGCTGGTGCTCTTCATCGCCACGCTGGCCGCCGGGGTACTCAACAGCAGGCGGCAGCCCAGGGTGGCCCGTTCCAGGGCCTCGATGACTTTCTGCGGGCGCGCGTGGGGGCTGACCTGCACGCTCACCGACAGGCCATGAACATCCACCGGCCGGCTGAAATTGGTGATCTTGGCCTTGGACGCCAGGGAGTTGGGGATCACCACCATGCTGCCCTGAGAGGTCTGCAGCCGGGTGGCGCGCCAGTCGATGTCCAGCACCCGCCCCTCGGTGCCGTCGATGGCGATCCAGTCATCGATCTGGTAGGGCTTGGTGGTGTTGAGGACGATCCCGGAAAACAGGTCGCTGAGTGTGCTTTGCAGCGCCAGGCCGACGATGATCGCCAAGGCCCCGGAGGTGGCCAGCACGCCCTTGACCGGCAGTTCCAGCACATAGGCCAGGGCGGCGATGATGGCGATGAGGAAGATCACCGCGCCCATCAGGTCCTGCAGCAGGCGCCCGGTATGCCCCACCCGCTGCATCATCAGGGTGCCCAGCAACACCGTCAGGGTCCGCGCGCCAAACAGCCACCAGCCAATTTCCAGGCCGGTGGCGGCCAGGTGCAGGGGCACGTCGTCGGGCCAGGGCGCGGCCTGCATCGGGTTCATGCCCTGGTTGAACAGCATCAGGCTGTAGAGGGAAAAGATCAGCACCCGTACCGCCAGCTTCCAGTAGTCGCCACGGCTGCCGATCAGGCGCCAGAGCAGCATATCCAGGAACAGCAGGAACAGCGCGGCCAACAACGGATGATCGCTGAACAGGGAAGACATCGAGGCACTCCGGCATGACGAAGACGGCACGATCGCACGAAAGACGCAGGAGCAGGTATAGCTGGAAAAGCCCGGGGCGTGCGCCCCGGGCCGGGATCGGGCGACGGGCGCAGGGCCCGCCGCGACTCAGGGATTACTGGCCCTGGGTCAGGGTGTTGTAGCTGGTCATCAGGTTGCGGTAGTCGGGGATGTGGTTGGAGAACAGGGTGCCCAGGCCCTCGATGTCGTTGCGCCAGTCGCGGTGCAGCTCGCAGGCCAGGCCGAACCAGGTCATCAACTGGGCGCCGGCATTGGACATGCGGTTCCAGGCCGAATCGCGAGTCAGGGCATTGAAGGTGCCGGAAGCGTCGGTAACCACGAAGACTTCAAAGCCTTCTTCCAGGGCCGAGAGCGCCGGGAACGCCACGCACACTTCGGTAACCACGCCGGCGATGATCAGTTGCTTCTTGCCGGTGGCCTTGATCGCCTTGACGAAGTCCTCGTTGTCCCAGGCATTGATCTGGCCCGGGCGGGCGATGTACGGCGCATCGGGGAACAGCGCCTTGAGCTCCGGCACCAGGGGGCCGTTGGGGCCGGTTTCGAAACTGGTGGTGAGGATGGTCGGCAACTTGAAGTACTTGGCCAGGTCGGCCAGGGCCAGCACGTTGTTCTTGAAACGATCGGGCTCGATATCGCGGACCAGCGACAGCAGGCCGGCCTGGTGGTCTACCAGCAGAACGGCGGCGTTATCCTTGTCCAGACGCTTGTATGCAGTGGTCATGTGAAGTCCTCGCTAATGATCGATGCCGGAAGACCCGGCTTGGATGAAACCCGTGGCACGCTCCGCCGGGGTAACGGCGGGCGTCGGGGAGTAGCACGCGACTGACAAAGCCTAGTGGCCAATGCCCGCCGCGCCAGTGCAACCGGTCAGTGACCGGTTGCGTCCATCTGGCCGAAGCGTCCCGATTGGAAATCGACGAAGGCCTGATGAATCTCTTCTTCGCTGTTCATCACGAACGGGCCGTGGCCGACGATGGGTTCGTCGATGGGCTCGCCGCTGAGCAACAGCACGATCGCGTCGTTGTTGGCCTCCAGGCTGATGTCCTGACCGTCACGCTCCAGCAGCGCCAGCTGACCTTCGCGCACCAGCTCCTGGCCATTGACCTGCACCGTGCCGCGCAATACCACCAGGGCGCTGTTACGCCCCGAATGCAGGGGCAGGTCCAGGTGCTTGCCGGCTTGCAGGCGGATGTCCCAGACGTCGATCGGGGTGAAGGTCCGTGCGGGGCCCCGGTGGCCATCGAACTCGCCGGCGATCAGGCGCAGGCTGCCGGCATTGCCCGGCAGCGGGACCTGCGGGATGTCCGCCGCAACGATGGTCTGGTAACCGGGCGCCGCGAGCTTGTCCTTCGCCGGCAGGTTGACCCACAACTGGACCATTTCCAGGTTGCCGCCACGCCGGGCGAAGTCCGTGGAATGGAACTCCTCATGGAGGATCCCCGAGGCCGCGGTCATCCACTGCACATCGCCAGGGCCGATCTTGCCGCCGCTGCCGGTGGAATCCCGGTGCTCCACCTCGCCGTCATAGACGATGGTTACGGTTTCGAAACCGCGATGGGGGTGCTGGCCGACGCCGCGCCGGGCGCTGGTGGGGCTGAACTGCGCGGGGCCGGCGTGATCCAGCAGCAGGAACGGGCTGATGTGCTGGCCCAGGTTGTCGTAGGAAAACAGGGTACGGACCGGGAAGCCGTCACCGACCCAATGGGGCCGTGGACTGGTGTAGATGCCGATGATGTTTTTCATGTCGTCCTCCAGAACTATCTGATGGACACACCTTAAAACTCAGACCATTGCCGCGCTAGACTGCAAAAATCACCCTTAGCGTTCTATCTGGAGAACGATCTTGGAAGATCTGAACACCCTCTACTACTTCACCCAGGTGGTGGAGCACCGTGGCTTTGCCGCCGCGGGACGGGCCCTGGACATGCCCAAGTCCAAGCTCAGCCGGCGGATTTCCCAGTTGGAGGAACGCCTTGGAGTGCGCCTGATCCATCGCACCAGCCGCCACTGTTCGCTGACCGAGATCGGCCAGGAGTACTACCAGCGCTGCCTGGCCATGCGGGTGGAAGCCGAGGGCGCGGCGGAAGTCATAGAACGCAACCGCTCCGAACCCCAGGGGCTGGTACGCGTGGCTTGCCCCACCGCCCTGCTCAATTCCTGGGTGGGGCCGATGCTTACCCGCTTCATGCTCAAGTACCCCCTGGTGGAACTGTTCATCGAGAGCACCAACCGCCGGGTCGACCTGATCCACGAGGGCTTCGACATCGCCCTGCGGGTGCGCTTCCCGCCCCTGGAAAACACCGACCTGGTGATGAAGGTGCTGGGCAACAGCACCCAGTGCCTGGTGGGCCACCCGGATTTTCTCCAGCGCCTGTCGGGCCCGGCAACACCGGCCGACCTCAGCGGTTTGCCGAGCGTGCACTGGGGTGCGGCGCAACGTGAATATCAATGGCAATTGCTGGGCCCGGACGGCGCCGAGGCACTGATCCGCCACCGACCGCGGATGGTCACCGACGACCTGCTGGCGCTGCGCCATGCAGTGCTGGCGGGCATCGGCATCGCCCACCTGCCCAAGGTGGTGGTGCGTGAAGACCTGGAGGCCGGGCGACTGCTGGAACTGGTGCCCGACTGGGCGCCAAGGTGCGGCATCGTGCATGCGATCTTCCCCTCGCGCCGAGGGCTGCTGCCTTCGGTACGCAGCCTGATCGACTTTCTCGGGGAGGAATTCAGCCACAGCGACATGGCCTGAGGCTCAGAAGCAAGCGCCTGGAGCGGCCAGGCGGTGGCGGTTGGGCAGCCTCCCTGTGGGGTTCGTGCCTGGGTTGCACGATTCGCCGGCAAGCGGGTTCCTACAGGGGCAGGTGGATTCGTGAACGCGGGGCAATATTCCTTTGTGCCGGCGGCGGTTTTTCTCAGCGATGCAGGTACGGATACTGCCGGCCAATCCCACTGCAATGCCCGGAGTGACCCATGTCTGTACCCGCCTTTGGCCTCGGCACCTTCCGCCTTCAGGGCCAGGTGCTCATCGATTCCCTGAGCAGCGCCCTGGAACTGGGCTATCGCGCCATCGATACCGCGCAGATCTACGACAACGAAGCCGATGTCGGCGCCGCGGTGGCCGCCAGCGGCATTCCCCGCGACCAGCTGTTCATCACCAGCAAGATCTGGATCGCCAACCTGTCCCGGGAGCGCCTGATCCCCAGCCTCAAGGAAAGCCTGCACAAGCTGCGCACCGATTACCTGGACCTGACCCTGATCCACTGGCCCTCGCCAGACAACCAGGTGCCGGTGGCGGAGTTCATGCAGGCCCTGCTGGAAGCCAAGACCCAGGGCCTGACCCGGCAGATCGGCGTGTCCAACTTCAGCAATGCCTTGCTGCAGCAAGCCATTGATGCCGTCGGGGCCGAGCAGATCGCCAGCCACCAGGTGGAATTGCACCCCTACCTGCAGAACCGCAAGGTGGTGGAATTCGCCCGCAGCCAGGGCATTCACATCACCTCCTACATGACCCTGGCCTATGGCGAAGTGCTCAAGGACCCACTGATCCTGCAGATCGCCCAGGCACGCCAGGCCACGCCGGCCCAGGTGGTGCTGGCCTGGGCCATGCAGTCGGGCTATGCGGTGATCCCCTCCTCCACCCGCCGGGCCAACCTGCAAGGCAACCTCGCAGCCTGCGCCTTGACCCTGAGCAGCGCGGAGCTTGAGAGCATCGCCGGCCTGGAGCGCGGCCAGCGCCTGACCAGCCCGGCAGGCATTGCCCCGCAGTGGGACTGAAGCGCGAACGGCGCTGACAAAAACGCCAAACGGCATCCCTGGGGATGCCGTTTGGCGTGGGGTGCGCAAACCTCGGTCAGTTCGGGCTGCCCCAATGGCCATGCAATTGCGCCAGCCGCTGCCGGGAAGGCCCGGCGGCATCGGGCAATGGCGGGTCCACCCATAGCATCAGGCGCTTGATCGCCGCGCTGTCCGGCCATTCGGCCGGGCTGACATGCACCTTGCACCGCCGGCTACCGGAAGTGGCGGCAAGATGCTGGCTGCCGTAGATCAGGGCTTGCTCGATATGCGGGTGGTCCAGGCAGAAAGCCAGCAGGTCGAAATCGCTGCGGACAGCCAGGTTGGCGTTGATGATCAGCAGGTCGAACGACTCGCAGGAATACTCCACCAGCGTCAGCAGTTCCTCCAGCCTGTGCACCGGGGCCACTCGGTAATAATTCAGTTGATTCAGGGCTCTTTCGATCTGCATGCGACGAAAGTGCTGATCATCGGCAATCAATATGCGCAATGCTCTGTTGGACATTTTTCTGATCCTGCTGACAAGACTTCGGCACTGCGAATACCGGCCCTACTCCCGGGCCGCTGGAAGGCTAAGCCAGTGCGTGGAGGTTGGCTCTAGGAACAACCTGAAAGTCGCTGCCAAGGGCGCCCCGGCGGACGGCGCTCTACCCCGGCCGCCTGGCGCTCGCGGCTCGTCCTCCAGCCCCGCTGTGCAACCGCGCCCTACCATAACCACCGGCCACGGTTTTTAGCAGGGGCCAGCCCGCGGAAAAGTCTTGTTGTCCGGTAAGCCCCTTCCGAGAGAAACCGAGCCGTATCTCATGCCTCCCCTGGGCGGAGGCGAAAAATGCTCATTCGGTGGTGCTCGGGCTCCAGAACGCCTGCTGCACCCAGGGCGATGTGGACAGCCGGGCCACCAGCGCATCCAGTTCGTCACCGTCCACCGAGGTGGTCGCCAGGGTCGCCTCGATCTCCACATCCTCCGTACCGAAGGCGTGCACATCAACGTCGCTGGCGGGGTAGTTGCAGCGCGCCAGCTCCGCTTCCAGCAGGGCGAACACTGCCTTCTGCTTCGAGCGGTGGGCGATCACGTAGACGATATTGGTGACCTCGGCGGACACCACGTCCAGGGGCTGGCGGTTGATGTTGTTGACGATGGGCCGCAGCAGGGTATTGGCGGCCAGCACGAACAGGGTGCCCAGCAGTGCCTCGAGGATCAGGTCGGCACCGGCGCAGGCCCCCACCGCCGCCGAGGCCCAGAGGGTGGCGGCGGTATTCAGCCCACGGACATTACCCTCCTCGCGCATGATCACCCCGGCGCCGAGAAAGCCGATGCCGGAGACCACGTAGGCCACCACCCGCACCGCCCCTTCGGCGCCCCCCAGGCGGTTGGCCATGTCGACGAAGATCGCGGCCCCCACCGCCACCAGCACATTGGTGCGCAAACCCGCGGTGCGCTGGCGGTACTGGCGTTCGAAGCCGATCAGGCCACCGAGGATAAAGGCGGCGCTGAGGCTGACCAGGGTATCGATCAGCGAGTCCAGGTTGATGTTGTGCAGGGCTTGCATGGCGACTGTCCTTGAGCGAAGGGCATGAATGGCACCAGAGGACTCTAGCAGCGGTCCATGAACGTCTCATGGCCTGCCGTGATGCACGGCTGACCGTAGGAGCTGGCTTGCCAGCGAAGAGGCCCGTGAGGACGCCTTCTCCCGCGGGGTAACTCTCGCTGGCAAGAAAGCCTTCGCCAGCAAGCTGGCTCCTACAGGGCAGCATTACTGCCAGCCGAAGCGCCGCACGTAGAAGCCCTTCACCGCCTGGGTCAGGGCCATGTAGGCCAGCAGGATCAGCGGCAGGAACACGAAGTACAGCGACGGCAGCGCCTGCAGCTTGAAGTAGTGCGCCAGCGGGCCCATCGGCAGGAAGATCCCCACCGCCATGATGACGCCGGTCATCACCATCAACGGCATGGCCGCGCGGCTCTGCAAAAACGGAATCTTCGGCGTGCGGATCATGTGCACGATCAGGGTCTGGGTCAGCAGCCCCACCACGAACCAGCCGGACTGGAACAGCGTCTGGTGGTCCGGGGTATTGGCGTCGAACACGTACCACATCAGGGCAAAGGTGGTGATGTCGAAGATCGAGCTGATAGGCCCGAAGAACAGCATGAACCGCCCCACATCCGCCGGCTGCCAGCGCTGGGGTTTTTTCAGCATTTCCTCATCGACGTTATCGAAGGGAATGGCGATCTGGGAAATGTCGTACAGCAGGTTCTGCACCAGCAGGTGCATCGGCAGCATCGGCAGGAACGGAATGAAGGCACTGGCCACCAGCACCGAGAACACGTTGCCGAAGTTCGAGCTGGCGGTCATCTTGATGTACTTGAGCATGTTGGCGAACGTCCGGCGCCCTTCCAGCACGCCCTCCTCCAGCACCATCAGGCTCTTTTCCAGGAGGATGATGTCCGCCGCTTCCTTGGCGATGTCCACCGCGCTGTCCACGGAAATGCCGATGTCGGCGGTGCGCAACGCCGGGGCGTCGTTGATGCCGTCGCCCATGAAGCCCACCACGTGGCCGTTGGCCTTGAGCAGGCGGACAATGCGCTCCTTGTGGGTCGGGGTCAGCTTGGCGAACACGTTGGTGGTTTCCACCGCCTGGGCCAGTTGCTCGTCGCTCATGCGCTCGATGTCGTTGCCCATCAGCAGGCCCTGCTGCTCCAGGCCCACTTCGCGGCAGATCTTCGCCGTCACCAGTTCGTTGTCACCGGTCAGCACTTTCACCGCAACGCCATGTTCGGCCAGGGCCTTGAGGGCCGGCGCGGTACTTTCCTTGGGCGGGTCGAGGAATGCCACGTAGCCGATCAGGGTCAGCTCGCACTCGTCCGCCAGGCTGTAGGTATCGCGCCCGTCGATCATCGGCCGCGCGGCCACCGCCACCACCCGCAGCCCCTCTTCGTTGAGGTCGGCGGTCACCTGGCGGATCCGCGCCAGCAGGCTCTCGGTCAGGGCTTCCTCGGCTTCGCCATGGCGTACGTTGCGGCACACCGCCAGCACTTCCTCCACCGCCCCCTTGCAGATCAGCAGGTGCGGCCGGTCCTGTTCCGCCACCACTACCGACATGCGCCGACGGGTGAAATCGAAGGGGATTTCATCGACCTTCTGGAATGCCGTGCCGACCTTGAGCTCGCGGTGCACCTCGACGTGCTCCAGTACCGCCACGTCCAGCAGGTTCTTCAGCCCGGTCTGGTAGTAGCTGTTGAGGTAGGCCATTTCCAGCACGTCGTCGGAATCCTCGCCCCAGACGTCCACGTGCCGCGCCAGGAAGATCTTGTCCTGGGTCAGGGTGCCGGTCTTGTCGGTGCACAGCACGTCCATGGCGCCGAAGTTCTGGATCGCGTCCAGGCGCTTGACGATGACCTTCTTGCGCGACAGGAACACCGCGCCCTTGGCCAGGGTCGAGGTGACGATCATCGGCAGCATTTCCGGGGTCAGGCCCACGGCAATCGACAGGGCGAACAGCAGCGCCTCCATCCAGTCGCCCTTGGTGAAGCCGTTGATGAACAGCACCAGGGGCGCCATGACGAACATGAAGCGGATCAGCAGCCAGCTGACCTTGTTGACCCCGCTCTGGAACGAGGTGGGCGCGCGGTCGGTGGCGCTGACACGCTGGGCCAGGGCGCCGAAATAGGTGCTGTTGCCGGTGGTCAGGATCACTGCCGTGGCGGAACCGGAGACCACGTTGGTGCCCATGAACAGGATGTTGTCCAGGTCCAGGGGGTTGCTGGTGTCGGCGTCCTGCTGGCGGGGGAATTTCTCCACCGGCATGGATTCGCCGGTCATGGCCGCCTGGCTGACGAACAAGTCCTTGGCGCTGAGCACCCGGCAGTCGGCGGGAATCATGTCGCCGGCCGAGAGCACGATCAGGTCGCCGGGCACCAGTTGCTTGATCGGCAACTCGATGCGCTGAGCGCCCTTGACCTCGGCGGCGGCCCCCAGCAGGCGGCCGAGCATCGGCGCGGCCTGGGGCGCCGACCCTGGGCGCATGACCGTGGCGGTGTTGCTGACCATGGCCTTGAGGGCATCGGCGGCCTTGTTCGACTTGGCCTCCTGCCAGAAGCGCAGCAGGGTCGAGAGCACCACCATGGAGAAGATCACCGTGGCCGCCTTCATGTCTTCGGTCAGCCAGGAAATCACCGCCAGCAGGGTCAGCAGCAGGTTGAATGGGTTCTTGTAGCAGTGCCACAGGTGGGTCCACCAGGGCAGCGCCTGCTCGTGCTCGACCTCGTTGAGGCCGTGACGCTCACGCAGGGCATCGGCCTCCTCGGTGCTCAGGCCGTCGGTGTGGCTGCCGAGCTGGTCCAGCAGTTGCGCGGCGTCGCTGTTGGCCGCGGCCACCAGGGTTTGCCCCAGGGTCGGCGGCACGTCGCGGCTGACGCTGGCATCGCTGAAACTTTCCAGCAGTGCCAGGCGGCGGAAGTGCCGGGCGAAATGCCGGGTCCGCAAGAAGCCGGCAAAGAACTCTTTCAACAGGGTGAGCTTCATGGTGATGACTCCTGCAGCAACGGCGTAGGGAAAACCGCAGGCAGGTACGATCGGGCGTTGCCGGAGGGTAATCCTCCATGCATGCCTGATCCGCAGGTCCTGGACCTGCGCGTCGATGCCACCACGACACGGCAGCCGGCCGGGTCGAAGGGGAAATAGAAGTCGCCAGGAAGTGGCGTCGGGAAGCGAACCACAGAAGTTCGCGATCGGGATGCCGCATCTCGCTGGACGGCGAGACAGCGGCAGGAAAAAGGCTGCGCGCTATCTTGCCGGGACTGCGCCGGTTACTGAAACCGGCCGACTCCTGTCACTCGAACAAGTACCCACACTGGGCCTCCACTGATTGAAAACGCGCGCAGCTTACGCCGCACTATTTGCAGAGTAAACCGGAGGTAAACCCTGGCAGAGGGAATCGAAAAGTTCTTCAGCCAAGGTTCAGGAATGCCTTCGCCAGCGAGCCGGCTTCTACGGCTCCCCACACTGTCACTGACAACCGTAGGAGCTGGCTTGCCAGCGAAAGGGCCCGATAGATCGCCTTCGCCGGCAAGCCGGCTCCTACAAAAAACACCCGGGATAGCCCCGAATGGCAGGAGCCGGCTTGCCGGCGAAGAGGTCCGCAAGAACGGAGGTAGCGCCGATCAGCTGGCGGTGGCCAGCAGCATGTCACGCACCGAACGGCTGTGACCGCGGCTCTTGCCGTGTTCGTAGAGCGAATCGGCAATCTCCTGGGCACGGATCGGCAGCACCGACAGCAAGGTGTCGCTCAGGCCATGGCTCGCCTGGCTGAAGCCCTGCATGTAGACGCCGGCCTTGCAGCGCTCGTCGGTCACCAGGCGGTAATTGCGGTCCACCTCGAAGTCGCCCAGGTAGGCCTGCAGCGGCGCCAGCAGTTGACGATGCATCTGCCGCTCGTAGCCGGTGGCCAGCACCACCGCATCGTAGTGACGTACTTCGCGCTCGCCGCTGGCACTGTTGCGCAGGATCAGCTCGATGCCCAGGTCGGTAGCGGTGGCCTTCTCCACCGTGGTCATGGTGCGGAAGGTATGGCGCGCGATGCCGGAAACCTTCTGCCGGTAGAAAATCCCGTAGATGCGCTCGATCAGGTCGATGTCCACCACCGAATAGTTGGTGTTCTGGTATTCGCTGACCAGGCGCTCGCGCTCACTGCCGGTCTGCTGGAACACCAGGTCGGTGAAGGCCGGGGAGAACACTTCGTTGACGAACGGGCTGTCATCCGCCGGCTTGAGCGCCGAACCGCGCATGATGATGTCGGCCTGCACCGAAGGGAAACTGTCGTTGAGGTCGATGAAGGCTTCTGCCGCGCTCTGCCCGCCGCCGATGATGGCGATGTTCATCGGTTTGCCACTGACACAGGGCTGGCTGGCCATGCGTTCCAGGTACTGGGAATGGTGGAACACCCGCGCATCGCCCTTGAGCCCCTTGAAGGTTTCCGGAACCCGCGCCGTGCCGCCGGCACTGACCACCACCGAACGGGTGGTGCGCACCAGTTCGCTGCCCTGGGCATCCCGGGAAATCACCCGCAACGCCTCGACCTGCTGGTTGTGCAGCACTGGCTCGATGGCCAGCACTTCTTCGCCGTAGCGGCTGTGTTCCTGGAAATGCCCGGCCACCCAGCGCAGGTAGTCGTTGAACTCCATGCGGCATGGATAGAAGGTGCCCAGGTTGATGAAGTCCACCAGGCGCCCGTGGTGCTTGAGGTAGTTGACGAAGGAATAGGGGCTGGTGGGGTTGCGCAGGGTCACCAGGTCCTTGAGGAAGGAAATCTGCAGTTCGCTCTGGGTTACCAGGGTGTTGCCGTGCCAGCGATAGTCAGCCTGCTTGTCGAGGAACAACGCGTCCAGCGGACCGTGCTCCTGCCCGCGCTCCTCCAGCGCAATGGCCAGCGCCAGGTTCGAGGGGCCGAAACCGATACCGATCAAATCGTGAACGTGGGCCGATGCAATTGCCTGTGTCATTTCCAGTGTCCTCTGGATAAACCGCCTCAACGCGGGGGATAAAGTGTCACGGTGACCCGACTGGCCCATGCAGGACAGCAGATCGTCTGTTGAGTAGGGACGAGGACAATGAAAAAAAATTTAACTAAATACGTCTCAACGGCAACGCGTTATTGAGCATCCCACTGGCGCAGGCGCGACCGGCAATGCTTCATGGCATTGACGATGTGTTTCTCCACCAGGCTGCGGGAAATCCCCAGCTGTTCGGCGATCTGCGGGTGGGACAGGCCTTCGAGCTTGCGCAGCAGGAAGCTCTCGCGACACAGCCGGGGCAGCTCGGCCAGGGCCCGTTGCAGCATTTCCAGGCGCTGGCCGTGATCCAGGCTGGTCTGCGGCGAAGGGTTGAAGTAACGCTCTTCGTTGTCCAGCACCTCCAGGGGCTCGGACTGGCGCAAGGCATTGCGCCGATGGCCGTCGATCACCAGGTTCAGGGCCGTGCGATAGAGAAACGCCCGCGGCTGCTCGATGGGGGTATCGCTGGAGCGCTCCAGGACCCGCACATAAGCGTCATGCACCACATCCTCGGCCACCTGGCGATTGCCCAGCTTGGCGTTGAGGAAGCACATCAGCTCGCGATAGTAGTTTTCCAACAGGGCTCCCGAGCGCCCACTGGGGCGGTTCTGTCCTTGAGCAAGTCCGGCCATGGCCGATTGCACCCGGTAATTCGTGATGGCTGTTTAGTAGCGGCGTAATTTATAGTAATTCTCATATAGATTTAAAGTAGCGCAGCACCGCGGTGGGTTTATTTTCAGTGTTCCGACAGCTGTAACGCCATGTGTCGGCAGTTAAATTCCCCCCCCGGCATCTCGTTTACCTGACAGCTCCCCGTCTCTGCCGTTCCTGCGGCAGCCGCAAGCCTGGCTGCCCCTTGTGCAGCTGGCCGTTGTGACGGGCCGATATCCCCTGGCCGGAACCCTGCATGAAACGTCCTCGCCCTACCCGACGCGCCCTGCTTGCCGCACTGTGTGTGATCCCCGTTGTTGCCATCGCTGCCTGGAAGTTCATCCCGGCGGGCCGTGACCAGTTCACCACCGTGCAAGTGAGCCGCGGCGATATAGAAAGCAGCGTCACCGCCCTGGGCACCTTGCAGCCACGCCGCTACGTGGATGTGGGCGCCCAGGCGTCCGGGCAGATCCGCAAGATCCACGTCGAATCCGGTGATCAGGTCAAGGAAGGCCAGTTGCTGGTGGAGATCGACCCCTCCACCCAACAGGCAAAACTCGACGCCAGCCGTTTCTCCATCGAGAACCTGCAGGCCCAGTTGCAGGAGCAGTACGCCCAGAACCAGCTGGCCCGGCAGAAGTACCAGCGCCAGCAGAACCTGGCGGCCGGCGGCGCCACCCGCGAGGAAGACGTACAGACCGCCCAGGCCGAACTCAAGGCCACCCAGGCGCGGATCGACATGTACAAGGCGCAGATCCGCCAGGCCCAGGCCAGCCTGCGCAGCGACCAGGCCGAACTGGGCTACACGCGCATCTATGCGCCCATGTCCGGCACCGTGGTCGCGGTGGACGCCCGCGAAGGCCAGACCCTCAACGCCCAACAGCAGACCCCGTTGATCCTGCGCATCGCCAAGCTCTCGCCCATGACCGTCTGGGCCGAAGTCTCGGAAGCCGATATCGGCCACGTCAAACCCGGCATGCACGCCTACTTCACCACCCTGAGCGGCGGCAACCGACGCTGGACCAGCACTGTGCGGCAGATCCTGCCGATCCCGCCCAAGCCCCTCAACGAATCCAGCCAGGGCAGCGGCAGCCCCAACAGCACCAGCAAGAGCGGCAGCGGCCGGGTGGTGCTCTACACCGTGCTGCTGGACGTGGACAACGCCGACAACGCCCTGATGGCGGAAATGACCACCCAGGTGTTCTTCGTCGCCAATCAGGCAAAAAATGTGCTCACCGCCCCCATCGCCGCCCTGCACGGCAGTACCGAGCCGGACCTGCAGATGGCTCGGGTAGTGGCCAAGAACGGCTCGATCGACGAACGCAAGGTCCGGGTCGGCATCAGCGACCGCCTGCGCATCCAGATCCTCGACGGCTTGAACGAAGGTGATCATCTGCTGATCGGCCCGGCCAACAGCAGCGGGGGTTGAATGCAGACGCCTCTGATCGACCTCAGGAACATCCGCAAATCCTACGGCGGCGGCGACAGCCCGCAGGTCGATGTCCTGCGGGGCATCGACCTGTCGATCCACGCCGGCGAGTTCGTCGCCATCGTCGGCGCCTCGGGCTCCGGCAAGTCGACGCTGATGAACATCCTCGGCTGCCTGGATCGCCCAACCTCGGGCGAGTACCTGTTCGCCGGGGAGAACGTGGCTCACCTGGACAGCGACGAACTGGCCTGGCTACGCCGCGAAGCCTTCGGCTTCGTGTTCCAGGGCTACCACCTGATCCCCTCGGCTTCGGCCCAGGAAAACGTCGAGATGCCGGCCATCTACGCCGGCACCCCGACCGCCGAACGTCACACCCGCGCCGCCGCCCTGCTGGAGCGCCTGGGCCTGGCCAGCCGCAGCGGCAACCGCCCGCATCAATTGTCCGGTGGCCAGCAGCAGCGAGTGTCCATCGCCCGCGCCCTGATGAACGGCGGCCACATCATCCTCGCCGACGAACCTACCGGCGCCCTGGACAGCCACAGCGGCGCCGAAGTCATGGCCCTGCTGGACGAACTGGCCAGCCAGGGCCACGTGGTGATCCTCATCACCCACGACCGCGAAGTGGCGGCCCGGGCCAAGCGCATCATCGAGATCCGCGACGGCGAGATCATCAGCGACACCGCCACCAGCGATCCCTCGGTACAACTGAGCGCCAACGCCGGCGCCTTGCAAGCCGTGGACCTGCGCCAGCGCCTGGCCGACGGCAGCGAGCCCACCGGTGCCTGGAAAGGCGAACTGCTGGAAGCCATACAGGCCGCCTGGCGGGTGATGTGGATCAACCGCTTCCGCACCGCCCTGACCCTGCTGGGG
This sequence comes from Pseudomonas sp. NFPP25, assembly GCF_900116505.1. Taxonomy (NCBI): domain Bacteria; kingdom Pseudomonadati; phylum Pseudomonadota; class Gammaproteobacteria; order Pseudomonadales; family Pseudomonadaceae; genus Pseudomonas; species Pseudomonas sp. NFPP25. The sequence goes on along the minus strand of NZ_FPBG01000007.1, from coordinate 18,506 downwards.
ATCATCATCGGCGTGGCCTCGGTGGTGGTGATGCTGGCGGTGGGCGAAGGCAGCAAGCGCCAGGTGATGGCGCAGATGGGGGCGTTTGGCTCGAACATCATTTACCTGAGCGGCTACTCGCCCAACCCGCGCACCCCGGAAGGCATCGTCACCCTGGATGACGTCGCCGCCCTGGCCAACCTACCCCAGGTGAAACGGATCATGGCGGTCAACGGCGCCAAGGCCGGGGTGCGTTTCGGCAACGCCGACTACATGAGCTACGTGGGCGGCAACGACACCAACTTCCCGGAAATCTTCAACTGGCCCGTGGCCCAGGGCAGCTACTTCAGCGAGGCCGACGAACGCTCGGCGGCGGCAGTGGCGGTGATTGGCCACAAGGTCCGGGAAAAGCTCCTCAAGGACGTGGCCAACCCCATCGGCCAGTACATCCTCATCGAAAACGTGCCGTTCCAGGTGGTCGGCGTACTCTCGGAAAAAGGCGCCAGCTCCGGCGACAGCGACAGTGACGACCGCATCGCCGTGCCCTACTCCGCCGCCAGCATCCGCCTGTTCGGCGACCACAACCCGCAGTACGTGGCGATCGCCGCCGCCGATGCCAGCCGGGTCAAGCAGACCGAACAGGAGATCGATGAACTGATGCTACGCATGCACGGCGGCAAGCGCGATTTCGAACTGACCAACAACGCCGCGATGATCCAGGCCGAGGCCCGGACCCAGAACACCCTGTCGCTGATGCTCGGCGCCATCGCCGCGATCTCGCTGCTGGTGGGCGGCATCGGGGTGATGAACATCATGCTCATGACCGTGCGCGAACGCACCCGGGAAATCGGTATCCGCATGGCCACCGGTGCCCGCCAGCGCGACATCCTGCGCCAGTTCCTCACTGAAGCAGTGATGCTTTCAGTGGTCGGCGGCCTGGCCGGCATCGGCGTGGCCCTGATTATCGGCGGCATCCTGATTCTCAGCGAAGTGGCGGTGGCCTTCTCCCTGGCCGCAGTGCTCGGTGCCTTCGCCTGCGCCCTGGTCACCGGCGTCATCTTCGGCTTCATGCCGGCCCGCAAAGCTGCCCGGCTCGACCCGGTCACGGCCCTTACCAGTGAATGATCGATCTATGAAAGTGCACCTGACCCTCCTGGCCGCCAGCGTCTTGCTGGCGGCCTGCAGCAGCCCGGCGCCGCGCCCGGAAAGCGGCCTGCAAGCACCGGCGTCCTGGCACTCTCCCGCCAGCCAGGGCGACCGGCAGCAAGACCTGCGCTGGTGGACTCGTTTCGGCAGCCCGGAGCTGGACCAACTGATCGCCGAAGCCCGGGCCGGCAGCCACGACCTGGCCGCCGCCATGGCCCGGGTCCGCCAGGCCCAGGCCAGTGCCATCGTCGCCGGGGCACCGCTGCTGCCCAGCGTCAATGGCACCTTCAACGCCAGCCGCAGAAAACAGTTGCGCGGCAACAACTCCAGCCAGCTCGATTCCAGCAGCAACAGCACGGTCACGAACTCGTTCGACGCGGGCCTGAGCGCCACCTATGAAGTCGACTTCTGGGGCGGTCGCCGCGCCGCCTACGACAGCGCCCTGCTCGGGGTCCAGGCCAGCGAGTTCGACCAGGCCACCGTTGAGCTGACCCTGCTCAGCGGCGTGGCCAACAGCTATGCCCAGGTCCTGTCGTTGCGGGAACAGAGCCGTATCGCCGAACTCAACCTGGCCAATGCGCAGAACGTGTTGCAACTGGTGCAGACCCGCTATGACTCCGGCTCGGCCACCGCCCTGGAACTGGCCCAGCAGAAAAGCCTGGTGGCCGCCCAGCAACGCCAGGTGCCCCTGGTACAACAGCAGGCCGAAGAGGCGCAGATCACCCTCGCCACCCTGCTGGGCCGGCCGGTACAGAGCCTGAAACTGAACGACCAGCCCTTTGCCCAATTGAACTGGCCGACCATCGATGCCGGGGTGCCCAGCGAACTGCTGACCCGCCGTCCCGATATCGCCAGTGCCGAGGCCCGGCTGGCGGCGGCCCAGGCCGATGTCATAGTGGCGCGGGCGGCAATGCTGCCGACCCTGACCCTGACCGCCAACCTGGGTTCGAACGCCGACAAGCTGGGCAATGTCTTGCGCAATCCCTTCTACAACCTCACCTCCGGGCTAGTGGCCCCGATCTTCAACAACGGGCGCCTGAGCGCCGAACGGGACAGGACCACAGCGCGCCAGCAAGAGCTGCTGGAGACTTATCGCGGGGCGATCATCAATGGTTTTGCCGATGTGGAGAAAGCCCTCAACAGCATTCGCGGCCTGGACCAGCAACGCCAGTGGCAGAGCGAAGAACTGAACCAGGCGCAGCGCGCCTTCGAGATCGCCCAGAGCCGCTATCAGGCCGGCGCCGAAGACCTGCTGACCGTCCTGGAAACCCAGCGCACCCTGTACACCGCCCAGGACCAGAACGTGCAACTGCGGCTGTCGCGCCTGCAGTCGAGCATTGCCCTGTACAAGGCCCTGGGGGGCGGCTGGAGCCACTGACACGGCGGGAGTGCCCGGCCCGGTCACTCCCGCGCCCGGCGCAGCGGTCGAGCGTGAAATCGCTTAGAATCCCCTCCCGCCCCACCGCCAACAGAACCCCATGTCCCTCGAAAATGCGCCGCACGACCCACTGGCAGACCTGCTGGCCCTGCTGCGCAAGGTCTACCCCAACGGGCTCGACAACCGCGACTACAAGCGCCTTCTGGTGCTGCTGTACCCGCACTTGTGCGACCGCAATCTGGCGCAGTTGATGGCGCAGCTCACCCACAGGGACGCGGACCTCATTCTCAACGACCTCTACGCCGCCGTGACCGGCCAGCCGCCGCCCGCCGCAGAGCTGGAAGCGTTGCAGGCGCTACTGGAGCGGCACGGCGCCCGGGCCATCCTGACGGACGACTGACTGCGCAAGGAGCAAACAATGAACGTCGAGGACTTCAAGCAACTGCTGGACGAGCGCAAGCGCAGCCATCCGATCTGGTTCGAACTGCCGTCGGACCGCCTTGCCAGCCAAACCCAGATCCTGGAGGCACAGCAGGCCTTGGGGCTGCAACTGCCAGCCGAATACGCCTGGTTCCTAAAGGAGTGCGGCGGCGGCTACTTTGCCCTGGGCACGCTCTACTCACTGGACAGCAGCAGTGATTTCCACCTGGTGCAGATCAACCGGGCGCACCCGGCCATCACCGGCCGTCACCTGCTGTTTTCAGAGAACGGTTGTGGTGACTTCTACGGGTTCAGGATCGAGAACCGGCACTGCCTGGCACCGGTCGAGTTTTTCGACCACAGCTGCGGGCAATGGCAAACCAGCCGATACAACGGGCTCTTGAGCTTCCTCGCCGAAGTGGCCCTGAGCAACTGAATCCCCCGCCTCAGAGCTTCAAGTGCTGGGCATACCAGGGCCGGCGCGGTGCCCGTTTGAGCAGGTCCGGCACCTCTTCGTCGCGGCTCAGGGCGATGCGCAAGGCCAGCTTCATGACCTCCTGATCCATCTCCAGGGACATTTCTCCCGGGGCATTGCCCAGGGGGCCGCAGCCATGGGTCGAGGCCCCCAGCCACGGGTCGTCGATCTCGACCCAACGCCCGGGGGCGAACCAGGGCACGCCATTGACCTCACGGCGCAACACTTCGCCGGGGTGGTAGCGCTCGTGGGCCCGGAACCAGTCGTCGATCCGGTCATCGATCCAGCCATGGAATTTCCAGAACATGGGGTGCACGTGGGACGAGAAGGGATCGCCGAGAAAGTCATTCTGCGGCTGGTACCAGCGCCCGGCGAAGTCCGAGGACAGGCGCGCTTCCATCACCGGCATGCCGTTGGAAGGATCGCGGGCGACATCCGCCCAGCGCATGTGCAGCCAGTCGTGCAGGCCCAGCTCGACCTCGGACCCGAACTGGCCCAGGGTCAGGCGGCTGAGGTACTCGGGGTCCTGGTACTGCGACTCCCAGACCTGGAAGTTGCCATAGAACGCCGCATCGCTTTTCAGCCCGTGCAGCCATTGGGTGAACTCTTCATCGTCGTCGGCCACCCAGGCCGGCGGCACCGAACAGCCGTCGTGGTTTTCGTAATAGCGGATAAAGGCCTGCCGGTCCTGCTCAAGGCGGGCACAGGGCTGCGGCAACTGCTGCCAGGACACCAGGTCCGGCTGCAACGAGCGGGCGTGCAGGAGCATGTGCCGGTGCATGAACAGAAAATCGATGCCCGAGGCATTGCGGTGCTTGCGCCGCCCACGGGCGTCACGTTCATGCTTGACCGGGCCCGGCTGCCAGCCGAGCCCCCGCAGGCTGTTGCGCTTGTCCTTGGGCAGGGTGTGCCAACGGTCCCGCGAAGCGTGCCAGAGCTGATGGAACAGGCGGTGCTGCGGCGATACCAGCCACGCCAGCAAGGCGGGGCTCAGCCCGCTCTGGTCCCGGGCGGCAGGAAAGACTCGCTTGCGCGCCACAAAACGCGCCGCGGATACCGGCGCCAGTGGTGACGCCTGCAGCGACTGCAGGCTGCCACTGAGGGTGCCGCTGCCGGCATTGCCCCAACTGGCCCAGACCTCATCGAGCACCACCTGGCATTCATGGCTGGGGGCACCGGCGATGCGGCCACCGGCAAACAAGCGCCAGCGCAACCTGGCGGCGTCCACCGACGCCAGGTCGCCCTGCACCATGAACTCCACCGGGCCGTCGCCTCGCAGGCTCTGCGCACGCCCCAGGAGGCCACGCAAGCCGCGCCCGGTGGGGCCGGCATCCAGTAACAACTCACAACCTTTACGAGGCAGGGATTGCGGTCCGTTGGCGTCGAGAAACTCGATATCCCAGATGCCCCGCAGGTGATCGGCAAGGCGCACGCCAGGGTCCAGGGCCACCTCCAGCTTGGCTTCCCCGGGGGTGATCTCCTGCTCTTCCTTGCGGCGAACATCCTGACGCAGCAACTCCTTCTGGGTGTAGTACGCCACAGGGATAGCCGCTCCCGTCACCGCCAGACCGGTCAAAAATCCTCTTCTCGAAAACCTCATCGCTCTACCTTTATCCAGTGGCGCGTCACGCATCTAGCTAGAACGTTGGATTTGCAGGGAAATTTACCGGCCAGCGATTGCCGCGACGCTAAATTTGCTCTCGGCCAGCTCGTTTATCGCGGATAGATGTGCACAAAAGGTCGGACCCGGCAGCACTGAACCCCAGGGCCCGACCCCGTCATCAGCCCGCCTGCGACTGGGATAGCAATGATCAAAATATCTGGTAAGAAAACCCTCTATCTGAGCCTGCTGATACTTATCATCGCCGCCCTCGGCGTCGGTGCCGGCGCGGCCTGGCACTACTACTGGAAGGATCGGGTGTCCTACCCCAGCGAGATCGTCAAGCACGCCAACGACCTGCAAGAACGCATCATCTCCTTCGACAGCCACATCACCGTGCCCCTGGATTTCGGCACCGAAGGCAGCGAAGCGGACAAGGACACCTCTCGCCAGTTCGACCTGGTCAAGGCCGGTCGCGGCCGCATGTCCGGCGCCGCCCTGAGCATCCTGGCCTGGCCGGAGATGTGGAACGGCGCCAACGCGCCGCACCGCCCCACCGCCGGCTTCGTCGAGGAAGCCCGCCACCAGCGCGAGACCCGCTACCGGATCATCCAGGGCATGGTGCGTGACTTCCCCAACCAGGCCGCCATCGCCTACACCCCCGCCGACCTGCGCCGCATTGCCTCGGAAGGCAAGGTGGCGGTGGTGATCAGCCTGCTCAACGCCTACGCCATGGGCGACGACCTGGACCAGCTGGACCAGTGGGCCGCACGGGGCATGCGCCTGTTCGGCTTCAGCTATGTGGGCAACAACGACTGGGCCGACTCGTCGCGCCCGCTGCCCTTCTTCAATGACACCCGGGACGCCCTCGGCGGCCTCTCGCCCATCGGCAAGCAGGCGGTGCAGCGGCTCAATGACCTGGGGGTGGTGATCGACGTCTCGCAGATGTCGAGCAAGGCCCTGGACGACGTTGCGAGCCTGACCCGGGCACCGGTGGTGGCTTCCCACTCCGCCCCCAGGGCGCTGGTGGATATCCCGCGCAACCTCAGCGACCAGGAAATGCAACAGATCAAGGCCACCGGCGGGGTGATCCAGGTCGTGGGCTTCTCCACCTACCTGCGCCCCCTCAGCCAGCCGACCCTGGACAAGCTCAATGCCTTGCGCAAGCGCTTCGACCTCGGGCCACTGCAAGGCCTGGAGAACGCACTGATGCCCGGCGACGCCGTGATCACCATCTGGCCGGAACAGCGCTTTGGCGAATACGCCAGCTCCCTGTACGGCATCCTCGATGAGGAACCCAAGGCCAGCCTCAAGGACTATGTCGACGCCATCGATTACACGGTGAAGAAAGTCGGCATCGACCACGTCGGCATCAGCTCGGACTTCAACGAGGGCGGTGGCGTCAATGGCTGGATGAGCGTGGCGGACAACCGCAACGTCACCGCCGAGCTGATCCAGCGTGGCTACAGCGATATCGAGATCGCCAAGCTCTGGGGCGAGAACTATCTGCGCGTCTGGGAACAGGTGCAGAAACTGGCCAAGCCTGCAAAACCCGCCCCTCAACCCGCCATCGCCGGCTAACCCATGACCACGAGCCTTCCTGTGACCAACCGTCGGACATTCCTCAAACAAGCAGGCCTGTTGGCCGCCGCCCTGCCCCTGGGCAACCTCGCCATCAGCCAGGCCCGGGCCGACAGTGCCACCGCCAGTGCTTCGCAGTGGACCCAATTGCGCCAGTTGTTCGACCTCGACCCGGACTACGTGCACCTGGCCAATTTCCTCATCACCTCGCACCCGAGGCCGGTGCGCGAGGCCATCGAAAAATACCGCGCAGTGCTCGACCGCAACCCGGCCATGGCCATGGACTACGACACCCAGTACACCTGGAAGCGCGAGGCCCAGGTGCGCGAAAGTGTCGGCCGCTACCTGCAGATCAAGCCCGGCCAGGTGGCCCTGACCGGCAGCACCACCGAAGGCCTGGCCCTGATGTATGGCGGCATCCACGTGCGCCCCGGACAGGAGATCCTGACCACGGTTCACGAGCACTACTCGACCCGCAACGCGCTGAAGTACCGCACCCAGCGCGACGGCACCCAGGTGCGCACCATCGAACTGTTCAAGTCGCCCCACCGGATGTCCACCGACGAAGTGCTGGGCAACATCGACCGCAACATCCGCGCCAACACCCGCGTACTGGGCATGACCTGGGTGCAGTCGGGCAGCGGCGTGAAACTGCCGATCGGCGAGATCGGCAAGCTGGTGGACCAGCACAACCGCAATCGCGATGAGCACGAGCGGATTCTCTACTGCGTCGATGGTGTGCACGGGCTGGGGGTGGAGGACATCACCTTTGCCGACCTGAACTGCGACTTCTTCGTCGCCGGCACCCACAAATGGATGTTCGGCCCGCGCGGCACCGGGATCTTCTGCTCACGTTCGGAACAACTCGAACACCTGACGCCGATGGTGGCGACCTTCTCCGAAAACCAGAACTTCGCCACCACCATGACCCCCGGTGGCTACCACAGCTTCGAGCACCGCTGGGCTGTGGACCAGGCTTTCGACCTGCACATGCAGCTGGGCAAGGCCAACATCCAGTCGCGCATCCATGAACTCAACAGCTACCTCAAGCAGCGCCTGCAGGAGCACCCGGGCATCGAGCTGGTAACACCCCTGAGCCCGGAGCACTCCGCCGGCTTCACCTTCTTCCGCGGCCAGAACCTGGACACCGACGCCACCGCCGCCTGGTTGATCGAGAACCGCATCCTGGTGGACGCGGTGGACCGCGATGCCGGGCCGGTGGTGCGCATGGCCCCCGGCCTGCTCAACAGCGAGGCGGATATCGACCGGACGATGGACCTGCTGGGCAAGCGCCTGCGCAGCAGCAAGACCGCCTGAGCCGTTGCCACGCCCCCTGAACTCACATTGCACAAGGCTATTGACTGATGAAACCCATCGCCTGTTCCTCCCTGGCCGCCCTGGCCGGTTGCCTGATCAGCCTCAACGCACACGCGGTAGAACCGCCCAAGCCCGGCAGCGTGTTCAAGGACTGCAAGAACTGCCCGGAAATGGTGGTCCTGCCGGCCGGCAGCTTTGTCATGGGCACCCCGGAAGACGAAGTGGGCCGCGAGCCCGATGAAGGCCCGCAGCACACCGTGACCTTCAAGAACGCCTTCGCCATGAGCCGCTTCCATGTCACTGCCGCCGAGCTTGATGCCTACATCCGCGAAACCGGTACCGTGATCAAGGACGGCGACGACCGCCCCGGCCGCCTGTGCCAGGCCAGCAAGCCACGCTATGAACAGGGGCCGCGCCAGCCGGCGGTCTGCGTCGACTACGCCGACGTGCAGGCCTATACCCAGTGGCTGTCGAAGAAAACCGGCAAGCACTACCGCATGGTCAGCGAGGCGGAACGCGAATACGCCGCACGCGCCGGCAGCACCGGTTCCTTCCCCTTCCCTTTCGACGAGGAAGGCCAGTACCAGATCACCAAGCACGCCAACACCTACGGCCCCAAGGACGGCTTCAGTTTCACCGCCCCGGTGGGCAGCTATCCGCCCAATGCCTTCGGCATGTATGACATGCACGGCAACGTCTATGAATGGGTCGCCGACTGCTGGCACCCCGACTACGTGGGCGCACCTGCCGATGGCCGGGCCTGGATGGAAGAGTCGGAAGGGGTGTGCCTGGATGCCCAGATTCGCGGCAACGACTGGGGCGAGGCACCGGTATTCTCGCGTTCGGGCAACCGCAACAGCCGCAAGCGCGAAGTGCGCGGGGACTGGCTGAGCTTCCGAGTTGTGCGTGAGCTGGAACAGCCCGGCGCCAGCCACAAGTAGACACCCCGATGAACAGCGGCCCGGGGCAACAACCGCACCGGGCCACTGGCAGTATCAGGCGACGTCCCGGGACTTGCCGGCCTGAGCCTGGCGAAGGTTCTCCAGCATCAGCCACAGGCCCTGGCGCAAGGCCGGGAACAGGCTGTTGTTGAAGTTGTTCCAGCGCAGTTCGAGGATGGTGTCCTCGGGGCCGATTTCGGTGTTGAGCACGTCATGCAGCACCTCGCCGGAGTCGATACCGTTGTCCACGTAGTGGAACGACGCCCCGGTCAGGTATAGCGGCGCGGTCGGCTCGGTTTCCTTCGTCGCCCAATCCACTACTTTCTGCCCACGGGCGCCGTACAGGGCATTCCAGGTGGCATAGGCCCCGCGACGCTCATAGGGCGATTCGATGCGGGTGATGCCCGGGTGGATGTTCATGATCCGCCGGGCGAAAGGCGCTCCCGGGCGCACCAGTTCATCGAGGATCACCAGCAGGCCGTCGAGCACCACGATATCGGCTTTGAGCTCCACCAGGGTGTCGTGCAGGCGGCGTTCGAAATCCTGCTTGCCGGCGATGTGTTCGGCACTGCCGCGGGGATGGCGACGATAGGTGGACGGCACACTCAGCAGCAAGTCGTTGACCCGCTTGCCCTGCACTTCCAGGTCCGCCGGGTACAACCACTGGCGGCCCGGCTGGTAGGCAAAGCCGTAGTCGCTGACCAACTGCTGGTCCCGTGGCGACTGCTCGTCATCGTCGTAGACCACGCCCACCAGTTCGTAGGCCTCGCCCAGGGGGGTCTGGTTCAGCGTCTGGACCAGAAATTCCAGCACCGATTTCATGTAGCGCTCGTGGTCCTTGTAAGCCACCGCCTGCCCGGCCTTGTCGGCGGCGGCATTTCGCAGGGACCAGACATACACCAGATTCTTCTTTGTCATTTGCTCGCTCTCGCTCAATGGTTCAGGCACTGCGTCGATACACGTGCGCCCACAGAACAAGAACGAACCACAGGCAGGGCAATTTATCCGCAGTGCCCGCCGGGCTGGCATGCCGAGCTAAATACTGGCGTCGGCGCTTCGTTTGTCAGGGGTAAGGGTCTGCGTGCTACGACCCTCTATCCACTCTCTGGGAAGTACTTATGACCGACCCCAAGCGCGGCGCCTTCAACGGTCTGCTCGCATTGCTCAGGCCCTTTCGCACCATCGTGGTGATCTCCGTTGCCCTGGGCATGGCCGGCGGCCTGGCCATCACCCTGTTGCTGGCCACCATCAACAACGCCCTGCACTCGGCGACCGGCATGACCCAAGGCGTGGTCCTGACCTTCGCCGCCCTGTGCGTGCTGGCCCTGATCAGCTCCATCGTCTCGGACATCGGCACCAACTATGTGGGACAACGGATCATTGCCGCCCTGCGCAAGGACCTGGGTGAAAAAGTACTCTCGGCGCCCATCACCCAGATCGAGCGCTATCGCTCCCACCGCCTGATCCCGGTACTGACCCACGACGTCGACACCATCAGCGACTTCTCTTTCGCCTTCACTCCCCTGGCCATCGCCACCACCGTCACCCTGGGCTGCCTGGGCTACCTGGCGTACCTCTCGGTGCCGATGTTCCTGATGATGGTGGTGGCCATTATCATCGGCACCAGTGTGCAGCTGGTGGCCGGCGGCAAGGGCATCAAGGGCTTCGATGAGGCTCGCGACCATGAGGACGAGCTGCAGCGCTACTACAACGCGATTGCCTCCGGCGCCAAGGAGCTGCGCATTCACCGGCCCCGGCGCTTTCGCATGAATACCCAGCGCATCCAGAAAACCGCGGATCGCATCAGCGATATCCAGGTGCGCTCGGTAAACATCTACATCCTGGCCAAGAGCTTCGGCTCGATGCTGTTCTTCGTGGTCATCGGCCTGGCCCTGGCCATGCAGGCCTACTACCCGAACCCGGATCCTGCGGTGATCACCGGTTTCGTGCTGGTGCTGCTGTACATGAAGGGCCCGCTGGAACACGTGGTCGGCTACCTGCCCATCGTCGGCAAGGCCAAGATCGCCTTCGCCCGGATCAGCGAACTATCCGAACGCTTCTCCTCTCCCGAGCCGCACCTGCTGATGGACGACAGCGAAGCGCCGCAAGCGGTGGTGCACAGCCTGGAACTGCGCGAGGTGCGCTACAGCCCGCCGCCGGTGGAAGGCAGCGAACCGTTCCACCTGGGCCCGATCAACCTGAACATCAAGCAGGGCGACATCGTCTTCATCGTCGGCGAGAACGGCTGCGGCAAGACCACCCTGATCAAGCTGTTGCTGGGCCTGTACCAGCCCCAGTCCGGGGAGATCCGTCTCAATGGCGAAGCGGTGACCGACCGGGCCCGGGATGACTACCGGCAGCTGTTCACCACGGTATTTGCCGACTACTACCTGTTCGACGACCTGGTCCAGGGCAATGCCGGCAAGTCGCTGGACGTCGCCACCCAGTACCTGAACCGCCTGGAAATCGCCCACAAGGTCAGCGTCAAGGATGGCGCCTTCACCACCACCGACCTGTCCACCGGCCAACGCAAGCGCCTGGCCCTGGTCAATGCCTGGCTGGAAGAGCGCCCGGTGCTGGTGTTCGACGAATGGGCCGCCGACCAGGACCCGGCCTTCCGGCGGATTTTCTACACCGAGCTGCTGCCCGATCTCAAGCGCCTGGGCAAGACCATCATCGTGATCAGCCACGACGATCGCTACTTCGACATTGCCGACCAGTTGGTGCGCATGAAGGCCGGACGAGTCCTGACTGAACTGCAACCGGCGTGATTGTTTCCGGTTTATGGCAGCTGATGCGTCATACAGACAGAACTGAGAATTAATACCATTAACAGTCACTACATCTGCCGGATCTATAAGAGCATATGAGCATGCCCGCACAACACCGACTGACCCCTTTGACGAAAGCGCTGCTTCGCCAGGCCTTCTCGCCAAAACTGGCTTCCCGCACCCTGGGCCTGGCCCTGACCCTGCCACTGATGGCTCAGGTCCAGGCCCAGGAAATCCATTTCAACATCGTCTCGCAGTCCATGTCTGCGGCCCTGCAGGAGTTCGGGCGCCAGGCCAATATGCAGGTGCTCTACAACCCTGACGATGTGCAAGGCAAGCGCAGCAACGCCCTCAGCGGCAGCTATTCGCCGGAGCGGGCCATCGCGGCCATGCTCAATGGCACGGGGGTGGCCTACACCCTCAAGGACAACTCGGTCACTATCCGCAACCATGGTGGCAACGGCTCGCTGGAACTGGGGACCAGCACCGTCAGCGGCCAGGGCCTGGGCACCACCACCGAGGACACAGGTTCCTACACCACCGGGGCCATGCAGACCGCCAGCAAGCTGTCGCTGACGGCCCGGGAAACCCCGCAGTCGGTCACGGTCATCACCCGCCAACGCATGGATGACCAGAACATGAGGTCCCTGGAGGATGTGCTCAAGGCCACCCCCGGCATTTCCATCACCAAGGACGGTCCGCAGCGGCCGACCTTCTACTCCCGTGGTTTTGCCGTCGAAAACCTGATGACCGACGGCTTGCCCAACGATTTGACCCACTACCTGAGCCGGGACATGAACTCCTCGGCTGACATGGCTATCTTCGACCATGTGGAAGTGGTGCGTGGCGCCACCGGGATGATGCAGGGCGCAGGTAACCCGTCGGCAGCGATCAACATGGTGCGCAAGCGCCCCACCGCCACACCGCGGGTCACCGTCACCGGCAGCGCCGGCAGCTGGGACGACTACCGCACCGAGATCGACGCCTCCAACGCCCTCAACGAAAGCGGCACCCTGCGCGGCCGGGTGGTCGCCGCCTATCAGAGCAAGGGCAGCTTCCAGGACTTCGTCAGCAGTGAACGCAACGTGTTCTACGGCATCACCGAGGCCGACCTGAACGAAGACACCACCTTCACTTTTGGCGTCTCCAACCAGAGCGGCAGAAACAACACTTCCTGGGGTGGCCTGCCGGTTGCAGCCGACGGCAGCGACCTGCACCTCAAGCGCTCGACCTACCTGGGCAGCAAGTGGGAGTACTGGGATCAGAACAACACCACGGCGTTCAGCCGCCTGGAGTATCGCTTCGCCGACAGCTGGAAAATGCTCCTGTCCGCCAGCAAGAGCTGGTCGGACCTGAACATGCTCGGCTCCATTCCGGAACGCATGGGCGCCAACTACGATGAGTTCGGCCAGAACATCGGTCGCTACGACTACGAAGACCAGCAAAACAGCTACGACGGCTACGTCACCGGTCCCTTCTCCCTGTTCGGGCGTACCCATGAACTGGTGGTGGGCGCCAGCCGGCGCGACCTGACGTTCAAAGGCAAGGGCCTGCCCATCGACCTCGAGACCCACACCAACATCTACAAGCCCAGCGGCATTCCCAAGCCGGACATGAGTGCCAACCCCTGGACACAACGCCGTACCAGCCAGCTGGAAGGCACCTACGTCACCACCCGTCTGAGCATCACCGATGACCTGAAGCTGATCCTGGGCGGCCGCCTGGACTGGTACGACTATGACGTGACCACCACCTGGAACGGCAAGGCCTCCGCCTCCAGCCTGCCGAACAAAGTGACACGCCACCTGACCCGCTATGCCGGAGCCATCTATGACCTGGACCAGAACCACTCGGTCTATGTCAGCTACACCGATATCTTCAAGCCACAGACCGAACTCGACACCTCCAACGGCGCGCTCAAGCCCATCGAAGGCAAGAACTACGAACTGGGCATCAAGGGCGAGTACTTCGACGGCAAACTCAATGCCAGTGCGGCGATCTTCCGCATCGACCAGGAAAACCGTGCCAAGGTACTCAACCCCAACCAGTGCAACCCGGTGGGAAGCACCTGCTACGAAGCCGCGGGCCAGGTGCGCAGCGAAGGTATCGAGCTGGAAATCAACGGCACCCTGGCCCCGGGCTGGGAACTGGGGGCGGGCTACACCTATGCCTCGGTCAAGTACACCAAGGACTCCAATGAAGCCAACGTCGGCCGCCTGTTCGACACCGACATCCCGCGCAGCGTGTTCAAGGCCTTCACCACCTACCAACTGCCCGGCGACCTTAACCGCTGGACCATCGGCGGCGGGATCTATGGCCAGAACACCATCTACAACAAGGGCACCAACGACTACCTGAGCACCTTCGACTACCGCATCGAACAGAAGTCCTACGCCCTGGTGGACCTGATGACCAGCTACAAGGCCTCGGAGAATGTGAACATTCGCCTCAACGTCAACAACCTCTTCGACAAGCGCTACTACCAGAGCATCGGCACCAACACCGACTACGGCACCAGCCTCTACGGCGACCCGCGCAATGCCATGGTCACGGTCAGCTGGTCTCTGTGAATCACGTCCTCCCCCTGTAGGAGCCGGCTTGCCGGCGAAGGCGCCCTTGAGACTCGTGCGCATTCGCTGGCAAGCCAGATCCTGCAACGCGATGAATTCCCCTCCCCTCCCACATCCCCTTCCGTAGGAGCCGGCTTGCCGACGAAGGCGCCCGCAAGTCATGCAGCGCCCCGGGTGACGTCTTCGCTGGCAAGCCAGCTCCTACAGCAGTCAGATGCACGGTGCAGATCCCCGTAGGAGCCGGCTTGCCGGCGAAGAGGCCCGCAAGTCATGCAGCGCCCCGGGTGACGCCTACGCTGGCAAGCCAGCTCCTACAGAGCGAGGGCGAGCCGTTGATTTGCTTATGACGAAAACGACAAAGGCCTGGACCGTTGCCGGTCCAGGCCTTTGTCGGTGTCTCAGTTCAAGCAGGTCAGCAACTGCTCTGTGAAGCTCTCCAGCAAGGCTCGGCTGTCCACCATGGCTTCATGGCGGGCTTCGATATGATATGAAGCGGCTATCTCACCACCCTGCACCTCACGACCCATGGCCTGCTCCATGATCTGGATCCGCTCCCGGGCATAATCGCTGGACCACCATAGCCGCGGCGCAACCCGCAGGGGGCGATAGGCATAGGCCGCAGACAAGGCGCTCAAGTCATTGAACACCGCGCTGACCAGCGAGGCGTCGAACTCGGCTTTGAACAGCCCCACCACCCGATCCAGCTCGCCGGGAGCCAGGGGGATATTGCCAGCCACCCAGCCATGGATGCTCTGCCAGTCGAGCTCGGCTTCGCGCCTCAAGCGGCTCTCGATCATCTCTGCACTGCCCGGGAACTGCTGGCAGAGCTTGTCGATGATCGCCTGCCACTCGGACTCGGCCGTCACAGTGACTGGCATCTCCTGCGTCTGGATCTGATCGTCCCCGGCGCCCTGAGGCGGTGTCGGGTCGAGCAGGCCGAGGAAACGCACCGTCTCTCCCGCCGCCTCCAGTTCGCTGGCCACGTCCATGGCAATGGACCCGCCCAGGGACCAGCCCGCCAGATAGTAGGGACCGCTCGGCTGCACCTGGCGGATGCTGGCGACATAGCGCTCGATCATGGCCTGCCATGAAACCTCGCTCCAGTCGGTTTGCAGGTAGGCCTGGTGCAGCACGCCATACACCGCGCAACGGTCGCGCAACTGCGCCGCCAACGGCAGGTAGCCATACACGCTGCCCCCCGCCGGGTGGAAGCAGAACAGCGGCTGGCCGGAGCCACCCAGGGCGATGACATTCTGTGCACTGTCGGGCTGACCGGCTGCGATCACACCAGCCAGTTGCCCCACGGTCGGCGCCGTGAACAGCGCATTGATGCTCAGTTGCACAGCCAGTGCCTGGTTGATGGCGCCGATCAGGCGCAAGGCATCCAGGGAGTGCCCACCCAACTCGAAGAAGTTGTCGTCCAGGCCCACCTGATCGACGCCCAGCACCTGGGCCCAGATCGCCGCGACCTGCTGTTCCAGTTCGCTCTGTGGGGCGATGTAGGCCTGCTGCAACAGGCTGGCGTCGGCCTTGGGCAGGGCCTTGCGGTCCAGCTTGCCGTTGGGGCTCAACGGCAGCGCTTCGAGGAACAGCAGGTGCGCCGGCAGCATGTAGTCCGGCAACACCTCCTTGAGGGCCGCTTTCAATTGCTCGCGCAGTTGCGCCTGGGCCTGCGGCGTATCGGCCGCCACCTGCGCGGCTGGCACTACATAAGCCACCAGTTGTGGCCCGCTCGCGCCGTCCTGGGCCAGTACAAGCGCCTCGCGTACTGGCGTCAGCTCCAGCAGCCGCGCTTCGATCTCGCCCATTTCGATACGGAAACCGCGGATCTTCACCTGGTGGTCGATGCGCCCGGCGTATTCGATCACGCCTTCGGCGTCATAGCGGGCCAGATCGCCGGAGCGATACAGGCGCCCACCATCGCTGCTGAACGGATCGGGAATGAAACGCTCGGCAGTCAGGCCTGGGCGGTCGTGGTAACCCCGGGCCAGCAGGTCGCCACCGATCATCAGCTCGCCCATCACACCTTTGAGCGGCAGGTTGCCGCTGCTGTCCAGCAGGTAGATGGAACGGCCCGGCAGGGCCTTGCCCAGTGGAATCACCGCCGGCAGCGGCTCGGTCCCCTTCAGGTAGGCACCGCAGTCATGGGCCGTGGCACTCACGGTGGCCTCGGTGGGCCCGTAGGTGTTGAGCAGGCAGGCGTGTTTCAGGCCGGCCTGCTTCCAGGCGGCCACGCCTTCCGCCGGCATGGCCTCGCCCCCCAGGTTGAGCTGACGCAGGCGGCCAAAGTCCCGCGGCCCCTTGGCGGCGAAGTCCTTGCCCAGCATGAACCAGTAGGCGGTGCTCAAGTCGACGATACTGATGCCTTGCTCGATCAGCTCGCGGTAGAAGGTTTCGCTGTCCCACAGCGCCTTGCCGCGGATCACCACCGAAGCACCACGGATCAGCGCCGGGTACAGCTGTTCGACAAAGGCATCGAAGTTGAAGGTGGAGAACTGCAAGCCACGGTCCGCAGCCGTCATGTTGAAATGGCTGGCGGTGGCCCGTGCGTGCTGGCTCAGGGCGTTGTGGGTAATACCTACGCCCTTGGGCCGGCCGGTGGAGCCGGAGGTGTACATCACATAGGCCAGGTTTTCCGCGCTGCTGCGCTCAGGCGGGTTGCCCTGCGCCATACCGGCCAGCCAGACGGGAGCCTGGTCCAGGCACAGGTACGGCACCGCGAGGCCATCCTGCAAACGCTCCAGCAGCGGCGACTGGGTCAGCAGCAACTGGATGCCGCTGTCCTGCATCATGTAGTGCAGGCGCTCCTGGGGGTACTCGGGGTCCAGCGGCACGTAGGCGCCACCGGCCTTGAGCACCGCCAGCAGGCCGACAATCATGTCCAGCCCGCGCTCCACGGCAATGCCCACCCGCACATCCGGGCCTACACCCTGCTCGATCAGCTTATGGGCCAACTGGTTGGCCCGCTGGTTGAACTGGCCATAGCTCAGTTGCTCACCGGCGCACAGCAGCGCCACGGCATCCGGAGTGCGCGCGGCCTGGGCTTCGATCAACTGGTGGATATTCAGGCCCCGGCCCACTTGCCCGGCCGCCCGGCGGGACTCCTGTTCAACGACCGTCCGTTGCCCGTCGCTGAGCAGCGAAAGATCCCCCAGGCACTGCCCGGGGTTGCCGATCATGGCCAGCAGCAGGTGCTGCAGGCCCTCGGCCAGTTGCCGGATCACCGCGCCACTGAAGTGCTGGTACGAATAGCTGTAGTCGAATGACAAGCGTTCAGCGACAAACACCGACAACGTCAGCGGATAGTTGGTCTGCTCATGATTGCCTACCGCGCCAAATTGCAACTGTGCCGGCGAGCCTTTCTCCAGGGCTTCGGACACCGGGTAGTTCTCGAACACGAGGATGTTGTCGAACAGTGCCTCGCCCCCAAGGCCCGCCCAGCGTTGCACGTCATACAGCGGCGTGTGTTCGAAATCGCGCAGGGCCAGGTTGCGCTCCTGCACGGCCTGCAACCAGTCGCTGACCGACAACTGCGGAAGTGGCGCGGCCACCACCGGCAAGGTGTTGATGAACAGCCCGATCTGCTGCTCCACCCCCTTGAGTTCCGCCGGCCGGCCGGACACCGTGGCGCCGAACACCACAGTGTCCTGCCCGGTGCAGCGTTGCAGCAGCAACAGCCAGGCGGCCTGCACCAGGGTGTTGACCGTGACTTTCTGCTGGCGGGCAAACTCGCCCAGGCTGCGGGTCTGGGCCTCGTCGAGGGTGCAGCCATGGCTGCCATGGCCCTCCTCCAGCGGCGCGCGTGCACCGGCAGCAATGGCCTGGGCCAGACGGGTCGGCTCATCCAGCCCCTGCAGTTGCTGTTTCCAGAAATGCTCACTAAGGGTGGCGTCCTGGCGTTGCAGCCAGGCGATGTAGTCGCGGTAGCGCCCGGGCGCATGGCTCGCGAACTGCCCCGCATAGCGTTGCAGCACTTCCCCGAGCAGCCGTGAGTTGCTCCAGCCGTCCATCAGGATGTGGTGGTTGGTGTAGATCAGGTGGTAACGCTGCTCGCCAGTGCGCACCAGGGTCAGGCGCAGCAGGGGCGCGGCCAGCAGGTCGAAACCACGCAGGCGCTCTTCTTCGGCCAAGCCATCCAGGGCGGCCGGCACGGCCTCGTTCGCCCGCCAGTCATGCTCGACAAAGTCCAGGCGGATACGCTTGTGCACCACCTGGATCGGCGCCGGCAGCTCGCCCTGCCAGAGGAAGCCGCTGCGCAGGATGTCATGGCTGTCGATGGCCGCCTGCCAGGCCTGGCGGAAGCGCTCGGGTTCGAGCCCGTCCACGTC